>NZ_BMGY01000003.1 GCF_014640435.1 Hymenobacter frigidus | reverse complement strand
AGAATCTTACTCCACTCCTTTCCTTCATTGACCTAAATTAAGAGGTCGTGTCTGAACATAGGATAAGAATTTTTGAAAAGTTAATTCAGTACATAAGAAACTTAAGCTCTTTAAGCTTCCTCAAGCTTCAGTGTGAGAATTATAAGTTATAGCTACAACATATTAAATAGTATACTTTAGTATAAAATGAAGTCACGTTTTTATACCAAATAAGACCAGAATCTAATGAATTAATCGGGAGACAAGAAACGCTTCTTCAGTCCGTTTAGGACTACAACAGAATAAAATTAGGTGATAATAAGACGAGCGCGACCGGGACATCTCACTCGCCTCATTAAACGGCGCGAACAAAATGCATCTTCAATACTACACTACAATAATAAGCTACATACCTGTAGTGCATGACAAAAAAGTGAAACTGTAAACAACATTCTACGAACCTAAAAGAACCAACCTAAATAAACCAGAGAGCCTCAAATAATTTTGTCTTATAATTTATATTATGTTAAATTAAATACTCCTCAAAGGACAAGGATACAAAAAAGCCCGTCCATTAACGGACGGGCTCTCCCCTAACCTTTCTAAGTTTGATTACTTTTTATTCATAGTCTGAAGCTTCGCATTCAAACGTTCCGAGTCGACGGTACGGCCGAGACGGAAATAGACTTTCTGCAAAGACACCAAAGTATTGCGGTCATCAGGCTGCAACAACAAGGCTTTTTCGAAATAAGGTACCGAAGCTTCGAAAAACTTCTTGCCTTGAACTTCAAACTTCTTACCCGACACTTGGTAAGTCTTCAAATCCATCTTACTAGCCTTAGTATACGAATCGGCGGCTTTGTTGTAATTATAGACGCCGAGATTAAACTGGGCATCAAAATTATTCGGGTCCAACTCAACAGCCTTTTTGTAGTCTAACAGCGCCAGGTCCGTCTTCTTCTGCTGGTCATACATAGAACCACGTACAGCATAAAGGTTCGAATTAGACGGGTCAGCAGCAATAGACTTATTAATTTTGCCCAAGGCATCTTCGCCTTTACCGCTGGCTAATGACATGTTCAAATCTTCGAGCATGAAAGCCTTGTTGGCAGGATAGGCTACCAGAGCATCCTTAACCACGCTTGCTGCTTCAGCTTCGTTTTTCTGCATCTTAGCCATTTGCAATAAACGCGAGTACAGCGTAACCGACTTGTAGTTCATGCCCAGCAATTGGTTATAACTCGCTTTGGCGCCGGCAAAGTCCTGCTTGGCTTCCGAAGCATAAGCCGAATAAAGCACAGCAGTGGTATCCTGAGGCTTAATTTGAGAAGCTAACTTATAGCTAGCAATGGCCTTATCGTACTCCTTAGCATTATAGCTCGTCACAGCGTCATTGAACGCTTGACCATAAAGACCATCCATGCGCGTCACGGCTTGCTTACCAAACTCACCGGTTTTCGTGTCAATCTCAATGGTTTTAGCATACGACTCAAACGCCTTTTGAACGCCTTCGCCCGGCTGCAATTGCTTGCCAAAAATAGGGCTTTCGAGCATACCCTGGTAAATCTCACCCCGGGTATACCAGGTTTTGGCTTTACCCATGGTTTTCTCATTCACAATAGCCTTATCAATATCAACGCGGGCTTTATCGAGCAGACCGGTACGCTGGTTCAAAATGGCGTTGGTTACGGCCGAAGTCTGTGCCAAAACCATCGAGGGTAGGCTAGCCGCCAGCACGACGGCGGCAGCAAGCGTCAAAAGAGTCTTCTTCATAAAATCAGAAATGAGCTTTAGAACGTTACGTCAGCGGACTTCTCGTCCTAACTAACTGCAACGTTTACAGCGGAAAAAGATAAAAAAATGAGTGAGCAGAAAAATGCAACCGCTTCTATTACCATTTAAACGAAACGAATGCCTACGACCTTGGGTTCGCCAAAAGTAAACGGGGCGGCCCAAATGGACCGGCCCGCTCCTGTTCAGCAATTATGCCAAATCGGCTTCTTCGGCAGCAGCATCTTCTGAAAGTCCGGTTGGCAGTTCTTCCGGCGTGGTACTTGGGGCACCTCCAGCAGCTTCGAGCCCATCGGTTCCCGCCGCTACCAGCGTGGCTTCCGTTTCATCCTCTTTATCATCGGCCGCCACTTTAGCTACCGAAGAAATTTCATCGTTCGCACTGATTTTAATCAAGCGCACACCCTGAGTGGCACGACCAATGGTCCGCAAGTCACTCATCCGCAAACGGATGGTGATGCCTGACTTATTGATAATCATCAAGTCATCGGTGTCATTCACATCCTTGATGGCCACCAGGTTACCGGTTTTATCGGTAATCTTCATGGCCCGGACGCCCTTGCCACCGCGCTTGGTAATGCGGAACTCATCAAGCGAGCTGCGCTTGCCATAGCCGTTTTCACTTACTACGAGCAGTTCCTGGGTGGGGTCAGCCAAACAAACCATGCCCACTACCCGGTTGCCTTCTACACCATCGAGATTGATGCCGCGCACGCCGGCCGCAGCGCGGCCCATCGAACGAACCTGACTTTCGTTGAAGCGTACCGCCCGGCCCGAACGCAAAGCCAACACAACTTCCGAGTTCGGCGTGAGCAGTTGCACATCCAGAATCCGGTCGCCTTCGTTGATGGTAATGGCGTTGATGCCAGCGGTACGGGGACGCGAATACGCCTCGAGCGGGGTTTTCTTAACCGTGCCCTGCTCGGTGCAGAACATGAGAAAGGTGTTTTCGAGGTAGTCCGGGTCTTTCAGACCGCGCACGTTAAGCACGGAACGCACTTTGTCTTCGCGCGGAATCTCGATAAGGTTCTGAATCGGCAAGCCTTTGGTAGCCTTCCCTCCTTCCGGCACTTCGTACACTTTCAACCAAAATACCCGGCCTAGTTCCGTGAAGAACAACAGGTACTCGTGGGTTGTAGCCACGAACAGATGCTCGGTGAAGTCGTCCTTTTTGGAGATGGCCCCGCGTGAGCCGGCACCACCGCGACCCTGGGTCCGGTATTCGTCCAGATTGGTCCGCTTAATGTAGCCTTCGCGCGAGATGGTGATAACCATGGCCTCGTCGGCAATCATATCCTCCGTGGAGAAATCACCGCCGATGTAATTGATTTCCGTGCGCCGGGCATCGCCGTAACGCTCGCGGATATCCAACAGCTCGGTTTTAATGATGCCACGCTGCAATTCATCCGAAGCCAAAACGGCGTTCAAGTGGTCTACAAGCTTCATCAACTCGTTGTACTCGGCCACAATTTTGTCGCGCTCCAGACCAGTCAGGCGCTGCAAACGCATGTCGAGAATAGCGCGGGACTGCACTTCACTCAGAGCAAAACGCTCAATGAGCTGCCCACGGGCCACCTCCGGATCGCGCGAACCACGGATGAGGGCGATAACCTCGTCGAGGTGGTCCAGAGCAATCAGCAGGCCTTCCAGAATGTGGGCCCGCTTTTGGGCTTCGGCCAGTTCGTAACGCGTGCGCCGCACGATAACCTCGGCGCGGTGCTCTACGAAATATTGGATGAGTTGCTGCAGGTTCAACGTCATCGGGCGGCCTTTTACCAGGCACACGTTGTTGACGCCGAACGAGCTTTGCAGCTGGGTGTAGCGGTACAGGTTGTTGAGTACCACGCTGGGCATGGCATCGCGCTTGAGGTCGTAAACGATGCGCATGCCGTCGCGGTCCGACTCATCGCGCATGTCCGAAATGCCCTCAATCTTCTTGTCATTGATGAGCGCGGCGGTTTTTTCAATCATCGACGCCTTGTTCACCATGTAGGGAATTTCGGTAACGACGATTTGCTCCTTGCCCGTTTTAGAGGTTTCGAACGTAGCCTTGGCGCGCATGACCACGCGGCCGCGGCCGGTTTCGAACGCCTGCTTCACCCCCTCGTAGCCGTAAATAATGCCGCCGGTAGGGAAATCCGGGGCCGTGACGTACTGCATGAGCTCGGCCACCGTAATCTCGGGGTTTTCGAGGTAGGCAATGATGCCGCTCACCACTTCCGTCAGGTTGTGGGGGGCCATGTTGGTGGCCATGCCCACGGCAATGCCCGACGTGCCGTTCACCAGCAGGTTCGGGAACTTAGCGGGCATCACGCTGGGCTCTTCCAGCGAGTCGTCGAAGTTGGGCTGGAAATCGACGGTATCCTTGTCGAGGTCGCCCAGCATTTCATCGGCAATGCGCTTGAGGCGCGCCTCGGTGTAACGCATCGCGGCCGGCGAGTCCCCATCAACGGAACCGAAGTTACCCTGACCGTCGACCAGCGGGTAGCGCAGGCTCCAGTCCTGAGCCATGCGCACCATGGTGTCATACACCGACGTGTCGCCGTGCGGGTGGTACTTACCCAACACCTCGCCCACGATACGGGCCGATTTCTTGTAGGATTTATTGTAGCTCACGCCCAGCTCGCTCATGCCGTAGAGCACCCGCCGGTGCACTGGCTTCAGGCCGTCGCGGACATCGGGCAGGGCCCGGGAGATGATAACCGACATCGAGTAGTCGATGTATGCGCCCCGCATCTCATCTTCGATGTTTATCGGAATGATTTTTTCGCCTTCCGCCATTGAGGGGGTTGATAGGCGGCTTAAATAAACCCCAAATTAGGGGGTTTTTAGCCGCAGGGTGAATGGTTCTTTATGTGCGTGCGAAGATACAACAAAAAGGCCGCAACGGCAAGCGCAGCGGCCTTTTATCGGGCTCAGAAGCAGTAGGAAGCAACGTGGTGTACAGGCAGCAAACCGCTTACTTCAGCGTCTTGCTTTTGTCCTGCGGATTGGTCCCGGACTTGGGATTGTAAGTCTTGATTTTTTGGCCGATGGACGGGTTCTGCATCTTCAACAACGGTTGACCGCGGTAGCGCTGGCCGCTGTGCATATGCACCTTGCGCACATGGCAGGTTTCGATGGGACACGTACGGCAGCTCACGGCCAAAAACAGCAGCAGGCAGGGAAGTAAGCGGAGGAACAGCTTCATGGCGCAAAGGTACGCAGCCGGCCCACGCGGCACTACCCGGCTCCAACACCCGCCCCACTCCTATTGGTCAACCCCGTCCCACTCGGCCAGAAAACGCGCCACGTAGGTTTCCATGTAGGCGTGCCGCTGCTGCGCAACCTGCCGGGCCGCATCGGTGTGGAGCCGGTCCTTGAGATGCAGCAGCTTCTCATAGAAATGATTGAGCGTGGGAGCGGTGTTCAGCTGGTAGCTGGCAAAGCTGTCGTGGGCCACGGGAGCAATAGCGGGGTCGTGCAAGGGCCGGCCCTTGTGCCCACCGTAAGCAAAGGCCCGGGCAATGCCAATGGCCCCAATGGCATCCAAACGGTCGGCGTCCTGCACCAGGGCCGCCTCCACCGAAGATACCGGCGTTTCGACCCCCAACCCTTTGAAGGAAACCTCCCGAATGATGGTTTCGACGCGCGCAATCAAGGCTTCGGGAGCCTCCTGGCTGCGCAGCCATTCACGGGCAGCGCGGGGGCCGGCTTCGTAATCGCCGCCGTGAAATTTCCAATCGGCAATATCATGCAGCAACGCCGCAAGCTCGGTTACTTCCTGGTCGGCTTCGGGCGCGGCAACGGCCAGCCGGCGGGCCATGAGCCACACCCGCCGGATGTGAGCCCAGTCGTGCCCGCTGCCTTCACCGGCAAATTTTTGTTCGATAAAGGCAGCAGTAGCAGTGATTAGCGGAGATGACATGGGCAAAGAATACTAAAAGTGCAGCGTTGGCTGGTTAACAAAAAAAGGCGGCTGCTACCCGAAGTAGCAGCCGCCAGTTGGGGCCGTAAAAATAGGGGTTAGCGCTGCACGTTCAACGACCAATCGTAGGGCACGTAGCTTAGCGAGGCATCGAGCTTGATTTTCTGGGTAGCGTAGCGGTTGATAAAGTTCTGCACCGAGGTACTGCCATTCTTGGCAAAATCCTTGGGATAGAAATTAAAAATGGACGACACCTGGGGCTTGTCGGCTGGCGTGAGCTTGTTTTTAGCCGGATTGTTCACAAAACCCCGGGCCTGGTCATCGAGCTGCTCGTTGAGTCGCGGACCGGTAAACGCCTCATTGCGCAGCCGGGGGCACGACATGGCCGCGCACACCAGCGCCACATGAATGCGGTTGTCATCGAAATTCTTGCGAATAATGCGTTGCTCCAGGTCATTGAGCGAGTACCGGGTATCGCCCAGCTTGATGAAGTGCTGGTCCCACGGCGTATTGACGAAAATCTTATCGCCGCCCAAATCCTTGATACTTTTCACCGGGTAGCTGCGGATAATACGCTGCACCGTGAAGGCATTGTAGGCATTAATCCAATACGCAAGCCGGTCGTTCTGAGTCCAGCTGCGGCCGGGGAGATTGGCCGACACATCCTGCAGGTACGCATTCAGGGCCAAGCTGTCGGCCTGCAGGGCCTTGTAGTTGACCAGGCCCTGGTCGTTCACATATTTTTTCAACAGACCGTCCCAGGCGGCGTGCGTGAGCGGCAGCGCGGTGCTTTTAGCAGTTGGATTGAGAGGAATGAGGTAGCGCACGTAGCCGCAGCCGCTGAAACCGGTAGCCAGGCAAAACAATGCGCCAAACATGGCCAAGCGAGAAATTAAACGCATCAATGAGGAATGTAACGCCGTGAAATAAACATACTTCAAAAAAGGAAACAACTGAGTCAGCGTCTCCAAAAAGCACAGAGCAGGTACGCAATCGGGGGACGTCAAGTTTGCGTGGCTTGCTATTCCCCTCGTCCCGGCACAGTTAACTCAGGAAATAATCGGGGCCCGCTCAAAGGGCTTGGTCCGGTCGAAAAGGTAGCGGTAGGTAGCGTGGGTGCGCCAGATAGTCCCACCAAGAGCTTCGGCCACGCGCATCATTTTAGGATTGAAGTCGCCAATCCAATTCATCACGAAATCTTCGTACTGCACTTTGCTGGTGTCCTGCACGGTGTTGCACACGGTCAGGACGAAGGCGGTTTCCAGTCCTTTGCCCTGGTGCGCGGGCACAATGCCAAAGGCGATGCCGGTGAACGTGCGCACCGCCCCACGCCAACGGTGCCAGGCAAACTTGAGCTTGCCCACCCAGTTTAAGTCACCGTTCACGTAACAGAAAAGCTCGTTGAGTTCGGGCAGCGCAATAAAAAAACCCACTGCTTCGCCCTGGTAGTAGGCAAACCAGCATATCTGCTCGTCGATGATGGGCCGCAGCTTTTTCATGATTTGCGCCGACTGCTCGGGCTGCATCTCCTTCACGCCGTCGTGCTTCACCCAGGCTTTGTTATAAACCTGCCGGAAGTCTTCGGTGTACTTGGCCAGGTTGGAAAGCCGCAAGTGCTCAAAGCTGTAATCCGGGTCATTGAATAGCACCTGCGCCTTCTGCTGATAAGCCGGCGACAACGGCGCAGCCACCTTCCGAAAATACGTGTACTGATTGAAATAGCGCCCAAATCCGTAGGTTTCCAGCAGCCGGCGGTAGTACGGCGGGTTGTAGTTTTGGCCGTAGAGCGGCGGGCCGAAATTATCGAGCAATGCACCCCACCATTGGTCGCGGTCGCCAAAATTGATGGGACCATCCATGGCTTCCATTCCTTGGGAAGCTAGCCAGGCGCGACAGCCATCGAGCAGCATATTGGACGCGGGCTGGCTGTCAGCGCACTCAAAAAAGCCCATCCCGCCCGTGGGCTGGGCAAATGTGTGGGCCGTGTGCTCGTTCACGAAGGCGGCCACACGGCCCAAAGTCTGACCCGTATTATCGACCAAAAGCCAGCGGCAAAGGTCGCCATGGCGAAAATACTTGTTCTTTTGCCGGTCAAATACCGCTTCGAGGTCTTTGGTAAGCGGCCGCACGTAGTTGGCATCGGCCGCGTACAAGCGCACCGGAAACTGCAAGAATTCGAGGGCCTGAGTTGGGGTTTCAACCTGCACTAAACGCATACATTACTATAAAAACCAAGAGAACTCAGAATAAGGCAACAAGTTAGCAGCCTCAACGGCCCCAACTACCCGCACGCCTCACCCTTCGTTCTCCAAAAAGTCATTATTGCTCATTAGGAGCCATAGTTTGTTCATTTCCATCAAATTGTCATTGCCATGATTTCGCGCTACACAGTTGCCCTAGCCCTGCTCCTGCCACTAAGCCTCACGCCGAAGCTTGCTACCGCGCAGGTACCGCGCACGACGAGCCCGGCCGACACCACCCATAAATTCCAGAATCCCAGCGGAGCTTCGTCAACAACCAGGAAACCGTTTTTACGCAGCAAGCTGTTCCGAGCCACCATCGTTCCCGCCGTGCTCATTGGCTACGGCATTAGCACCATCAACGGCAATGGCATCTACTCATCCTACGATGCCCGCAACGACATCAATCGGGCCTTTGGCCCCGGCCCCCACACCCGCGTCGATGATTATCTCCAGTTCGCGCCCTATTTCGAACTGGGCGGAGTGCTATTGGCGGGCGTAGAAAGTCGCAACGACCGGGTAAACCTGGGGCTGGTCATTCTCAAAGGCGAGGCTATTATGCTGGCCAGCGTCTTCACGGTAAAAAGGCTCACCAAAATCGAACGCCCGAACGGGGGGGCTTCCACTGCCTTTCCTTCGGGCCACACGGCGCAAGCATTTCTGGCGGCCAGCATCGTTCACACCGAATTGCGTGATAAAAGCCAGTGGTACGGCATTGGGGCATACAGCATTGCCACCAGCGTAGCCGTGCTGCGGATGGTGAATGACAAACATTGGCAATCCGACGTATTTGCCGGAGCGGGATTTGGCATCTTATCGGCCCACCTCGCCTACCTCAGCCACCGCAACCGCTGGGGCCGCAAGCCCATTGGCCGGGACGTAAGTATGGTGCCGATGTGGAGCCCAGCGGGCGGCACAGGGTTGAGCCTGACCTGGCGGCCAAAATAGCTGACCATTGTTCCGGTTCGGATTCAGGACGCAACCGAACCCAATCAGGCACGAGCCCCGTGGACCTCCCCAAAGTTGTCCCGCCGCAAAGAATTAAGACCGACGCTGGTCCTGTTCCCTTAACAAGGAAGCCGGTTTACTCACCTCGCACACGCGGAGTGGGTAAACCGGCTTCCTTGTTAAGGGAACAGGAATAGTACAAAAGTATCGGCGTTCGTTAGACCCCTCAAGGCACCGTTGTCGATAAAAACAGCACATTTTTCCCGCCCCGCACTGCCCCGCCACACCGTTAGGCCACGCTGGTCTGGTAATGCAAGCGAAAGGTTTGGGGCGGGGTCGCCACCTGCTTGGTAAACAGGCGAATGAAGTACGACGGGTCGTCGTAGCCCAACAAGTAGCCGATTTCCTTCACGCTCAGTTGGGTATGAATCAGCAGGCGTTTGGCTTCCAGGATAATCCGGTTTTTTATCACGTCGTTGGGCGTGCTATTGCTAAAGCGGGTAATGCGCTTGTTCAGGGCCTTGGGGGTGATGTGCAGCATGGCCGCGTAGTCGGCCACGGCGTGCTGCCGGGTGTAGTGCCCCTCCACCAATTGGCTGAACGTGCGCGAAAACTCCACTTCCTGCCGGGCTTCCTCGCTCACCACGTGGTGCTGCTGCTTCCAGAGCCGGGTGGACCGAATGATGAGCTGTTTGAGCAGGATGCGCAACATTCCCTCCATGCCGGAATCCTGCAGGGCCATTTCGGCACGTATTTCCTGCACAATGGCCCGCATGATGGCCCGGGCCTCGTCATTCATGAACACCACGGGAACGTGGTAGGCGTTATGAAAGAGAATGCCGTCGCAGGCCACCTCTTTGTCGTGAATCTGAATGCAGTAAAAATCCCGGTGGTAGTAGAGTACGGTACCGATGCAGTCCAAATCGAACCAGTAGTACTGGCCGACGTTGATGAAGAACAAGACGTCTTGTTCGAGGCGGTACTCGTTGAAATCAATCACGACCCGCCCGCCCGCCTGCACCAAAACCACTTTGATAAAACCGGCCAGCTCCGGTTGGGTGAATTTGCCGATGGGCAGCTGGGCAAAATCGAAGTAACCAAAGGTTCCGAGAGCAGCTTGTTGGCCTTGCGTCATACCCGGAAAACCCGATAGCGGAAGAAATGTTGATGAGTGAATCTGGAGCGGCAAAACCCCGCCGCCAGGACTTTCGGCTCACCGCTTTTTTACCTCGGTGTGTAGGCGCTGCCAATCCTGTTTTTCAAGCCACCCCTGCCCTGTTTATGACCGGCTTGTTCCCAATGGGCAAACCAAGCAGTGACCCCAGCGAAAGCCCACCCTGACGAAACGAGTACAAAGGCCCAGCCGGTTGCGGCCCGTCACAACATCGCAGACCACCGATTCCCCCAGACGCAAAAAACCCGGAAAACGGCCTCCACGAAGTGTGAAGTTGTTTTCCGGGTGTTCCGGTAAAGGATATGTGAGCCGCCTGTCGGACTCGAACCAACGACCCTCTGATTACAAGTCAGAAGCTCTACCAACTGAGCTAAGGCGGCTAGTTGCTGTGACAAAAGTACGCAAATAATGCGCTTATGCCAGCGTCAATGCTTCTTTTAACAATAAAAGGGGCCCGGTGCAATGCGCACCGGACCCCTTTTCGACTGATTACTATAGGGTTTCGATACTTACCTAGCTGCGGATAATCCGCAGCTGCTTTTTCAAAACTTCAATCCGCTTCTGTCCTTCGGCAATGCGGCCCTGGTACTCCTCCCGCAACTGAGCAGCGTTTTTGGAGCGAGCAAAGAAGTCGAGGTTGGTTTGCAGGGTGGCGTGGTCGTTTTCCAGCTCGTTGATTTCCTTGCGCAACGCCATTTCCTTGCGCGTTAGCTGCTGTTGGGCCTGCGGACGGGCCTTCAGGCGGGCTATTTCGGTCTGGAACAACAGGTCGCCGCGGTCGGCGTAGCCCAAGCCGGGAACGTGGTCGAGGTACTTGCCCAGCAAGGTAATAAGCTGTTCTTCGCTACGGTCGGCGGTACCCCGGTTGGGCTGCTCATCAGAGGGGTCGAATTCGGTTGCCCAGCCGGCCAGCAAGGCGCGGAAGCCTTCCAGCGAGCCTGGGGCATCGGCCGAAAGGGCATTCACCTGCTCGGCAATCTGGTCGAGGTGCGTGGTTTGCTCCACCGACGACTGCTGCACTTTCTCCTCGCGCTGGCGCGACTCCTGACGCGGGCGGTCGAAAATGGTGTCGCAGGCGGCGCGGAAGCGGTGCCAAAGCTTGTCGGCCAGCTTGTCGGGCACGCGGCCCACCTCCTTCCACTCCTTTTGCACCCGGATAACTACTTGGCGGGCGGCATCGCCATCGGCGTTGTTGGCAGCTTCCTCGGCTTGCTCAATGAGGGCCACTTTGGCCTTCACGTTGGCCGACTTCTCGTTGTCGAGCGACTTAAAGAAATCGTTCTTGCGATTGAAGAAAGCCTTGTAAGCGGCCCAGTATTGCTTGTTGAGGGCATCGGCCTGGGCGCGGGGCACGAGGCCCGCTGCTTCCCACTCGGTTTTAATTTCCTGGAGCTCGTCGGTTTTGGAGCGCCAAAGGTTAACCCGGTCGGTATCGAACGTAGCGAAGGGGAGCACGCGCTCCAACAGGGCCTGCTTCACCACCAAATTGGCTTTCTCCACCGTCGACCGCTGGTCCACAAACTCCTTGCGACGCTGGTGCAGCACGTCGGACGCGGCAATGAAGCGCTGCCACAGCGGCTCGCGCTGGTCGTTCGGCACGGGGCCGATGTGCTTCCAGTCCTCGTGCAGCTTAGTCAGCTCGTCGAGGGCTTTGTTGATACCGGGCGCAGAATCGAGGGCCTCGGCACGCTTGATGAGGGCTTCTTTAGCCTCCAGGTTGCGGCGACGGTCCAGGTCTTTCATCTCCAGGAACCGGCCCTGCTTGCTGTAATAGATATCGAGCAGGCCGTGGTAAGTGTCCCAAATGCCCTGACTGTCGGTCTGGGGCACGGCACCGGTGGATTTCCACTCGGCTTGCAGCGCCTTCAGCTTGGCCGAGCTGTCCTTGGTTTCAGCGGCTTCAACCAACAGACGGAGCTGGTCGAGCATTGCTTTTTTCTTGATAAGATTATCGCCACGGCTGACATCTTCAGCTTTCGCGTCTTTGACACGGTTCTCGCGGAACTCCTGCATAGCTTTGTTCAGCTCCTGCTGGCCCTCGGGCTGCTGGAATGCGAACGCCTCGGCGCCTTCGCCGCCTTCGGCGAACTTCTGGCGAGCGGCGCTACGGGCCAGGCCCACATTGGCTTCGTACTGCCGGGTGAGGTCCTGAATCTGCTTACGGTTGCGGCGGGCATCGGGCCGGCGCAGCAGCTCAACCAGGTAAGTAGCCTGAGCGGGCAGGTCGAGGGCCGTGAAGTCGGGAGCAACGGTTTCTGACACGTACGTCTCCTCCCCTTCGGCCGCGCTCTCGGTAGCCTCGCCAGCTAGGGGCGTATCGGAAGAAGTAGGCAGTGCAGCCAGCGGCTCCGTTGCAGTTTCCAATTCCGAGGCGCTGTGCAGGTCCACCGTGGGCAGCTCCGGTGCTTGCTCTTCCACGGTTGCCGTCGCGGCCGGGACGCTTTCCGTTTCCGGGTCGGCAATGGGCGCGGGCGTGGCGCTGCCAATGTGCTCAACGGCCGGCAACGCATCGGGATTCGGAATCATACCGGAACCGTAGTGCGCCACGGCGCGGGCTTCGGGAGCCGACATGTCGTGCCCATCAACGGTCACGGCATCGGGCACGTGCTGCGCGGTTTCGGCGGCAGCGGCGGCTTCGGGCGAACCGGCTGACGGGCTCAGGGCGCTTGACACTTGGGGGGCAGACGCTTCGGCCGTTCCTGCCCCAGCGGGCTGGTCGGCGGGCAATGCAGGGGTGCCTTGCGCGGGCAGCTCGATAGGGGCTTCAGCAGCAGGGAGCGCGGCAGCAGCAGTTGCGTCCCCCGTGTTATCCTGAATCTCAGCCAGGCGGCGTTGCAAAATGGTCATCCGGTCCTCGGCGGCCGGGTCGGGGCCACCGGCGAGCGGGGCAGTGGGGTTTTCTTCAGCAGCCATAAATCTTCGTAAAAGCCAGCCCCGCGAGTGGAGCCAGAGCAGAGAGCAAAAAAGAGTTGGTAAAAAACAATTCCACGGCCCGTAAACCGCGCATGAAACAAATCAATTTAAACGAGGGTCGACCGGATAGTTGGCCAGCACCTTAAAACGCCCACCTTTCTCCCGCAAAATCTCCCGCCAAAAGGCATCAGATGACAAAGTAAACACTTTCCCGGCGCTCGCGGGGTGCCGTATCCAACTCTGACCCTGCATTTCGCCCGCCAATTGCCCCGCCGACCAGCCCGAATAGCCCACAAATAAGCGCACTTCGTCGGCCGCCACGGCCCCGCTGCCAATCAGGCCCAGCAGCAGCTCAAAATCGCCACCCCAATACACGTCCTGGCCCAAGTCATTGGCTCCGGGCAGGTCGGCTTGGCGGTGCAGATAGTGCAGCGTATTGGGCTCGACGGGCCCGCCAACGTAGAGTGGCAGCTCAGCCGCCCCGCTCCCGGCTTGGGGTGGCAGGTCGAGCACATCGCCCAGCGTGATGGAGGTGAGCCGGTTCAGCACCAGCCCGAAACTACCGTGTTCGGGCTCGTCGCGGCAAAGCAGCACCACGCTGCGGGCGAAATTGGGGTCGCCCAGGAAGGGCTGAGAGATGAGCAGGGTGCCGGGACGCATGTTTTCTGGGAATAAGTAGTGGCTGCCCACAAGCCAAACAAAAGAGCGCCGTTCGGCCCGCTGACACTTGGTGGTACCTTGCAGCCCGAAGCGCATTTTGCTCGCTCGAACCGGCCAACTAAGACTGCAACGCAGTGAAAATTGTTCCGTTTGCCAGACAAGTCTTGCGTGGCATGGGCCGTTGCTTGGGCATTACTACGCAACCTTTGTCCGCTGTTAATTGCTTACCGCTCTCCTGAAAAATGACTGACTCCCACCTTGCCGACTTGCGCAAAACCTACGCGCAGCGCACCCTCTCGGAAACCGACGTGCTGCCCGATGCCGTGCACCAGTTCCGTCAGTGGCTGGACGAGGCCCTGGCCGCGCACCTCGAAGAACCTACGGCCTTCACGCTGAGCACCGTATCGGCGACTGGGCAACCGTCGTCACGAGTAGTGCTGCTCAAGGGGCTGCCCGAGGATGCGGGCTTCCTCTTCTATACTAATTACGATTCGCGCAAGGGCCAGGAGCTGGCCGCGCAGCCCCTGGCGGCCATCAACTTCTTTTGGCCCGGCCTGGAACGGCAGGTGCGGGTGGAAGGCCGGATTGAAAAAGCCCCCGAGTCGCTCTCCACCGAGTATTTTCAAAGCCGGCCGCGCAGCAGCCAGCTCGGGGCCTGGGCCTCGCCCCAGAGCCAGGTAATTGGCAGCCGCGAGGAGTTGGAAGCCCGCGAAGTTCGCATGGCTGAGGAGTTTGGCGCGCAGGACCCGCTCCCCCGGCCCGACAATTGGGGGGGCTACATTCTGCGGCCGCACCGGGTGGAATTTTGGCAAGGCCGACCCAGCCGCCTGCACGACCGCATCGTGTACGAACGCGAAGGCAGTGCGTGGAAAAGAAGCCGCCTGGCCCCGTGAAGTCAATTAAAAATTGAAAATGAATAGTTAAAGTTTGGCATCACTAATTAAGATTTCATGATGTCGAAACCTCATTTTTAATTTTTAATTATTCATTTTAATTCATTAGATGGCTGAGATTCAACCCCTGCGCGGCTGGCGCTACAACCCGGTTTTAAGTACTGACATCGACGCGTACGTGTCGCCGCTGTTCGACGTCGTATCGGCCAAGCAGCGCGAGGCTTTGTACCGCAATCCGCTCAATTCCATTCACCTATCGGTGCCGCGGGCGGCCGACCCCGCCACGGCAGCGTTGGAGTGCCTGCGCGAGTGGCAGGCCAGCGGGGTGCTGGTCCAGGATGCACTGCCCGGCATTTACGCCTATTACCAGTATTTCCGCCTGCCCGGCAGCAGCCGGGAATATTGCCGGAAAGGGTTCATGTGCCACATTTGGGCGCACGACTGGGCCGACAACGTGGTGCTGCGCCACGAAAACACCCTACCCGCCGCCGTAAACGACCGGACCGAGCTGCTGGCCCGCACGGAGTTTCAGTCCAGCGCCACCCACGGCTTGTATCAGGACGAGGATTTCGAATTAGAAACTTACCTGGACGAGGCCATGCGCACGCCGCTCCATGAAACCGAAGAGGACTACCAGGGCGCGCGGGATGTGCTGGCCGTAATTCAGGACGCGGCCGTTATCCGGCGCTTTCAGCAGGTGCTGGCGGCCCGGCAGGTAATTCTGGCCGATGGCCACCACCGCTACGAAGGCTCCCTAACCTACCGCCAGGCCCGGGAGAAAGCAACCGATGGCCGCGCCAACGGCCGCGAGCCCTGGAACTACCACCTGATGTATTTGACCAACTCGGCCGCCGACGACCTGCGTATTCTGCCCACGCACCGCCTGTTGCTGGAGCTGCCCGGCGATATCAGCGATGCGGAGCTGCTGGCCCGGCTTGAAAAATACTTCACGGTAATGCCCAAAGACGACGTCAATGTTCTACCCGAAATAATTGCCGGCAAGCCCTGGGCATTTGGTCTTTACCTTGGCGGCCAGGCCTACAAAATCCGTCTGCGCCCCGAGGTTCATTCCCAGCTCGATTGGGATACCACCACCGAAGTAAAGGCGTTGGATTTGACAGTACTGCACTTTTTTGTCTTGGAAAAGGCTTTGGGCATCGTCGGGCCCGATGCCCAGCGCATCTGGCCGGGCGTGGCTTACGTGCGCAATTTCACCGAATGCCTGCAGCGCGTGGACCGCGGCGAAGCCCGGGCCGCCTTAATCGTGAATGAGGTGAGCATGGCCGAGGTAACGGCCGTGTGCCACTCGGGAGCCGTGATGCCCCCCAAATCAACTTTCTTTTATCCGAAAACCATCGGCGGCTTCCTATTTAGCAGCATTGCCGATGACGAAGCCGACAACCTATTTGCTGCGTATTTTCAAAACCCGCTCGCGTGAAACTGATTTTAGCTTCCAATTCTCCCCGGCGGCGCCAGCTGCTCACCGAACTGGGCCTGGCCTATGAAATTCGGCTGCTGGAAGTCGACGAGGAATTTCCTGACCACCTGCGGCGGGCCGAAGTAGCCGAATACCTGGCGGCCCACAAAGCAGCCGCCTACGCGCCAGGCCTTGCACCCGATGAAGTGGTGCTCACCGCTGATACCATCGTGTGCCTGGGCGATGACGTGCTGAATAAGCCCGCCGACGTAGCCGAAGCCACCGCCATGCTCACCCGCTTGCAGGGCCGGGCGCACGACGTATTCACGGCCGTGTGCCTGCGCTGCGGCGATGGCCGCGAGGTGGTATTCTCCGACCAGACCACTGTGCATTTCCGTTCCCTCAGCCCGGCCGAAATCAGCCACTACATTGCCACCGCCCGCCCCTTCGACAAAGCCGGCGCCTACGGCGCGCAGGACTGGCTGGGCATGGTGGGCATCCACCGGCTCGAAGGCTCCTACTTCACCGTGATGGGCCTGCCCACGCACCGGGTGTGGGAAGAGCTGGCTAAGCTTGGAGCGTTGCCCGCTCACGCTTAAGGGAACCTCCTCATGAGCGAGCCTTTGCCTCGGTTCTTGGCCAGCCTGGCCACAGCACTACTGGCGGCCTGCGCCGGCTACGCTGCGCTGGTGCTGTCCGCAACCAGCACAGTCGAAATTCGGGCGCTGGACCAAATATTTCCTTTTTACGGCTGGCATGTCCAAGCGCTTACGGCGGCTGAGTTATCCGTGGCTTGCCAGGGGCTGGCCTTGGGTGCCTTGCTCCTTGTTGCGCTCCTGGGCCTTATGGTTCTACCCGCGGTGGGCCGACGGGAACTGAGTAAATTATTAGTGGAAATCAGCTCAGCGGGCGCCGGGTTGCTCGGGGCCTTACGAACGCTCAGCCGCCAGGAACGGAGGCTGAGCTGGGCTTTTCTGGTGCTGCTCACGCTGGTGCGCGTCTATTTCAGTTTCGCCAATCCGGAATACGACGACGCGGTTTCCTACGAAGTATTTGTGAGTAAGGGACTGCTGGCTACCAGCGCCTATTATCCCATCCCCAACAACCACGTTTTCTCGAACACCATCAGCTTGCTGTTTTACCAGGTAAGCCCCGGGTTTTGGTGGAGTATGCGGCTGCCGGTCCTGCTTATCAGCACGGCAGCCACGGTTTTGCTGTTCGCGGGCTTGGTACGGCGCAGTAATTTTCGGGTGGCGCTGGTAGCAGTGAGCTTATTCAGCGGGCTGCAGCTCAGCCTGTACCACGCGGGCGTGGGCCGCGGCTACTGGCTGCTGATTCTGCTGGCCGTCGTGGTGTTTTTCAGCACGTTAGAATTAAACCTGGAGCGCGGCCGGCACCGGGCAGCCTGGGCAGGCCTGGCGCTGGCTGGCGTGCTGGGTTGCTACACAGTACCGCCATTTGTATACGTGCTGGCTTCGGCTTTTTCCTGGCTGGGGCTGGGCGTGTTGCGGCAGCGGGCCTGGCCGCAGTTGGGGGTGCTAGCGGGAATAGGCCTAAGTATTGGCGCGGGCGCGGTGCTGCTGTATGCCCCGCTCCTGCTGGTTTCCGGCGGGTCGGCGTTCGTGGGCAACGGCTACGTGGCCCCGCTGGCACCGGGGGCATTTTGGACTGGCCTGCCCGGCTATTTGTGGCACAATGAAGGCTTTCTGGCGGGCCAGCGCACGCTGGGAGCATTAATAACCCTGCCGGTTCTGGCTTTTTTGGGATGGATGTTCCAGCAAGTCCGAACCAATCAATTGAGCGCGCAGCCGGCCCGTCAGCTACGGGCTTTGGGCGTACCAGCTTTGTGGTTTATGGCGTTTCCTTACGCTATTATCATGGTGCAGCGGGTTTTTCCCCCGGAGCGGGTATTACTCTACAAAGCCGCCTTTTTCTTTATTCTGACGGGGTTAGTGGTTGATTGGGCTCTGTCGCGGTGGACGGCACCAAAGTTCCGCTGGATGAGGCGCGGTCTGGCCACGCTGGCGGTATTATTTGGCCTATATGAAACCTACAGCGTGGTGCGCGTCAACCCCGTAGCCCGGGGCACCAATGCCGCTTACCATGCCGGCCTGCACTGGCTGGCCACTCAGCCGCCCGGTGCCGTACTGATACCCGAACCCACCCACAACCTGTTCTTCCGCTTCTATGCGCACACCCAGGCGCGGGAGCGCACCTGGCAGATTGATAATATGCAACGCCCCAACACGCGTTATTCTTACGTGGTGGCCTTTCCCGGTAAGCGCGGCTTTTTCCAACCGCTTTTCGCCTTTCCGCCGGCTTACCATAATTCAGAAGTAGAAATCTACCGCATGCCCAACAGTTATCCGCTCAACACCAAGCCTTGGAGGCACGATTAACACCGTGGCGGAAGCCGACTAATTAATGCCCCCGCGCCAGCAGCGCAATACCAGCCACAATCAGCAGCAAGCCGCCGGCCTGGGGCAGCGACAGCGCCTCACGCAGCACCACCAGCCCCAGCACAGCCGTCAGCAGCACCGAGCCTCCCACAATTACCGGTGTGCCCACGGAGGAATCAACCCCGCGCTGAAACACCACGAAGGTCAGAATTTCGGCCAGTCCCACGCCCAGCCCGGCCAGCGCCGCCAGCGCCAGCCCCTTGCCCGAAATAGCCAGCGGTTGCCCTTCCAGCTTTAGTTTCAGCAGCCACGCGCCCCCGAGGCCGGCCGCCACCAGCTGGAGCACTACCGCGCCCACGGCCGGCGGCACATGGTCGGCGGCGAGCTTAATAAAGAAGTTGTAGAGCGCCAGGCACAGGGCCGTGAGCAAGGCAAGCGGGAGCCAGTTCATCGTATTACCGTAGCTTTTCCTTCAGCAATTCCATTTCCACGGCTGGCGAAATACGCTCGTACAAAATGTTGTAGGCCGCCTCGGTAATGGGCATGTTCACCTTCAGTTTCTTGTTCAGCTCGTGAATGGATTTCACGGCGAAGTAGCCCTCGGCCACCATGTTCATTTCCAGCTGCGCTGATTTCACCGAGTAGCCGCGGCCCACCATGCTGCCAAACGTGCGATTGCGCGAGAACTGCGAATAAGCCGTTACCAACAAATCGCCGAGGTAAGCGGAGGCCGACAAGTCGCGCGGCTGGGGACTGATGGCTTGTAGAAAGCGCCGGATTTCCTGTACCGCGTTGCTCACCAACACGGCCAGAAAATTGTCGCCGTAGCCCACGCCGTGGGCAATGCCGCCGGTGAGGGCAATGATGTTTTTCATCACGGCGCAGTACTCGATGCCGTCGAGGTCCTGGGCGGGGTAAGCCCGCACGTAGCGGTTGCGCAGCAATTCGCAGAACTCCAGCGCCAGCCCGGCATCGGGCGAGCCGATGGTGAGGTAGCTCTGCTTTTCGAGGGCCACTTCTTCGGCGTGGCAGGGCCCGGCAATGACGCCCAACTGATGGCGGCCCAATTTGAACCGCTCGGCCACGTAGTCGGTCACCAGTTGGTTTTTGCCCGGAATCATCCCCTTGATGGCCGAAATCACCTTTTTGTGCTTCAGCACGTCGCGGTCCAGCTTATCAAGCACGGGCTGCACGTAGGCGGCGGGCACGGCCAGCACCAGCCAATCGGCCTCTTCCACGGCGTCCTGCAAGTCGGTAGTCGGGTACACGCGGTTCAGGTCGAACTGCACGGCCGAGAGGTAGCGCGGGTTATGGCGGGTGCGCAGCAGGTGCTGCACGTCCTCTTTCGAGCGCAACCACCAATCAACGCGGGCGCCGTTTTCGCTGAGAATTTTGGTAAGCGCGGTGGCCCAGGAGCCGCCGCCGAGCATGGCTATTTTTTCCAAGAGGGTGAGATTTTAAATTTGGCTGTCCAGGATGGGTACGCGTTCTAAACCCAGAACGTCATGCTGAGCTTACCGAAGCTGCTCAGCATGACGTTCTATCGCTACGCTCAACTAGACGCGCTGTATTTACGACTGATTCGGTCAATTAGCGGTTTCCGCGTCTTCTTTCAGCGCTTCTTTGTTCAGGCTTTTCGCGTCCTTGATTTCCACGTTAGCCCCGTCTTTCAGGCTTTTGGCCACGGCGCGGAAGGGGCCGCTGGCCACTTGCTCGCCCGCCTGCACGCCGCTCAGGATTTGAATATTCTGGAAGTCGCTGATGCCCGTTTTCACCGGCGTGAGCACGGCCTTGCCGTTCTTAATCACAAATACAACTTCCTGAATCTCGGCTTTGGCGCTACCGCCCGGGGCCACGGCCGTAGCCGTGCCAGTGCCCCGGCCCGAGCCCACGCGGGGGCCGCTCTTCTCATCAGTATTTGCTTTGGAAGAGTCTGAACGAGTGGTCACGGCCGCCAGCGGCACGCTCAGCACGCCCGATTTGCGGTCGGTAATAATGTCCACCGAGGCCGTCATGCCCGGCCGAAAAGGCACGATGGTTTTGCCGCGCACCGTGCGCTGCAGGTGCCGGTAGCTTTCGGGCAACAGGCGAATGCGCACCTCAAACTCAGTCACGGCCTCAGCCGTAAGCGCATCCTTGGCCGTGTTAGCAATGTTGGTGACCAAGCCCCGGAACTTCTCATTTTTGCTGGTGTAAGCATCCACTTCCACTTCCACCGAGTCGCCGAGGTTCACGTTGTTCACGTCGTTCTCGTTCACATTCACGCGCACCTCCATGTTGTTGAGGTTGGCAATGCGCATGATTTCGGTACCCGCCATTTGGGTGGTGCCCACCACCCGCTCGCCCTTCTTCACGTTGAGCTTGCTCACCGTGCCGCTAACGGGCGCGTAAATGGTGGTCTTATTGAGGTTTTTGCGGGCTTCTTCCAACGAAGCCGACGCGGCGCTCACGGTGCTTTGCGTGGCCCGGATGCCCTGGCGGGCGCTGTTTATTTCTTCCTGCGAAGCGTTGTAGGCCGCCTGACTGGCTTCGTACTCCGACTGCGAAATCACCTTCTGCTTGTAGAGCGAAGCATTGCGGCGGTAAGTCAGCTCGGTTTGCTTGGCGGCGGCAATTAACTGCTGCAGGCGGGCCTGGGCCTGGCCCACGTTGGCGCGCTGGGTACCCACCTGGGCGCTTTGCACGTTCACCTGGGCTTGGTAGTTGTCGGGCCGAATGCGGAGCAGCAGCTGGCCTTTGCGCACCGAGTCACCCTCCTGCACATACAGCTCGATGATTTCGCCGGAAACGTCGGGCGAGATTTTTACTTCGGTTTCGGGCTGCACCTTGCCCGAGGCACTTACTTTTTCCACGATATTGGCCGGGCCGGCTTTCGCGGCCAGCACCTCCACGCCCACGGGCTTCCCAATCCAACCCTTTTTTTTCGCCACGGTGTAACCTACTATGGCCACCAGCGCAATGCCAATCAGAATAAAGAGTAAACGGTTGTTTTTCATGAGCTTTCATTCAACATTTATCAATTAACATTTAACCGTTGTTCCTCCTGCCCCCAAAGGCGCAATGGTGAGCCACCAGCGTGTTAAATGATAAATGTTAATTGTTAAATGATTAAAGACTGAGCGGCTTGCCCTGGTAAAAGTCGAGCACTTTGCTGCGGAAGAAGAATTCGTATTTGGCCTGAATCATGTCCGACTCAGCAGCCGTGAGGTTGTTGCGGGCAATGTTGAAATCAGTACCGTTCAACAGCCCGTTGTTGAAGCGGATTTCGGCATTGCGGAAGGACAGCGTGAGGGCTTCCACCTGCCGGGCGCTGGCGGCGTAGCGGCGCTGGGCCGCCACGGCATCGGCGTAGCTCTGCTGAATAGTTTGGCGCAGCTGCAGGCGGGTTTGCTCGGCCCGCAGCTCCACCTGCTGAATGTTGACCTGGGCGCGCTGCACACCCACGCGGGTTTGCAACCCGTTCAGGATGGGCACGTTGAGGCTGAACTGCAGGAATTCGCCCCGGTTGTCGGCCAACTGGTCCAGAAACCGGTAAGGCAACGCCTCGAAAGAGGTCTGCGGCGAAAGCAACACGTAGGGCGAGGCCGAATACCCGCCCGGCACGGCCGGGTTGATTTGCAGCACCGGTACGGGAATTGGGTTGCCATTAACCCGCACCGACTGGTTGCGGACCGACGAAAAGCCGGTGGAAATGCCCCCGGCCAGCGTCAGGCGCGGGTAGTAGCCCCCCCGCACCACTTCGAGGTTGCGGCGGGCGCTTGCCACCCGCAGGTCGGCCGCCTTAATTTCGGGCTGCTGCTGCCGCGCAATTTCAAAAGTGGCCGTCGGGTCGGGCACGTCGGCCGTGGTCGAGAGCGTGCTGGGGTCGGGCAGGGTGGGCACCACCACCTCAAAGCGGCCGGCGGCAGCGGGGTCCAGGTTGAGCTGCTGCACCAGGGCCAGCTGCGCCAGGGCCAGCTGGTTCTGGGCCGTGACGAGGGTGCGCTCCTCGCCGGCCAGCTGGGCGCGGCTGTCGAGCACGTTGCCCTCGGCCACTGCTCCGGCTTTCAGCAGCTTTTCGCTGCGCGAAACCTGGGCCTGCACCGTCGCCATCCGGGCTTCGGAAGCCCGAATAAGCTCCTGGGCCAGCAGTAGCTGGAGAAACGACGAGGCCACGTTCAGCGACAAATCGTTGCGGGCTTTGTCAATATCCACCCGTGAGGCCTGGGCATCAAGTTGGCCCACTTTGATGGTGTTGCGCAGCTGAAAGCCCGAAAAGAGCGTGACCTGCCCCGAGGCCGAGAAGTTGTTCGACCGCACGTTCAGCTGCTGAAACTGGTTGGTGAACGGGTCCCGGTTGGTGCCAAAGTTGAAGCCCTGCGTGCCGTTCAGGCCCAGCGTGGGCAGCAGCGCGGCGCGGTTGAGGCGCAGGGTGGCTTCCTGCTGCTGGGCCGTTAGCTCCGATTGCCGCACGCCTAGGTTGTGGGTGAGGGCATAGTCGATGGCGGCCCGCAAGGTCCAGGGACCGGTGGGCGCCGGGGCCGGGACCGCACCGCCCAGCACCGCCGGGGCCGGGTTCTGGGCCTGCGCCAGCGGTGCTGCCAGCAGGTTGGCGCCCAGTAAGCCCAGCAAAGCCAGCGGCCGGGCCGGGCGCGGTATTCGTATTGTCACTCGTTTCATCAGGCAGAGAAATGATGCTTCAAATGGTAGGGGAATCGACGGGCGGCGGCATTCATTACACCGCCCGTCCGCTAATCCAGGGTGGGAATGTAGGTAATGCGCTGTACCCAACTCAATTGGCGCAGGTAGGCCAGCGTTACTTCTTTGATGGGGCTGTCCATTTCGATAAACTGCCGGGCCGCGTCGTTGCGGCCCTTGCGGCTCACAAACATGGTGGCAATGTTGCATTGGTCGTGGGCAATGACGGAGGCAATGAAGGCGATGGAGCCGGGCACGTCGTTGGCATCAATAATGAGGGTGTGCAGCGACCCCGAGAAGTCCGATGGAAACCCGTCCACTTCCACAATGCGGATAACGCCCCCGCCCCGGCTCTGGCCAATGACTTCGACGCGGTGACCGCTCGCGCCATCTAGCAAATTCAGCTTGATGGTGTTGGGATGCATGGTGGAGGCGTTGGCCACGCTCTGAAACGTGTAGCGCAGGCCCGCTTCGGCGGCGTGGTCAAAAGCCGTGCGAATGCGGATATCGTCGGCGGAGTAGCCCAGCAGGCCGGCCACAATGGCGCGGTCGGACCCGTGGCCCTCGTAGGTGCGGGCAAACGAGTTGTAGAACGTGACCACGGCCTCGGTGGGCACCGCGCCCAGAATACGAATGGCGGCCCGGGCTATGCGCACCACGCCGGCCGTGTGCGACGAGCTGGGCCCAATCATAACGGGCCCAATCATATCAAAAATGCTGGATTTTTCGGCCATGGGCTCGCGCCGTACAGGTGGTTAGGGAAGCTAAAAGTAGCGGATGCGCACCAGACCGACCGGCAGCTCCGCCCATTTGGCTAGGGCAAAGAACGTAATAGGCCGACGGTGGTGGGGCAACTACCCGAAGTTTTTGGCCCAAAGATGCCGCCGAACCGCTTTGATTACGAATTGCCTGGCCCGCCGCGCAAAAACCGCGTCTGCAAAGTCAGTATTCTGCCGATATTTGTCGCGGGCCCACCCAGGCTTCTTATCCTCCCACTCACCACTATTCTACATGTCCTCCCCTCCCACCCAGGACGAGTTTTCACCGGCCGTACTGGCGCAATTACGCCTGTTACAGGAAAAATACGCGCCCGATGGTCAGGATTTGGCCGCCTATCTCGAAGGGCTCTACCACGCCAAATACGTTAACTACTGGGACTACATCGAGCTCGACACCCTGCTCTCGCTCCAGCGCCCGCTGACCAACCTGCCCGACGAGCGGATTTTTATCATGTACCATCAGATTTCCGAGCTGTATTTCAAGCTCTGTCTCTGCGAGTACGAGCAAATCGGAGATTTGGCCCAGCCCACGCTCGGCGAAGTAGTGCTCCGCATTGGCCGCATCAACCGCTATTTCGACAACCTCATCGACTCGTTTGATGTGATGGTCGACGGCATGGACAAGCAGCAGTTTCTGGACTTCCGCATGGCCCTGATGCCGGCGTCGGGCTTTCAATCGGTGCAGTACCGCATGATTGAGATTGCCAGCACCAGCCTCAGTAACCTCACCGACGAAGCCAAGCGCCAGGCCCTGGGCGAAGCCGCCGCCCACGACCACGACCAGCTGCTGGGCTGCATCTATTGGAAAGCCGGGGCAACCATCGAGGCCAGCGGGGCCAAGGCCCTTACCCTAATCGAGTTCGAGCGCAAGTACACCGCCGACCTCGTGCGCCACGCCCAGGCATTTCAAAACCGCAACCTGTGGGCCGTGGTGCAGCGCCTGCCCGCAGACGAGCAGCAGCACCCCCGCCTGCTGCGCGCCATGCGCCAGCTCGACGTGAGCGTGAACGTGAACTGGCCCCTGATGCACTTCAAATCGGCGGTGCGCTACCTGCAGCGCAACCCCACCGATGTGGCCGCCACCGGCGGTACCAACTGGCGCGAATACCTGCCGCCCAAGTTCCAGCGCCGCATTTTTTACCCCGAGCTCTGGTCTGCCCAGGAACTGGAAGACTGGGGCAAAAGCTGGGTGGATGAAGTACTGGAGCAAAGCGTGGGGGTGTAGCCTTGGTCAGCACCAAAAGCGGCCGTATCTCGGGCAAATCCTTGAACTCTTACGATGAAAAGTTATCTGTTGGCGGTGTTGTTGGCATTAACCATCTTTTCGGGTGGAGTGGCTTCGGCTCAAAGCATCCCGCTGCATTTGAGTAACCTCATGCCCCAATATGGTGGGGTAAAAAAGACTGCTCAACTATTATTCTACGACCAACAATTTTTGACAGACTGCGACAGTAAGTTCCCGGACCGAAAAGAGGCTGCAGCGTATTTTCAAGCCAAAGGCTGGCAGTTTCTTCAGTCCGGCGACCCCAATACGGCCATGAAGCGATTTAATCAAGCCTGGCTGCTGGATAGCACCAACGCAGGGGCCTATTGGGGGTTCGGTGCCGTTACCGGGCAGCGCCAGCAACACGATGAATCCCTGAAATACTTGCTGCTGTCGCAACGGTATGATTCAACTAATAAGCGCCTGTTGGTGGATATAGCTTTAAGCCGACTTAATCGTTACAGCGGGAACAAACAGGTTACCGAGGTTGACCAAGCAATAAAGGAACTTCACCTGTTTTTGGTTGATTCTATGAATACGAAGCAGCACGTTTCGGCCTACGCCAACGCGTATTCACATTTGGCAGGCGCGTATACAATCAAGCAGGACTATGCCATGGCGTGGAAATACGTGGACTTGGCAAACCAATCAGTTCCTCGAACTGTGCGAGATGAGCTTTGGTACAAACAACTAAAAAGACAGTCGCCGCGCAAATAGTTACGAGAACCTACTCCACCATCTTCCCCTTCTCCGCCCGCGTTTCGCCCATGCGCCAATACACCAGCAGCGAAAGAAAAGCGCAGCCCGTTACGTACCAGTAAAACCATTCTTCAACGCCCTGATTTTTGGCGTAGAGGGCTACGTATTCGGCCGTGCCCCCAAAAATAGCCACAGTCAGAGCAAATGGCAGCCCCACACCCAGGGCCCTGATTTCGGTAGGGAACAGCTCCGCCTTAACCACGGCGCTGATGGAGGTATACCCGCTAACCACAAATAGCGCAGCAATGAGCAGGCCCGCGGCCACCCAGGCATCATGCGTGTCCGCCAGCAAGCGCAACAGCGGCACCGTGCCCAGCGTGGCCCCGATGCCAAACATGAGCAGCACCGGCCGGCGGCCAACCTTATCGGAAATGGTCCCGAGCAAAGGCTGAAACAACAGGGCCACGGCCATCACGCCAAAGGAAATCAGCGTCGCCTGCTCCTTGCTGAAGCCCGAGGTATTCACCAGAAATTTCTGGGCATAAGTGGTGAACGTGTAAAAGGCCAGCGTGCCGCCCAGCGTGAGGCCCACCACGGTCAGCACCGCTTTGGGGTGTTGCATCAGGGCCCGCATCTGGTTGGGGGAAGGCACATGTCCTTCGGCTTCAGCCCCGGCGGTAGCCAGGCTCTGCCGATGCTGCTCGAAGGCGGCGGTTTCGCCCATGTGGGTGCGTAGGTAGAGGGCTCCCATGGCCGCCAAGGCCCCAATCACGAAGGGCACCCGCCAGCCCCAGTCGCCAAGTTGGGTGGGCGTGAGCATCTGCTGCAAGCCCAACTGGACCAACAGCGCCAGCAACTGGCCGCCCATCAGGGTGAGGTATTGAAAGCTGGACCAGAAGCCCCGGTGCCGCATACCCGCCATCTCACTCAAGTAAGTGGCCGAGGTACCGTACTCGCCGCCCACGCTGATACCCTGCACCAGCCGCGCCAGCAGCAGCAAAGCAGGAGCCGCCACCCCAATGCGCGCATAGCCGGGCGTGGCGGCAATCAGCAGCGAGCCCCCCGCCATGAGTTGCACCGACAGCAGCAGGGCGGCACGGCGGCCATGTCGGTCGGCATACGCCCCCAGCAGCCACGCCCCCAAGGGCCGCATTAAAAAACCAACCGCGAAAATGGCCGCGGTGTTGAGGAGCTTGGCCGTAGTATCGCCACTCGGAAAAAAGACCGGGGCGAAGTAGAGCGCAAAGGCTGAGTAAGCATACCAGTCATACCATTCCACCAGGTTGCCAATTGAGCCACTGACGATGGAACGCAAGCGTGAAACAGACGAGGCAGTTGTAAGAGTTGTCATGCCGCAAATTAACGGCCTTGCTGAATCGGAGTTCAGTTCTGCTCCAGCAAACAGAAAGCAGCAATGCGCGAAGCATGTGGGCCGCTTGTACCTTTGTAACTGGCTGACATGCCGATGTAACCCAAAAGGATAAATACCTTTCTTATACACAAATGTTAAAACAAGAAATTGAAACCCTCCTCTCTCCTGAAATAGCTTTTG
Organism: Hymenobacter frigidus; assembly: GCF_014640435.1. Taxonomy (GTDB): domain Bacteria; phylum Bacteroidota; class Bacteroidia; order Cytophagales; family Hymenobacteraceae; genus Hymenobacter; species Hymenobacter frigidus. Next base: position 180,096 of record NZ_BMGY01000003.1, on the reverse strand, counting down.
ATGAGCTGGCCTGCTACGAAGCATTGCTTTTGCAGGCCGGCATGAGACCTGGTGAAGCTGATTTTGTTCACTTAGTTCGCCGTTCTATCGACGCGCGGGGCCGGCAGCCCATGGTGCGCCTGCGGGCTGATATCTACCGGACCGCTCCCCCTACGGAGTTGTTTGGACCTTGGTTTGTTTATCCAAATGTGAAACAATCTAAACGTACGGTTCTGGTTGTTGGAGCTGGACCCGCCGGCTTGTTCGCGGCCCTTCGCTGCATCGAACTAGGCCTGAAACCCATTGTGCTGGAGCGGGGCCGCGATGTGCGAGCCCGACGGCGCGACCTCGCGGCCATCAATAAAGAGCAGCTCGTAAATCCCGATTCCAACTATTGCTTTGGCGAAGGCGGAGCCGGCACTTATTCCGACGGCAAGCTGTATACCCGCGCCACCAAGCGCGGCGACGTGGGCCGGGTGCTGCGCCGGCTGGTGCAGCACGGGGCCACACCCGATATTCTCGTGGATGCCCACCCCCACATCGGCACCAATAAACTCCCGGCGGTAGTGCAAGCCCTACGCGAGGCCATTGTGGAGGCGGGCGGCGAAGTCCGGTTCGATACCAAGGTTACGGACCTGCTGCTGGAGAACAACCACCTGCGCGGCATAGTGACAGCGACCGGTGAGGCCGTGGAGGCCGATGCCACCATCCTGGCTACCGGTCATTCGGCCCGCGACATTTACGAGCTGCTGCACCACCGGGGAGTGCTCATCGAGGCTAAGCCGTTTGCGTTGGGCGTACGCGTAGAACACCCCCAGGCCCTGATTGACCAAGCCCAGTACCGCCGCGCCGACCGCGGCTTACTGCCGGCCGCGTCTTATTCGTTGGTGCACCAGACTGAAGTGGGCGGGCAGCAGCGCGGCGTTTTCTCGTTCTGCATGTGCCCGGGCGGATTCATCGTGCCGGCTGCTACGGCCCCCGGCGAAGTAGTGGTGAATGGCATGAGCCCCAGCCGACGCGACTCGCGCTTTGCCAACTCCGGCATCGTGGCCGCCGTGGAGCTCGCCGATTTGGACGTGGCCCGCTATGGCGCGCTGGCGGGCCTGCATTTTCAGCAGGAAATTGAGCAGCGCGCCTGCCAGGCGGCGGGCGGCACGCAACGAGCCCCGGCCCAGCTGCTCGGCGATTTTTTGAAGCGCAAAACTTCTGCCGACCTACTCGAAACCTCTTACCAGCCGGGCTTGGTATCGGTGGCCATGGACGACGTGCTGGGCCCAGCCCTGGCCGAACGCCTGCGCCAGGGTTTCCAGGATTTTGGCCGAAAAATTCCCGGCTATGCTACCAACGCCGCCCAGATTGTGGGCGTAGAAAGCCGGACTTCTTCGCCGGTACGCATTCCGCGCGACAAAGACACGCTGCAGCATCCGGTGGTGACCGGCCTGTTCCCATGCGGCGAAGGCGCGGGCTACGCGGGCGGCATCGTGTCGGCGGCCATGGACGGAGAGCGTTGCGCCGAAGCCGCGATGGCATTGATGAAACGTTAGACCCCTGTGCCGGGGTTAACTCTTCGCCGGCCACTAATTCCATAAACTGGCGGCGGGCTGCTGCAATTTTGGCCCGCCCTTCACTACACGTTAATTATTTCGATGAAAAAGACCCTCGTTCTCGGTGCTTCCGACAATCCGGCCCGTTATTCGTTTCGCGCCATGCACATGCTCAAAAACCACGGCCATGAGGTGGTGCCCGTTGGCATTCGCAAGGGCGAAGTAGCCGGCATGGCCATTCACACCGACCGGCCTCAGGAAAAGGACATCGACACCGTAACCTTATATGTAGGCCCGCAAAACCAGCCCGGCTGGTACGACTACATTCTGGGCCTGCAGCCCAGGCGCATTCTGTTCAACCCCGGCACCGAAAACCCCGAGCTAGCACGCCTGGCCCAGGCGCGCGGGATTCAAACCGAAGAGGCCTGTACGTTGGTACTGCTTTCGATTGGGCAGTATTAGGCAAGCTTAATTGCGGACAATGCAATTTACTGCGCCTTGACTTTCCCCTGAATATCGGAGGCCGATTGAGTGCTGCCAACTATGCCCGACGCAGGCAACAGGTAAGCTTCAAAGCGCGGTTCGATGGTTTGCAAGACGCGAGCCGACAGATGGAAGCAGGTCGTAAGAAAAATCACGTAACTCACCCCGACGATGATTAGCCTTGCCCGGCTGGCCGTGGCCCAGCCGGGCAAGGCTCCGAACGCTACCAGCGCCAGCAGCAGTAGGTGCAATGGCAGTAAAAACCGCACTTCCATGCCCATGGGCAGCACCGCCAGACAGGACAATAGCAGGGCGGCCAGCATCAGGGCCTGACGCCGAGTGGGCCACCCGCCGCCGATTACCACCAGGGCGGCCCAAAACCACAGGCTGTAGTTTAAGGCAGCCAGCCATGGTGCCGGGGCCCAACGGCGTAAGTATGGCGTAGGATGGCTGATGTCAAGCCCGCTGAACAGGTGCCAGGCATAAGTCCGCGCCAATACACCTGGGTAGTGGGCTACCGTGCGCAGATATTGACTGGCCGATTCAAACTGGTCTACCTGCTCAGCCTGGAGCACGGCCCGGCCCCGCTCATCTAAGAATAATATCTGCCCGGTCGGCAATTCTCTTCCCACAGATGTTTCGTATTTCCGGTACAGCAAACCCCATTTCAGCTGCTTCAAGTACAAGTTATGGATGAGGGGCTCCTTTGACCGCGACAAAACCAGTGGCGTATTTACTCCGAAGTGGCGGCGATTAATGAGCCATTGCGGCGTGAGTACTAGCCCTGTACCAAGCGCCAACACTGCCAAACGGCGCAGCCACTCGCTACGGGTGTGCCCCAGCAGGGCCAGCGCCAGCACCGGGGGCACTGCCACCAAGTAAATCGGCCGGATATTGAGCGCCAGCGCTAACGCCATCCCCGCTAGCGCTACGCCACTGACCCTACGCTGCTGGACCTGCCACAAAGCCACAGCCAGGGCCAGCAGCGCCGGAAAGTCGGACAGTGAGAAATTGAAGTAATCGCGCCAGAATATAAAGACCAGACCTGCCCACACCAGCCGCCTAGCAATAGCTGGTGGTTGCCCTGCCCCAGTAGCCGCCTGCCACACCCGGGGGCCCACCAAGCCAAACAGCAACCCGGCCATTGCCGCGTTAAGCACTTTCACAACAACTACGGCCGGCAGGTGAAGCGCCTTGCGCACCGCCAAACTGACGAAATTCAGCAACGGATAAGCATAGCCTCGCAACGAGTCATCGTAAGCCAACAGATTGAAATGCCCATCCTGGTAGAAGCGGTGGCCTAATTTCCAGTACAGCTCAGCATCGTAATACAGATTCTGATATTGCGAGGCGAATAGGTAGAGCGTGTACCCTGCCGCTATGCCAACGACCAACGCGGCTTCGTGCCACCGCCCGCGCCACTTGCGAATTACACCGGCCAGCAACATGGAAAGGCGAGGAATGAATCTGAACAAAACGCTACGCTGGTTTTTAGCAGTAATCAGGACTTCAAAGGTACTGTTGCTCCCATTCCCACCGCGACGCAAACGGCCTCGCCCGCTACTACTTCAGCAGCGGCAGCATGAACCCGAATCCTGGATTCGGCCAGCTCGATTTCGATTTCGTAGTAACGACCGAAAAAGCGAACCGCCAGCACGGTGCCGGGCACGCCCCCGCCGCCTGCCGGCACCAGCACAAATTGCTCGGGCCGCACCAGCAGCGAGGTTGTCCGTTTGCTACGCGCGGTAGTGAGGGCGCGCTGGTCGGCCCCGCGCAGCAGGTTATAATCGCCAAATAGCGCGGCGGTGTATTCATCCACGGGCCGGTGATAAATTTCAGCGGGTGGCCCCTGCTGCACAATTCGGCCCTGCCGAAGCACCAGAATTTCATCGGCCCAGGGCAGGGTATCGGCGGCATCGTGCGAAACCAACAGGCAGGTAATACCAAGGCGGGAGCCGAGCTCCTCGATGATATCCTGCATCAGGCGCTTGTGGCTCCGGTCAAGGTTGGAGAAGGGCTCATCAAGCAGCAGCAAATCGGGCTGGCCCAGCAGCAGACGGGCCAGGGCCACGCGCTGCTGCTCCCCACCGGAAAGCTGGTCGGTGCGCCGGTCGGCGAGGTGGTCGATGCGGCACAGCTCGTACAAGGCCTGGGCGTCGGCGGGCGCAATCTTGTTGGCATAGCGCAGTACCTGTTCCACGCGCAGCGAGTGCGGCAGGTCGGATTTCTGCGAGAGGTAAGCCACGCCGGGATGCCCGGGCACCAGCGTTTCGGCCGGGCCGCGCACCCGGCTGCCATGCACGCGCACCTCCCCCGCGCTGGGCTGAATCAAACCGGCTATTACCTGAAGCAGGGTGCTTTTGCCCGTGCCTGACTCGCCGGCCAACGCCAGTTTTTGATGCGCCTGCTGCTCAAAGCTGATGCCCGATAGCACCGAAACACCATTTTCTTCCAGCTCAATGCCGGCTACTGTGAGCAACTTCATTTGTAATGATAAAACACCTCAGCCGCCGGCACTTGCATTAAAGCTGTAATGCGGCCCCGCAACCGGCTTATTGGGACTGCAAGCTACACCCGGAGCAGGGCACTGCCTGGCTGAGCAACTTACGGCGGCCCACCAAAAGCATTTCCAGAAACGGCCGTTTCGCCTATCTTTGGCCATCCCAACGGTGATGGATTTCCACCGCGAACCGCCGCCGCCCTGCGCTGCGCGCTGATGATTCCTACGGAACGGACGGCCAGGGTGGTCGTTCCGCAGAGTTCATCATGCCGTTCGCTACCGTGGCCATTCCCCCCGCTTTCTCCCGTTTATTTCCCGCCCGGTTGCGTGGTTCTGCCACCGCTTCGGCCCTGTTATTTCTACTGCGTTGGCTCGCTATCAGCAGCCTGATTGGCGGCTTGGCGGGCACAGCATCGGCGGGCTTTTTGATGTCGTTGGATTGGGCAACGAGCTGGCGTGAAGACCATCCCTGGGCGCTGGCATTGCTGCCCGTGGCGGGCTTGCTCATTGGCCTGGCCTACCACTACCTGGGTGCCCGGGCCGGACGCGGCAACAACTTGCTGCTGGATGAGATTCATCAACCCAGCCGCTGGATTCCGTTGCGGCTGGTGCCGCTGGTATTGGGCGGCACGCTCGCTACGCACCTGTTCGGCGGCTCGGCGGGGCGCGAGGGCACGGCCGTGCAAATGAGCGGGGCCCTGGCCGACCAGCTCACGCGCTGGCTGGACCTGCGCCCCCGCGACCGCCGCCTGCTGCTGATTGCGGGCATAAGTGCCGGCTTTGCGTCGGTGTTCGGCACGCCGCTGGCCGGGGCCGTTTTTGGGCTGGAAGTATTCCTGCTGGGTTCTATTCGGTATGATGCTATACTTCCCAGCTTCCTGGCGGCCGTGATAGCCGACCTGGTGACGCGGGCCTGGAACGTGGGCCACACCCACTACCCCACCCTGGATGCCTTGCCGCTCACGCCGCTGCTATTGGGCTGCACCATACTGGCGGGGGCGCTATTTGGGCTCACTGCTCGCGGCTTCACGGCGCTCACCCACGCCGTAGCCACTGTTTTTGGTCGCATTGGCTACGCGCCGCTACGGCCTTTGGTGGGCGGGGCGCTGGTAGCGGGGGCCATGTGGGCACTGGGCACCGGCCGCTTTAGCGGACTGGGCATCCCAGTGATTGTAGAGGCATTTCAGCACCCATTGGCTCCCACCGATTTTGCCTGGAAGCTGGCCCTTACAGCGCTCACGTTGGGCTGTGGATTTAAGGGGGGCGAGGTTACGCCACTGTTTTTTATCGGGGCGGCGCTGGGCAGCGCGCTGGCGCTGGTGCTGCCGCTGCCGGTGGCCCTGCTGGCAGCCATGGGTTTTGTGGGCGTGTTTGCGGGTGCGGCTAATACCCCGCTGGCCTGCCTGCTTATGGGGCTCGAGCTGTTTGGAACCAACGGAGGCATATATCTGGCACTGGTCTGCGTAGTGGCGTATTTATTCTCGGGCCATACGGGAATTTATTCTTCCCAAGTGGTGGGCCAGGCCAAGCACCCGCGCTTGGCTCGCCAGCAGGGCCGGCAGCTGGGTGCACTGGACCAATAAGCGAACTGTACTCATTATGAAGTGGAATGCGTCGCTACACCTCCTGCCTGATTTTTCGCAAACCATTTCGCAATGAGTATAAACAACACTTCGTTTTCGCAAGCCTGGTCCCGACCTGGGTGACCGTACTAATCGAAAAAGTGTTTTCTCTTTGCCAGGCAACCATTCCTACTCTTTGCGCATCAGCAGCGCTGACTCCACCTTTCTTTCTGCACTTTGCCCACTCTTACCGTGACTGAAACCGACCTCATCGCCGCCTGCGTACGGGGCGAGCACCGGGCCCAACGCCAGCTCTACGACCAACTGGCCGGGCTCATGCTCACCGTGTGCCGCCGCTACCTAAAGCGCCGCGAAGATGCGGAGGAAGCCCTGCTCCTGGGCTTCGCCAAGATGTTCCGAGCCCTGCCCAACTACCGCTTCGAAGGCAGCTTTGAGGGCTGGGTGCGGCGCATTATGGTGAACGAAGCGCTGATGCAGCTGCGCCAACGCGAAACCCTTACGGTTTCGTTTGAAGATTTTGCCCAACCCGAAAACCTGGCCACTACCGCCGCTACTGCCGATACCCAGCTGCAAGCCGAAGACCTGCTGGCCCTGCTCTCTACCCTGCCCGCCGGCTACCGCACGGTATTCAACCTCTACGCCCTGGAAGGCTACGGCCACCAGGAAATTGCCGAGCTGCTGGGCATCAGCGAAGGCACCAGCAAATCGCAGCTCAGCAAGGCCCGCGCCATGCTGCAGCGCCGGGTTCAATTCGCGGCCATCTCGACCAACTAGCCCGTCAGCATTTCCCGCTGACCGGCTATTCAATTTTTAACTACCAGCATTTATCATGCTTCCTGAAAATATCGACGACTTATTCCGGGATAAACTGGACGGCCACGCCACCCCGCCCGGCGATGCCCTGTGGGCCCGCCTGCAGGCCGAACCCAATGCCGCGCCCGAACCAAGCGCCGACCGCCTCGACCACCTGTTCCGGCAGCGCCTGGATAGCCACGCCACTGCCCCCGGCCGCGCGGTTTGGGAACGCCTCGAGGACGAGCACCTGCGGCCCCGCAAGCGGCGGGCGGGCGGCTGGTGGCCCGTGGCCCTGGCGGCCGTGATAGCGCTGCTGCTGGTGGCCGGCGGAGCCGGCCTGTGGAGCGGGCGCCGCATCGGCAATGGCCCCGGCGGCGCGGTCGCATCGCAACAAACCCGCACGGCGGCGCCGGTCTTTTCGGCACCAGTTGTTGCTTCGGAACAGCCCGCTGAAACCGAGTTGACGCGCGCTGCTGCAACTGGTAGCCAAAGTGCCGGCAGCCCCGAACTGGCCACGGCGGCAGCTCTCAAAACAACGGGCACACTGGCTCCTCAAAAAAATACGCTGCCTCAGGCAACCCGCTCCAGCGAGCTGGCATCTACTGCTCCGAAGGCCAGCAGGACCGTCGCCGGGCAGTCGGCGCGCCGCTTACTGGGAACTAACCGGCAGCCGGACGCGGCCACCGAAAACCGCTCCCAAGTAGCCCGCACGACGGCCCGCCCGGCCGCTGCCCCAACTCTGCCCTCCGCTGCTGACGAGCCGCGACTTACTCCCGAACCTTCTACCATTGCCCTAGCTCCCAAACCAGTACCAACTCCGGAAATCGTTCGGAATGTACCGGTACCCGCTGCCACCCTGGCGGCGGCCAGCGAGCTGATAACCGTGGACGTGCGCAACGGTAGCGCAGCCCCGGCTCGCCCCGCCAAAACCAGCATTACGGCCCTGGCCGAAGCCGTAGCGCCCACCGAACACCGGGGCTTGGGCGGCCGCCTGCTCCAACAAGCCGGTCACCTGGCTCGCGGCGAACGGGTCAGCCTGGCTGAAATAACGGGCTTGCCCGAAAATGTGACGCTCCGTGCCACGGTGGCCGGCCGCAGCATCAGCAAATCCATCCGACTCTAATCTCTCTTTCTTTTAGAAATCATGCAACGCGCTTTTCTCTCCTTTTTTCTGACGATGCTGGTGGGCGGGCTGACCGAAGCCCGCACCACTACGCTGGCTCCGGCCGCCGTGAAAGACACCATTGTGGTGCGCCTGCCCAACAAAGCCACCCTCACCCTGACGGTGCGCGACGCGGCCCAGCTGCGCGAAATGAAAAACTATCAGCTCGACTCCCTCACCTCGCGGCTGGCCGGCTACATTGCCCAAGCGGAAAAAGCCGCCAAGGATGCTCCCACCGACCAGGTGACCCTGCAATTTTACCCCGACAAAGACCAGCCCGGCAAAAACCTGCCTGAGCAAATCCGCATCACAACGCGTAAAAAAACCGCGAACACCAACCGCGTTGATGTGATGCTGAACAAGACTTTTGGCGTGGTGGTGACGACCGACGCAGATGGCACCAAGTCGTACAATACCAAGCAGAACACCAAAACTGATGAGCAGCGTCAGGCCCACCGAGATTCCACCCGTTTGAAGAATATTGAGCGTGACCGGAGTACCGTCAACTTTGTTTTTGACTTGGGCCTGAACGCCTTGGTCAACCAGAAAGTCCGCAACACTATGCCCCCCGACCAAGCCGGCACGGTAGACCTGCGCACCGAAGGCTCGCGCTACGTCAACTTCGGCTTAGATTGGGTTACCCGCCTCGGCGGCAAGCGCAGCCCGATTAGCATCGTGGTAGGGCCCGAACTTTCCTTCAATAACTACATGCTGAGCGGCAACAACCGCTGGGTGAATACCAATGGCCGCACCGACGTGATTCGCGAAACCGATGGCCGCCAGTTTCAAAAAACCAAGCTCGCCTCCTCCTCCATCAATGTGCCCCTGATGCTTCAATTGCGCCTGCGCGACTCGCACTACAAGCCCACCCTCATGCTGAGCGCCGGCGGCTTTGTGGGCTACCGCATCAAGTCCTGGACCAAGCTGAAATACACCAACGAGGGCTCGACCAACAAAGAAAAGGAGGACGGCAGCTACAACATGGAGAATTTCCTCTATGGCTTGCAGGGCACTATTGGCTACCGCGGCCTGGAGTTTTTCGGCAAGTACAATATGAACAGCCTATTCAAGACGGGGGCCAGCCCCGACACCCAGGTGCTGAGCTTCGGCATCCGCATCGCCGGCAACTAACCAGCGTCCGGTACGTGAAAAAGCCAACAAGCCCCGCCTCATTCCGAGGCGGGGCTTGTTGGCTTTACGGTAGTTTCCAAGGGCAGACTACAACCTGCTGCCCGCCCACTGACCTGGAAACCGCTGCAAGCTGCCTGCTTTGCGCTTACTGGTTGCGGAAGAAATTGTCGAGCAGAATAGCGGCGGAGATGGCCACGTTCAGGCTTTCGGCCCCGCCGCTGGCCCCGCGCGGAATGTGCAGCCGGCGCGTGAGAGCCGCTGCTACGCCCGGCGTGAGGCCGTGCGACTCGCTGCCCATGACGAGCACGCCGGCCGGGCGGAGCGTGAGGCGGTGCACATTGTCGCCGGCCAGGTCGGCCCCGAAGATGCCCACGCCGGGCGGCAGCGTGGGCAGCCAGTCGGCCAAATCACGTTCCCACACCCGCACCCGAGCAAACGCGCCCATGGTGGCGGCCACCGTCTTGGGCGCGTAAGCATCGGCGCAGCCGAGGCTGAGCACCACGCCGGGCAGGCCGTACCAGTCGGCCAGGCGCAGCAAGGTACCCAGGTTGCCGGGGTCACGCACTTCATCGAGGGCGAGCAACAAGGCGGCTTCGGGCAGCGTTGGGGGCAGCGGCTTTTCCTCGGGCAGGCGGGCCACGGCCAGCGCGGTGGTGTTGGTGGCCAGCGTGCCCAGCTGGGTGAGCTCGGCCTCGGTGGCGATGCTCAGGGGCAGGCGGGCCGGGAGCTGGGCATGGTTTTGGGAAGCAAATTCGGCCGTGACCAGCACGTGTTCCGTTTCCAGGTCGGAACTTAGCAGCTCCAACACGCTTTTGCCGCCTTCCACCAAAAAGGCACCGTGGCGTTGCCGATACTTCTTTTGGTGCAGGGACTGCACATATTTGCCAAGTGCTTTTGAAACCATTGTTGTCTGACTATACCGCGAAGCTACGGCCATTGGGCGGGCTGGGCTGGTGCGCGGCCCCCGTGCTGGGGCTGCTGCTGCTGGGGGCGTGCTCGCCTTTTGGCCTGTTGCGGCCCAACCAACGCCTGCTGAGCCGGGTCGAAATTAAAGGGGTGGAACGCGCCGACAAAGAACGGCTCGCCGCGCTGGCCCAACAACAACCCAACACCCGCTTCCCGCTGCCCAAGCTGGCCATTTACCAGTTAGGCTACCGATTCTACGACTCGGCGCGCATAAAAAGCAGGCTGCGCGACATCCAGGCCAGCTACGTGGCCAGCATGAAAGCCGCCGGCACCGACTCGGTGCAGCTGGGCAAGCTGCTCATCAAGCGCGAACGCCGGGTGAACCGCAAGCAGCTGGCCCTCGACAAGGGCAACGCCATCATGCGCCTCGGCGAAGCGCCGGTGGTGTACGACTCGGCCCTGACCCGCCGCTCGGTAGAGCAAATGACGACGTACCTGCACTCGCAGGGCTTTTTTCGGGCGCGGGTGGCCGCTACCGATACGGCCCGCTACCAGCGCAGTATGTTGGTCCGAATCTTTAGCGGCCTGGGCTCGGTACTGCCCGACAAGCCCGACTCGCTGGATGCCGCCAAAAAGTACCGCCGGACAACGGTGACGTATACCATCCGGGAAAATCAGCCGTTTCTCACCCAGCTGCAATCCCCCAGCATTCCCGATTCGGGCGTAGCGGCCGTGGTGCGTCAAGGCGCGGGTGCTTCTTTGTTTAAGGACAAGGAGCGCTACAACGAAACGCTGATTGGCCAGGAGCGCACCCGCCTGGAAACCCTGCTGAAAAACGCCGGCTACTTTGATTTCCGCCAGCAGTACATCACCTTCGAGGCCGATACCAGCTACGAGAAATTTCGGGTGCGATTGCGCACGCTCATTGCCAACCCCGGGCCAGACCAGGGCCACCGCGTATACAGCGTGCGCCGTGTGCGCTTTGTGACCGATGCCGGCGTGGGCCGCACCCTGCGCAGCACCACCGGCGACACCCTGCGCCGGGCCGGTACGCCCGGGGGCCAGGCCACCCGGCCCAGCCTGGGTGTGCGCACCGATACTGTGGAGACCGACTCGGTGAGCTTTGCGGCTTACGAGCAGAAATACAGCACCAGCCTGCTGGCCCGCAAAGTGCTGGTGCGCCCCGGCCAGCGCTACAGCCTGGTCCGCACCCTGCAAACCCAGCGCCAGCTGGCCGACCTCGACATGTTCCGGTTCAATACCGTGAACTACCGCAAGGTGCCCGACCCACCCGCTGCCGACAGCTCCGGCCTGCACCCGAGCACCGGCGAGCTGCTGGCGGTTATCAACGCCTCGCCCGCGCCCAAATTCGGCGAAACCGTGGAGGGCGGCGTCACCTACGTCGCTTACCTACCGGGCCCTTTCATCAACCTGCGGCTTAAAGCCCGCAACCCCTTTGGCGGGGCCGAGGTGCTGGAGCTGGGCGTACGGGCTGGCTTCGAAGGCCAGCTTACCCGCGTGGCCGGCCTGCCCGCCGTGTACACTACTCAGCTTGGGGCCACGGCCAGCCTTGTGCTGCCGCAGTTCCTGATTCCCTTCCGGCCCAACAAATTCCTCACCCGCTACAGCCCCAAAACGCGCTTCTCCCTCTCGGAAACCTTCGTGGACCGGCCCGAATATACCCGCTCCAACTTCGAATTCACTTACGACTACATCTGGCAGCGCTCGGCTTTCCACCAGTATGTTTTTTCGCCGGTGGTTATCACCCTGGTCAATACCATCCGGACCGATAGTCTCTTCAGGGTGCTGCTCGACTCCCTCCGTACCACGCAGGGTTCATCGCTATTTCGCTCGTTCAGCAAGCAGATTGTGCCCAGCATCAGCTTCACCTCCCTCTATAATTCCAACGACTTCAACCAAACCCGCGATGCCCGCTACCTGCGCCTGTTTGCCGAGCTGGGCGGCCTCACCCGGGGCCTCTACCGGGAAGCACTGTATGATAAAACAAGCCTGAGCGTGTACAATTTTGCCCGCTTCAGCGCCGACTATCGCCGCTACCACCACCTCACGCCCAACACCTACTTCGTGTGGCGGCTCAACGGCGGCGTGGTCCACGCCCTCACCCGTACCCCCGACCCGTCCACCGGGGCCTCTCAGTTCATCATACCTTACGACAGGTCATTTTTCGCGGGGGGCTCCACCAGCCTGCGGGCGTGGTCGCCACGCCGCTTAGGCCCGGGCGGCTACACGCCCCAGCGCCTCATTACTGATTCGAATAAGCAGCCGCAACTCATCCGGGATTACCTCACCGAGCAACCGGGAGAGTTGCTGCTAGAGGGTAGCGCCGAGTACCGCTTCCCCATCTACAGCTTCATAAAAGGCGCGGTATTCACCGATTTTGGTAACGTGTGGGGCTTGCAGGAAGGCAAGGACAAGGACGGCAACTATCTGCGGCCCGATGCTCAGTTCCAGTTCAACAAGTTCTACCAACAGATTGCCGTGGGCTCCGGCTTCGGCGTTCGATTCGACTTTACCTTCCTCATCCTGCGGCTCGACGTCGCCACCAAGATTTACGACCCCACCGCACCGCCCACCCAGCGCTGGGCCCTGCGCAACTTCGACACCAGCGCCAATCCCATTGCCTTTAACCTCGGCATTGGCTACCCGTTCTAGCGAACAGCGAGCAGCGAGCAGCAGGTAGGAGCGGCTGTCATCCTGAGCTTGCGAAGGACCTTCTCACGCTCGCATCGGTTGAGCTACTGTAAACTGTTCGCCGGTGAGAAGGTCCTTCGCAAGCTCAGGATGACAAAACGCTTCCGCTCGCTAATACGCCAGTAATTCTGCTAACGCCACCGCTACTTTGGCGGCGCTGGGCAGCATTTGCTTTTCCAGCTCCACGTTGAGGGCAATGGCGGGCAGATTGGCTGCCCCAAGAGTGAACACCGGCGCGTCCATCACTTCGAAGCAGTGGCGCTGGATGCGCCCGGCCAGGCTTTCCGCAAAGCTGTTCATCAACGGCTCTTCGGTGAGGACGAGCACCTTGCCGTGGCGGCGGGTGGCCGCCTCAACGGCCTCAAAGTCCAGCGGATTAAGGGTGCGCAAATCGAGGATTTCGATTTGGCCGGGAAAGTCGCGGCTGGCAGCCCGCGTCCAGTGCACGCCCATGCCGTAGGTCACAACCAGCGCGGTTTCGCCCCGGCGCAGCTTCTCCGCATCGGCAGCCTGCGCAATGGCCGCCTTTCCCAGGGGAATTACGTAGCCGGCCGCGGGCTCAATGGTTTTGGCCTCTTCGGTGCCGGGCACCTTGCTCCAATACAGGCCTTTGTGCTCCAGCATCACCACCGGGTTGGGGTCGAGGAAGGCGGCGCGCATCAGGCCTTTCATATCGGCTGCGTTGCTGGGGTACACCACCTTGATGCCACGAATGGTGAGCAGCGTGCTCTCGATAGAACCCGAATGGTAGGGCCCGCCCCCGCCGTAGGCCCCAATCGGCACCCGGATGAGGGCCGGAATGGGAAACTTGCCCATGGTGAGGTAGCACGACTTGGATAACTCCTCAACCAGTTGGTTGAGCGCTGGCCAGATGTAGTCGGCAAACTGAATTTCGACGATGGGCCGCGCCCCCACCGCCGCCATTCCCGCCGTGCTGCCCACGATGTAGGCTTCCTGAATAGGCGTATTGAATACCCGGGAATCGCCGTACTTCTTGGCCAGCAGCGCCGCCTCGCGGAACACCCCGCCCAGCTCGCCGCCCACGTCCTGCCCGTAGAACAGGGCCTCCGGAAACTCCCGCAAAATATCGTCTACCGTGTGCAGCGCGGCATCCACCATCAGGGTTTTTTCGGCCCCGGCGGGACTGCGCTCGCCCGCTTCGGCCGTCACGACCGTTGGGGCAAACTCGTGGTCGGCAAAGGTGGCGGGGTCGGGATTGGGGGCCGCCAGGGCCTGAGTCCAGTCGGCCCGCACGGTGGCACGGGCCTGGGCCCGCAGCTCATCGAGCTTCTGTTCGGCCACGCCTAGCGTTAACAGGCGCTGGTGCAAGCGGGGCAGCGGGTCCTGCTCCTGGTGCGAGACCAAGTCGTTGCGGTACCACTCGCGGCGCACGCCGCTGGTGTGGTGGCCCAGCAAGGGGCATTTGGCGTGCACCAGCACCGGGCCGCGCCGGCCGCGCACGTGGGCAAAGGCCTCGGCCAGCCCGGCGTGCGACGACTCCACATCGGCCCCGTCCACCTGAATGCGGCGCAGGCCGGGAAAGCCAGCGGCAAACTCGTAGGCATTCATGGCGCGCATTTCGCGGCCGGTGGCCGAGATGCCCCAGTCATTATCCTGCACCAGGTAAATAATGGGCAATTGATGCAAAATGGCCATTTGCAGGGCTTCAGCCACTTCGCCCTCCGTCATGGCGCCGTCCCCAATGGAGCACAGTACCACGGGCTTACTGCTGGCGGCCTGCACGCCCGCTTCGCCATTGCGCGGGTAATTCAGCCCCTGGCTTTCGAAATAAGCCAGCGCGTGGGCCATGCCCGTAGCCGGAATGGCCTGCATGCCCGTGGCCGAGCTCTGGTGCGGAATAACCGGGATGCCGGCCCGCCGCAGCGACGGGTGCGAATAATAGGTTCGGCCACCGCTGAACGGGTCATCGGCCTTGGCCAGCAGCTGCAGCATGAGCTCATACGGGCGCAGGCCCAGACCCAGCAGCAGGGCATCATCGCGATAGTATGGCGCGGCGTAGTCGGTTTCGATGAGCAGAAAGGCGGCCGCCAGCTGCACGGCCTCGTGGCCCCGGGCAGTGGCGTGCACGTAGCGCGAGGCCACGGTTTTCTTCTCTTCGTAGAGCGCGGCCATTTCGGCGGCGGTGTGCATCAGGTGGTAAGCGCGGGTAAGCAAGCCGGTATCAGCGGCCGGGAATGAGGCCGGAGCAGCGGGCGTAGTGAAGGCCACGGCGGCAGCCGCAGCGGCAGCGGCCACGCGGGTATTGGAAAAGTCAGCAGTATCGGAAGCGGCGGGCGCTGCAAAATCGGACATCGGAAACACGGAGCGGGTGATTCCACAAAAGTACGCCCCGCGCCCTCGTCTGTATCTTTGCCTCACCATAATCCCGCTTTGCGCTTCATTTGCGCACTCTTCCGGGTTCCCGAGCAGGGTATTTCTGCCGGGCCCCTTACGGCCAACAGTTCGTGAACCCAGCTTCCTCCCCTACCACTCGCCCCGAAATTGAAGCCTGGCTGGCTGATTTCCAGCTCCGCCTCTGCCAGCAGCTCGAAACCGCCGATGCTGGCCCGGCCACTTTCCTTACTGATACCTGGCAGCGCGAAGGCGGCGGCGGTGGCCGCTCCAAAGTGCTGGAAAACGGCCGCATCCTCGAAAAAGGCGGCGTGGGCTGCTCGGCCGTCTGGGGGGAGATGAGCGAGGCCGCCGCCCGCCAGCTGCACATGCCCGACCCGCATTTCTACGCCACCGGCGTGAGCGTGGTGCTGCACCCGCGCAGCCCGCGCGTGCCCATCATCCACATGAACGTGCGCTATTTCGAGGCCGGCAACGGCGAAGCCTGGTTCGGCGGCGGCATCGATTTGACCCCGATTTACGTGGACGAGGCCCAGGCCCACGCCTTCCACGCGCAGCTGCGCGCCGTGTGCGACCGCCACAACCCGGCCTACTACCCCAAGTTCACGCGCTGGGCCGACGATTATTTCTACCTCCCGCACCGCCAGGAAACCCGGGGCGTGGGCGGCATTTTCTACGACCGATTGACGGTGGGCCAGGACGGTACCGCCGAAGAATTATTCGCCTTTATGCGCGACGTAGCCGAGCTGTTCGGCCCGTTCTACACCGGCCTGATGGCCGCCAACCATGCCCTGCCCTACACCGAGCGCGAAGAAGCCTGGCAAAGCCAGCGCCGCGCCCGCTACGCCGAGTTCAACCTGGCTTTTGACCGCGGCACCCGCTTCGGCCTCGAAACCGGTGGCCGCACCGAATCCATTCTCATGAGCCTGCCCCCGCGCACTGGCTGGGCCTACAATCCCGCCCCGCCCGCGCCCGGCACGCCCGAGGCGAATACCCTGGGCTGGCTCCGCAAAGGCGTAGACTGGCTGGGCTGAATCAATTAAAAATTGAGAATTAAAAATCAAAAATTCCGGCCTCGCCGGCTTGCCATCGTGCCCATTTTTAATTCTCAATTTTTAATTTTTAATTACCTCATTGAGAATTAAGAAACCCGGCCGCGCCGGCTTGCCATCATGCCCATTTTTAATTCTCAATTTTTAATTTTTAATTACCTCCAAGCCCTCGACCGCCAACTCCTGCTGGCCATCAACCGGGCCCACACGCCGGTGGTGGACGCCATTATGGTTTTCGCCTCTAACCGCACGGTGTGGTTTCCGGCCTATGCGCTGCTCATTGGCTGGCTGATTTATTATTTCCGCCAGCGAGCGTTGCTGGTTTTGCCCTTGATTATTATGGCCGTAGCGCTGGCTGACAGCATCACCAGCCGCTTGTTCAAGCCGTTGTTTGCGCGCCTTCGCCCTTGTCATGATTTGCAGCTGGCCCAGCTGCTACACCTGCCCGATGGCTGCGGCGGGCAGTTCGGCTTTCTGTCGTCGCACGCGGCCAACTCGGTGGCCCTAGCGGTTTTTTTAGCCCTGGCATTGCCGGCCAAGCGTTTTCGGGCGCTGAAGTGGCTGGTGATTCTGTGGGCTACGCTGCTATCCTACAGTCGCATGTACCTGGGAGCCCATTATCCAGCCGATGTGCTGGGTGGCGCCGCCGTGGGCGGGCTGCTGGGCTGGGGCGCGGCCACGCTATTTGTGCGTATGCGCCACCGCCAGTCCGACGGGGCATTACCTAAGCCTGACTAGTAATCTGCGGCTGTTCAGTGGTTCGGTTTTTTAAGCATTTATCATCCTAAGCGCCGCGAAGGACCCTACCACCACTACGCCAGTTTGATTCTGGCAAGCGGTGGTAAAGTCCTTCGCGGCGCTCAGGATGACAGAAATTTTAAGGTGCTAAGTGCCCACGCATAAGTAACCGGATAAAGAAGAACGTCATTCCGAGCTTGCCGAGGAATCTCGCTCGCGCCAGTGGGCGGCGCGGATGACTCCGGCAAGATTCCTCGGCAAGCTCGGAATGACGTTCTTTTTGGTTGACTACGGTTACTTGTGCGCGACTGCTTAAACGGTTGCTATCGAACTGTAAACCCAACCCGCTACCGGCCCAGCAGCTTGGCCACGTACTTGCCCACAATATCAAATTCCAGGTTTACGGTTTCCCCGGCTTTGAGCTGCTGAAAACTGGTGTGTTCGTACGTATAGGGAATGATGGCGACCGTGAAGCCTTCATCGGTGCTCTCAAAACAGGTAAGGCTGGTGCCATTCACGCAAATAGAGCCTTTTTCGACGGTGAGGCGGCCGGGGCCGGGCGCGTGGCCGAACCGAAACAGCCAAGACCCGGCCTGGTCGGCCACGCTCAGACAGGTGGCCGTGGCGTCGACGTGGCCCTGCACGATGTGGCCGTCAAAGCGGCCGTTGGCAGCCAGGCAGCGCTCTAGATTAACGTGGCGGCCGGGCTGCCACTGGCCCAGGTTGGTCACGCGCATGGTTTCGTCGATAGCCGTGACAACGTGCGTACCGGCGGCGGCATCCACGGCCACCACGGTCAGGCACACGCCATCGTGGGCCACGCTCTGGTCAATCTTCAGCTCGGCCGCGAAGGGCGAGGAAACGGTGAAATGGCGGTTGCTACCTTGGTTTTCAACGGCCACAATGGTGCCCAAAGCCTCAATAATTCCAGTGAACATGAATAGCGGAGTTAGTCGGATTATGCAAATTTCAGAACGTCAGGCGGGCTCAAACCATGGCCGCGCTGCTTCCAAACGCAAAGAACGGCACCCTGAAGCCGGAGTGCCGTTCGCGTTGACGGAAGAATAACCGACGGAGCGGCCAAAAGATTATTTGTCGGCTTTGTCGAGGGCCTTCCAATCGAGGTCGCCGTTTTCGCGGCGGCGCAGGAAAACCGTCTGGTCGTCTTTCTGCGTTTTGCCGAACGTGAGGTCGCCCCGGCAGTCGATGCATTTCACGGAAGTGTACTTGAACTTGTCCTGCGACACGCGGCTGGTCAGGTCCAGATTATCGGAGCCGCAAAGGCCGCAGGTGGGCACGTCGGGAAAGCTGAGTCGGTCGTATTCGGCCACGGTTTCGTGAAAGTTACTGCCCTGCACCGTGAAGTGAAACTGGCGGCGCCCGATGCGCTTGGTAATCATCATTTGCAACATTCTACTGCACTAAAATGGGGTGTGTTGAGGCTTTAAAATTACAAAAAAACGACCTCATACGCAAGCGTATATCCCGCTAAAACCACATAAAAAAAGGTGCCGCGAAGCACCCTTTCTTAATCTTCTCAACAGTAGTTACTGCTGCACAAACTTGACCGTTCGCCGAGTGCTGTTTCCGCTTACTTCGCAGGTGTATACGCCCTTGGCTAAGCGCCCCAGCCGCAACGGAACCTCCCCGCTGCTGCCAGCGGGCAGCTCCTGCTGCACCACTACTGCTCCGCGGGCATCGAACACCCGTAGGCGCAGGGCATGGCCGCGCAGCACCACGGGCAGCACTAGGGTAAGTGGGCCATCCTTGTTGGGATTTGGGAAGATTCCCAGCGGTTCGCCGCTGTTCAGTTGGCGGGCGGTTGTGGCCAGCGGCGCATTGGGGTGCAGCACGTTATAGGCCGTGAGGAAGTTGGGAATGCCATACCCCAAAACGTTATCGGGATTGTTGGCTTGCGAAGCCGTGGCGCGCAGGGCGGCAATTACCTGCTGGGCCGTCAGCGTGGGGTTGGCCTGCCAGAACCCGGCCGCCATGCCCGCCAAAATGGGGCAGGCATAGGAAGTGCCGCTGCCCCGGAAAGCCGAGCCATTGGCTGAAAGCACCGCGGCCGCAAAGCCCATGGCCGCCAGGGTCGGCTTGATGCGCCCATCGGCCGTGGGGCCGTAAGAGCTGAAAAAAGCGTGGCTTCCCAACGAGTCGACTGCTCCCACCGACATTATCGAATCGGCATCAGCCGGCGCCGAGATGTAGTGCCAGGGGTCGTCGCCCTCGTTGCCGGCCGCATTCACCACCATCATACCAACGCGGGCGGCCATGGTAGCGGCCCGGGTGCTGATGGCGTTGCGGCCGTTCATGTCGGCGTAGGTGTAGGAAACGGAGGGCGGGTCGAAAGTGGTGTAGCCAAGTGAGGAGCTGATAACATCGACGCCACTAGAATCGGCGAATTCAGCCGCCGCCAGCCAGTTGGCTTCCTCCACGGGGTGTTCCGAACCGGTGTCCTCCGTGATGCACAACGAATACGATGCCCTGGGCGCGGTACCGATGTAGAACCCGGTTTGGTTGCCCGCCATTGTCGACAGGCAGTTGGTACCGTGTGGGTTGCGCAGGTACACGCTGGTGCCGCCATCCACGAAATTGCGCGTGCTCACCAGCCGCTGCTGCAGAAACAGGGGCTGTAGCGCCGAAATCTGGTTTACCCCGGGGAAACCGGCATCGAATACGGCAATGTGCATGCCCTCGCCCCGGAAACCCGCGTCGTGCATGGCCAGGGCCCCGATTTGCAGGTTCTGGCGGTAGGCCGAGCCGTATTGGGCCCGGGTGGCCTGGGTGCCGCGGGCCACCACATCGGGCACCTGCACGGGGGCCGACGGCACGGGCTTGGCCACCAGCTGGCGGTTGAGCGTGCTGGCCCGGCGCACCGTGGGCAGCTGCGTAATGCGGGTGAGCGTGGTCGAATCGCAGGAAATTACCGCGGCATTGAACCAGCGCGAGGTGTATAGTACTCGCGGACTGCCCGCTAGCCCGCGTATCTGGTTCACGTAGGCAGGGTTTACGGGCAGGTCGCGCGGGAGCACGGCAATGCCCTGGCGGCTGCGACGGGCAACGGCCCGGGCCGATAAAAACGCCTGCGGCTGCGCTACCGAATACGGCGTGCCCGTTTTATCCCGGAAATACACCAAATGCCGCCGCACCGTACCCTGAGCCGCGGCCGGTGCGGCCGCCAGCGCAGCCCACGCTCCTACCATCGAAAACGCAGCCAGCCACTTTTTTGCAGAGAAAACCATAGTATGCAACGTGTAGGAAAGGAGTGAGCGCCGTGGCGTTAGCGTGGGCCGTAATCAATCAGAGTTTCGTGCCGGACGGAAGCGCTGAAGTACGAACCCGGAATGTAAATCTGGTTGCCATTACGTGAATCTGTGTAATTAAAAGGAAGCAAGTAACGGCGGCGGCGATGTACCGGCCCTACTTTTTTGGCAAATACTTGCTGGTAGTTAAGAATCTTAAGGAGCGTATTCTGGTTGGCCGTGCCCGTGTTCTCGGTTGTAATCGTGGCGGGGTACGTAATGACCGGATTGCCAGCCACGACCCTTGAAGTAAATGGCTGCCCAATGCGACTGTACTGGCGGGTTTCGGCTGTTATGGTGTCGTTCGAGTTATTGTTGAAGGCATTAAAATTCCACGAACGACCTTCCTTCACCGGAAAAACCAGTTCCAGCGTGCGGGCATTGTTGCGGTTCAGCGTCACGAACTTGGAGTTGGCGCTGAGAATGAACACACTGTCGTTGCGCCAGGCATCGGCCGGGGTCAGGCGCTTGGCCCGCACCAGGCGGTAGGCTTTCTGGCCGGCCGCGTCGGTGATGATTTCCGTGATGGTTTCCTTGAACTGGAAGGCGCTGGCCGTGCGCACGCTGGGCGTCGACTGCGAAGCCAGGCTCCAGGTAGTATCAGCCACGGCATAGACCCAAAAGTTGCCCACTGCCACCGGGTAGTAGTCGGTGCCCGAGTCAGGCAATACTTCCACAGTGTCCTTACAGCCCGTCAGACTCAGACCCAATGCCGCGGCGGCAAAGGCGAAGTGACGAGCGTTGAAACACTGATTTAAGGTTGATAGCATCCGGAACATAAGCGCGGGAAAGAAGGGGGAGAAACGGGCAAAAAGCGCTAGTGGGTCGCTTCCGCAGCGGTAAAAGGTAAGGGGAATTCCCCGATTACGTGGCGTTCAATCCAACCGCCGCCCAGCACGTCCGGCCCGTCGTAGAACACGGCGGCCTGGCCGGGCGTGATGGCGTGCACGGGCTCCTCGAAATACACGCGAATTTTGCCGTCCACTTCTTCCAGAAACGCCGGGGCGCCGTCGTGGTTGTAGCGCACTTTCACCACGGCCGGCACCAGGCCCTGGCCGATGAGGTTGGCCTGCTTGCCCATGTTGAGCTTGCCCACTACCGTGGCCGTACTGGCCAGCTCTTCGTAGTTGCCCAGCACCACTTCGTTGGTATCAGGCCGGATTTCGAGCACAAATGCGGGGTAGCCCAACGCCACGCCCAGCCCCTTGCGCTGCCCGATGGTGTAGAACGGGTAGCCCTCGTGCTTGCCAATGACGCGGCCGTTTTTGGTCACGAAGTTGCCGCCGGCCACGCGCGCTTCCAGGCCCGGCACGCGGCGGCGCAGGAAACCCCGGTAGTCGTTGTCGGGAATAAAGCAGATTTCGTAGCTCTCGGGCTTGTTCACCAGCTCGGTGAAACCGCGCCGGCGGGCTTCGTCATAGATTTCGGTTTTGCGCATGCCACCCAGCGGGAACAGCGTGCGGCTCAGGCTGGCCTGGCTCACGCCCCACAGGGCATAGCTCTGGTCCTTGTTTTCATCGAAGCCCTTGCTCACCACAAAACGGCCGGTTTCGGCATCCTTGCGGATGTTGGCGTAGTGACCGGTGGCGATGAACTCGCAGCCAAGCTGGTCGGCGCGGCGCAGCAGGGCGTCCCACTTGATGTGGGTGTTGCAGAGCACGCAAGGGTTGGGCGTGCGGCCGGCCAGGTATTCATCGGTGAAGTTGTCGATGACAAAATCGCCGAACTCGTCCCGGATGTCAATAATATAGTGCGGGAAACCGAGCTGCACGGCAATGTCGCGGGCATCGTTGATGCTGTCGAGCGAGCAGCAGCCGGTTTCCTTTTTGGAGCCGCCGGCGCTGGCGTAATCCCAGGTTTTCATCGTCATTCCGACTACTTCGTAGCCTTGCTCGTGCAGCAGCACGGCGGCCACGCTGGAGTCGATTCCGCCGCTCATCGCGACGAGTACGCGTCCTTTTACTTCGGTATTCATAAGTGGTGCAATTCGCCCGGAGCTTGAATGGTTCCGGCCGGCACTGGCAAAGGTACGCGTGCTAAAAGAAGGAAGCGTTGGTCATCCTCAACCCTACTTACCCCGTCCTTCCATGATAATCTTCAGCGTGTAGAGCAGGACCCGGAAGTCCATGGCCAGGCTCATGTTTTCGATATAGAGAATATCGAATTTGAGCCGCTCCACCATCTGCGCCACGGTTTCGGCGTAGCCGTATTTCACCTGGCCCAGCGAGGTGAGGCCGGGGCGCACGCGGTGCAGGTGGCGGTAGTGGGGCGCGATTTTCACAATCTGGTCGATGAAAAACTGGCGCTCCGGACGCGGACCTACAATGCTCATGTCGCCTTTTATTACGTTCCAGAACTGGGGCAGCTCGTCGAGGCGGACCTTGCGCATGAAACGGCCCCACTTGGTGATGCGCGGGTCGTAGTCCGAGCTCAGGGCCGGGCCCGTTTTCTCAGCGTCGGTGAACATCGAGCGAAACTTGATAATATTGAACGGCAGGCCATTACGTCCGATTCGCACCTGCCGGTAAAATACCGGTCCGGGCGAGGACAGTTTCACCATCACGGCCGTGAAGGCATACACCCACCAGGCCAGGACCAGAAACAGCGCCGAGCCCCCCACGTCAATCACCCGCTTGAGCACCGCCTGCCACACCGGCAGCAAATCCTGCTTGATTTCGATGAGTGGCGTGCCAAATAAGTGGTTCACCTTCACCGAGCCCAGCAGCATCTGGTAGAGGTCGGGCAGAATGCTCACGCGGGCCGGCGTGCCTTCCAGCAGCGCCAGGATATCCTGAATAAGCCGGTGCTCGCTGGGCTCGAGGGCAATAACAATCTGCTCGACTTTGAGCGCGCGCACCAGAGCGGGCAGGCGTTGGTACGGGCCGTTGGCGGGCAGCTCCGCCGCGAGCTCAGGGTCCACGGTATCGCCCACGGGCGTGAATCCAATCAGGCGCAGGCCCAGGTGGCGACTGGTACGAGCTAACTCGTGAAAGGTATTCAAAGCCAGCGCATTGGAGCCCACCAGCAGCGTGGGAAATGAAATCCGGCCCTTATAAATCTGACGCTGCACGCTACTCACGGCCCAGGTGCGCAAAATGGCCGTGATGAAGAAATGCAGCAGGTAGTATGCCGTAAAGGTCTTATAATAAGCCCGGTAGTTCATTACGCCTTGGTCATCGAGCAGCAGCGTGAAGAAGATGACCACTGCCCCGAGTACCGACACCCGCGCCAGCCGGATGATTTCGGCCAGGCGCGACTTGCGGTAGATATCGCGGTATTCGCCCACCAGCGTGTAGAGCACGGTCCAGAATACGGCGATGAACACGGCCGAACCCGTGAGGTCGAACAAGGCACCTTCGGTGAACCGGTAGCCCGTCAGTTCGTTGAGCAAATATTTGCGAACGAGGTAAAAACACATCCATGCTACCAGCGCCGCGCCAAAGTCGGCAGCCACGAGCTTGATGTACTGAAAGCGGCGAATTAGCTGCAAAACGACAAATTGGGTAGTATTTTCGCGGCCTGTGGAGGAGCACCGCACCTGGCAAAGGTATGAGCCTGCGGGTAGTTGTCGGACGCTGACATTGGCAAAGAGGCGATTTTTTCACTCGCGCCTCGCTCCCTCCTTTTTGTTCACTCATTTATCTGCACGCCATCTCACCACTTCCGGACACTTACCGCCACCAGGGCCAGCGGCGGGCGCTGGTGCGCGAGCTGCGCCTAAAGGGCATTCACAACGAGCCGGTGCTGGCGGCGCTGGGGGCCGTGCCGCGCCACCTGTTCTTCGAGCCGGCCTTCGAAACCCACGCCTACCAGGACAAGGCCTTTCCCATTGGCGAGGGCCAGACTATTTCGCAGCCTTACACGGTGGCCTTCCAAACCCAGCTCCTGGGCGTGCAGCCCACCGACCACGTCCTGGAAATCGGTACGGGCTCGGGCTACCAGTGCGCGGTGCTGCTGCGCCTCACTCCCCACGTCGACAGCGTTGAGTTCAACGAAGTGCTATTTGCGCGCACCCGACAGCGGCTGGCGGCCATGGGCGCGGGCGGAGCTAGTTTGTATTGCGGCGACGGCACCTTGGGCCTGCCCGCCCGCGCGCCCTTCGATGGCATTCTGGTCACGGCCGGCGCGCCGGGCCTGCCGCCGGCCTTGCTGCGCCAGTTGCGCGTAGGTGGTCGGCTGGTGATTCCGGTGGGCGACAGCCAATCTCAACGCATGGTGCGCGTGACCCGTGAGGGGCCGGAAGCATTCGTGCGCGAGGAGTTTGAGGAATTTCGGTTTGTGCCCTTGCTCGGGGCCGGGGGCTGGCCGACCTGAATTCACGATGGCGCTGGCCGGGCGATGACCGCGTAACTTGCTTCTTGTTAGGCCCCGCCGGGGAACCCCACGCCAAAGGGCGCGGGGCAGTAAGCCCGCGCTGGCGGCCAAGAAGCAAGCACACTTTTTTTCTGTTTATGCTGAAAATGTTACGCGCTTCCCGGCGCTGGTTGCTGGGAGTTGGAGTGATAACCCTGGCCCACGCGGCCACCGCGCAAACGCCCGAAGGCGTGACCCGCGCCTACCCCGAACACCGCACCGGTCTGCGTTGCGCCTTCGACAGTGCCCAGCAGGCGGCCTTTGCCCGGCAGCCGGGCGCGGAACAGGCCTACAAGGCGTTTTTGCGGGAAGTAGCTCAGATGAGCCCCGCCGCCCAGGCCCGCCTGCTGGCCACCCCCGATGTGACAGTACCCGTGGTGATGCACATCATTCACAACGGCGGCAGCAGCAACATTTCCGATGCGCAGGTGCTGGATGCCATGCGGGTTATCAACGAGGATTTTAGCAAGACCAACCGCGACACCGCCGATGTCATCCCGTTTTTTCGGGCCCGCTATGCCAACGTCGGCTTCCAGATGAAGCTGGCCAAGCTGGACCCCAACGGCAACTGCACCACGGGCATCACCCGCACGTACTCCACCGACACCAGCATCGGCGACGACCGGGTGAAGAACCTCATTAAGTGGGACCAGGGCAAGTACCTGAACGTCTGGATTTGCACCAGTGCCAACGGGGCCGGCGGCTACGCCTACCTGCCCTGCTCGGGCGGCAGCGTGGACGGCATTGTGATACGCAACGTCCAGTTTGGCAGCATCGGCACTTCGGGCGGTGGCAACCTGGCGGTGCGCTCGATGACCCACGAAATTGGCCACTACTTTGGCCTGCCCCACACCTGGGGCGGCAGCAACACGCCGGGCCTGCCCAGCAACTGCGGCCTGAGCGACGGCATTGCCGATACGCCCACCACCACCGGGGCCCAAAGCGGCTGCAACCTGGCCTTCGCGCCCTGCACCGACCCGCAAACCGGCCAGCCCGTGCTGGCCAACACCCAGAACTACATGGATTATGCGAGCTGCTCGCGCATGTTCACGCTGGGCCAGCGCGCCGTGATGCGGGCTTCGCTCCAGCTGAGCTGCCGGCAGCAGCTCACCACCCCGGCCAACCTGCTGGCTACGGGTACCAATAGCGGCTTCGCGGGCGGCCCCTGCGCGCCGATAGTGGCGTTTCGGCCCGCGGCTACGATGGTTTGCGAAGGCTCGTCCGTAGCGTTTACCGACTACTCCTACAACGCTGCCCTCACGGGCGGTGGCGCGAGCTACGCCTGGCAGTTCCCGGGCGGCGTACCCGCTGCTTCCACCCTGGCCAACCCGGTGGTAACTTATCCCAACGGCGGCATCTACGGCGTAACGCTGACCGTGACCACGGCCGGCGGCAGTGGCACCGCCACCCGCGCCGGCCTGATGCAAGTGACCGGAGGCAACGCGGGCCTGGCTGGCCCGGTGGCAGAATCATTCGAGGCGGCCGCGTTCCCGCTCAACTTCGCGGTTCCTGACCTGCGCAACTGGGAGGCGTCGTCCAGCTCCACGCTGGGCGCGGCGCGCTGGCGGCGCGTCGTGAACGTGGCCGGCGGCCTGCAATCGAGCGATGGCAACGCCTGCGTCACGGTAAGCAATTCGTTGGTTCCCCTGGGCACCCAAACGCGCATTGCTTCGCCCAACATTAACCTGAGCGGCTACTCGGCCGCCAACCCGGCCGTGCTCACGTTTGACCGGTCGTACGCCCTGCGCCCCGTGACGACCAACGACTACCTCAGCGTGCAGTTCAGCACCGACTGCGGCCTGACTTGGCTGAATCAGCGCAACTACTTTCCGGGCGACCTGAACACCCGCGACACGCTGCGCGTGTACGGCTTCACGCCTAAAGTCGCCGCCGACTGGAAGCAGCTGCGCCTGGATATTCCGGCCAGCTACTATACCAGCCGTTTTCAGGTCCGCTTGCAGCTGATTAGCAACGGCGGCAATAATTTGTACGTCGACAAACTGGCCATCGGGGCAGCCACGACGCTGGCCAGCCGCGGCAGCAATTCGGCGGGCGCCCCGCTCCTCGTTTTTCCCAATCCGCTCACGGCTGAAACCGCAATAGAATTCACGCTGCCCCTCGCGGGGATGGTCGAAGTGCGCCTGACCGATGTGCTGGGCCGCCTGGTGCGGCCCGCCACGCGCCTGCAGGGCCGGGCGGGCCGCCAAACCCTGCCCCTGCTGGCGGGTGCCCCGCGCCCTGCGCCCGGCATCTACCTGATTGAACTGCGCTCAGCAACTGCACGTTGGGCCACTAAGCTCGTGGTAGAATAAGGAAATTATTCCTGAAGTTGACCTTGTAGCGTGTGTGTTTTTGATAAGTCCGGTAGTGGTGAGCGCCGTATCCGTTGGCTAAATCCGCTTTTGAGTTTACCACCCGTTTCCCCCCTTCCTCCTTTTCCGGCATTTTATTCCCCCAACATCTCCATATGTTTAAAAAAGTTTTACCCTCGGTGCTGACTCTAGCCCTGGCCCTGATGGGTTTAGGAGCTAGCGCTCAAAATGTAGCCAGTGAGCGCGGCCGTAATTGGTGCGGGGCCGTAGCCGAGCAGGAGCGCTACTTTGCCGAGCACCCGGGTGCCAGAGAAGCGCAGCAGGCACTCTACCAAAAACTGGCTACCATGAGCCTGCAGCAGCGCGGCATGGCTGCCACGCCCGATGTGACTATCCCAGTGGTAGTCCACGTCATTCATTCTGGCGGCGCTAATAACATTAGTGACCAACAGATTGCCAGCGCTATTAACCAACTTAACATTGACTATCAGAAACAGAACGCCGACACGGCTAATACGGTAGCGCCGTTCCGCCCAATTGCGGCCTCGCTGGGCTTCCAGTTCAGGCTGGCCAAAGTGGACCCCAATGGCAGCTGCACCACGGGCATTACCCGTCACTACGCCCCCAACCTCGTTAATGACAACCAGAGTGGCTCGGTGCAGGCCGTATCCATTTGGGACCGTGACCGCTACCTCAATATTTGGGTGGTCGGCAGCATCGGAACCCCGTCGGCGGGGGGCATTGTGCTGGGCTATTCCAACCTGCCGCAGAACTCGACGCCCCAGCGCGATGGCTTCGTGGTGCGCGGCGACTGGTTCGGGAACCAGGGCACCAGCAACCCCAGCCGCGCCTTGAGCCGCACGGCCACTCACGAAATCGGCCACTATTTCGGTTTGTCGCACCCCTGGGGCCAAACCAACAATCCTGGCACCGGCAACTGCAGCGGCACGGACTTCGTGGCCGACACGCCGCCGACCGATGGCACTTTTAACTGCGACCTGAGCTACTCGCCCTGCGCCACCCTGGCCAACGTGCAGAATTTTATGGATTACGCGTCCTGCCCCACCATGTTTACCCAAGGGCAGAAAGCCCTGATGCGCAACGTGCTCAACACCATCCGCACGGGGCTCACCACCCCGGCGAACCTGGTTTCTACCGGTACCACCGATGGTTTTGTGGCTCCCAACTGTGCTCCTATCGCGGCTTTTGCCGCCATCACGGGAACCAGCGTTTGCATCAATACCCCCGTCACGCTGCGCGACTACTCCTACAACACCACCGCGACTAGTAGTACCATCACGTATGGCTGGTCGTTTCCCGGCGGCACGCCCGCTACTGCCACCGGACCTACTGTCACGGTGAGCTATGCCACGGCCGGCATTTACCCGGTGACCGAAACGGTGTCCAACGGTGTGGGCAGCAGCACGTCAACCCGCACGGATTACATCCGCGTGGAGGGCCCCACCGGGGGCGAGACGGCTCCCTACGCTGAGTCATTCGAGGACAGTAACTTCCCCAATACTTTTGCGGCCCCTTCCTTGCGCAACTACGAAACGGCTGGTGTCACCAGTACGGGCTTGGCTTCCAGCTCGTTTGCCTGGCGCCGACAGACGGCTTTTTCGGCGGCCACTGGCAGTGCGTATTTAGTAGTGAGCAACCGCAGCTACCCCGCTGGCACCATCACGACGTTGGTTTCGCCCAACATCAACTTAGCTTCGGCTTCGGCGGGCACAGTGCTGACGTTTGCCCGCGCTTACGCCCTTCGCACGGCCGGCGCCAACGACCAGCTGCGCATTTCGTTCAGCAGTGATTGCGGCACTACCTGGTCGCTCCCCACAGTATATTACCCGGCGTCCCTTTCCACCCAGGGCCTGACGCCGATTGACGGCTACACGCCCGCATCCAGCAGCGAGTGGCAGGACCTTACCGTGCCGATTCCAAGCCAGTACCAGGGCAGCGGCCTGTTTAAGTTGCGCCTGCAAATAGTGAACGGTTCGCCCCAGGGCAACAACTTCTACCTGGACAACCTGCGCATCAGCAGCCCGCTGGCCACCAAGGCCGATGCGTTGAGCAGCCGGGGCATAAGCGTGTACCCCAACCCGATGACCAACGCCACGGCCGTGCACGTGAACCTGACGGCCAGCACCAAAATCCAGCTGCGCCTGACCGACTTGCTCGGCCGCGATGTGCTCACGCTGCCAGCCAAGACCTACGGGGCCGGCCAGCAAACCCTGCCTCTGCTGGCCGCTGGCCGCACGCTGCCAGCCGGCATTTATGTGGTGCGTATCTCGCTCGACGGCGAAACGTACAGCAGCAAGCTGACGGTGGAATAAGCTACGGCCTTTTCACCAGCAAGCTTTCTCACGGTTCGAGAGCCCCAGCGTACCGTTGGGGCTTTTTTGTAGCCTTTCGGCTGGCCTGTTAGCGGCCGTACCTTTGTGCCAAGGCTACCGGGGTTTATTCGGTTGGGCCGGCCGCTTACCATTTACCCAAACTACACCGTGCGCAAGCAAAAACCCGTCTCCAACTCCTTCGTCATCATGACCGAGCTGGTGCTGCCCAACGACACCAACACCCTCAATAACCTGATGGGGGGCCGCATGATGCACCTGATGGACATCGCCGCCGCCATCTCCGCCCAAAAGCACTCCAACCGCATTGTGGTCACCGCTTCGGTCGATAACGTGTCGTTCCGCGACAGCATTCGGCTGGGCAACGTGGTCACACTGCAGGCCCAGGTGACGCGGTCGTTCAGTTCCAGCATGGAAGTGCACATCGATGTGTGGGCCGAGGATATTCCCAGTGGCACGAAGCTGAAAACCAACGAAGCCTTTTTCACCTTCGTAGCCGTCGACCAAGCCGGACGGCCCATCGATGTACCCGAAGCTCTGCCCGAAACCGATGAGGAAATCAAGCTCTACGACGGAGCCTTGCGCCGCCGTCAGCTCCGCCTGGTGCTGGCCGGCCGAATGAAGCCCGCCGAGGCCCAGGAGCTGAAAGCGTTGTTTGCACTGGATTAGTCCGGACGCTTATTTTAGGTACCGGTAAGCCATTAGTATCTTGGTAGCTTCAGGTACCGCGTTTCGATTCCACAATCAAGCTTTCTCCGTCATGACTGCTAAAAAGCTGGCTTTTCTCGAAAATTTCTACACCGACGTGACGCTCTACATACCGGCCGAGCCGGCTGCTGCGGGCGTTGTCAGCGCAGTTGCGGAGCAAGTGCCCCTGGCAAAAGCTACCCCCGCCGAACCGGCACGTCCCACCCCACCACCGGCTGCAGCCCCCATCTTAGCCCCCATAGCTGTGGCCCCTTCCCGGCTATCGAGCCAACCGTCCATGGCCTTTAGCAAGCCTTCGGCGGGACTGGAGCGCCTGGTGGCGAAAGAGCTAGTGCCGGTGGCTAGTCCAGCGCCTGCGGTGGCGGCGATAGCACCCGTTGCTGCAGGCGCTGCTTTTCCCGCAACGCCCGCGGTACCGCCGGTGCTGCTCACGCCGTTCAGCGTGCTGGGTAACAACATGCAGGGCGTAGTGCTGCTGTTCCGGATGCCGCACGAACAATTCCTGCGGTTGCATCGCAACGTGTTTCTCAACAAGATGCTGCAGGCACTGGGCTACGTAATGGAAGACGTGCTGCTGGTGAACGTGGAAGCGGAACTGCCGGTAGCCTTGGCTAACCTGCGCAAAGAACTGGCAGCGGCTGATATCATCGCCTTCGGCAAAAACCTGCTGGATGTCACCATCCGCAATACCCAGATTTATGAGCCAGTCCAGTTTCCCGGCTTGGGTCTCTCCTACCTGGCCTCCGCCACCGTTGATTTGGTGGAGTATGATGTCAGCCTGAAAAAACGCCTCTGGCCGGGCCTGCAACGCATGTTTGGCAAAGCCTGAAACGGTGCAACGCGCTGCCGAACGGCAAACAACGCAAAAGGCGCGGCTTAGTTAAGCCGCGCCTTTTGCGTTTGAAATCGGTAATCGCTGCTACTTGAGCACTTCGGCCAGCTTGGCCGCCAACGCCTCGCCACGCAGGTTTTTGGCGATGATTTTTCCCTGCGGGTCCAACAGGAAAGACTGCGGAATGGATTTCACCCCGTAAGCGGCTCCGGCCACGCTGTTCCAGCCCGCCAGGTCCGATACGTGGGACCAGATGAGGCCATCGGCGGCAATGGCTTTTTCCCATTTGCCCTTGTCCTGGTCCAGCGACACGGAGTAGATGGTGAAGCCCTTTCCCTTGTCCTTGAACTGGTTGTAAGCACGCACCACGTTGGGGTTCTCCTGGCGGCAGGGGCCGCACCAACTGGCCCAGAAATCAATGAGTACGTATTTGCCGCGCAGGCTGCTTAGGGCCAATTTCTTGCCCTCCGGCGTCAGCAGGTTGATATCCGGAGCCATGGCGCCCTGCACGGTGGCGCGCATGGGCTCCAGGCGGGCCGTCAGCTCCTTCACGAAGGGCGAGTTGGGATTGGCCTTGCGCTGCACGGTGTTCACCGAATCAACAAACTGAAATTGCTCCTCAGGATTCATGAACGCCCCAACCGCGAAGCCACTCGCCAAGGCGGTAGAATTGCGCCGAATCAGCGACTTCATAGTTGCCGTGTTGCGGCCTTGGATGGTGTAGTATTCTTGTTCGATAGCCTTCATTTCCTCGGTTTTGCCCGCCTGCCCGGCCGCGTTGTAGCGCTTGCCCACGCTTTCGAGCTGGCCCTTGCTGCCTTCCATCACCTGCGAAAGCTGACGCAGCACTTCGGCGTCTTTGCTGCCCTTCACGGTGTAGGTGGCAGGCAGGCTTTTGGCGTCGCCGCCAACTTGCACCCGGGTTTTGTTGTCGAGCAGCAAAAGCACCTGGTTGGCCTCGTCCAGCTTCAACTGGTAGATGCCGGGCGTGGCGGACGTGCCCTTGAGCGTAAAGTTGCCACTAGCATCGGTCTTAGTCTGGCCTTTTTCCACAAACTGGTTGGCGGTGAGCTCCGACAGGTGGACGACCGTGCCGGCCGGGGCGTTTTTCAGCTGGCCCGAAACTTCATAGCCATCGGCCGCAACCGCGTTCTGGCAGGCATTGGCCATGCCGAGCACCGTGGCGGCCAGGAAAACAGATTTTATCATGGTGATGGGTTGTGGCATAAGCTTGAGCCTGTGCGTAAAAAGGCCTAACGCGGGCCGGAGAAATTATTGTTCCAAAAATGACCTGTCCAGCTGAGCGACCTCCAATTCGACATCGCTCAGCACGACGTACTGCTCACCTAGCCGTCCAGGCCGGCGCGCAATAACTGGTTGGCCAGCTTGGGGTCGGCTTTGCCGCCGGTCAGCTTCATAAGCTCGCCCATAAACATGCCGGTGAGCGACTTCTTGCCGGCGCGGTACTCGGCTACTTTGGCCGGGTTGGCGTCTAGTACCTGCTGCACCAGGCCGGCCAGTTCACCGTTATCGGCCTGGGTGAGCAGGCCCAGGCTCTCGGCCGCGCCGGTGGCATTGGCCGTGGGGTGCTCCAGCAGGTGCGGAAACAGCTGCTTGCTGGCTACTGAGTAGTTCAGCTTGCCCGCGTCAATCAGCTCGATAATACCGGCCACCTGGGCGGCGTCGAGCGGGAAGTCGGCCATGGTGAGGGCGCGCTCGTTGAGGTAGGACTTCACGGGGCCCATCACCCAGTTGGCGGCGGCTTTGGCATTGGGCGTGAGACGGGCCAGGTCATCAAAAAACAGGGCTACTTCCTTCTGGTCGACCAGCACGGACGCGTCGTAATCGCTCAGGCCCAGCTCGCCGGTAAAGCGCGAGTAGAGCTGCTGCGGCAGGGCCGGCAGCTCGGCGGCCACGCGGTGCAGCCATTCGTCGGAGATGATGAGCGGGGGCAAGTCCGGCTCCGGGAAGTAGCGGTAGTCGTTGAGGGTTTCCTTGCTGCGCTGGCCGTTAGTAGTGCCGGTGGCCGCGTCGAAGCCGCGGGTTTCGCTGTCCAAGGCTTCGCCGGCTTCGATGATGGCAATCTGGCGCTCCACTTCGTAGGCAATGGCGCGCTGCACGTTGCGGAAGGAGTTCATATTTTTCACCTCCACCTTCACACCGAACTCCTTGGACCCGTGCAGCATCACCGAAATGTTGGCGTCGCAGCGCAGCGAGCCTTCCTCCATGTTGCCATCGCAGATGCCGAGGTATTCCACCAGCTTCTTGATTTCGGTGAGGTAGGCGTAAGCTTCTTCGCCGGTCCGAATATCAGGCTCGCTCACAATCTCAATCAGCGGCACCCCGGCGCGGTTCAGGTCCACCAGGGTTTCGGTTTCGCCGGCCAGGTGCATCGATTTGCCCGCGTCTTCCTCCATGTGAATGCGCGTGACCCCGATGCGCTTGGTGGTGCCATCGGGCAGGCGCACGTCGAGGTGGCCGTCGTGGCAAATCGGCGTCTTATCCTGGGTAATCTGGTAGCCCTTGGGCAGGTCGGGGTAAAAGTAGTTTTTGCGCGCAAACAGGTTGTCGCGCCGAATCTGGCAATTGGTGGCCAGGCCCATTTTCATGGCAAACTCCACGGCCGTGCGGTTCACCTTGGGCAAAGTGCCGGGGTGGCCGAGGGTAATGACCGACAGATTGGTATTAGGGGCCACGCCATACTCATTCTCGTCGGCCGAGTACATCTTGCTGTGCGTGAGCAGCTGGGCGTGAACTTCCAAGCCGATTACGGGCTGGTATTTGGCAAGGGTAGCTTCGTCCATCTTACTAAAAAGCGGGGGTGGTACTGGATTATTTGGCCTTAAAGGTAACGCCGCACCGCCCGGCATCTCCATCGGTCGTCCGCGCCGCGCCGGACCATATCCCCGAGGAACAGGTAGCGGCAAGTGACTCCTGGGCGTCATTCAAGCCACGCAAGGTCCGGCGTGGCGCTCGGTCTGACAACTGATGCGCCTGGTTGGCCCGCAGCCCTACTGCACTGGGCGATGCAGCTGCTGCATGGCCATCATCTGCTCCAGGTTTTTGCTCATGCCTTCGTTCGAGCCATCGAGGAAGATGACGTTGCCCTTGCCTTGCTCGGCGAAATGCTTGATGGCTTCGGTCCACATCGAGAAGTACACCAGCGAGGCGTCGAGGTGGTTATCGGCCAGTTCCTGCACGGCGGCGGCCATGCCTTTGGTTACTTCGGTGCGGAACAGGGCCACGCCCTGGCCCCGCAGCTGGGCCGCGATTTTCTCGGCTTCGGCCGCGATTTTGATGGCGTTGCCTTCGGCCTCGGCCGCTTTGGTTTTGGTGATGAGCAGGGCCTGGCCTTCGTTTTCGGCGGCGGCTTTTAGGTTATTCGAGGCCACCACCTTGGCCATCGAGCGCATGATTTCCTCGTCGAAGGCGATGTCGTTGAGCTGCAAGTCAATCAGGTGGTAGCCCCAGCCTTCGAGCGTAGAGTCGAGCTGGTCTTTTACGTGGAGCACAATTTCGCCGCGCAGACTGAGCACGGCGGCCTGTCGCTGTGTGGCCACAAACGCCCGAATGCTACCTTCCACGGTGCGCACCAGTGCCTGCATCAGGCTCGTCTCGTCCACAAACTTGAAGGCCACGTTCTTGATGGCTTCCTCGCTCTGGTCGAAGGCCGCGTACACCAGCATGGCCTTGAAATTAACGTTGGCCTGGTCGATGGTGATGGCCTGAAAATTCAGCTCCAACGAGCGATTCTGAATGGAAATCCGCTTGTAAACCGCTTCGATAAACGGGATTTTAAAATTCAGCCCCGGTCCCATGATGCGCCGGTATTTACCAAAAATCGTGACGACCGCCACCGTGCCCTGCGGCACAATAACGTAGCTGAGAAACAGAGTGAGCACGACGAGGCCGAGCAGAACTAAGGCGAAGGTGGACATGGGAGTGTGAAAATAAAGTACTTGGTGGAAGCTCGTAATGCATCCTGCCGATAGGCTAACTGGTAGGTACTATTGGATTCGAAAGGTAACGGGAACCGTGTAGGAAACAACCACAGGCACTCCATCCCGATAGCCTGGTATGAAAGGCTTGAGTTGGCGCACAGCACTCATTGCCGATTCCTGGAGGGCTTTATAGGCCATCAACTGTTTTTTAGGCACCTCGTTCTTGGCAGGTTCCATCGCCATCACATTTTGCACACGTCCGTTAGCATCCACCACAAACTGCACCTTAATAACGCCTGACAACTGGTTCCGCAGGACTATTGAGGGGTAGCGCACATTCTGCGCGATAGCCTGCGCAGCGGCGGCACTATTGCCCGCTCCATCCGGATAAACCGGCATTTGCTCATAAGCGAAGTAGGCAATGGGCTGCCCGTCGGGCCCGAAGCACGTCCCCTTGACTAACTCACCCGCGGTGGAGTACTGGTCGCGCCGCTTCAGCGTGCCATTGGGGTAATATGTGGTAAAATCGCCCACGCATTTGCCCACCTCATAGGTAGCTTGAGAATGAAGTTGGCCACTTTCGTAGTATTCGCTGCTGCTGCCTTGGCGAATAAACTTCCGCACATTAGCAAAAGAGGTGGAGGCCTTAGGATTGCCTGAGGGTAGGTAGTAGACTTGTTCCCAAATAGTATTTTTGGGGATGCTTGATGTAAATACGATTACGGATGACCGGCAAATGCGGGCGCTGACAGGGTTGGATTTAGTCACTTTTTGCGCCTTGGCCGAGCCGTTCACGGCGGGCTGCCAGGCCGAAGCGGATGCGTGCTTTTCGGTGGAGCAGCCGCGCCAACGCCGGTCCGGCGGGGGGCGCAAAGGCGTGCTGGCCAGCCCGGAACAGAAGTTATTATTCATCCTGTTTTACCTGAAAACCTACCCCACCTTCGACGTACTCGGGGCCACCTTTGGCCTGCCCCGCTCCAAAGCCTGCGAACACGCCCATCGCCTGGCCAAGGCCCTGGAGCGTTGCTTGCGCACGCTGGGCGTGCTGCCGGCGCGGGCCATCGACTCGCTGGCCCAAATGCAGGCCCTCTTTGCCGACGTGCCGGTGCTCTTGCTCGACGCCACCGAACGACCTTACCGCCGGGCGCACGCCGCGGTGGACCGGCCGGCTGACTACTCGGGCAAAAAAAAGGCCCACCCGTAAAAACACGCTCATCGCCGACCCCACCCGGTACATCCACTACCTGGGGCCGACCACCTGCGGGGCGACCCACGACTACCAGATGCTGAAAAACGAAGTGGACGTCAACCTGGGCCTATTGGACCTGTTCGCCTGGCTGGCCGATTTGGGGTACCTGGGCCTGGTCCGGGACTACGACGTGGCCCCTGAAAGCTTGCCCCACCGCAAGCCCCGGCGCAGCAAAAAGACACCGGCCACGGCCTTGACCGATACGCAACGCGCCGAGAACCACGCCCACGCCCGCCGCCGCGTGAAGGTGGAACACGCCATCAGCGGGGCCAAACGCCTGGGCTGCGTCACGCAAGTCTACCGCAACAAGTCCCTGGCCTTCAACGACCGGGTGATGGCCTTGGCTTGTGGTATCTGGAACTGGCATCTGACCAAAAAGAAAAAGACTATTTAGGAACAAGTCTAGTAGCTCCGAACCGTGCCACTCACACTGTCGCGCAACGTGGTTTCAATTCGCAGAACCGCGCCGACTTCAGACGGCAGCACTGTTCTATTCTCGTTGAGAAACTCCACTTTGCTGAGCAGCGTGCCGGGTGAGGCAATATGCTGCGCCTGCAACTGTCTGCCAGCAAATAGCAGGCCCAGTAACAAGCATGTTCGGAAAAGCAACATAAAAACGAAGGGATTATAACGCTCTCAGCTACTGAGTAGTCATTGTCTGAGAGCAGCAGAAAAAGAGTGGAGTAAAACAAAAGAAATACTGCCGACAACCCAAAATATCGAGCTATCGGCAGCGCTATTTCCTTACGCTAATTTTAAGCCGATGCGTTGCCCACTAACCCCTCCGCCTTGGCAATGGCCCCTGCCAGCCCGGCCACGTTCTTGCCGCCGGCCGTGGCGAAGAAAGGCTGCCCGCCGCCGCCACCCTGGATTTCCTTGGCCAGCTCGCGCACCAGTGTGGTGGCGTTGAGCTTGCCGGCTTTGACGATTTCATCATCGAGCATCACAGCCAGTTGGGGTTTGCCGTCGACTTCAGCCCCCAGCACCAACACCAGGTTGGGCACGGCCTGACGCAGGTGGAAAGCCAGGGTTTTGAGGGCATCGGCGCTGCCAGCCTGCACCACGGCAGCCAGGAAATTCACGCCGTTCAGGTCTTTCACCCGGCCTACCAGTTGGTCCTTTTGTTGGTTAATGCTCTGTTGCTCGAACTGCTCAAGCTGCTTGCGGAGCGTGGCAATTTCTTCGGTTTGCTTCTCAATGCTGGTAATCAGGTGCTGCGGGTTGCCCAGCGTTTCGCGCACCTGCGCCAGCAACTCAAGCTGCTGGTCTACGTATGCTTCGGCCCCGACACCGGTCACGGCTTCAATGCGGCGCACGCCGGCCCCCACGGCGCTTTCGGCCGTGATTTTGAGGTAGCCGATGGTGCCCGTATTGGGCACGTGTAAGCCGCCGCACAGCTCCACCGAATAGTCGCGGTCAAAGGTGATGACGCGCACAAACTCGCCGTATTTCTCGCCGAAGAGCGCCATCGCCCCCAAGCTTTTGGCTTCGGCAATGGGCACGTTGCGGCGCTCATCGAGCGGGATTTGCTGGCGAATGCGGCCGTTCACCATCTGCTCAATTTCACGCAGCTGGCCATCGGTCACTTTGGTAAAATGCGAGAAGTCGAAGCGCAGCAGCTTCTCGTTCACCAACGACCCTTTCTGCTGCACGTGCTGTCCGAGTACCTCGCGCAGGGCGGCTTGCAGCAGGTGCGTAGCCGAGTGGTTCTGGCGAATCTGAGTGCGCCGGGCCGCATCGGGCCGGGCGATGAATTCGCCGGTCAGGTCCGTCGGCAACTCCAGCACGGTGTGCACAATGAGGTCGTTTTCCTTCTTGGTATCAATCACCCGCAGCGAGGAAAAATCACCTTCCAGGAAACCGGTATCACCGATTTGCCCACCGCTTTCGGCGTAAAAAGCCGTTTGGTCGAGCACCAGCTGATACTCGGTTTTGCCTTTGGCCGTGGTCTTGCGGTAGCGCAGTATGCGGGCGGGGGCAAAATCCAAATCATAACCCACGAAAGCGGGCTGCTCAGCCGATTCGACCACCACGGTCCAGTCCGACTGCTCGGTTTCCTGAGCGTTGCGGCTGCGGTTCTTCTGCTGCGCCAGCTCCTTCTGGAAGCCTTCCTCATCCACAGTCAGGCCTTTTTCGCGGGCAATAAGAGCCGTGAGGTCGAGCGGAAAACCGAACGTATCGCTCAGCTCAAATGCCGTTTTGGCGTCGATGCGGTTGCCGTTGGCGCGGGCCGTTTCTTCCAGGGCATCCAGCCGGCGCAGGCCGGTTTCCAGCGTTTTCAGGAAGGCAATTTCTTCTTCCTCAATCACGCGCTGCACGAAGGCCGTCTGGGCTTTCAGCTCGGGGAAAATGTTGCGCATCTGGTCGGCCAGCACCGGCACCAGCTTAAAGAGGAAGGGTTGCTTCTGACTCAGCGACGAAAACGCGTAGCGCACGGCCCGCCGCAAAATGCGCCGGATTACGTAGCC
The DNA here is from genome assembly GCF_014640435.1 of Hymenobacter frigidus. Taxonomy (GTDB): domain Bacteria; phylum Bacteroidota; class Bacteroidia; order Cytophagales; family Hymenobacteraceae; genus Hymenobacter; species Hymenobacter frigidus. The sequence goes on along the minus strand of NZ_BMGY01000003.1, from coordinate 141,640 downwards.
GGCCTTCACGTTACTCGGCAGCTGGCCGTCGGCAATGGTGAAGGCGATGGTCCGGATGTGGTCGGCGATAACCCGGATGGCGATGTCGGTTTTCTCGTTTTCGGTGGTGGGCTGGTCGGTTACCTTGGCCGGGGCGGTGCCGTGGTACTCCACGCCTACTTCTTTGCTGATGAACTGGATGAGGGGCTGGAAAACGTCGGTGTCGTAGTTCGATTTCACGCCCGACACGGCCATCATCAAGCGCTCGAAGCCCATGCCGGTGTCCACGCTCTGCTCGGGCAGCTTCACCAGGGACTTATCGGCCAGGCGCTGAAATTCCATGAACACGTTGTTCCAAACCTCCACCACCTGCGGGTGGTCGGCGTTCACCAAGTCGCGGCCGGACGTGGCGGCGCGCTCTTCATCGGAGCGCAGGTCGATGTGAATTTCGGTGCACGGTCCGCAGGGGCCGGTGTCGCCCATCTCCCAGAAGTTGTCCTTCTTATTACCGGGCAAAATCCGGTCGTCGGTGGTGTATTGGCGCCAGAGGTTTTGGGTTTCGGTGTCGGGGCCGGTTTTATCGTCGGCATCGCCTTCGAAATACGTCACGTAAAGCCGGTCTTTTTCCAGCTTATACACGTCCGTGAGCAGCTCCCAGGCCCAGTTGATGGCGTCTTTCTTGAAATAGTCACCAAACGACCAGTTGCCGAGCATTTCGAACATGGTGTGGTGGTAGGTGTCGTAGCCCACTTCCTCCAGGTCGTTGTGCTTGCCGCTCACGCGCAGGCACTTTTGGGTGTCGGCAATGCGCTTGTAGGGCGCGGGCTTGTTGCCCAGGAAATAATCCTTGAACGGGGCCATACCGCTGTTGATGAACAGCAGCGTAGGGTCGTCCTTCACCACAATCGGGGCCGAGGGCACGATGTGGTGGCCTTTGCTGGCGAAGAAATCGAGGAATTGCTGGCGCACGTGCGCGGCGGTGGGGAGCGACATAGAAAGAGGGCAATGCGACCGAAACAGCGGCCAATGCGATTTTTTAGGTACTTTTCGGGGTAATTGCAAAGGTAGCCATATGCCCTATAAAGAGCGCAGCATCGAGAAACAGTACTTCACCATCGGCGAAGTAGCCGCCCAATTTAAGGTGGCCGAGTCGCTGGTCCGCTTCTGGGAAACCGAATTTGACGAGCTGCGCCCCCGCCGCAGCAAGAAAGGCAACCGCCTCTACACGCCCCAGGACATCGAAATATTCCGCACCATCTACCACCTGGTGAAGGAGCGCGGCTACACCATCCCCGGCGCGCGCGACATGCTCAAGCAAAAAGGCCCGCAGCTGAAGGAAAAGATTGACGTGGTGCAGAGCCTGGAGAAAGTGCGGGCGTTTTTGATGAGCCTGAAGAAGGAAGTGGAGGCCGCTGGCAAAGCTGACCCGGATTCGGCTGAATAATTTCCGATGCTCCCTTCTACCAACGACACCCTTTTCCACGAGCTGGCCCTCACGCTGCTGCCCGGCATCGGCCCGCAGCTCACACGGCAGCTGATGAGCTACGGCGGCTCGGCCAAAAACGTGCTGATGATGCCGCCCGGCAAGCTCCGCCGCATTCCCGGCGTGGGCGACGCCACCGTTAAAATCCTCACGGGCAAGGACCGCGAAGCGGCTTTTCGGAAAGCGGAAGCGGATTTAAAGAAGGCGGAAAAAGATGGGGTCGAAATCATCTTTTATACCAGCAAGCGCTTCCCCAGCCGCCTCAAGCTGATTCCTGACGCCCCCGCCATCCTCTACTACCAGGGCACGGCCGACCTGAACGCCCTCAAAACCGTGGCCCTCGTAGGCACCCGCCAGGCCACCGACTACGGCCGCGAGCAAACCGAGCGCATCATCAAAGGACTGCTGCCGCACCGGCCGCTGGTGGTGAGCGGCCTAGCCTACGGCATCGACATCATGGCCCACCGCGCCGCTCTGCAGGAGGGCCTGGACACGGTGGGCGTGATGGCCACCGGGCTCGACATCATTTACCCCGCCGTGCACCGAAAAACAGCCGAAAAAATGCGCGAGCAGGGCGGTCTGCTCACCGAATTCCCCTTCGGTACGCCGCCCGACCGCTACAACTTTCCGGCCCGCAACCGCATCATCGCGGGCCTTTCGGATGGTACCGTGGTGGTAGAGGCCGCCATTAAAGGCGGCGCGCTCATCACCGCCGAGCTAGCCCTGAGCTACGACCGCGACGTGCTGGCCGTGCCCGGCAACCTGGGCTCGGCCGCCTCCGCAGGCTGCAATGCGCTGATTAAAAATAACAAGGCCGCCCTGTATGCCGAACCGCTGGATTTGGAACAGCTGCTGAACTGGGACGCGGCCCTAGACCAGTCGGGCAAGTTCAAGCGCGTAACCACTCACTCAGCCGAGGATTTCACGCCCGACGAATTTGCGCTGATAACCGTGCTGGCGGCGGCCGGGGGCCGCGAAGAACAGATGGATGAGCTGGCCTGGAAAGCGCAATTGCCCATCTACACCGTGGCTTCGCTCCTGCTGGCGCTGGAGTTTCGGGGCGTGGTGCGGGCGTTGCCGGGCAAGAAGTTTGCGTTGGTGTGAGCCGATAGTTGGAATTAAATAGTAAACTCGTTCCTCAATAAAAAGTCGGATGTTTTCCAGGCCGTATTTGGAGCCGAAAACGGTGGCTGCTTAAAGAGCCAAGGAATACCGGCTTGGTCAAGCAAAAAAGACTGTTCAGTTGTCAAAATCTGCTAAAAATTTCAACCATTTCTTATTCATGAACAAGTCTGGCAAGTAGTGGGGCAGCAAGGGTTTAAGTGGGTAATTACCGAGTAAAATCCGACTACTAACTAATGACCACTGACTGCTGACTAACTTGAGCGTTCGATAGCGTTTACATCCTTTTCAATTTTTTCACCTGCTGACTTCATGAAAAAACTACTACTGTTGACCGCCGGGCTTGGCCTGGCGGCTGCCCCCACGCCCGGCCACCGGGCCGCCGCGCAAGTGGCCCTCGACCCCACTTTTGCCCCGAACGCCGTGTACGCGCCCGGCGGGGTGTTCAGCATCGTGGAGCAGCCCAACGGCCAGCGCGTAGTGAGCGGCATCTACGGGCGGGTCAACGGCACGGCAGCCACCTCGTTGAGCCGCTTTAGCCCCACTGGCATCCTGGACGCGGCCTTTCAGCAAAACGTGGGCGCGGCCAGCGGCGCGTTCCGGGTGCGGCTGCTCGCCAACGGTCAGCTGCTGCTCACTTCCTCGTTTGGGGCACTCACAGTGGGCGGCCTCACCCGCGAAACCCTGCTCCGGGTGAACCCCGACGGCACCGCCGATACCACTTTCAACCCCGGCACGGGGCCGGTATCCGGGAGCTTCACGGGGTTCGTCGACGACTTTCTGCCTTTGCCCAATGGGCAGCTCATCGCAGGGGGCTTGTTCGATGCCTTCAACGGCACCCCGGCCGGCGGGCTGGTGCGGCTCACGGCCACCGGGGCCGTGGACCCCACCTTTTCGGCCGGACTCGGGGTGGGCCAGAACGGCGACGTGGAAGCCATCGTGGCCCTGCCCAACGGCCAGCTGCTGGTCGGCGGAGACTTCGACACCTACAATGGCGTGGCCTGCAACGGCCTGGTCCGCGTGAACCCCAACGGCACCCTTGACCCCACTTTTACGGCCGGGCTCAGCCCAAACAGCGAAGTCACGAACCTTGTGGTGCAGCCCAACGGCAGCATTCTGGCGGCCGGCGATTTGGAAATAGCCGGCACCGTCGACGGCCGGGGCATCGTTCGGCTGCTGCCCACCGGCACCCTCGACCAGGGCTTCACCCCGCCCGCGGGCCTCACGGCCGGCACCGTGGCCGCGCGCTACGTGGGCGATGCCATGCAGCTACAACCCGACGGCAAAATCGTATTCCTGAGCCGCTCCGGGCCGGGCGTGAGCGGCTACGGCCGGGTGGCTCGCCTCAACCCCAACGGCACCCTCGACCCTACTTTTCAGGCGGGCCCGGGCCCGGATAGCAGGCCCCGCACGATTACTCTGCTGGCCAACGGCAACGTGCTGACGGGCGGCTCGTTTACCGACTTCAACGGCACCTACGACCGTTCACTGGTGGAACTGACGAGCGCCGGGGCCCTCAACCCGACTTTTCAGCCCGTGCTGCAAATCAACGGCTCGGTGGCCAGCGTGGTGCGGCAGCCCGATGGCAAGCTGCTGGCCGGCGGTAATTTTTCGGAAATCAACGGGCAGCCGGTGCGCCGCCTGGCCCGCTTCCTGGCCAGCGGCGCGCCCGATGCCTCGTTTGCGGCCGGCAACGCCCTGGCCGCGTCCGTGGTGGCCCTGGCCCTGCAACCCGACGGCCGGGTACTGATGGCCACGACGTTCGGTGTGCAGCGCCTGCTGACCACCGGGGGGGCCGACAACTCCTTTACTACATTTAATATCTTTTCCCCGACCAGCCTCGTGCTCCAGCCCGACGGCCGGGTGCTGGTGGCCGGCAACCAGCCCCTGAGCAACGGCGCGCCCCTGATTCGCCTGCTGCCCGATGGCTCCCCCGATGCCTCGTTTGCCCCGGCCACCAGCAGCGGCGGCGCACGCTTGCGGCGCGTGGCGGCCCTGGCCCTGCAGCCCGACGGCCGGGTGCTGGCCGCCGGCACCGTCCAGCCAGGCGGCGGCCAAGCCGATGTTGCCACCGTGCAGCGCCTAAGCGCCACCGGTGCCGTCGACCCCAGCTTCGTGGGGCTGGCGTTCGACAACATTACGTTCAGCCCCTTCTCCGCCGTGGCGCTGCAACCCGACGGCAAGCTGCTGGTGGCTGGTAACTTCGGCGGCTACGGTGGCACCCCGCGCCCCAACCTGCTGCGCCTAAACCCCAACGGCGCGCTCGATGCCGGCTTCGTGCCCCCCACCATCACCGGCTTCGTGAGCACCGTGCTCGTGCAGCCCAACAGCCGGGTGTTGCTGGGGGGCTCGTTCACGGGTGCCGGGCTGCCGGCCAACCTGGCACGGCTGCTGGCCACCGGCCCGGCCGATGCCTCGTTCGGGCCCACCGCGGTGCCCAACGGCTCCGTACGCGCCCTGCTCGTGCAACCGAACGGGGCCATTGTGGTCGGCGGCTCGTTCAGCACGCTCGGCGGGCTGTCGGCCCAGGCCCTGGCCCGTATCACGGCCCCCAACGTACTGGCCATGCGGGCCCCCGGTGCCGTGGCCGCCCGCACCGAAGTCTGGCCCGTGCCCGCCCGCACCAACCTCACGGTAGCCCCCGATGCCAGCGCCCGCCCCCAAGCCCTCGACCTGCTCGACCTGCTGGGCCGCACCGTGCGCCACCAAGCACTAACAAGCGCAGCCCCGGTCACCCTGCCGGTAGCCGACCTGCCCGCAGGCACCTACCTGCTGCGGGTGAGCTACGCCGAAGGATTTGTGGCGCGTCGCATCCAGGTGCAATAGAACAAACTAAGTGGGTAGTCAGACATGAAAAGTTTGGACATCAGATTATTGGCTGAAATCTGACTACTGACCACTTGTGTCTGACTACTTCCACTGTTGAAAAAAGGACGAGCCGCTGGTTCGTCCTTTTTTTATGCGCCGGTCCTACCCCCGGCTTACCTTGCGCCCCATGCTGCTTTTCAACGACAACCTGCTGCCAACCGTTGCCCTGCCCCTGCCTAACCGCGGCTTAGCCTTCGGCGATGGCTTCTTTGAAACCCTGATTTTCACCGCCGGCCGCCTGCGCCTCGCCCCCGACCACCTGGCCCGGATGCAGCAGGCCGCCACCGCCCTCTACCTCACGCTGCCCGCGGCCCTGGCCACCGCCGAAGCCTTGGAAACTACCCTGGCCCGCCTCGCGCAAGCCAACGCCCTACCCGCCGCCCGCCTGCGCCTGCAACTCTGGCGCGCCGGCGGCGGCCGCTACGCGCCCCCCACTGATGCCGCCGACTGGCTGGCCACCGCCGAGCCTTTTGTAGCCGATGAATCCCCCATTGCAACGGCTGATTTCGCCCTGGAAACCCATTCCATTTACTCGCCGCTCAGCTTCTGCAAGGGCCCGCAGGCGTGGCTCTACGTGCGGGCGGCGCACGAACGGCAGCGGCGCGGCCTTGATGAAATTATCCTCTGCAACGCGGCCGGGCACGTAGCGGAGGCCGGCGCGGCCGCAATTTTCTGGATGAAAAATGACGCGCTGTTCACTCCAGCGCTCGAAAGCGGCTGCGTGGCAGGCGTGCGCCGGGCCCAGGTGCTGCGGGTGGCGCAAGCGGCGGGCGCGGAGTGCCGCGAGGGCTTATTTTTAAAAGAACAGCTGTTGGATGCTGATGCAGCTTTTGTCTCCAATGCAGCGGCAATTCGCCAGATTACTCAACTCGGACAATCCCACTTTTCTCAGACCGAAATCCCCGATTTTTTAGCGCGAGGTTTCGCGAAGTAAAAAGGCAGGTCCCGCGAAGTAGGGCGATTGCACCAAACGCACACTTAGCTCTTTTGACTGTTGGGCTAAAAAATCGGTGCTTCAATTCCAGCATCTGAGGGCATTTTTTAATCAAAACATTTTTGTGGCACCCATTTCGTGTCAACCAATCAGAAACAGATACAAGGCATTGAAAAACAGTATTATGCAAGCTATATAAAAGACTAACTACGCATTTGATGCAATGACCCTACCGCGAAGCTTTAACCTCGCGGAACTCACTTTTTTACTTCGCGAAACCTGACGCTAAACGGCAACCGGCGCTTTTATTGCCGGCCACGGCTCGTAATTCTCCAACTGAAAATCCTCGTACTTAAACCCGAAAATATCCGTCACTTCGGGATTAATGCGCATCTGGGGCAACGCGTGGGGCTCACGGGTGAGCTGGAGCTCGGCTTGCTCCAGGTGGTTGCTGTAGAGGTGGGTGTCGCCGCCAGTCCAGATAAATTCGCCGGGTTGCAGGCCCGTTACCTGGGCCACCATGAGGGTGAGCAGCGCGTAGCTGGCCACGTTGAACGGCACGCCCAAAAACACGTCGGCCGAGCGTTGGTAGAGCTGGCAGGAGAGCTTGCCATCGGCCACGTAGAACTGGAACAGCGCGTGGCAGGGCTGCAGCTTCATCTCGGGCAGTTCGGCCACGTTCCAGGCCGAAACCAGGATGCGGCGCGAGTCGGGCTGGGTCTTGAGTTGCTGAATAATCTGGCTGATTTGGTCGATGTGGCCGCCGTGGCCGTCGGGCCAGGAGCGCCACTGGTGGCCGTACACCGGGCCGAGGTCGCCGTTGGCATCGGCCCACTCGTCCCAGATTTTCACGCCGTGCTCCCGGAGGTAGGCAATGTTGGTATCGCCCTGCAAAAACCACAGCAGCTCGTGGATGATGCTCTTCAAATGCACCTTCTTGGTGGTCACGAGCGGGAAGCCTTCGGCTAGATTAAACCGCATTTGCGGGCCGAAAATGGACACGGTGCCCGTACCGGTACGGTCGGTTTTCACGGTGCCGGTGCTAAGAATTAGGCGAAGGAGGTCTTGGTATTGGCGCATAAGATGCCAAAGGTAAAACGCCGCGCCGTGACAGCCCCCGGCGCCCCTGTCGCCTACTGGCGCTTACTAATCTTATTCATCGAAATGCTGCGCTGGCTGGTGCTCCGGAACGTATCCATGCCCGCTTCGCGCAGGGCCTGGTGCTTGGTGCTGCGCCCCGCCATGCGCTGCCGCCACATCCGAAACGAGGACGCTTTCATCTCCCGCCGCATCAGGGCGATGACGTCCTTTTCGGCCAGACCAAACTGCAGCTCGATGGCCTCGAAGGGCGTGCGGTCTTCCCAGCCCATTTCGATAATGCGGTCGATATCAGCTTCAGAAAGGTGGTCGAAATTGATGGGTGCGTTTTTCATGCGGTGGAAATGTAGCGCGGATTTTTAGTCCGCGCCGGATGCAGTTGCTCAATTTTATCAAACGCCCGCAAGGGCCGAAAGTTCACGGCCTAAAAGGCCACGCTATTCACTCTCATTCCAGGCATCGAGCTGCGTCAGAAAGGCCTCCGCGTGCGCCAAATGAGCATCGCGCTTGGCTTCACTCATTTTATCGAAGGTGTGAACCAGCATGCCCAGACGCGGATTGCGGGTAAAAAAGTCGCGGTTGACATGCATGAAGCGCCAAAACAGACCATCCCAGGTGGCCTGCCAGTCGCCTTTGGGCCAGTCGCCCATTTTCAGCAGGTAGTTGCTGCCGCTGATGTAGGGCTTGGTGGTCATCAGGCCGCCATCGGCGAATTGGGTCATGCCGTACACGTTGGGCACCATCACCCAATCGTAGGCATCAATGTACATTTCCATGAACCAACGGTGTACTTCGTCGGGGTCGAACTCACAGAGCAGCATGAAGTTGCCCATCACCATGAGCCGCTCAATGTGGTGGTTGTAGGCCCCGGCCAAGGCTTTCTTTATCACGATATCGACCGGGCCGATGCCGGTAGTACCCGTCCAGAACGCCTTGGGAATCTTGCGCTCGAAGCCCCAGAAATTGCGGGTGCGCTGCTGCCGCCCCTCCCGCTCGTACACGATGCGGATGAATTCGCGCCAGCCCACAATTTGCCGCAAAAAGCCTTCCAGCGAGTTCAAAGGCACCTCGTGGCGGGCAGCGTGCGCGAGCGTGGCATCCAGTATTTGCTGCGGATTAAGCAGCCCGATGTTGAGCATCGGCGTGAGCAGCGCGTGGTAAAGCACCGGCTCGCGAGCCACCTGCGCGTCTTCGTACACGCCAAACTTGGCCAGTCGCTGCTGCAAAAAATCGGTCAGCCAGGCCTCGGCGGCCTCGTGCGTGGTGGGGTAGCGGAAATCACGGGCTCGGCCGTAATTGTCGGCAAAGTGGGTTTCGACGTAGGCGATGGCTTCCGCCACCTCGGCCGGGGGCGTGGGCCAGGTGAGCGCCGGCACGGTTTCACCCTTGGGAAATTTCGCGCGGTTCTCGGTGTCAAACGTCCATTTGCCGCCGGTGGGCTGGCCATCAGGCTCCAACAGCAACCGGCGCTGCTTGCGCTGGGCCACGTAGAAATCGGTCTGGAAATACTTCTTGCGGCCGTCAAAAAAGGCATTTGCCGCCCCCATCTCATTCAAAAAGTTGGGGTTGGGATGCACCGTGAGGGTAATTTCGGCCTTGGCCGCGGCGGCTTCGATGCGCCGCCGCAGCAAATCGTCCACCGGGTCGATGACGTGCAGGTTGCGCAAGCCATTGGCCCCGGCCTGCGCAATCCACTGGCGCACATCGGCGGTAGGCTGCCGGGCTTCCACGTACTCGCAGGCAAAACCCTGGCCCTCCAGCCGCCGCTTGTAGGCCCGCATACTGGCCCGGTGCAGCACCAGCTTCTGCTGATGAAAATGAAACTGGGTGAAGTATAGAGTCTCTTCCAGCAGCGCCACCGGCCGGCCGGCTTGCAGGGCCGGGTGCTCGCGGTAGAGCTGATGGGGAAACAACAGGAGGATTTCGGTAGTGGCGGACGACATAGCAAGCGCATTATTTGGCGATATTGCTACAATCGGCGGCGGGGAAGGTTCAGTGGAAACAGTCAGTTGCGAAAGACTTTAGAACTCGATACCTAACCTAAGATGCTGTACTCGTCACGAAGCAGCCTGCGAGAACGATGTAGAGATGCGACCCTTGGCTACGCCGACCTTCGGTTCGCGTCTTGTCGTTGAACGACTCTCAAGGGTCGCGTCTCTACACCCACCAGTCAATTTTCGCATTCCACTTCGCGATGAGTATGACTACGAAACTCCGGCAACCAGCAAATTATGAGGAATAAAAAAGCCGCCTCGTTTCCGAAGCGGCTTTTCGTTTCTCAGCGGCGGCCTAAGCCGGCGATGGGCAATTACAGCTTTACAGCTACTGCGGGCTTGGCGACGGGCTTCACGCTGGCGCTGGCGGTTTTGCCGCCTTTCATGCAGCACGACGAGCCACCGGCCATGCCGCCTTTCATGGCGCAGGCTTCTTTTTTATCTTTTTTATCAACTTTGGCCTGGCCTTCTTGGGCGAAAGCGGCGGTGCCGGCGAAGGCAAACAGGGCGATGGCGAACAGGGACTTTTTCATGGGAAACGAAGTGGGGTGTGGGGAAACAAAAGGCGAAAACGCGCGGTTTTGAGGCTCTAAGGTACGCAGCGTCGGCACATACTACAATACCGGTCCGTACGTGGTTTAGTTCCCCCTTTTGCTCACCAATTGCTGCCTTCCGGGCGCTGGCCCCGGCCGGCGGCTGGCGGCTGGCCGCCCGGATGTCAATTCGCCGTTACGCTCACCTCACCCTAATTGTACTGGGCCTGCTCACGGCCGTGAGTGGCTACTTCGTGGCCCAGCTGCGGTTCAACTACAATTTCAACGACTTCTACCCCGCCGGCGACCCCGACCTGGATTATTACCAGGGCTACACCAAGCGCTTCGGCAACGACAACGATTACCTGCTGCTGGGCGTGGAAGCCCCCGCCGGCCGCACGGTGTTCGACCCGGCGTTTCTGGCGCAGGTTGATTCGCTGACGCAGCTGGCCCGGCGGCAGCCCAACGTACGCAACGTCACCTCCCCCACCACCCTGGCCAATACCGTAGTCGAGGGCCTGGGCGTGTTCAGCCTGCCCTACCTGCACCCCGAAACCTACGCCACCGACCCCGCCCGCCGCGCCGCCGACTCCCTGCTGATTTACCAAACGCCCGGCCTAGTGGGCAACGTTTTCAGCTCCGATGCCCGCGCCCTGGCCCTGGTCCTTCAACTCACGCCCGACCTCAAAAAGCCACCTAGCGACTCGCTATTCGCGGCCCTGCGCGGTGGCCTGGCCCGCCTGAACATCCCCGAGGCGCGGGTGCATTTCGCGGGCCGCATCGTGGCGCAGTCCGTATTTGTGGATAGGCTGAAGTGGGAGCTGGTCGTGTTCATGTCGCTGTCGGTGCTGCTGGTCACGGGGCTCCTGTGGCTCACCTTCCGAACGTGGTGGGGCGTGGTGCTACCACTGATTGTGGTGCTGGGGACTATTTCGTGGGGCCTGGGCATCATGGCAGCTTGTGGGGTCACCATTGATTTGATGACGGCCCTACTACCGCTCATGCTCTTCGTGGTGGGCATGTCCGACACCATCCACATTATTAGCCGCTACGTGAGCGAGCTCGGCTACGGGGCTAGTAAGAAGGACGCGCTGCGGGTCACCATCAAGGAATCGGGGTTTGGGTCGGGGCTGTCGGCGCTCACCACCAGCCTGGGCTTTTTCACGCTGATGACCAGTACCATCCGGCCCATTCACAACTTCGGTCTGTTCACTGGCGTCGCCGTTATTCTGGCCTTCATCCTCAGCTTCACGCTGCTGCCGGCCATGCTCGTGCTGCTGGGCAAACCGGCCTTGCGCGAGCCCCGCCGCCAGGGCCACAGCTGGGACGGCGTGCTAGGCCGCCTCTTCCGCATCGTGCTGGTGCGGCGGCGGCTGGTGTTCACCGTGAGTGGGCTGGTGCTGGTGGCCTCCATTGGGCTGGCCACGCGGGTCCACATCAATTCTATGCTGCTCGACGACCTTTCCAGAAAAGACCCCGTGCGCATGGATTTCGCCTTTTTCGACCGCCAGTTTGCCGGCGTGCGCCCGTTTGAGCTGGAGTTGAAGCCGGCCGGCGGCCGCGACATCTACGACCTGGCCGTACTGCGCCAAACCGAGCAAATCGAAGGCTACCTGGACCAGACCTACGGCCTGCGCTTTGCCGCCTCGCCGGTCACGCTGGTCAAATCGGTGCGCAAGGCGCTGCACGGCGGGGGCCTGGCCGAATATCGCCTGCCCGCCGACACACTGGAAATGCGCAGCCTACGCGGCAAGCTCCGCCAGTTCCGCAAAAAGCCTGAATTCAGCGCGCTGGCCTTGCCCGATGGCACGGCTGGCCGCCTCACCGGCCGCATGGCCGACGTGGGCAGCGTCCGCGCCGATGCCCTCAACGACCAGCTGCGCCGCTACCTGCGCACCAGCGTCGACAGCACCGTGTTGCGCACCCGCCTCACGGGCTCATCCAATCTTATCGACAAAAACAACGAAAACCTGACCCTGAACATGATTCAGGGCATGGCCATCGACGTGGCCATGGTCACGCTCATCGTGCTGGTACTGTTCAAATCGTTTCGCATGACGCTGGTCGTGCTCATTCCCAACCTTCTGCCCATCATCATCGTGGCCGGCGTAATGGGCCTGGCCGGGGTGAACATGAAGGTGAGCACGAGCATCATTTTCACCATCGCCTTTGGCATTGCCGTCGATGACACCATCCACTTCATCAGTAAGCTCCGGCTGATTTTGGGGAAAGAGCCCGACATCTTCAAAGCCGTGCGGCGTACGTATTTACTGGCCGGCAAAGCCGTTATCACTACCTCGCTGATTCTGGTGGGCGGCTTTTCCACCCTGCTTTTTTCCAAGTTCGACGGCACGTTCTACGTCGGCCTGCTCATTGGCCTGACGCTACTTTTCGGCGTAGTGGCCGAGCTCACGCTGCTACCGCTGCTGATTCTGTATTTCTACAAGCGGCCGAAAGTAGTTGTGGCAGTGGAGGCTGGCAGCAGCAGCAAGGCCACGCAATTGCCTTAACTGGTACCAGTTACCACTTGCTTGCTTCATTCAAGGTTATTGAATGGCTTTGTATTTCAAAGTGCTGTTAATTTTGCCATGTCGAATTTCGTTGCCCCCAATTCCATCGTGCGCCGCATCTGGGGCACTTCCGATACGGTGATGTTCATCTTTGCCGGGGCGGCCGCCGAATTTGCCCTCAACAAAGCCGTGGACTGGCTTTACTTCACCGGCCGCCTGCCCGCTGACCCGTTGGGCCGCCTGTTTTCTACGGTGGACTACGCCCGCCGCATCCTGTTTGCCGACCGTACCGGGGCCGAGCGGGCCATTGATGCCATTGCCGCCATCCACAGGGCCGTGGAGGCCAAGCGCGGCCAGCCCATTCCCGATTGGGCGTACCGCGACGTGCTTTTTATGCTTATTGCGTATTCCATCAAGGCATTTGAGGTGCTGGAACGGCCGCTAACCACGGCGGAATGCGAGGAAATCACGGCGGTGTTTTGCCGCGTGGGCCAACGCATGGGCATCCCGGATTTGCCACCATCTTACCCCGCCTGGTTGCTGGCCCGCGAACAGCACCTGGCGCAGGATTTGGCCGTCAGCCCCTACACCACCGACTTGTACCAGCAGTACCGCAAGCACTTGGGTGGGCCCCGCTACCAGCTGTTGCGAGCCATTCAGGGCCGGGTGGTACCGCCCGCAGTGCGCCAGCAGTTGCAACTCCCATCCGGAGCCTTCCTGCGGCCCGCGCTGGCCTTTTACGGGCGCACCAAGCAGTGGCCCGCGAGCCAATGGTTGAAAAATGCCCTTCTGCCGACCGAGTACCAAACCCGCATCAAGGCCCTGGATGCGCAGCCGGTGGAACATTCCGAGCCTGACGCAGCTACCGCCAGGCAATTGCGCTGCCCAATGCGGCAGCACGCACCCAAGCATAGTGCAGGGTGAAGTAAAGACGGAAGAGCAACTCGTGAATAAATGAGTCAGCAGCGGTTTCTCGCATTGCGTTGCCCGCCTACCTTTAGTGCCCCAACCACACGCACTACATGCAGCTACCGGGCATCATCATTGGCGGCGGAATTGCGGGCCTGACGGCTGCAATCGCCCTACAGCAGCGGGGCATTGCGGCCCTCGTGTGCGAGGCTGCCCCGCAAATTTTGCCACTCGGAGCCGGCATTTGGATGGCTCCGAACGCTATGCAGGTATTTGACCGGCTGGGCGTGGCGGCCAAAATAAACGCGGGCGGGGTGCCGCTCCAGGCCATTGAGGTAGTGGATGGGCAGATGCGGCCCATCATGCGCACCGACCAGGCGCGCATCCGGCAGCGGTTTGGCTACTCCACCACGGCCATTCGGCGGGCTACGCTGCAGCAGATTCTGCTGGCCGAAATCGACCCGGCCCGCGTGTTACTGGGCAAAACCTGGACAAATCTGGTGGAGGACGCCGCTGGGGTTTCGGTAACGTTTGCCGACGGCAATACGCTGCGCGGAGCTTTCGTGGTCGGGGCCGATGGCATCCACTCGCCCATCCGCGAGCACCTGTTTCCGGGGGTGCGGCCGAGCGGCACGGGGCATCTGGTGTGGCGCGGCATGTCGAAAATTCACCTCGCTGCGCACTTCAAAAAAGCCATTCGGGAAGCCTGGATGAACGGGCTGCGGTTTGGCTTTTCTGAAATCGAAGATGGCTTGGTTGATTGGTTTGCGGCCGTGCCGGGCAGTTTTGGGGGCGAGCGGGCCGGGTTGCTGGCGCGGCTGCAGGCGGCTTTCCGGGGCTTTGCCTATCCCGTGCCGGCTATTCTGGCGGCCGCCAATGAACCCGCGATTATCAAAAACGAAGTCATGGATTTTGACCCGCTGCCCCGCTGGCATCGGGGCCGCACCTGCCTGATTGGCGATGCCGCGCACGCCACTACGCCCTACATGGGCCAGGGCGGCTGCCAGGCCGTGGAAGATGCCTATACCCTGGCCCTGGCTATGGAGCAGCACCCGGAGGCCCCGGCCCAGGCGTTTGCGGCCATGCAGGAGCTGCGCCGCGCCAAGGCCCGGCATATCGTGCGCACTTCCCGCCTGCTGGGGCGCGTGGGCTACCTGGCCGGGCCAGCCGGCGCGCTACGCAACTTTGCCATGCGCGCCGCGCCGCAGTGGGTCACGGAGCGGCAGTTTTGCGAGGTGTACGCGCTCAATTACTAGTGTAACCGCTCGTCAGGACTGATTTTAGCGCTCAGCTTGTTCCAAATGCGCGTAGAAAGCACGTATCCGGCGCACTACTTCGTCGGGCTGGGACAGCACCATCCAATGCGGGGCACCTGGGATGATTTCCAGATTAGCATGGGGCATTTGGGTAGCCAGAAAATGTGCCTGAGACGGCGGAAAATGCTTATCGTTTTCACCCCACAAAATGAGCGTGGGGCATTGCACCTGCTGGTAGCGGGCGGGCAGGCGCGGCAATTGGGCTTCGTAGCCGGCGCACATCCGCACCACCACTTCGCGCACGGCCGGCCGCCGGAATGTGCGCCACAGCTCGCGCCGCAAGGGAGCCGCCAGCCCGGCCCGGCCCCAAGGCAAAAAGGTGTGCAACGCCCGCTGAAACACCAACCACGGCAGATGCCGCAGCAGCAATTTATTCACCCCAAAACGGCGCAGCCAGCGGATTTCCCACGAGGTGGGCGCGTCGCCCCCGGCCAGGCAGTTCATCACCACTAGGCTGCGGATGCGCTCGGGGTAGGCGGCCGCGAACACCAGCGCCGGCTGCCCACCCATGTCCTGCCCGATGAGGTGGATTTTGGTCAGGCCCCAGGCATCGAGCAGCGTGAGCAGGCGCTTGGCCAGCGCCACGGGCGTGGCGCCGCCGGGCCACTCGTCACTGTCGCCCTGTCCGGGCCAGTCGAAAACAATAACCTGCTTATCGATAGCCAATTCGGGAGCAATAGCACTAAATACCTGCAGATTATCGGGGTATCCGTGCAGCAGTACCACGGCCTCGCCCTGGCCCAGGCGGGCTACCCGCAGCTGGTGTCCCTGGTGCAGTTCCAGCGTCGTGTCAAGCATGAACGGGGTGGTCGTGGGTCAGGCAGTCGGCGGCCAGGATGCCGGCAATGGCGCAGAAGCTTACCCACTGCCCGGGGTGCGTGGAGCTACCGGTCAGGTACAGGTTTTTAATGGTGGGACTGCGGTGCGCCAGGCGGCCTTTGCGCATGAGCTGAGCCGTCATCACGGGGTTCATGCTGTCGCGGTACAAGTTATAGTCGCGGCCCCACTCGAAAGTGGTGCGCCGGTGCAGCACGCGGTATTCGGCAATGCCTTCCTGCCACCAAGGCTCGGCCAGCTGCTCGTCCATGAGTTGGTGCTGGCCTTCGGTACCGAGGGCGTCGGCCGTGGCGTGGGCCAGCGGGGAAATGAGTCGGGCCGGATACCAGCCGTTCTGCGCCAACTCGGGAGCCAGCAGGCCGGGCTGCACGAAGGCCGTGCAACCGGTACCGCGCAGCTTGAAGCGCACGTAGTACGGCGGCCGACGGCCCTTCACGGCCAAATACACGCAGGTACCCGGCGACTGCAACGGCAGCTGCCGCAGCTTCTCTTTTTCCGGCGCGGGAAAATCCTCCACCAGCTCCACGTAGGTGCCAATGCCACTGGCATCGGACATGACGGCCGTAGCCGGCAGAAACTCCCCGGCAGCGGTCACCACACCGGATGTCCTTCCCCGGTCAGCCTCAATGGCAGCCACTTTGGTGCCGTAACGGATTTCAACGCCAGCGGCTAGCGCGGTTTCCGTCAATAGCTCGGCTACGGCGCGCATACCACCGCGCGGGTAGTAGGCTCCCACGCCGTGAAATAGACTGGGTACGAAGGCCATCGGGGCCGGGGCCTGCGCCATGGGCTGCCCGGCAATGTGCGTCCAGATGCCAATGCCCGCCCGCACCGGTGCCGGCAGGCCGGATTTTTCCAGCACGCCGCCCAGTGAGCTAAGCATGAAGGGCACGCTGCTCAGTGAGCCGTTCCGAATGACATCGAGCACGCCGGGGTGCGAGTGAAACGTGAGCGGCTGCACGTTGCGGTGAATGGCCCCGGTTTTCTCTACAAAAGCCTGGTACTGCTTCCCACTACCGGGATATTGCGCTTCAAAAGCAGCGGCCGTGGCTTCCAGGTTGCGGTCGAAAGCGGTGGTGGTACCGTCTTCGTGCAGCACGTGGTACACGGCTTCGATGGGCGTGAGCGGCAATGCCCCGGCCGCAATACCCAAGTGGGCAAATGCCCATTCCAGCCCCGGCTTATCCAGCAGAATGTAGGGCCCGGCATCGAAGGTGAAGCCTCCCACTGTCAAACCGGAGGCCAACCCACCGGCTTGGTCCCGGGCTTCGAGAATCTGGACTGCGTGGCCCTGCCGCGCCAGCCTAATGCCCGCGCTCAGGCCGCCCACACCGGCTCCGATAATAATAATTTTGGGTGAGGCAGCAGTCGACATAATGACGTGGGAACTGACCAAGTAGCCGTCCAGTTGGGTGGAATTCAAGCAAACATAGCGAATGGCAAAATCTACCGCTGGCAAATCAGGCAGCGCAAGCGAAGAATGACTTATTTTTACCAAAAAACCCAGAACATGAAACTTCAACTCCCTGCTATTGCATCCCGCTATTTGCTTGTTGCGCTGCTGGCCACTTCCGGCTTGTTTACTGCTGCGTGCAAAAAAGACGAGCTCAGCGACGAAGACCAAATCAAAAAGTACATCAGCGACAATAAGATAACCAATGCCCGACGGCAGCCCTCCGGCTTGTATTACGTGCCGGTAGCGGTTGATACGAGCAAAATGCGCGCCACCGCAGGCCGGACCGTATCGGTGCTTTACACGGGTGCGCTCATGGATGGCAGCGTGTTCGACGCCTCGTCAAAGCGTGGCAACGTTCCCATCAGTTTCGTCTTGGGCACTGGCCGCGTTATTAAGGGCTGGGACGAAGGCATTGCCCTGATGCGCAAGGGGGAGAAAGCGCAGTTGCTAATTCCTTCGGCCTTAGGCTACGGCTCTTCCGGAGCAGGGTCGTCCATCCCGCCCAATGCCGTGCTACGCTTTGACGTGGAGCTGACGGACGTAAAATAGAGACCCTGGTCAGACGCAACAACGTCATGCCTAGCCTCGGCTCGGCATGACGTTGTTGCGTTCGGCTCTTACGCGACCACCACTCCTACCCGCGTCAGCAGCGCCGCGTGGTGCGGCGCTCGGCTCAGCATTTGCTCATTGCCGAGCAGCACCAGCTGCTGGCGGGCCCGGGTGAGGGCCACGTTCAGCTTGCGGTCGACCTGGCCGGTTTCATCGGGCGAAATCATCAGTTCGAGCTGGTGCTCGTGGTGGCAGCAGAAGCTCACGATGATGACTTCGCGCTGGCTGCCCTGGTAGCGCTCCACGGTATCGACGCTGACCTGGGCCAGGGCGGGCAAATCCAGCTCTACGGCCAACTGAGCCAGGCGGGCACGGATGCGCGCCGCTTGGTTGCGGTAGCTGGCAATGATGCCGAGCGTAGTTTCGGGGTTGAATTTATCGCCGTAACCCTGGACTACGTAGGCGGCGGCCTGCCCAGCCAGCTCGGCTTCCTGCGCCGATTCCTTCATGGACAAGTCCTCGGGCTGGCGGCGCGTGGGCACGAAAATTACCCGCTGGCTTTGCAGTGCGGTGGCAAACGAACCGACTGGAGCCGGCCAGGCGGCCCGGTCGAGCGGGGCGGCCTGCCAGGGCATGGGGCAACGCAGCTGGCCGTCGTAGAAATCCTGATTAACCAGCACGGCCAGTTCCTCGTGCATGCGGTACTGGTCGGCGAGGGTGCCATGGGCGTGGGGCCAGTGGGCCTCGGCCCGGCGGAAGAGGCGCTCGAAGTAGGAGTTGCGCAGGTTGGTGAGGCCGAGCTCGGCGCGCAGCAGCTCGGCGCATTCCGGGGCGATGGCGCTGGTTTCGGGCTCCTGCGTTACCACGGCGGGCAGCTGGCGGTGGTCGCCGATGAGGATAAACTTGGGTACTTTGGCCAGCAGCGCCAGCATTGGCGATTCCAGCACCTGACTGGCCTCGTCCACCACGGCCAGGTCGAACTGCTTCAGCAGAAACAGTTCGGGTTTGCCCAGCAGGCTGGCCACCGTGCCCACGTAGAACGGGCAGGTGGTGAGCCGGCCACGCACCATCTGGCGGCTGTTGCAGTCGCGCAGCATGTTATCGAGCAAGTACGGCCGGTAGACCGGTGCGGTGCCCAACCGCGAACCTACCCGAATAAACGGCAAGCCGGCCTGCACCAGCTGCTCGCAGATTTCATCCACGGCGCGGTTGGTATAGGCGGCCAGCAGCACTTGCTTGTCCTCTTTGTAGAGGTTCACGGCCAGCTCGCGCAGCACGGCGCGGGTCTTGCCGGTGCCGGGCGGGCCGCACAGCACAAACCAATCGGGGGCGGCCAGGGCGCGGGCCACTACCTCGGCGGCCGTGGTAGCGGGCGCGGTTTCCGTGGTCCAGCCTTCGGGCTGACGCGGGCCGGTGCGGGCCAGCAGGCGCTGGCGGCGGTCGGCCGCCAGGCAGAGGAAGGACGAAAGCCCGGCCCATTCGCGGCGGAAGGTGTCGTAAGTATCGGGCTCCAGGGCCCAGTGCGAGTGGCCGTGCAGGTAGCGCGGGGCCATGCGCCGGTTGCGCACGCTGAGTACGACCCGGCCATCGGCCCCCAGGTCTTCGGCGAGGACGACTTTCACTACCTGCGCATCCAAGACACTGAGTGACTGAGCGGATGAGTGACTGAGTGAATTGGCGGCGGCAGCATCGGCGGCGGCGCGGACTTTCCGCCTTGGGTACAAAATGAGCGTGTCGCCGGCCCGGAAGTTGACTTCGCGGCCGCCCTCGGCGCGCTGGAAAACGAGGTGCGGGCCCAGGCCGTCGCGGGCATCATCGTCGGCGTTGCTGTGGTCTTCTACTAATTCCAGGTCATCGAGCAAGCTGAAATTCTGGTGCTTGCGGGCCTGGGGCAGCAGCCAAAGGCCTGCTTGCCCGCCGGCATCGCCGGGCCGGGCCTCATCACCGAGCAGGGTCAGGCGCATTTCGCGGGCGGCAAAGCGGACCAGTTCCAGGCAATAGGCGCGCTCCACGGGGTCGGCGGCGGCCCAGGCGTTGGCTACTTTTTCGGCCTTGGCTTTGCCGAAGGGCGGCAAGGCCGCAAGGTTGGGGTGCAGCACGGGGGCCAGCAGCGCAGCAGTCTGGCGCGGGCCGGTGGCGCGGGCCAGCTGCAGCTCGGTGCCCACCAATTGGTTGCGGGCCGATATAAGGCGGTCGATAAAGTCCTGGTCCTGGTCGACGCGGCGCACGGCGGGCTGGCCACTCGCCGCGTTTGAATACAGGATGCTGGTGCGGCCCCGACCCGCCGTTTCGCCATCGGCCCCAAACACCGATTCGAGCAGCAAACGGTAGAGCTGGGCCTGGGCGGCGTGATTGCTCCAGGGCTCGGCATGGGGCACTTTGGTCGAGCTTTTCAACTCCACCAGGTCGTAGCCGGTGGCGCTTTCGTGCAGCAAATCGAGACGGCCCTGCAGGCCGTAGGTGGCCGACAGAAAGGTGGGTTCGAGGAAGCAGTCGGCCAGGCGCAGGGGTTCCTGCTGGTAGCCGGTGCGGCTTTGGGCCACGAAGCCCAGGGTTCGGGTTTCGCGCAGGGTGCGGTGATGGCGGCGCAGGTCGTTCAGCAATTCCGGTACGCCGGTCCGGGTCTGGAATTCGGGCAGGGTGCTGAGGGCCAGCGGGGCTGAGCGGAACAAGCGGCCCCGAAAGAATTTTTCCAGATTGAATTCCGCTTCGATGGAATCCAATTTACTCGGCCCTTCTTTTAACACTTCCGCAACTTCAAAATCCTGAGCTCGAATTTCAAATTCTGCTTTCTTAACTCTCAATTCCTCACTCCTTCCGGCGTGGCTTACCTCTTCATCAAGCAGCAGGTTCACCAGGTTTCCGACCACCAGCGGGCGCGAGGTTTCGTCGGGTAAAAACGCATTCAACAAGGCCCACTCGGGGATGGTGCCGTCTTTTTGAGCGCACTCCGCGATGGTGGTCACGCTCACCAAATAGTCGGGTTCGAGCACCACGCGGCGGGCGCGCACGCTGCCATCGGCCAACACGACCGGGCCAATGAGGTGCAGCGTGGGATGCAGGGCGGCGGCCAGCGGCAGCACGTTCTCATAAGCAGCAGGCAGCAGCAGGCGGAATGGGCCACCGGGCCGGCCATTGGCAGGCATGGCCATTTCCACCGTCAGCTCCCCGGTGGCTAAGTCGGCGTGCAGCACCCTTACCCGCCACGCAATACCGGCCGGAGCCGCAGCCGGGACGAATGCGATTTCCGCCAAAGCAGCAGTCGGTGTTTCGGCAGTTTCAGCGCTGAAGGCAGCCGGCGCTACGGGCAGCAACGGCCCCGGGTACGCCTCCCCCGTGAGGTAGAGTACCAGCGCCGCCACGGCCGCGAAGCCGCTCGCTGCTTCGGCCGGGGTGCCGGCATAGCTTTCGTGCACAACCAGGTTGGCGGCGAGGCGCAACGCCTGGAGCTGGTTGCGCAAGCCCAGCGGCAGGCTGTGCGCGTACGTAACCTGGCCAATGGCTTGGTTGAGGTCAAGAAACGGCACTTCCCGCTGCTTGCAGTCGTCGCGCAATACGGTTTCCAGCAGCTTGCGCAGCTTGGGCAGCTGGTCGGCGGACGCGGCGGCGGGGTCAGCCGCCAGGGCAGCGAGGCGGGGATAGTAACGAGTCGACATCGGGGTAGAAAATCAGTGGCAGCGCCTATAAAAGTAACGGATTTGCCGCAGCAATCCGGGCAAACCGGCTGGCCCAACGAGTAGCACCGGGGCTACCTTTGCACGAGTTTTGGTACGGCGTCATTACCCTGCCCGCGCCGGGCGAGGGTTATTGATTACCCGATTTTTTTCATTACTCCTATTCCGCTAGTCCACATGTCTGTCTTATCGATACCGTTAAAAACGCAACTTCATGCGCTCCGGCCCGTGTTTCGGACGGCGGCCGCCTGCGTTATGGCCGCCTGGGTGCCAGTCCTGTCGGCTGCCGGCCAGGATCCGGCCGTGACCACCGACAGCCCCTTGCCCGGCCTGTTGCGGGAGCGCGCCACCCTCACGCGCCAGTACGCCGACGCCAGCGCCCAGCGCCACAGCCTGTTCGGCAACAAGCCTTCCAAAAAGGACCTGGAGGAAGTAGTGGACGCCCTGCAAGGCATTGTCGATAAGGACCAGCAAATCGTGGATGTGCTGAACCAGACGGCCCAAACGGCCCAGTCCACTTCCGTACGCCTCGCGGCTACCACTACGCACATCGAAAACAGCAGCCGTGACGACCGCAACCTCACCGCCCAGCGCGTATCCGAGCTGCAGAACGAAACCGAAAACCTGCGCCAGCGCGAGAAACAGCGCCTTACCAAAATGCGCGACCTCGAAGCCGAAGTGACCGAGGCCAAGCAGGGCCACTTTGTGCGCGATGCCCTCATTGCCGGGCTGGCCGTGCTCAGCGTGGGCCTGCTGGTGGCACTGCGGCGGGGGAAGTAGCCGTTTTTTAACTGCACGACGAAAAGAAAATCTGCATTCTGGGAAAGAAGAATTGCCGGGCAGCGTGTTAGGTACGGAACCCGCTATTTTTCTTCCATGAACGTCCTCTACTGGCTGCGCAACGACCTGCGCCTGCACGATAACGAAGTGCTGGCCGCCCTGCCATCCACCGCCACCGCCCTGCTGCCGGTGTACTGCTTCGACCCCGTTGCGCTGGGTCCCGATGCCTACCTGGACCTGCCCCGCGTGGGTCCGCACCGCCTGCCTTTCCTGCTCGAAACGCTGGCCGATTTGCAGGCGCGCTACATCGCGCTCGGCTCAAATATTCATTTCGTGGTGGGCCGGCCCGAGGAAGCCCTGCCCGCCCTGGCCCGGCAGCTCGGCCTGCAAGCCGTGTGGGCCAGCACCGAGCACACCACCGAAGAGGAAGAAGCCGAGGACGCCCTCACCGACGCGCTGGGCCCCGATATTCCGTTACGCCGCTTCGAAACCCTGACCCTACTGCACCCCGCCGACCTGTCCATCAACGTGCAAAACCTGCCGTTTTCGTTCAGCAAGTTTCGGTTTGATGTGGCTTCGCGCACGCCGGTGCGGCCTCCGCTGCCCACCTCGAAAAGCCTGCCGCCGCTGCCAACGGACCTGGTGCCAGCCCCGCTGCCCAATGCCGCGGCCCTGATGGCGGCGCTGGACTTGCCCACCCCCGCCGTTTCGGCCCGCGACCACCGCTCAGCATTGCCCGCGCTGAGCGGGGGCGAAACCGCCGGCCTGGCCCGCCTGCACGACTACGCCGTGGCGCGCCACCTGATTGGCCGCTACGACGACACCCGCAACCAGCTGCTGGGCGAAGCCTTCAGCACGAAGTTTTCGCCCTGGCTGGCCAATGGCAGCCTCTCGGCCCGCCAGATTTGGGCGGCTATCGACGACTACGATACCACCCACGGAGCCCGCAGCAAAGGCGCGCTGCAACTGCGGCTGGAGCTGCTGTGGCGCGACTATTTCCGGCTGCTGGCCCACAAGGCCGGCCCCGATTTCTTCCGCTGGCGCGGCCTGCGCGACCAGCAGCCCAAGCCCACCCGCCCCGACCGCGCCGTGTTCGATGCCTGGGCCGCCGGCCGCACCGGCAACGCCTTTGTGGATGCCAACATGCGCGAATTAGCCGCTACCGGCTTCATGAGTAACCGGGGCCGCCAGAACGCCGCCAGCTTTCTCATCCACGACCTGCACCAGGACTGGCGCTGGGGCGCGGCTTTCTTCGAGCACCAACTCATCGACCACGACGCGGCCTCCAACTGGGGCAACTGGAAGTACATCGCCGGCACCGGCACCGATGTGCGCGATACTGCCTTCGACGTGGCCCAGCAGGCCAAGCGCTACGACCCCCAGGGCCGCTACGTGCGTACCTGGAGCAAATAGCGCGGACTTTTAGTCCGCGCAGAATCCGGACTCAGACGACTCGTTTATCCTCGAACTAAAAGTCCGCGCTATGCCCCACCCCGTACCTTCGCGGCATGTCCTCAACGTTTCCGTTTCAGCTCTCCCCCGCCCCGCCGCCCATTTCGCCCGAGTACCAGCTGGTCATCTTCGCTGATGTGGGCGGATTGGAGGAGTATTATGTGCTGTTCCAGGACTACGGCTTTGGCGGCACCGCCGATTCCTGGGTCGAGCACATCGAAACCATTATTGAGGAGCACCAACCCGCGCTGCTCGACGAGCTGGAATTTGGCGAAGGCGGCCAGACCTTCGTCGTTTACGCCAGCAGTCCGGAGATAGCCGACCGGTTTTTGGCCACCGTGCTACCCTATTTCGGCACCTTGCCCCTGCTCCAGAAATACCTGAGCCAAGCCGACCCGGACGACTTTTTCGCGTGACACCTTGAACAGCAGCGCACGGTGCATTATTGAACTTACGCGGCTTTTGTTACTCTCTCCCCCGTTTCGTTGTTATCCTGATTAACGAAATCAATTCCGCTTTCTCTTGTCCGATACCGTCCCCACTTTCGCCCCCGTTGACCCCTACGCCCTTGAAAAAGAGCTGCGTCAAGTTCAAACCTTGATGAAGCTGGAGCAACAGGAAGACCTGGTGCAATTCAAGCTCAAAAACGCCAAGGCCAGCATTCAGGAGCGCCAGCAGCGCGGCCTCACCTGGTACCCCGTCACCATCACGCAGGAAGACATTGGCTTCGGCGGCAAAGTCGTGCTGGAGTTGGAGCGGCCCGCTGGGCAGCAGGGCCTGCACCTGTTTCAGGTGGGTAAGAACGCCGCGCTGTTTGGCAACGTGCCCGGCCGCTCGGCCACCGACCGGCCCACCCTCAACGGCGTAATTACCAGCGTGCGCCGCAACAAGCTGCTGCTCGCCACCACCAAGGAAGACCTGCCCGACTGGGTGACCGAAGGCGGCAAGCTGGGTATTGACCTCACGTTTGACGAGGTCAGCTACCGCGAGATGGACTATGCTCTGGGCAAGGTGATGGGCGCTTACGGCGACCGGCTGGCCGAGCTGCGCGACGTCATTCTGGGAGCTAAAGAGGCCCGTTTCCGCGAGGAAAAAGCCTCGGACTTGTTCTACCCCAGCCCGCTCAACGACTCGCAGCTGGCCGCCGTGCGCCACGTAATGGCGGCCCAGGACGTGGCCATCATCCACGGCCCGCCCGGCACCGGCAAAACCACTACGCTGGTGCAGGCTATAATGGAAACCATCCGGCGCGAGCGGCGCGTGCTGGTGTGCGCGCCCAGCAACACGGCCGTCGATTTGCTCACCGAAAAGCTGGCCGAGCGCGGCGTCAACGTCATCCGCATAGGCAACCCCAGCCGGGTTTCCGACCTGCTGCTCGAGCACACCCTCGATGCGCAGGTGATGGCGCACAAAAGCTACAACGAGATGCGCTCGATGCGCCAGACGGCCAACCAATACCGCGAAACTGCCAGCAAACACGTGCGCAACTTCGGCTACGAAGAGCAGCAGCAGCGCAGAATGCTGAAGGAAGAAGCGCGGATGCTTTTTCAGCAGGCCGATGATTTGGAGCGCTACATCACCGAAGATTTGTTAGAATCGGTGCAGGTGATAACCTGCACGCTGGTGGGCGCGAGCAACCGCAACATCCGTCACCTCACCTACGAAACGGTGTTTATTGACGAAGCCGCCCAGGCGCTGGAGCCCGGCTGCTGGATTCCGATTGCCAAAGCCAAGCGCGTGGTACTGGCCGGCGACCACCACCAGCTGCCGCCCACCGTGAAAAGCGAAAAAGCCGGGGCCCTGCGCGAAACGCTGTTTGAGAAAGCCATCAAGCGTCAGCCTGCCACGGCCCGGATGCTTACCGTGCAGTACCGCATGCACGAGCAAATCATGCAGTTCAGCTCCGACCAGTTCTACGACGGCCAGCTGACGGCCTACGAAACCGTGGCCCACGCCGGCCTCGACGCCTACGACCTGCGCTTTGCCCCCGACCTACCCGTGGAGTTCCTCGACACCGCCGGCTTCGGCTTCCTCGAAATCACCATCCCCGAAAGCCGCTCCACCGCCAACCCCGAAGAGGCCGACCTGCTCCTCAAGCGCCTCGCCCAGCTACTCGAACCCTACGACCCCGCCGACCACGAAAGCGACCCGCTCAGCATCGGGGTAATAGCCCCTTACCGCGCCCAGATTAACTATCTAAAGGATGCTATTGAGGAAAACGACGAGCTCAGCGGCTTCATGCTGCACCGCCAGCTCAGCGTGGGCACCGTGGATTCCTTCCAGGGCCAGGAGCGCGACATCATCGCCATCACCCTCACCCGCAGCAACACCCACGGCGAAATCGGCTTCCTCTCCGACATCCGCCGGATGAACGTGGGCATGACCCGGGCGCGCAAAAAACTACTGCTCGTCGGCGACTCCTCGACGCTGAGCGCGCACCCATTTTTTAAGGCGCTTATTGAATACGTGGAAAGTATTGGCGGCTACCGCACCGCCTGGGAGCTGCAGGACTAACGCCTGTTATTACGAGTAGAGCGTCGCGCAACGCGGCAATGACGGCCGTTTCCACCGTCGCAACGTACTTATCTTGCCTGAAAATTTTGGTTCCACCCTCCTTCTCACGGCCGCCCCAACCGGCCCGACCTCCATCCCATGGCTGCAATCAGCGATAAAAAAGTCGTCACCATCACCTACGACCTCAGCGTGACCGACGAAAACCAGGAAAAAGTATTGGTTGAATCGGCGGAAGCCGACTCGCCCATGGTCTTCCTTTTTGGCCACAGCGGCCTGCCCGAGGAGTTTGAAATCCAGCTCGACGGCAAAAACGCCGGCGACGATTTCCAGTTCAGCCTCACCCCCGAGCAGGCCTACGGCGAATACGACGACCAAGCGCTGGTCGAAATCCCCAAGGACGTTTTCCTCATCGACGGCAAGCTCGACGACGACATGCTGCAGCCCGGCAACTTCCTACCCATGGCCGACAACGAAGGCAACCACATGCAAGCCAAAGTGGTAAGCATCGGCGACACGGCCGTACAAATGGACTTCAACCACCCGCTGGCGGGCATGGTGATGCACTTCACCGGCAAGGTGCAGGAAGTGCGCGAAGCCACCGCTGAAGAACTAGCCCACGGCCACGCGCACGGCGAAGGCGGCCACCAGCACTAAGTTGCTGATTGCGCCAGCTGACGAAAAAAGCAGAACGTCATGCTGAGCGAAGTCGAAGCATCTCTACCGCGTAAGTAAATGATTACTTCTGCGGCAGAGATGCTTCGACTTCGCTCAGCATGACGTTCTTTTTGTTACGTTTCTGACTGTAATTCCTCCCTCACCAACTGCTCAAGCTGCGGGAAGAACTCCCGGAAATCAGCCTCGTAAGCTCCGTAATTCTTCTGCAGCTCCGTTACGGCCGTTTCCATGCCCGAGCCGGGGGTAGCCCGGCGGCTCAGGCCACTGAGGGCACTGGCAATGCCGTCGAAGTCGGCGTAGTGCAGTAGCCAGTTGTGTTGCGTGAGATGGGGCAGAAAATGCTGCACGCGGAGCGGCATCTCCGCCTGCCGGGCTGTGAGCAGGGCATACACCCGCTGGGTAAAGGCCAGCAGGGTTTCAGGGGAGAAAGCAGGGAAGTTTCGGGCTAGAAAATGGTCCAGAAACATATCCGAAATCACACCGGCATATTTCCCGTGGCCAGCTTCGCGCAGGCGATGGGTGCTGCGGCGCACAATGGGGTGCTGGTCGGTGTAGGCATCAATGGTGCGGTGCAGGCGGATACCGGTTTGCACCGCCGAAGCGTAGCTTTCGAACTGGCGGCCGGGCACCGAATCGGCAATAAAGTTGCCGAGCAGAACGTCGGAATACGCGGGGGCCGCGCGCGGACCGGAGAGCAGCAAATGGGCCAAAAAATTCACCCACGCAAGGTATGGCGCAAAGTGCGGGCCCGGCACTTCCCAACCTTCGGGCAACCCGGCCGTAAACAAAAACTGAATTTTCACCTTCAGAAACGACTCTTTCCCATGGCCGAACAAATCGCCGTAAGCCACGACATTTCCAAACTCGTGGATAAAATCAAAGACATCCGCATCGCCATGATGACCACTGTCGAGCCCGACGGTACCCTGCACTCGCGGCCCATGTTCACGCACGAGCCCGAAGCCAACGGCACCCTGTGGTTCTTCACGGAGCATGACTCCAAAAAAATCGACGAAGTGCAGAGAGACCGTCGCATCAACCTAGGCTACTCCAAGCCCGAGGACAATTTGTACGTGGCCATCAGCGGCACCGCCAACGTGGTCACTGACCGCGCCAAAATCAAAGAGCTGTGGACCGAAAGCCTGCGCGGCTGGTTTCCCAAGGGCCAGGACGACCCCAACGTTGCCCTGCTCAAAGTAACCATCGACATGGGGGAATTCTGGGATTCGCCGAACGCTACCCTGCTGCGCGCCTACACCTACGCCAAGGCCGTCCTCACCGGCGAAACTTACAAGGCCGGCCCCGATGAGCACGCCATTGTGAAGCCCTAATCAGGCATCTTAGCCCTTTAAAAAAAGGCCGGAAGCAATTCCGGCCTTTTTTTGTTGCTTGAAACCCACCGATTAGCTGATAGGCGGCTACTCTCTCCCATATGCCCCACACTACCCTTACCGTTTTCACGCTAAAAGCCGGCCAGCGGCGCTGGGGCCTTGCTCAGATGGGCACCTCCCCGCCAGTATTGCGCCGGGTACCGGGCCTGCGGTTTTTCAAATTACTAGGCAGCGGGGCCCGCAACGGCTTTGGCCTGTGGCCGAACCTGGACCGCTACGGATTCATGGCCGTGTGGGAGGATGAGGCTGCAGCAGCCGCATTTTTTGCCCAACATTCGCTGTGGCAGGGCTACCAGGACCGTAGCGCCGAACAATGGACGCTGCAACTTGCCCCCATCAAAGCACAAGGCTTGTGGGATGGCCAGACTCCGTTCGACTACGCTACGACCATGCCGGCTGCTGATGATGCCCCGATGGCCGTGCTGACCCGGGCCAGTATCAGCTGGCCCAAAACGCGGCGTTTCTGGCAATTTGTGGAGCCCACCAGCGCCGCCCTGGCCGATGCCGCGGGCGTGCGCGCCGCCATTGGGCTAGGCGAGCTGCCCGTGGTGCGGCAGGCCACGTTCAGCGTCTGGGAATCGACCCAGGCCATGCAGCAGTATGCCTACCGCGATGCCCGCCACCGCGAGGTTATTGTCCTCACGCGGCGAGAAAAATGGTACAGCGAGGAGCTTTTTGCTCGGTTTCGGGTGCTGGGCAGCGCCGGCACGCTCGATGGGCACGACCCACTCGCTGGCCTGCTATTGGGGCCGCGCTAGTCGTTCAGGTTGTACCGTCCCAGCCACGCTTTGCCATCGGCGGTGAGTTCCGGGTGTGGGTCGGCCTCCAGCGTCAGGCCTTTGATGGTGCGTATTTCCAGGCCGGGACGAGTGAACCAGGTAAAATCCTGAATGCCCGTAGTGGCTGTTTTGGGGCGAATTAGCTGGTCGTGGCCCAAGCCACTGTAAATATTCACCGGAAAGTGCTGGCTTAGCGGCGGCACTATCTCGAATACATCATCGCCACCCAACCCGTACAGGTTCAGCCGCTGGGTTTCTTTTTGGTTGTATGTGCGGTCCGAAAGCAAGCTATCGGGCAAGCCCAGCCGCTGGGCCAGCAGGCGCACCCGCAGCCGCCCCGCGCCCGCGCCACTGATGACAAACCGCTCGCTTCGGTCGGTGCCTACTACGCAAGCTTCCTTGGCCAGAATTTCATAATACTGGCGGGCCACAGCGGGCAGCTGCGCCCGGCGGGCCCGCAGCAGCGGTCCAAAATAATTAGCGATGGAGGTGCGGGTTTCAGAAGGTCCGGTGGCCAGCGCCCGGTCTATCCGGACATCGGTTAGCCGCTGGAGGAGCGAATCAGCTTCCTGCTGAAAATCTTCAGCATTTAGGGATGCCAGCAGGGTGCGGTCAAGCACGCGGGCGGTAGCGGTGAGGCCATCTACGCTGCCCGGCCGAATGGTGGCGTGAAAGCTCTGGTACTTGGGCACGAACCAGGAAACCAAGCGAGTCATAAATCCGTCGTCGAACAGGAAAAAAGCCTGGTCGCGGTCGCGCGGAATGGGCCGGTAGCGCACCCTTCCGGATTCCGTGAAGCTGGCCCAGCGCCACTGGTCCTCGCGGCGGCTCCAGTCGCCCAGCCACATATCCAGCAGGCGGGCGCGCAGGTACGCGCGGGCCTCTACCCGGGCCGTGGGCTGCCCGTGAATGGCAGCCAGCATGTGCGCCGTGCTCACTACGTGGGGCGAGTGCCCAAAGCCGGGCAGGCCCATTTGGTTGCCGGTGGCCCGCTCTTCCAGCAGGTAAAGCGCATTGGCGTAACTCGCCCGAAACTTGCCCAAGCCAGGGTCATCGGGCACGTACACCAAGCGCGGATTGGCGTGGTACACCCCGGCGGCATCAGCCAGCGCCGCCGCCGGGCAGGCCCCAAATGGCTGCGACACGCTGGTCTGGTCTTTTATCAGCCCGCCCAACAACCACCGTTTCCAGCCGGCGGGCAGGGCGGCGCTGGCGTCTTTATCCACGGACCGCAGCACAAACTCGCGGCCGCTGGGCGCACACAAACGGAGCGTGTGGCTCTGGTAGCTGCCCCCGGCCTGCAGGGGCACCAGGCCACCCGGCGCGGCCGTGGCCAGGCGCAACACCGGCACAGTTACCGGCGTAGCCCACAGCGTGCGATAATGCTTGCCCCAGAAAAACTGCCAGACGGCGCTTCGGGCGTATTGTGGACCAGCGGCCAGCCGCACCGTGGCCGAATCGGCGGCCCACTGCGGGGCCGGCGAGGCTGACGTTTTTGGCCCCGAACAAGCCGTTATCAGCCCCGCAACGCCCCACCAGCTCCGAATAAAGACGGCCGCGGCCAAGGTAATAATTTTCGACATGAGCGACTGATGCGCTGGCCTGAACAGCTGCGACGCAGCGAAATCACCAGGATAGGTACCCCGTATACTGCAAAGGAGGTGGGCACGGTTATCCTCGGCGGCCGGTATGCCCCCCTTTGCCGAGTATTTGCGTTAAAGGCACATTACCGCCGTTCCGCTTCGCCCCGAATGCCTCTTTTACCCTTTCGACTGACTGCGTTCCGGCTGTGCCTGCTGGCGGCCCTGAGTTTGGCGGCCGGGTCTTGTGCCCGAAGCAATTTCTTTCAATCCGATGCCCGCGTGGGCCCGGGCAGCACCGCTCCCCTGCCGGCCACCGCCGATTCGGTGCTGGCCACGGCCGGCCGCCACTACAACCGCCATTCTGGGTTTTATTGCTGGTTTTGGGGCCGGCATTACCGCCGTACCTGGGCGGCGGCGGTACCGGCCCGGGTGTTGCAATTGGCTACGGCCGCACCGGGCGGCCTGCGACCCAGCAAAAGCGGTGGCGGCTATCAAAGCATTAGCATGACCCTGACCTGCCCTGAGGGCCGCGATTACGCCCTGCGCGCCCTCGACAAAGAGCCCAGTAAAACGCTGCCCTTTTGGCTTCGCAAAACGTTCCTGCTAAACGCAGTGCGCGACGCAACCTCCGCCGCCAACCCCTACGGCGCCCTCACGGTACCGCCGCTGGCCGAAGCCGCCGGTGTGCCCCATAGCCGTCCCCACCTGGTGTATGTGCGGGCCGATGAACAAGGCCTGGGCCCAATGTCGGAGCGGTTTCGGGGCAAGTTGGCACTGCTGGAAGAAAAGTTTAGCTCCTTAGCCTCCCGCACGCCGGCCCTGGCGGAAGCCACCAATTTCCTGGGCGGCGAAGCCATGCTGGCCCAGGTGTACCAGCACCCAACTTATTCCATCGACCAACGGGCCTTTTTGCGGGCCCGGCTGCTGGATGTGTGGCTGGGCGACTGGGACCGGCACGAAGGCCAGTGGCAGTGGGCTGCTTTTGCGGAGCCGGGGGGCCGAATTCGCTACCTGGGCATTCCCAAAGACCGGGACCAGGTCTACTTTCGGTTTGATGACGGGCTGATTCCCTGGCTGGCCTCGCGGCAGTTCATCGCTCCGCAATTTCAGACGTTTAAGCCTGAATATGGCAACGTATCCGGCTTGGTGCACCAAGCCCGGTTTATTGACCAACGCGGGCTTTCGCAACTCACCCGGGCCGATTTTCAGCGGATGGCGACGGACTTGCAGCGCCGGCTGCCCGATTCGCTGATTGAGCGGGCCATGCGCCGCCTGCCGCCCGCCGTCTTTGCTCTCGAAGGCGAGCGGTTGGGCACCGCCCTCAAGGCCCGCCGCCAAACCTTGCCCCAGGCGGCGGTGGCCTTCTACCTGAGCCTGGCTCACGAACCCACCCTGGGTGGCACCGCCCAAGCCGAGCGATTTGAAGTGTACCGATACACCGATTCGACCAAGGTGCGCATATTCTCAACCGCCGCGAGGTCCGCACCGGCCGGCGATTCGCTACGCTTTCAGCGGACCTATTTCTCCGCCGAAACGCAGAAAATCAGCATCGATGGCCTGGGGGGCGACGATATTTTTGAGGTGACCACCGCTGCCGCAAGCCGCCCACTGCCCTTGCTGCTGTACGGCGGCGCGGGACACGACCAGCTGCGCCTGCACGGCCCCGGCACGCGCCTGAAGCTCTACGACGAAGCTTCCGACATGACCGCCGCCGGGGCCCAAAAGCCCCACCTGCCGCAAAAAAAACGCGGGGCTTACAACCGCCTCAACGACAACTAATGCCATCCAGCGGCCTTACTTGCAGCCATTACGACAGGTTCGCCGGTGAAAACCCAAGCCTGATTATCCGATAGTTCTTGATTCCAATTCAATTGCGCACTTATTTTTTGACAGCGGGCATTCTGGCCGGGTTGCTCAGCACTGGCTGCGTTCGCAAGCAATTCTTTCAGCCTGATGCCCGCCCCAACGTGGCGCTTCCCCTCCCGGCCGCTACCGACAGTGTGCGCGGCGTGACGGCCGGCAGGCAGTATGCCCGCCACGGCCGGCTCTACCATGCGCTGGTGGGCCAGCACCACCGCTCCATTTGGGCCGCTCCGGTAAATGCCCCCGTGCTCAACCTCGCCACGGCCCGGCCGGGCGGCTTGCTGGCCGGCAAAGTAGGCGGCGGCTTCAACAGCACCAGCCTGAGTCTGACGGCACCTGATGGTAGCGCCTACGTCATCCGCACGGTGGATAAAGACCCCATTCGGGCCACGCCGGAGGCTGTGCGGGGCACGTTTTTGGTGAATGTGCTACGGGATAATGTATCAGCGACCAACCCGTATGCTGCCCTGGTAATACCGCCCTTGGCTACGGCCCTGGGCGTGCCCCGGTCAGAACCGCACCTGTACTACGTGCGCCCCGACGACCCCGCTTTTCAGGCTGACTCATTGCAGCGTTTCCGCGGCCAGCTGGCTTATCTGGAAGAGAAAGCTGCTGTGTTGCCGGGCAACGCAACTCCCACGGCAGTGCTCAATAGCGAAGAAGCTTTTGCCGCTGTTTTTGCCAGCCCCGCCCAACGCTTCGACCAGCCTGCCCTGCTCCGCGCCCGGCTTTTTGATGGCTGGCTGGGCGACTGGGACCGGCACGCCGGCCAATGGAACTGGGCCGTTGGCACACCAGCAGCAAACGGCTATGCCCCGCTGCTTCCGCTACCAAAGGACCGCGACATGGTGTTCTACCGGCTCGACGACGGCGTATTGGGTTGGCTTATTGGGCACGTGGCCATTCGGCACTGGGTCACGTTTGGGCCCCGCTACAAAAACCCGGTAGCGCTACTTTCCAACGGTGAATACCTGGACCGCCGGGCGCTCAATGGCCTTAATCGGGCCCAGTTTCAAGCCGCCGCCCGGGCCCTGCAGTCGCAGCTGGCCGATACGTTGCTGAGCCGAGCCGTGCACCGCCTGCCGCCCACTGCCTTCGCGCTGGAAGGCCCGCGCACCATTGCTGCCTTGCAGGCCCGGCGGGTGGCCCTGCCAGCCCTGGCCGACGCGCTTTACCAGGATTTGGCCCGCCGCCCCATGGTGGGCGGCACGGCCCAGGCCGAAACCTTCCTCATCAACCGCTACCCTGATTCTACGCAGGTAATTGTGTACCCGAGTGGTTCGCGCCCTGCGCAACCCCTGTTCAGCCGCACTTTTCTGAGCAGCGAAACCAAGGAGATTTCGCTGCAGGGCCTGGGCGGTGACGACAGCTTTGTGGTAAACAACCCGGCAAATGCCGCCGCCAAAATCCGGCTCCGCATTTATGGCGGGCCGGGAGCTAATAAGCTCACCGAAGGGAACAAGGAAGTTGGGGCCAAGGCGCTACGCGGAGTATTTTTCTCCCAAAGCAGCGCCCCAGCCGCGCAAGCCTACGACAAGCTGCCCGAGGAGTGAGTGACATAAGCCAATCCCGGCAGCTATTTCGCACTTTTCAGCATCTTAAGCACCAAGCGCTCCACGGGCGAAAGCAAGTCGCCGGGCTTGGTTGCGGCGTCGTGCTTCCGCAGGTATTCGATAAGCCAGCCGGCCTTGAACAACTCCACCACATGCGGGTGAATGTAGTATTTGGAGCACACCGTGGGGGTATTGCCCAAGCCGGTGGCCACTTCCTTCACGGCCTTTTTCACTGCCTTTTCGGGAGCCAACTCCGGTTCTTCGCGCAATACGGTTTCGAGGCACTCCACCATTTTTACTGTGCCGCCCCAGGTGCGAAAGTCCTTGGCCGATAGCGCCAGGCCGGTGTGGCGCTGCAGGTACTCGTTCACATCACCCGATTCCAGGGCGTGATGCTGGCCGTCAGTAGTGTAGTACTGAAACAGGTGCTGTCCGGGAATTTCCTTGCATTTGCGTACCAATCGGGCCAGGCGGGCATCCTGCAGGGTTACGTTGTGGGCCACGCCTTTTTTACCCACAAAGGAAAAGTTGACCTGACCGCCTTCAATGGCTACGTGCTTGTCGCGCAGCGTGGTCAGGCCGTAGCTATTGTTCTTCTTGGCATACTCCTTATTACCGACCCGAATGAAGGATTGGTCCATGAGCAGCAGCACCAGAGCCACTACTTTTTCCCGGTCGAGGACCGGGCGGCGCAGGTCTTTGTTGAGTTGTTCGCGCAGCGGGGCCAGCTTTTCGCCAAAGGTGTGCAGGCGCGAAAACTTGGTCAGGCTACGCATTTCGTCCCAGGCCGGGTGGTAGCGGTACTGCTTACGACCCAGGCTGTCGAAGCCCGTCACCTGCAGGTGCGTGGTGGCCGAGGGCGAAATCCAGACCTCGGTCCAGGCCGGCGGAATCACAAAGCTGGTAATCCGGTCCAGGATTTTCGCGTCGGCTATTTTCAGGCCCTTGACGTCGTAGTAAGTAAAATTTCCGGCACGGGTGACTTTGCGGGCCAGGCCCGGGCCTTGGTCGGTGGCATAACGCAGGCCGGCCATCTGGGCCTGGCGGGCCGGGTCTTTGTAGAGGATGTGCGCCTCTTCCTGAGGTACTAGCGTCTTCTTGCGGGATTTGGGGCGTGGCGTGGCAGCAGTGGACATAATCGGATAGAATGGGTCCCGGGTGGTAAGGCGTGGGCGTTCTACGCAAAAAGGGCTACCGTGGCTGCCAAGCCGCATTCCAGGCCGCCCGGCGTAGGTTTGCCCCATGAAGCTGCTTGATGCCCTTTCCGCCTTTTCTGAATGGACCGACCACCTCCTGACCCGCCGCTCGGCGCGGGCCGGCCGACTGGGGGCCCTGCGGCTCGATGCGTACCGCAGCTACGGCACGGCCGCCAAGTTCTACATTAAGGGCCGCCTGATGGCCGACCCCGGTATCGCGCCCCAAACGGCGGCCGACTCGCGCTGGCGCAACTTCCGCAGCATGGTGCGCCGGTTCAATAGCCGCGAAATCACGGGAGCCGACCTCGTGGCCGAGCTGCCCGACGGCAGCCAGCACCTCGTCACGACCGACGACGAAGGCTACTTCACCCTCATCATCGAGCCCCACGCTCTGCCCGAGCCCGAGTCTTACCTCTGGTATCCGGTGCCGGTGCGCACGGTGCGGCTGCCCACCAATTATCCCTTGCCCACCGCCGTGGTGCAGGCATCGGCCAAGGTGCTGGTGCCCCCGCCCAGCGCCGAATTCGGCGTCATCAGCGACCTCGACGACACGGTGTTCGAAACCGTGGCCACCAACGTGCTCAAGATGCTGGCCCGCACCCTGCTCAGCAACGCGCATTCCAAACTACCCTTCGTGGGCGTGGCCGAGTTCTACCAGCGGCTGCAGCGGGGCCGCACCGGACGGCCCGACAACCCATTTTTCTACGTCAGCAGCAGCCCCTGGAATCTCTACGACGTGCTCGACGAGTTTATGGGCATCCACCAAATGCCGCCCGGCCCGCTGCTGCTGCGCGATTTGGGCATTTCCCGACCTAAAACCCCGCCCCCGCCCGGCGTCGTCGGTTCGGCCGCCATTCATTTTGCGCACAAGCTTCACGAAATCGACGACCTGCTGACCACCTACCCCCACTTGCCCTTCGTGCTGCTCGGCGACAGCGGCCAGGAAGACGCCCGCATATACCGCGAAGTGGTGCGCCGCCATCCCGGCCGCATCCGCGCCATCTACATCCGCGACGTGCAGGTGCCGGCCCGCGCCCTGCTGGTCGGCCCCATTGCCGAAGAGCTGAAAGTGGAAGGCGTGCCGATGCTGCTGGTGGCCGAGTACGCCACGGCGGCGCAGCACGCCGCCGGGCTGGGGCTGATTGTGGGTGTGGAACAGAAAGAAAAGGAGGACCTCAGCAACTAGAGCGTCACGCTACCGATTTCTTTACTGGCTGTTCGTGTGGTCAGCCACCACCTTCCACTCCCCCTCAACCCGCCGCAGCACCAGCAGGAAATAGCCTTGCTCGTCGCCCGCAACGGGCCCGGCTATGTGCCAATGCCCCACCACCTGCGCGGCGCCGGGCGTCAGGGGCGTCACGCGCAGGCCGCTGAAATCGAGCTGGCCCATGGCCGCGGCGTTGGGGTAGTTTTTCTGGTAGTTGTCCAGAATGCGCTGCCAACCGTAAGTGGGGCCCTTGCGGCCCAGAAACACCAGCGAGTCGGAGTGCCAGTACCCCTGCATGAAGCCCGGCATGTCGCCGCGGTTCCAGGCTGCCGTCTGGGTCGTGAGCACCGCCACAACGGCCCGGCGCGTCGCTGCGTCATCCTGTTTAGCCGTGCCAACCACGGGGCCTCCCGTCGCGCAGCCGAGCAAGCCCAAGCCGAGGGCCGCCGTACCTAGTTTCCCGATTGTCGCGATGCTTACCATGTTAGTTGTGCAAAAGTGTGTTGACGTAAGTGATGCCCCCCAGCCGGCGCATGTTGCGCAGCACCCGCCGCTGCTTGGCCCGCGCCACCGGCCCGGGGTTGGAGGCCCGGAACCGCAGCGGGTTGGGCAGCACCCCGGCCAGCAAAGCCGCCTCGGCCGGGGTCACCCGGCTGGCCGATTTGCCAAAATAACGCTGGCTGGCCGCTTCCACGCCGAAGGTGCAATCACCCATCTCGGCCACGCTCAAATACATTTCCATGATGCGCCGCTTGCTCCACAAAGCTTCAATCAGTATCGTAAAGTAGGCTTCAGCGGCCTTGCGCACGTAGCTACGCCCTTGCCACAGAAACACGTTTTTGGCCACCTGCTGCGTGATGGTGCTGCCGCCTACGATGTGCGTGCCATCGCCGTTCCAGTTGCGCTTGGCCGCTTTGGTAAGGGCATCCAGGTCGAAGCCGTGGTGCAGCAAAAACCGCTGGTCTTCGGCCGCCACCAGGGCCAGCGGCACGGATGGGGCCACTTCGTTCAGCGTGCGGAATTGGTAGCGAATGTGCCGGGACTCGCGCTGAATGCCGTAGTAGCCCAGGCCAATGGGCGCGTGGGCCCGGCGGTCCAGCATCAGCCAGGTGGCGGGCGGGTCCACCCATCGGTAAATCAGTACCCAAGCCACCGAAGTCAGGAACAGCACGGCCGCTACCTGCAATACCAAACGGCCGGTTTTCTTGAGCAGAGTGGACAGGTTCGGAAGTAGCGTAGCGGTTGACATTGAGGCAAAAGTAGCGTGGTACGCCGGGTTTCATCTTTCCCGCCTACCTTTCGGCTGCCTGCTGCCCGGCTTACCCGGTTGCTTCACCACAAAACCCAATCGGCTAGTTCGCCTGTTGTGTCAGCAAATATCTTCTCTTCTCCGTCTGCTTGCCATGGCCCGCCTGCTCCCGTTATTCCCGCTCAATCTGGTTGTCTTTCCGGGGGAAAAGCTTAATTTACACATCTTTGAACCCCGCTACCGGCAGTTGGTGCGCGAATGCATCGAGCAGAACACCACCTTCGGTATTCCGCCCTACCTCGACAATTCCCTCAGCGACCTGGGTACCGAGATGCGCCTGCTTGGCGTGGAGCAAACCTATTCCAGTGGCGAGCTTGATATTCGAACCAAAGCCGTGGGCGTGGTGCGAATCAACAAATTCTACCGCCAGGCCCCGGGCAAGCTCTACGCCGGTGGCCTCGTCGAAGCCGTGGTGCAAGACAACGAGGCCGACCCGGTCCTGCGCGAAATCATCATCAAGCAAGTGCGCCAGCTCTACGAAGCTCTCGGCCTGCGCAAACTGCTGCTGGAGCTGGCTCCCGATTACTGCATCTTCGACGTGGCCCACCACATCGGTTTCAGCACCGAGCAGGAATACCAGGTGCTGGCCACTACCAGCGAGCAAGAGCGGCAGGAAATAGTGCGCGACCACCTCGAAACAATCCTCCCCGTCGTCCTCGAAACTGAGCGGCTCAAGGAACGGGTGCGCCTCAACGGCCACTTCAAAAACCTGACCCCTCCCAATTTCTAGACCACGGATTCGCGCTGATTTTTCGAGTTTCACGGATTTTGTAGTCGATTCAATCAACGAGAAAAGGCTTGCCATGCGGCAAGCCTTTTCTCGTTGATTGAATCGACTACAAAATCCGTGAAATCTGCTGAAACCCGTGGTCTATTGTTTCAAGCCGGCCGGCACGCCT
The DNA here is from genome assembly GCF_014640435.1 of Hymenobacter frigidus. Lineage (GTDB taxonomy): Bacteria > Bacteroidota > Bacteroidia > Cytophagales > Hymenobacteraceae > Hymenobacter > Hymenobacter frigidus. Next base: position 103,177 of record NZ_BMGY01000003.1, on the reverse strand, counting down.
TGTGGGAATTCGGCCGCAATTTCCTTTTCCAGTTCGCCAATACGGTTGCCGGGATTGGGGTGCGTGCTCATAAATTCCGGCGTGGAGCTGCGGCCGCCCTGCTGCTCCAAAATTTTCATCACCTGAATCATGGCTCGGGGGTCGTAGCCGGCTTTGGGGGTGAAATCAACCGCAAGCTTATCGGCCTCCAGTTCGTCGTTACGGCTAAAGCGCATCCCGATTACTTTGGCAATGGCGGCGGCGATGGCCGCCTTCGCTATTGAGCTGCCGGGGCTGTTGGGGTCGTACGAGGCAATGGTTGCGGCCCCGGCCAAGCCCTGCGTGAGGTTGGATTTGGCCACCTGTGCCGCCGAGTGTCGCCCCACCACGTGCCCAATTTCGTGGGCCAGCACCCCCGCCAGCTGCCCTTCGGAAGTCAGGTTTTTCAACAGCCCCTGCGTGATGAACACTTGGCCGCCAGGCAAGGCAAACGCGTTGATTGTCTGGTCGTCGGCCAGCAAATGAAACTGGAATTTATATCCCGTCTGGCCGGCCTTGGTGGTGCTGATTATTTTTTGGCCCACTTGCTGCACGGCGGCCGTGGCGCGGCTATCGGGGCTTTCGCCACCGTATTGCGCCGCCATTTCGGGCGCGGCCTGCAGGCCCAGGGCAATTTCCTGGTCGGCAGTCATGCTGATGTGCTGCGTTTCGCCAGTCACCTCGTTTTTCGAGGTATTAAAATAGTAGCCAAATAGTGACACCGCCGCCACGATAATGGCAATGATGAAGCGGAGATTGAAACGCATGGAAAAAGAGAAATGGTTGAGCGTAGTAAAAAAAACTGCCGGCTCCTGACGTTAGGAACGGCCGACAGCGCTTTTAACGCACACTTTTATTTCTGGTTATTTCCCGCCGCTTACCCCGGAAAGCGCGTGTTCGCAAAGGCCGCCGCCGCACCGGCTAAGTTCAGCCACTGCGACCGGTAGCCCGCCCGCGCCGGCCCGTGCAGGTACAGCACACTCCCGCCCTTAATGGCCCGCACAATGGCAGCCGTTTCGGCCACTGGCAAGGCCGGACAACCCTGGCTGCGGCCCAGCCGGCCGTGCGACTTCACAAAGTCCTCGCACACATACTCTGCACCGTGCACTACCACGGCCCGGTTCTCGGCATTGGTATTGAACCCAGGGTCGAGGCCCATAATCTTGAGCGAAAGCCCGTGCTTGCCGTTGTAAGTCGTTGGTGCCGTGCGGTAAAACCCCAGGCTGCTCATCTCTGAGCCCCCACGGTTCGAAAAAGCCAGCGGAACATCGGCCCCACTCGCTTTGCCGTGGGCCACCAGCGTGTGAAACAGCACCTTGGCTTTCTCCACGTTTATCACCCACAACCGCTTCTGCTGGCTCGATTTGCTGAAATCAATCAGGGTGAGCACTGGCGGGGTACCGGGGCGCTTGCTGGCCCCGCGCAGGTTGTAGTAGCCCACCAGTCCTTCGCGAAACACACCCAAGGGCAAGCCCGCCGCTCCCAGTCCTAGTTTGGCATAAAGCTCCACGGCCTGCCGCTCGAAAGCCGTTTGGAAGAAGACCTGCTGGGCGGCTGGCGGCAACATCGCCATCGCCTTGGGCGCAATCACCTGAGCCCCCAGCTGCGCGGGCGATGCCAGCGCCAGTGAAAGTAATCCGGTTAGAAAAACCTTTGCACACTTCATCAGCAAGGGGGGAAAATGGGTTTTGGAATATCTCGAAGTGAGCAGTACACAATATCGGGCCAAAAATAGTGCTTAATTTCGCTGATTGCTCAGCGATTTGGCGGCATTTTGCATTTTTTCCAACAATGTTAATATCCAATTTCCCCCGATTCTGCGGGCGCGCCCTAATGGTGATATGCAGCGGAGTGCTCGTGAGCTGTGGCCACGCGCTGCCCCAAATTCCGGGCTTCGATGCGGCCACCTGGCGCGCTGACCCGTACGCCTGCCGCGACCAGCGCCGCGCGGCCATAGCCGCCCTGACCCGCAGCCGTGAGCACCTCTACGAAGCCCGTGCCGACGATGTCACGGCCCTGCTGGGCCCGCCCGACGAGGAAGAACTGCGCGCCGGCACCGAGAAAGCCTACTACTACTACCTGGAGCCGGGCACCCAGTGCCAGGGCCGCCACGCCCGCTCAGGGGCCGCGTGCATCAGCCTGCGGTTTGGCCCGCTGGGCACCGTGACGGAAGTACTCATCGACCCGCTCACACCAGCTAAACCCTAATAAACCATCCAATTTTCCACAAAAAAGCCTGTCATTGACCTGACAGGCTTTTTTGTGGAAAATTGGATGGTTTAACCCTTGCCAACGCTGGCCGGCTCTGCGGCAGGTGGATTATTGGCTTGCTGCAACTGACTGAGCTGCGATGGTGTCAGAATACGGCTGCACTCCTGCTCGTACTGGGCCTCTAGCTCAGCAGTTTTGGCGGTTCGGGAGGTTTCGTCATTCCTATACTCGCGGTTGATGGAATTCAAACCCGAGAGTTTGGTGCGATTCAGCGGCAGCAGCTGCAGGAACTGTCCCTCGTTGAGGTGGAGCCGAGCAGTCATTTCCCGGGTCATGACGACGGCATCAGCCGACGGTATTTTGCGGGAAGTGGGGTGTTCAGAAAGGCGGTCAGACATCTGGGCCTGCGCCGTGAAGGATGCGAGTGCAAGCAGCAACGAGAAAGCCGCGGAATGTAATTTGCACATAATTGATATTTTTTAACAAGAAGAAGGTATCGATTTGGCCCTAGACATATGTAAGTTACCCATTAGTTTCGCAAGAGTCTAATTTTTTTTATAAAAAAAACGAATATAGTCCTTAGTAATTACCATGGGCGCAAAAAAACAGCCCCCGAAAGGACTGCTTAAATAGTTCGACATCAAAAACCAAGGGCTTACTCAACTTCCACTACTTCCTGGTGCTCAGGGCTTTTGTAGTACTGCATGGCAACCAGCGAAACGATAACACCGGCCATGGTACCCAACAGGATAATACCCAAGCCTCCGATGAGCACTCCAAGGTCTGCCCCAAATAAGTCGCGGGCTTCAATCTGCTGCACCGCCGTCTGACTAATGCTCCCCAGCAGCCAGAAAAAAATGCCCAGTATAACGGACGCAATCAGGGCCGTGAGAATACCGGTACCAAAGCCGTTGAGATACTGCATATGGTCACCTTTGGCCTTCTTATAGCGCTTGATGGCCAGTGTTACGCCCACGGCCAGAATGACAATATCGAGCGTGCCGGCCTCAATCTGGTCGAGAAAACCTGCTAAGGCAGCCAGACCAGTGTATCCCACCAAGGCGACGGCGGTAAGCGCACCCATTCGGATGGCATTGGATTCGAAACTCAATTCCCGGTTAATCATGGCTCAGAAGGTGAATGGAAGATGACAACTGAATCGCCGGTTGGTAGTACCCGGCGACAGGGCCCTGCACAGGGCCGTGCTAGAATAAACGGGAAAGGTGGCCAGTGGTTCGGATACAGGCCGGCGCGGCCGGCTGTTGCGGGCACTATTTTCGGTACTGATTAGTTAATTTCCGCGGCACAGGCAACAAGTTTCCGGGGCGGGATTACGGCCCGGGTCCTGTTGCGTAATTTTGTGGCTTGCCGTGCGCCAGTGCGCGGCTGTTGTTTGCTTCTATTTTCTGACTGAATGATTTCGACCACCAATGTGAGCCTGCGCTACGGCAAGCGCATCCTGTTTGAAGACGTTACCGCCAAATTCCTGCCCGGCAACTGCTACGGCCTCATCGGAGCCAATGGCGCGGGCAAATCCACGTTCCTGAAAATTCTCTCCGGCGAGCTGGAGCCCAACACCGGCTCCGTGGAAATGCCGGCTGGCCAGCGCCTGGCCGTGCTGAAGCAGAATCAGTTTGCCTACGACGAGCAGCCGGTACTCCAAACCGTGATTCAGGGCCACCAGCGCCTGTACGCGGTGATGACGGAAAAGGACGCGCTCTACGCCAAAGCCGATTTCTCGGACGCCGACGGCGAGCGGGCGGCGGTGCTCGAAGGCGAGTTTGCCGACCTCGAAGGCTGGAATGCCGAGTACGAGGCCGCCGAACTCCTGTCCGGCCTCGGCATTGTGGAAGACAAGCACTACAGCCTGATGGCCGACCTCGGAGCCAGCGAAAAAGTGCGGGTGCTGCTAGCCCAAGCCCTTTTTGGCAACCCCGACGTGCTGCTGCTCGACGAGCCGACCAACAACCTCGATGCCGAGAGCGTGCTCTGGCTCGAAAACTTCCTCGATTCGTTTCAGAATACGGTGATTGTGGTCAGCCACGACCGTCACTTCCTCGACGCCGTGTGCAACTACATGGCCGACCTGGACTTCGGCAAAATCACGATGTACCCCGGCAACTATACCTTCTGGTACGAAAGCAGCCAGATGGTGCTGCGCCAGCGCCAGGACGCGAACAAGAAAACCGAAGACCGCCGCAAGGAGCTCGAAGAGTTTGTGCGCCGCTTTTCGGCCAACGCCTCGAAATCAAAGCAGGCCACCAGCCGCCAGAAGCTGCTGCAAAAGCTAACGCTGGAAGATATCAAACCCAGCTCGCGCCGCTACCCGTACATCGCCTTCAAATCGGACCGCGAGCCCGGCAACCAGCTGCTGAGCGTGGAAAACCTAAGCGCCAAAGTAGACGGTCAGGTCATTTTTAAGAATGTGAGCTTCACGCTGGATAAGAAGGACAAGGTGGCCATTGTGGGTCGCGACGACCGCGCCGCTTCCCTCCTGTTCGACATTCTGTTCGGCGAAAACACTCCGGCCACCGGCGATGTGAAATGGGGCACCACTATCACGCCAAGCTATTTCCCGAAGGAGAACAACAGCTTTTTCCAATCGGGCGAATTGAACCTGGTGGACTGGCTGCGGCAGTATTCCGTAGAAAAAGATGAAAGCTTTATCCGCGGCTTCCTGGGCCGGATGCTGTTTTCGGGCGAAGAATCGCAGAAGAAAAGCAACGTATTGAGCGGGGGCGAGAAAGTGCGCTGTATGCTTTCCAAGATGATGCTGCAAGGCGGCAACGTGCAGGTGCTGGACGACCCAACCAACCATTTGGACCTGGAAAGCATCACGGCTCTGAACAACGCCCTGCGTGATTACCCGGGCTCGCTGCTGTTTGCCTCGCACGACCTGCAATTCATTGATACCGTCGCCAACCGCATCATTGAGCTCACGCCCGATGGCATTATCGACCGGCGCATGAATTACGAAGAATACCTGGCCGACGAAACGCTCCGGGCACAGCGTCAGAAAATGTACAAGCTCGTTTCCTAACTCACCTTTAGCCTACCCGGCCCATGAAACGTCATCTGTTACCCCTGCTGCTGCTTGTTGGAGTTGCTGGCCTGCCCACTCTAACGGTGCAGGCGCAGGACAAGCCGGTGCTGAACACGGCCCCTCCGGGCCTGCCGCCCCCACCAACTCGCCCCGTGGACAGGACTCCGGCCCCTGGGCAGGAGCCGGCCCCCGTGGCCCCAACTCCCGCTCAGGAGCCAGTGGCCCAGCCCAGCCCCGACCGTCCCTCCGGCCTGGACTTGCCCGGCACCCGCGAGGCCCGAGCCAAAGCTGCCGAAGCCGCCAATACGAAGATGTTTGTCTACACCGGTTTTAGCTTGGGCTACACCAGCTACTTTGCCGGCAATGCGCAGGTTAGTCAGTTCGTGATTGGTGCCTCACCGGCCATTGGCTACCGCATCAACGACCGGCTGTCGGCCGGGCCGGGCATTTCTTACACTTACTCTAATTACTCGGTGGACTACGGCCGCAACAATGGCGGTGGCAGCCTGCAAAGCAATAACTTCGGGGTCAAGGCCTTTGCCCAATACCGGGTTTATGACCAGTTCTTCATTCACGGCGAATACGAATTGACCCGTGCGCGCGTGCTGGAATACGATGCTTCCAACAACCCGACGGGTGGCAAGTTGGACCGCACCATCGAAAGTCCATTGGCTGGCCTGGGCTACCGCCAGCAGTTTAGCGACCGGGCCGCCGGTGATATTTTGCTGCTTTATAATTTCAACGACACGTTTGAAAGCCTTTACCCTAATCCGGTAATTCGCTTCAATTTCTTATTCAATTTCGGGCGCTGATATTTGCCTGTGACGTAATTGAGCAGATAGCTCCGAACACAAAGAAGCCGTGCTGAGATTCAGCACGGCTTCTTTGTGTTTTTTAGTTAACTAGCCGCGGTTGGCTACTATATCGCGCTGCGCCCGCTGATTACGCGGAGCAGGATGGCAATAATGGCAATTACCAACAGGGTATGAACGATGCCGCCCGTGAAGAAGCCTCCAAAAAAGCTTACTGCCCAAATAATTACAAGAATGACGGCGATAATGTACAGCAGGTTGCCCATGACGAAGAGGTGTGAGAAAAGTGGAAGATATATGAAGAGTTTCTATAGCCTTCTACGCCCTCTTTTGTAAAAAGATGTAATTATTGGGAAAACTTGGCCCTGGTCATGCAAATTCCGCCATTGCTAATAGCGGCGTAGCTTTGTTGCAGCAAGCAGCGATGCTGCGTTTTTCACTCCCACCCACTCTTTTTCCGCTAGTTATGAACGTCGCCGTTATTGGCTCCGGCACCATGGGCAATGGCATTGCCCACGTTTTTGCGCAGCACGGTTTTTCCGTCGCCCTCATCGATATTAACCAGCCAGCCCTGGACCGCGCCCTGGCCACCATCACCAAAAACCTGGACCGCCAGGTAGCCAAAGCCACGCTGAGCGAGGAGGACAAAGCCGCTACCCTGGGCCGCCTCACAACACATACCTCCATAGAAGCGGGCGTGGCCGGTGTGGCCCTGGTGGTAGAAGCCGCCACCGAAAACGTGGACCTGAAGTTGCAAATCTTCCGCGACCTGGACCAGTATGCCCCCGCCGATGCTATCCTGGCCTCCAATACGTCGTCGATTTCCATTACCAAGATTGCGGCCGTCACCAAGCGCCCGCAGCAGGTTATCGGCATGCACTTCATGAACCCCGTGCCGGTGATGAAGCTGGTGGAGGTAATTCGGGGCTACGCTACCTCCGATGCCGTAACGGTGAAGGTGATGGACCTGTCGCGCCAGCTGGGCAAAACCCCCACCGAGGTGAACGACTACCCTGGCTTCGTGGCCAACCGCATTCTGATGCCCATGATTAACGAGGCCATCATTTCGCTGTTTGAAGGCGTGGCCGGCGTCGAGGAAATTGATACGGTGATGAAGCTGGGCATGGCCCATCCCATGGGTCCGCTGCAACTGGCCGATTTTATTGGTCTGGATGTGTGCCTTGCCATTTTGCGCGTGCTGCACGACGGCCTGGGCAACCCCAAATACGCGCCGTGCCCCCTGCTGGTGAACATGGTGATGGCCGGCCGCCTGGGCGCGAAGTCGGGCGAGGGCTTCTATCAGTACACGGCCGGCTCGAAGGACTTGGTGGTGGCCGAGCGGTTCCGGAAGTAGGTTCCTTCCAGCATAAAGCAAGAACGTCATGCCTCGGCTACGCTCGGCATGACGTTCTTGCTTTATGCTTCTGTCCTCATATCCGTAAGGAATAAACCTCTACTGCGTCTACCGCGTTGTAATTCCATCTCATTCAATATTCCCTTACCCATGGAACAAGCAACGTTCGGAGCCGGCTGCTTTTGGTGCGTCGAAGCCGTATTTCAAAATTTAAAAGGTGTTGAGAAAGTGGTGTCCGGCTATGCCGGCGGCCGCAACAAAAACCCTACCTACAAGGAAGTTTGCAGCGGCCTCACGGGCCACGCCGAAGTCATTGACATCACGTTCGACCCGGCCATAATCACCTATAAGGAGTTGCTGGAAATCTTCTGGAAAACCCACGACTCTACCACCCTCAACCGCCAGGGTGCGGATGCCGGCACGCAGTACCGCTCCGTCATTTATTACCACAACGACGAGCAAAAGCAGCTCGCCGAAGACTATAAAAAGAAACTCAACGACGGCCACGCCTTCCCCGACCCCGTGGTGACGGAAATCACGGCCGCGCCAGAGTTTTTTGCCGCTGAGAACTATCACCAGAACTATTTCAACCTGCACGGCCACGAGCCCTACTGCCAGTTTGTGGCCCGGCCCAAAGTGGACAAAGTGAAAGCGCTGTTCGGCGATAAGCTGAAAGCGGGCGTTTAGGCAGCAGTTGGTTAAGCAAGAAGGCCGCTCTCCAATATGGAGGGCGGCCTTCTTTTTACTGAATCAATTCGAATTAAACCGATACCCCGAAATCCCGCAGGGCGTCGTTCAGGCTCGTTTTCAAATCGGTGCTGGGTTTGCGCTGGCCAATAATCAGAGCGCAGGGCACTTGGTATTCGCCGGCCGGGAATTGCTTGGGAATAGAACCGGGAATGACCACCGAGCGTGGCGGCACGTAGCCCCGGTACTCCTTGGGTTCGGGGCCGGTCACGTCGATGATTTTGGTGCTGCCGGTGATGGTGACGCCCGCACCAATCACGGCCTCCTTGCCAATGCGGCAGCCTTCGACCAGGATGCAGCGCGAACCGATAAACGCGCCGTCCTCGATGATAACCGGAGCCGCCTGCACGGGCTCCAGCACGCCGCCCAGGCCCACGCCACCGCTCAGGTGCACACCTTTGCCCACTTGGGCGCAGGAGCCCACCGTGGCCCAGGTATCCACCATGGTGCCTTCGCCCACGTAGGCCCCAATGTTGGTGTAGCTCGGCATCAGGATGACGCCGGGGGCCAGAAACGCGCCGTAGCGGGCCACGGCGGGCGGCACCACGCGCACTTGCTGGCCGGCGTAGTCGGTTTTGAGCTGCATTTTATCGTGGAACTCAAACGGGCCGATTTCCTGGGTGCTCATCTGGCGGATGGGGAAGTAGAGAATCACCGCCTTTTTTACCCACTCGTTGATGGTCCACTCCCCACCGTCTTCGGTGGGCGGGGTGGCTACGCGCAGGCGGCCTTTGTCCAGTTCCTCAATCACGTGCTCGATAGCCGCTTTGGTTTCGGGGGTTTGGAGCAGGGTGCGGTCGGCCCAGGCCTGCTCTATTTGGGTTTGCAAATCAGACATTTTGAAACGGAATAATAATCAGCTAAAAAGCCAGCGGAAAACCGCGCGACTCGTTGGAAACAGCAAAACTAGCATCTTTGGCCCGTGCTTGGTCCCAACTCCCCCAATTTAATCGTGCTGCTGGCCTCCGTTCTTAAGCCGGTTGATGATACGCGCATGCGGGGCAAGTTTGCCCACACGCTCAGCAGCCGACCTGGCGTGCAGGTGCACGTGGCTGGCCGGGCGGCCGGTACCCCAGCTTCAGTCACCACCGTTCCGGGGCCTCGCATTGAGCAGCACGCCCTTTTCTCCGGCTCCCGGCTGAGCCTGGAACGGCTGGCCGCGCAGTGGCGCTACTGGCAGCTGCTGCAGCGCCTGCGGCCAGATTTGGTCGTGGTGCATGCCCCTGAGCTGCTGCCGCTCACGCTGCTGTGGCACCAACTAAGCCCGCAGCGGTGGTTTCTGTACGACATCCGCGAAAACTACGCCCTGAATGTTACCACGCAGCAAGTGTACCAGGGCATTATGCGCCGCTGGCTGGCCGCGGGGCTGCGCTGGGTAGAGCGCCTGGCCGCTCGTAGGGCCAGTGGCCTGCTATTGGCCGAAGCCAGCTACGCGAGCGAACTCCCGTTTCTGCACGAGCAGCCAACCAGCCGCGTGCTGGTGCTCGAAAACAAGTACCAGCCCACCCAAGACGAAGTATTAGACACGGCACCCCACCCAACCCCGCCACCAGCCCAGCCCTTGCGGCTCCTTTATTCGGGGACTATTTCCGAGCTGAATGGCGTGTGGGAAGCCATTGACCTGGCCCGAAGCCTTCATGCTGCTTGGCCCGGTGGTGCTCACCTCACCATTATCGGTTTTTGCCAACAGCCGGACTTACTCGCCCAGTTGCACGCCGTGGTAGCTCGGCATCCGGTCTGGCTCACGCTCATTGGTGGCGGGCAGCCCGTGCCGCATGCCCGCATTGTGGCGGAAATTAGCCGCAGTCACCTGGGGCTGCTGCCCTACCGGCCCCACCCCAGCACGGAGCGCTGCCGGCCCACCAAGCTGTTTGAATACCTGGCGCACGGGCTGCCGGTAGTGGCCACGCCCAATTCATTATGGCAGGAGCTGCTAACCCGGCACGGCGCGGGCCTCGCCCTCGATTTTGCTAATCCGGAGGCGGGCACCGCCCTGGCAGCGCAGCTACAGCACACCATTTTTTACCCCCACGGTGTACCCACCGACGTATTATGGGAAACGGAAGGCAAAAAGTTGTGGCTTTTGCTGGATTCTCTCATTAAAGCTGCCACCTTTGCGCCCCAATTTGCGCCGACTGCGCAACCTTAATTTCATTGGGCGCCGACCTGCTCTGCGCCCGGCTTACCCCTCCTAAAATTTCAACTCAATTTCGCTATTCATGGCAACTTTACGTCATTCTTACATCGCCGGTGTCGGCCACTACGTCCCGAGCCGGGTGGTTAAAAACGCCGAATTGGAGCCGATGATGAACACCTCCGACGCCTGGATTCAGGAGCGCACCGGCATTCAGGAGCGGCGGTGGTTTGAAGAGGGCAAAGACACCACCGCCAATATGGGGGCCAATGCCTCACGCATGGCCCTGGAAATGGCGGGCGTAGCGGCCAATGACGTGCAGCTGATTGTTTTCGCCACGCTTTCGCCCGACTATTTTTTTCCGGGCTCGGGCGTGTTGCTGCAGCGCGAGCTGGGCATGACCAACAACTGCCCCGCCCTGGATGTGCGCAACCAGTGCTCCGGCTTTATCTACGCCCTCTCGGTGGCCGACCAGTTCATCCGCACCGGCATGTACGACACGGTGCTGGTGGTGGGCTCCGAAATCCATTCTTCCGGCCTCGACAAGTCGCCCGAAGGCCGGGGCGTGGCCGTCATTTTTGGCGATGGCGCGGGAGCCGTGCTGCTCCGGCCCAGCACCCAGGAAGGCCAGGGCATCCTCAGCACCCACCTGCACGCACAGGGCGAGTACGCCGAAGAGCTCATCGTGCGCGAGCCCAGCTCAAACCGCGAAAACCGCATCGAGTACATCATGGACAATAAATCGGAACTGTACCCATACATGAACGGCCAAAACGTGTTTAAGCACGCCGTGGTGCGCTTTCCGCAGGTCATCAAAGAAGCCCTGGACCAAAACGGCTACCAGTCCACCGACATCGACATGCTCATTCCACATCAGGCCAACCTGCGCATCACGCAGTACGTGCAGCAGAAAATGGGCCTGAGCGACGACAAGGTGTTCAGCAATATCCAGCGCTACGGCAACACCACGGCGGCGTCGGTGCCTCTTGCCCTAAGCGAAGCGGTGCAGGAAGGCAAAATCAAGCGCGGCGACCTGGTGTGCCTGGCCGCCTTTGGTTCCGGTTTCACCTGGGCTTCGGCCCTGCTGAAGTTTTAGGCAAGTAACTGGTCAATTAAAAATTGAGAATTAAAAGTTAAAGAGGTCGACCGAACAAGCTCCAGGCCTGCTTCACCTGACCTGTTTTTTAATTCTCAATTTTTAATTTTTAATTGAAATCAATGCCCAGCCAAACCGAGGAAAATTACCTAAAAGCCATTTACAAGCTGGCCGAAGCCGAGCCGCAAACGGCGGGCGTGAGCACCAACCGCATTGCGGCCGCGCTGGCCACTCGGGCTGCCTCGGTTACGGACATGCTCCGCCGCCTCGCCGACAAGGAGCTGCTGAACTACGAAAAGTACCGGGGCGTGCAGCTCACCGCCGAGGGCCAGCGGCTGGCTCTGCTCACCATCCGCAAGCACCGACTGTGGGAAGTATTCCTGGTACAGCAGCTCGGGTTCAATTGGGATGAGGTGCACGAAGTAGCCGAGGAACTGGAGCACGTGCAGTCACCGCTGCTCATGCGCCGGCTCGATGCCTTCCTGGGCTACCCGGCCTTCGACCCGCACGGCGACCCCATTCCGGCCGAGGATGGAGCCGTGCGCCGCCCCGCCACCCGCCTGCTGGCTGACCTGAGCGTGAGCGAAGCCGGCACCCTGGCGGCCGTAAAAAACACCTCCGCTCCCTTCCTGCAATACCTCGACAAAGTAGGCCTGCAACTCGGCTCAGCTATTGAAGTACTGGATAAGGTACCCTTTGATAACTCATTGGAAATCCGAATAAACTGCGAGCGGTCTGTACTTGTTTCAGCCGAAGTGAGTCGCAATTTATTTGTAACCGAATGAGCCCCCTTTTCTCCGACACCATCGTCGCCCTCTCCACGCCTCCGGGGGCGGGCGCGCTGGCCGTTCTCCGGCTCTCGGGTCCGGCCGCGGTGGCTATCACCGCCGCCCTTTTCTCGAAGAAAAGCTTCGCCCAAGCTACCGGCCATACCCTGCACTACGGCACCCTGCGCCACCCCGGCAACGGAGAAATTCTCGACGAAGTGGTAGCCGCCCTCTACCGCGGGCCCCGCTCCTTTACCCGCGAAGACGTAGTCGAAATCAGCTGCCACGGTTCCGACTATGTGGTGCGCCAGGTGCTGGCCGCACTGCTGCGCGAAGGAGCGCGCCTGGCCGAAGCCGGCGAATTCACCAAGCGTGCTTTCCTCAATGGCGCGATGGATTTGGCCCAGGCCGAAGCCGTGGCCGACCTCATCGCGGCCGACTCCGCCCTAAGCCACCGCGTGGCCCTCAACCAGCTGCGCGGTGGCTTTTCCCAGGAGTTGCGCGAGTTGCGCGCTCGCCTCATCAAGTTCGCGGCGCTGCTGGAGCTGGAGCTGGATTTTGGTGAAGAAGACGTGGAGTTTGCCGACCGCACCGGTCTGGCGCACCTGCTGGCCGAAGTGCGGGCCGTGGTGGCGGGCCTGCTTCGTTCCTTTGAGCTCGGCAACGTCATTAAAAACGGCATCACGGCCGTCATCGCCGGCCGGCCCAACGCGGGCAAGTCCACACTGCTCAATGCGCTGCTGCGCGAGGAACGCGCCATTGTTTCGGCCATCCCCGGCACTACCCGCGACTTCATTGAGGACGAAGTAAGCATCGATGGCCTGCGGTTTCGTTTTGTGGACACCGCAGGCCTGCGCGACAACCCCGCCGACGAAATAGAAGCCATTGGCGTAGCCCGCACTAGGCAGCGCGTGCGCCAGGCGGCCCTTTTGCTTTATCTGTTCGACCTAACCGAGCTAACTCCGGAAGAAGTTCGGGCCGAAATTCAGGAGCTGACTAATGGGCTTGACTTGCCCGTAATGGCCGTTGGCAATAAAACTGACCTCGCGTCGGCCGAAGATATTGCGGCCTTCGTCAGCGGGTTTCGTTCGAGTCAGGCCAATCAACTCTCCGAAATGCCTTTGGTGCTCCTGGCTGCCGGCCAGAATCACGGATTAGAAGCACTACAACAAGCCTTGGTAGACCAAGTGCGCGGCACTGCCCTGGAAAACAATGCCTCGGCCACCATCGTGACCAACGTGCGCCACGCCCGTGCCCTGGAAATCGCCGCCAGCCACCTTGCAGCCGTGCAGACGGGCCTCGACACCAGCCGGGGCACAGAATTGCTGGCCGCCGACCTGCGCCACGCCTTGGCGGCCCTGGGGGAGATTACCGGAGAAATTTCTTCCGAAGACCTTCTCACCAGCATATTCACCCAGTTCTGCATCGGCAAGTAGGCTGGTTTGGCTGTTTAATCAAGCGACAGCTATCAAAATCTTCGCAAACGTTGCCAAACGTTCAATGGACGATTCCAAGGCCGGTTTTGGCACCTTCTGGCCCTCTTTTCCAGTACTGAATGTGCCTGAAAGTGCCGAAATATTTCCCGGCTTACGACGTATGGCTTAGTTTCGTACTCTATTTCTCTTACATCCCTCCCGCCCATGGCAGAATCTGCTGAACTCATCCTCGACGGCAAGTCCATCATCTTGCCCGTTATCGAAGGCACCGAACACGAAAAAGCTTTTGACATCGGTAAGCTGCGCGACCAAACTGGCTACGTTACCCTCGATTCAGGATATAAAAATACCGGTGCTACCAAAAGCGCCATCACCTTTCTCGACGGCGAGGAAGGCATTCTGCGCTACCGGGGCTACCCCATTGAGCAGTTGGCTGAAAAATCGAGCTTTCTGGAAGTTGCTTACCTGCTGATTTACGGCGCGCTGCCGACAGAAAAAGAATTCAAGAGCTTCCAATACCAAATCACGCAGCATACCCTCGTGCACGAGGATATCCGCAAGATTCTTGACGGCTTTCCGTCGTCGGCCCACCCCATGGGCATCTTGTCGTCGCTGATTTGCTCGCTGACTGCGTTCTACCCCAAGAGCATTGCGCCCGAAATCAGCAAGGAAGAGCTGGACTTGAATATCGTGCGCCTCATGGCCAAGATTTCGACCATCGCCGCCTGGAGCTACAAAAACTCGGTGGGCCATCCGCTCATCTACCCGCGCAACGACCTCGACTACTGCGCCAATTTCCTGTACATGATGTTCAGCTTCCCCACCGAGAAGTATGAAATCAACCCCATCGTGGTGAGTGCCCTCAACAAGCTGCTCATCCTGCACGCCGACCACGAGCAGAACTGCTCCACCAGCACCGTGCGCCTCGTGGGCTCAGCCAACGCCAGCCTCTACGGCTCGGTTTCGGCCGGCATCAACGCCCTGTGGGGTCCGCTGCACGGCGGTGCCAACCAGGAAGTGGTCGAAATGCTGGAGGCCATTGAAGCCGACGGCGGCAATACCAGCCGGTGGATTACCAAGGCCAAAGACAAGGACGACTCGTTCCGCCTCATGGGCTTCGGCCACCGCGTATACAAGAACTTCGACCCCCGCGCAACCATCATCAAGAAGGCTGCCGACGAAGTCCTGCAAGCCCTGGGCCTGCAGGACAGCCCGCTGCTGAAAATCGCGCAGGAGTTGGAGCAAGCCGCCCTCACCGACCAGTACTTTATCGAGCGCAAGCTCTACCCGAACGTCGACTTCTACTCCGGCATCATCTACAAAGCCCTGGGCATCCCCACCGAGATGTTCACCGTGATGTTTGCCCTGGGCCGCCTGCCCGGCTGGATTGCCCAGTGGAAAGAGATGCGTGAGAACAAAGAGCCCATCGGCCGCCCTCGCCAGATTTACACCGGCGAGTTGGAGCGCGACTACAAGGAAATCAGCGCCCGTTAGGCAGTTACGTTGCCTCTAAAAACAAAAAGCCCGCTCTATGGAGCGGGCTTTTTCGTGTCCGGCTGGTAAGGAGGGCCTCCCCTATTTCAAGCGGTGCGCGGTAAAGTTGGTACGGAGGGCCTGGTAAGCCAATAATTGCTGGGGCCGGAGCAAATCGGCCAGCCCGTTTTCGTAGCGCATCTGGGCCATGGCCAGGCGGGAGTCCCGCTCTGCGGCACTGGCCCCGTTGAGCAGAATCTCCAGGTCGCGCCGCTCCGTGAGCATGTCGAGGTGCAGCTGCTTCACGGCGAGGTACTGGGCCTCATTGAAAGGAATGTGTTGCGCCAGGGCCCGGGTGAGTGTGGTGGCGCGGGTCATCATTGCTTTCGAGTAAGAACCGTCGCCAGGGCCAGCCATGGCAACCGGGGCAATGCTAACACCTGCGGCAAAGCAAGTAGCCAGGAAGAAATTTTTCATGGGTTTATGGATGATGGTGAAAAGATGAGTCGTGAGGTCAGGTTATGTGCTATTGACCAGACCAAACGTAATCAATTATTTCTTTTGCACGAAAAATATTTTTTATGGCACTTTTTTAATTCATTGATGCCTCTGCATATTATTAACTATCTCATTTGAAAGTTTTTAGCTCCTCCTAAAAAACTGAGTGATGAAGCAAAAAAATAGCTCGCCATCAAGCGAGCCATACTTTTTTACCGAACAAATGCAATTATATTTTCACGTATCTAAAGTGTTACTTTAAGTGAATATGCTGTTTCAGCGATTTCTTCCAACTGCTTTTCCGGTCCCTGCTCAAACCAACCAACAGCAATTATGGCCGGAATCAACTCCAAAAGCCCGAGGCGTTACCCAATAAAAGCCCACGTTGGCCCGGGTTGCGGAGTGACTTTCTATAAGATATGCAGCTCAATGCGGCGGTTGAGCCGACGGTGAGGCTCCGTATCATTGGCGGCCAGTGGGTGGCCCTCGCCATATCCTTTGGAGCGCAAACGAGTCATGGATATACCGTGCCCCGATAAGTACTCGACCACCGACTGGGCCCGGCGTTGCGACAATTGAGTGTTGGCTTCGGGTGAGCCCACGTTATCAGTATAGCCCGATACTTCAATCTGCACATCCCGGTACTGCCGCAGAAACTCAATCAGCCGGTTCAGCTCCGTGCGGGACTGGGGCTTCAGGTCATACTTATTGGTATCGAAGAAGAGGTTGTTCAGCACCACGCTGCGGCCGGACCGCACCGGCTCCAGGTAAATATCAAGGGCCTGTAGATTGAAGGTGTGCTGGTCGGAATAGTCGAAACTAAGGCTTTTGAGCAGGTATTTATCGGCCGCCGCGTACATGGCGTAGTGGTGGCCGGCGTTGAGCACCACGGTGTAGTCGCCGTATTCGGGGTCGGAGGTAACGAATTGGGTCAACACGTCCGTGTCAAGGTCGTAGAGCTTTACTTCGGCCTTAAGGGGCTTTTTCGTATTCGCATCGAATACCCGGCCCTGCGTGTAGGTGCTGGTTTCGCGGGCCCGCACCGGCGGCGGCACGGCAAAACCGAAAAGCTCGACGGGGCGCTCCCGGGCTAAGCGGTAGCCGCCGGGTGGTTCCTCGCTGGCCCGGCTTCGCGAGCAGAAGCCCCGCTGGTTATCAGAAGTGATGAATAGAGAAGCTTCATTTTCGAAGGTATTGAGCGGGTATCCCAGATTACGGGGCGTACTCCAGTTGCTGGTGCCCGATTTCTCGCAGCGAAATACGTCGAGTCCGCCCATGCCCACCAAACCGTCGGTCACATAATAAAGCGTGGTGCCGCTGGCGTGGATGAAAGGAGCCATGTCCTTACCCACCGTATTCACGGGCGTACCCAGGTTCTGGGCCGGGCTCCAGGTGCCGTCAGGTTTCAGGGTGGTCATGTAAATATCTTCCTGGCCCTGGCCGCCGCGCCGCGTCGAAGTGAAGTACAGCGTGCGGCCATCGGCCGACAAGGAGGGCTGGGAATCCCATTCCGTAGAGTTCACGTTGAGGCCCAGGTTAACCGGTACGCTCCAGTTATTGCCGGTGCGCCGCGATATGTATAAGTCGCAGTTGCCAATGGCTTTGGGCCGGTCGCAGGAAGCAAAAACCAGGGTTTTGCCATCGCCCGAAATCGAGCCCGCCCCTTCGTTGTAGCTCGAGTTGATGGTGGGGGAAATGGGCACGGGCTCACCCAACGAGCCGTCTTTGTTCTGGCGGCTGATGTACAGGTCTTCGCCGCTGCTAGCAGCTGGGCGGCCCGTAAATAGCAGGAAGCGGTTATCCGCCGTCAGGGCCGGAAAATACTGAAACTTGAAGCTGTTCATTGGCGAGGGCAGCGCCACCGGGGCCTCGCCCACGGGATGCTTGATGGCCTCCAGCGCAAATTCACAAGTCAGCAGCTGCCGCTGCGACTTGGATAGGTTCTTTTGCGTCTTGGGCGCGACTTTCATCAACTGCTTGTAAGAGTCGAGGGCCGTTTGGTAGTCGCCGTAGCTCAAAGCCAAGTCGCCCAGCAGCTGGTATTCCGACGCATGGGTGGCATCGGCCGTTACTTTGGGCAGGCCTTCGCGGTAGGCTGCCAGGGCACTGCGGTTGTCACCCATGGCCTTCAGCAAAGAACCTTTCAGCAAGAAAGCTTCTCCAAACGAAGGAAACTTCTGATTGAGCTGGTTCAGGGTTTCGACTGCCTTGATAAAATCCCGCTCCTTGGTCTGTTGCTGCGCCTTTTCGAGCAGGCTGCGCGCTTTGGTGTTGGTGGGCATCTGTACCTTGGGAGGCAGCTGGCCCCAAGCTGTTTCGGCGGAGGCCAGCCCCAGCAGACACATCATTCCGAGGCGCAATGCCCCCAACACTGAAATGCGACGCATAGAGAAGGCTACGGAATGTCTAGGTATTTATGGGTTTGCAACGACACCTGCCAGCGCGGATGCTGCTTCACGTACTCCACCAGTTCCGGAGTCATGCGGGCCGCCCGGCTCCACTCGGGCTGCAGGTATAGACGCGTGGTAGCAGGCACCAGCGCGGCATGCTCTTCGGCCCATGCAAAATCGTGACCATTAAATACGACTACTTTGAGCTCATGGGCCGCGGCCAGCACGTCGGGCAGGGGCGCTTTGAATTTCTTGGGTGACAAACACACCCAATCCCAGGTGCCCGACAATGGGTGGGCCCCCGAGGTTTCGAGCCAGGTGCGGCATCCGGCCGCCTTTAGTGCCGCCGTAAGCGGGCCTAAGTTGTGCATCAGCGGCTCCCCGCCGGTGATGACTACATCGCGGCCGGGATAAGCCAACACCGCCTCCACCAGCTGCGCCACAGACTGGCGCGGGTGGGCATCGGCATCCCAGGATTCTTTCACATCGCACCACACGCAGCCCACGTCACAGCCCCCCAACCGAATAAAATAAGCGGCTCGGCCGACGTTGTATCCCTCGCCCTGAATTGTATAGAACTGCTCCATCACGGGCAGCAGCGTGCCCGCTTCGGCCGATAGAACACCACCAAAAGGTGCAATAATTTCTAAAGAAAGTAAACTCACGGATATCAAACTAAAATGGGTCATAAAAAACCCCGTAACGACAACGGCTACGCGTAGGCACACCGTTCCAAGCGTCGGACTTTAAAAGTACGCGGTGGTAGTAGGTTAACCAAATATTCCAAGAATCAGCTTGTGGCGCGCGGATAAATCTCGCCGGTAGCCGCGCGCAGGGTATTCAACAGCAGCATGGCGATGGTCATGGGCCCAACCCCGCCCGGTACCGGCGTGATGGCCGAAGCCAGCGGGGCCACCTCGGCAAATTTTACGTCACCCTTCAGAGTGTAGCCGCTCTTTTTGGTGGCATCTGCTACGCGGGTAGTACCCACGTCAATCACTACCGCGCCGGGCCGCACCATGTCGGCGGTCACGAATTCAGGGCGGCCAATGGCGGCCACAATAATATCGGCCGTGCGGCATATCTCAGCCAGGTTTTCAGTGCGTGAGTGGCATAAAGTAACGGTGCAGTTCGCATTATCTAAGTTCTTGGCCAGCAATATACTAACCGGCGTTCCCACGATATTCGAACGACCAATCACAACGCAGTGCTTGCCGCTGGTTTTAATGCCCTGGCGGCTCAATAATTCCACAATTCCGGATGGCGTGGCGGGCAGTAAGGCGGGCAGGCCAGCCACCATTCGGCCGATGTTCATGGGGTGAAAACCGTCGACATCCTTCTCCGGCCGGATGGCCTCAATGACTTTTTCCGGGTTGATGTGAGCCGGCAGCGGCAGCTGCACGATGAAGCCGTCAATCTCCGGGTCGCGGTTTAGCTCATCGACTTTAGCCAGCAAGGCAGCTTCCGTAATGTCGTCCTCGTAGCGCAGCAGGGTAGACTGAAACCCGACCCGCTCGCAGGCCAGCACCTTGTTGCGTACATACGCCTCAGAGCCGCCGTCGTGGCCTACCAATACGGCAGCCAGGTGCGGCACCTTGTGGCCCGCGGCCTTTAGCTTGGCTACCGCAGCAGCGATTTCGACTTTGATGTCCTCGGCGGTCTGCTTGCCGTCGATGAGGTTATTGGTTTGAACGGGAGTCATAAAAGCGGTTGGTCATCCTGAGTGGAGCAAAGGACCTTCTCACGCCCTGCGCCGCAATGTGTAGAAAACTGACGAGGCGGCCGTGATAAGATGCTTCCTTCAGCAGCGTGACAAGCAATAAAAAAGCGACCCGAAAGCCGCTTTTTACAAATCAGTCTATTTTGAGAACTGCCAGAAAGGCTTCTTGCGGGATTTCGACGGAGCCCACGGTGCGCATCCGTTTTTTGCCCTCTTTCTGTTTTTCCAGCAGCTTGCGCTTGCGGGAAATATCGCCGCCGTAGCACTTGGCAATTACGTTTTTGCGCAGGGCCTTGATGGTTTCCCGGGCAATGATTTTCTGGCCGATGCTGGCCTGAATGGCAATGTCAAACATCTGGCGGGGCAGCAACTCGCGCAGCTTCTCGCAGAGGCGGCGGCCCCAGTCGTAGCTCTTGGAGCGGTGCACGATGGCCGACAAGGCGTCCACCTTCTCGCCGTTCAGCATCACATCCAGCTTAACCATGTCGGCTTCGCGGAAGCCAATCAGCTCGTAGTCGAGCGAAGCGTAGCCGCGGCTGATGGTTTTAAGCTTGTCGAAGAAGTCGAACACTATTTCCGACAGCGGCAGCTCAAACGTCATCTCTACCCGCTCAGAAGTGAGGTAGGACTGGCCCTTGATGATGCCGCGCTTGTCCATGCACAGCGTAATGATAGGGCCCACGTACTCCGCCGCCGTAATAATCTGAGCCTTGATGAACGGCTCTTCAATGAGCTTAATCAGGTTGGGCTCCGGCATTTCGGACGGCGCGTTGATGGTCAGCAGCTGGTCTTTGGTGCCGATGGCGTGGAACTGCACGCTGGGCACCGTGGTGATAACCGTCATGTTGAACTCCCGCTCCAGGCGCTCCTGCACAATTTCCATGTGCAGCATGCCCAGGAAACCGCAGCGGAAGCCGAAGCCCAGCGCCACCGATGTTTCGGGCTCCCACACCAGGGAGGCGTCGTTGAGCTGCAGCTTTTCCATGCTGGAGCGCAGCTCTTCGTACTCGGTGGTTTCGACGGGATAGATGCCGGCGAAAACCATCGGTTTCACATCGGCGAAGCCCTTGATGGCTTCGGACGTGGGGCGATTTACGTGCGTGATGGTATCGCCTACTTTCACCTCGCGGGCTTCTTTGATGCCCGAAATGAGGTAGCCCACGTTGCCAGCGCTCATTTCGGTGCGCGGCTCCTGATTGAGGCCCAGGATACCGATTTCGTCGGCGCCGTACTCCTTGCCCGTGGCCATGAACTTCACCTTGTCGCCTTTGCGCATGGTGCCGTTCTTGATACGGAACAGGACTTCGATACCCCGGTAGGAATTGAAGACCGAGTCGAAAATCAAGGCCTGCAAGGGCGCTTCAGGGTCGCCTTTCGGGGCCGGAATCCGGTCGCAGATGGCGTTGAGAATGGCTTCGATGCCGATGCCGGTTTTGCCCGAGGCGTGAAGAATGTCGCCGGGCGCGCAACCGATAAGGTCCACGATTTCGTCGGTCACCTCCTCCGGCATGGCGTGCGGCAGGTCAATTTTATTGAGCACCGGGATGATTTCCAAATCGGCCCCGATGGCAAGGTACAGGTTAGAAATAGTCTGTGCTTCAATACCTTGCGAAGCATCTACAATCAGCAGTGCGCCTTCGCAGGCGGCAATGCTGCGGCTTACTTCGTAGCTAAAGTCGACGTGGCCGGGCGTATCAATCAGGTTCAGCGTGTAGATTTCCCCCTTGTAGGGGTACTGCATCTGAATGGCGTGGCTCTTAATAGTGATGCCGCGCTCGCGCTCCAGATCCATGTTGTCGAGCAACTGGGCCTGCATGTCGCGCTTGGCCACGGTGCTGGTGAACTCCAACAGGCGGTCGGCCAGGGTGCTTTTCCCGTGGTCGATGTGGGCAATGATACAAAAATTACGAATATGCTTCACAGGGGGCGGTTTTTCAGTCCGCGAAGGTACGAACGCCGAAGCGCAAAAGCCAGAACGTCCCGGTTCGGACCTGGCAAACGCTCTGTCCGGCAATTACCCCTAACTGCTTAGTTTTGCTGATTCCCTATTATTGAATACGCCAATGCAACCGGAAACCACTACGCTCTCCCAAAACACACTCAATAATACCCGCAGTAAATTTCTGGTTTCGGCCCTCAATGGCACCGCGCTCTACGTGCTGGCCTACTACCTGGTATGGGCCCTGCACCAGGCAGCCAGGTTTTATGTTTCGCGCTTCTATCACTTGCGCGGTAATTGGGACCCGAGCCGAATAGTGTACACCCTGAGCGATGGCGAATGGTGGCGTACCGCCGTAGTGGCCGTGCACGGCATTGGGCCGGTGGTATGCCTGGGGCTGGGCGTGGTGGCCTTTCGCTGGTTTTGGCGGAGCGAGCGGGCCAAGCGGGGCAATTTTAAGCTGCTGCTGCTATGGGTCGCTTTCCATGCTTGTAACGCCGTGTTTGGGGCATTGCTGGCCGACACGTTTATTCAGTCGGGCTTCTGGTACGTGCCCGATTGGCTGTTCCGGCTTGGCAACGTTATGAACGTGACGCTGGCCATATTGGCCGGGCTGGCCCAGCTAGCATTGGGCTATTTTGGAGCCGTGGCTTTCCTGCAAGCGCACGACTCTAAAACGGTGATGCGCTACGCCAACCGGCAGCTTATGGTGGTATGTACCCTTATTGTGCCGTGGCTGGTGGGTGGCGCTTTCATTGCCCTGACCAAGATTAACTACATTACGGTTCAGGAATTTCTGCACCTGGCCATGATGGGTTTGCTGGTGACCCCGCTGGCCTTGGGCTGCCTGAATGAAGTGTTTTCGGACACGGTGCGCAAGCCGCAGGCTACGCAGGTGGCCTGGAGCCTGGTTGGGCTCGCCATAATTATCGCCCTAACCTGGCGGCTGGCCCTGAGCCCACCGGTTGCGTTTGGGTAATCCCCTTCAAGCCACTGATTTTCGGTGTGATTAACTTAAAAATACCTTGACTGAGCCAGTAGGGCATTCTTTTGACCAGTGGTGGGGTTTGCGCACTATCCTCGCAATATTGGTCCATTATCGTCGCAAACTACCTAATGAGCCCAACAAAGCCTTAAGAATTGAAGTTACGGCTGGAATATCACCAACACACTCCAAATTCCTATGGGTATTACCCTCGAACTCGCCCAAACTGCAATACAGGCGGCACACGAAAAAGCGCTTGAGATGGGCGTTAAAATGAACATTGCCGTGGTGGATGCCGGGGCCAACCTTGTGGCCTTCGTCCGCATGGACGATGCCTGGCTTGGCTCGCTCGACATCTCCATTAAGAAGGCCAAGACGGCCCGCTTCTTCGACATGCCTACCGGCGTTATCGGCAGCCTCTCGCAGCCCGGCGGTTCGCTCTACAACATTGAGCATTCCAACGGCGGCCTCATCACCTTCCCCGGCGGCATCCCCATCAAGGACGGCAGCGGCAAGGTCATCGGCGCCATCGGCGTATCGGGCCACGGCGTGGAAGACGACCACATCGTAGCCGAAGCCGGAGTGAGTGCTGTAGAAGGCAAGTAGCAGCACCCTTTTCGGTGCTATTGGCGCGCCGTGCTTCGCTAAGCCGAGCACGGTGCTGTTTTTATTTTAATTTCCTTAACGTACCAGTCTAATGGCTAGCAATAGAGGCGTAGTATATCTCGGACCCGGCAAAGTCGAAGTCCAGAGCATTGATTTCCCCGAGCTGAAAAATCCGAAGGGCAAGAAAATCACCCACGGTGTTATCATCAAGGTGGTTTCTACCAACATCTGTGGTTCGGACCAGCACATGGTGCGCGGCCGGACCACGGCCCCGGCGGGTTTGGTGCTGGGCCACGAAATCACCGGTGAGGTGATTGAGGTTGGCGACGACGTAGAATTTTTGAAGATTGGCGACCTTGTTTCGGTGCCCTTCAACGTGGCCTGCGGCCGGTGCCGCACCTGCAAAGAGCAACAAACCGGCATTTGCCTGAGTGTGAACGAAGGCCGGGCCGGTGGTGCTTACGGCTACGTGGACATGGGCGGTTGGATTGGTGGCCAGGCGGAGTACGTCATGGTGCCCTATGCCGATTTCAACCTGCTTAAGTTCCCGAACAAGGACCAGGCGCTGGAGAAAATCCGCGACCTGACCATGCTCAGCGACATTTTCCCCACTGGTTTCCACGGCGCCGTGAAAGCGGGCGTGGGTCCCGGCACCACGGTTTACGTGGCCGGAGCTGGCCCCGTGGGCTTGGCCGCTGCCGCTTCGGCGCAGCTGCTGGGCGCGGCGGTGGTTATCGTCGGGGACATGAACAAGGCGCGTTTGGCGCACGCTCGCTCCTTCGGTTGCGAAACCGTGGACCTGAACGAGAACGCCAGCCTCGCCGACCAGATTGCCCAGATTCTGGGTGTTCCGGAAGTCGATTGCGCCATCGACTGCGTGGGCTTCGAGGCCAGCGGCCACGGCACGCAGGTTAAAACGGAGGTTCCGGCCGCCGTGCTCAACTCGCTCATGGAAATTGCCCGCGCGGGTGGTTCCATCGGCATCCCCGGCCTGTACGTTACGGCCGACCCGGGCGCGGAAGACAAAGCCGCGCAGTCGGGCAACCTGTCCATCCGCTTCGGTTTGGGCTGGGCCAAGAGCCATTCTTTCCACACCGGCCAAACGCCGGTGATGAGCTACAACCGTCAGCTGATGCAGGCCATTTTGTACGATAAAGTACAGATTGCCAAGGCAGTGAACGTGGAAGTTATCAGCCTCGACGACGCTCCCAGGGGCTACGCTGAGTTTGACAAAGGCGTGGCGAAGAAGTTTGTGATTAACCCCCACAACATGATTCCCGCCGCCAAACCGCAGGCTCACGCGAAAGAAGAAGCCGTCGCTTAGTCGGCTTATTTCTTATTTTAACAGCCGGACTGCCGCAAGGTGGTCCGGCTGTTTTCGTTTGGGCGGGCTAGAATTAATTCAGAGTGCGGAGTACCGAGATTTAGTCCCAGCGGGGCCGCACCTCAATAGGAATAGCCATACTGGAATGGCTGGGCGGCGTACCCGATGGCCAACGGTCCTGGTACTGCCTCATGGTGCCAGCGGCAATGTCAGCGACGCACCGCATGGTTTTTCGCGATAAATCCGAAGACCAATGGAAAGTACAGCCCCTCAACCTGAGCCTGTACGTGACGACGTTAAGCCCCAAATAACGCTTCTCCGGCACTTTTGGGGCCAGAGCCGCACCAACAGCCAAAACGCCCCGATAGCCGCGACGGGGCGTTTTCCGTACCTTCGCCTACCAAAAAACGACTTTCTTATGCACCCCGCTCCCACCGCGCCCTACAAGCCCAAAAACCACGTCCGCATCGTCACCGCCGCCGCCTTGTTCGACGGCCACGACGCGGCCATCAACATCATGCGCCGCATCATTCAGAGCAGCGGCGCGGAGGTAATTCACCTCGGCCACAACCGCTCGGTGCAGGAAATCGTGGATTGCGCCATTCAGGAGGATGCCCAGGCCATTGCCATCACCAGCTACCAGGGCGGGCACAACGAGTACTTCAAGTACATGTTTGACCTGCTGAAGGAGCGCGGCGCGGGCCACATCAAAATCTTCGGCGGCGGCGGCGGCGTGATTCTGCCCACCGAGATTGCCGACTTGCAGGGCTACGGCATTACCCGCATCTACTCGCCGGACGATGGCCGGGCGATGGGTTTGCAGGGCATGATTAATAATTTGCTGGAACAGGCCGACTTCCCCACCGGCCAGAACCTGAACGGCGAGGCGGGCCACGTGAAGGAGAAAGACGCGCGCAGCATCGGCCGCTTGATTTCGGCGGCGGAAAACTTCCCCGAGGAGTTTGAGCGGGTGAAAGGCCAGTTGGTAGCGGAGTTTCAGAGCACGGAGTCGACGCTGAAAGAAGAAGCTAACGGCGAAGGGAACCTAGAAACGCACTCCGCTCCTATTCTCGGCATTACGGGCACGGGCGGTGCGGGCAAATCCAGCTTGGTGGATGAGCTGGTGCGGCGCTTTTTGATGGACTTCCCGGAGAAGACCATTGCCATTATCTCCGTAGACCCCAGCAAGCGCAAGACCGGCGGCGCGCTGCTCGGCGACCGGATTCGGATGAACTCCATCAACTCGCCGCGGGTGTACATGCGCAGCCTGGCCACCCGCCAAAGCAACCTCGCCCTGAGCCGCTACGTGCAGGACGCCGTGGACGTGGTGAAGGCCGCCAACTACGACCTGATTATCCTCGAAACCTCCGGCATCGGCCAGTCCGACACCGAAATCATCGAGCACTCCGACGCCAGCCTCTACGTGATGACGCCCGAGTACGGCGCGGCCACGCAGCTGGAAAAAATCGACATGCTCGATTTCGCCGACGTCATCGCCCTCAATAAATTCGACAAGCGCGGCGCCCTCGACGCCCTGCGCGACGTGCGCAAGCAGTACCAGCGCAACCACGGCCTATGGGACTCGCCCACGGACACGATGCCGGTGTTCGGCACCATCGCCTCCCAGTTCAACGACCCCGGCATGAACCGCCTCTACCGGGCCGTGCTGAAGATGCTGGAAACCAAAACCGGCGCCACCTTCGCTTCCAGTCTCGAAACGACGGTGGAAGATTCGGAGAAGATTTACATCATCCCGCCGCACCGCACGCGCTACCTCTCCGAAATTGCCGAAACCAACCGCGCCTACGACCAACGGGTGCGCGAGCAGGCCAAAATCGCGGAGCTGGCCAGCGCCTTTTCCACTATTCAGCAGCACTACGCCGAGGCCAAAAACGGCGCCGAAGGCCAGGCTGAAGAGTTTGCCAAGGGCGTGCAAACCCACCTGCGCCGCCTCGATGCCGATAGCCAGACCATTCTGGAAAACTGGGACGCCACCCTC
The DNA here is from genome assembly GCF_014640435.1 of Hymenobacter frigidus. Taxonomy (GTDB): domain Bacteria; phylum Bacteroidota; class Bacteroidia; order Cytophagales; family Hymenobacteraceae; genus Hymenobacter; species Hymenobacter frigidus. The sequence goes on along the minus strand of NZ_BMGY01000003.1, from coordinate 76,625 downwards.
CAGAATTACCGCAACCCGGAGTACGTATACTCGGTGCGCGGCAAAGAAATTCGGGTGCAGACACACACCAAGTCACTCTCGGGCAACAGCATCCCGAAAGTGTCGGTGCCGCGCTACACCGGCTGGGGCGACCGCCTGCGCTGGGCCATGCAGGAGAACTTCCCCGGCGAATTTCCCTACACGGCCGGCGTGTTTCCGTTTAAGCGCGAGGGCGAAGACCCCACCCGCATGTTTGCCGGCGAAGGCGGCCCCGAGCGCACCAACCGCCGCTTCCACTACGTGAGCATGGGCCTGCCCGCCAAGCGCCTGAGCACGGCCTTCGACTCGGTGACGCTCTACGGCGAGGACCCCGACGTACGGCCCGATATTTATGGCAAAATCGGCAACGCCGGCGTGAGCATCGCCTGCCTCGACGACGCCAAGAAGCTCTACTCCGGCTTCAACCTGGCCAACCCCAGCACCTCGGTTTCGATGACCATCAACGGCCCGGCCGCTACGTTGGCCGCGTTTTTCATGAACGCCGCCATCGACCAGCAGTGCGAATTCTACATCAAAGAGCACGAGCTAGAAGCGGAGGTCGATGCTAAAATCGATGCCATCTACGCCGGTAAAAACCAGCCCCGCCCCCGCTACCAGGGCGAGCTGCCCGCCGGCAACGACGGCCTCGGCCTAAGCCTGCTCGGCGTGACCGGCGACCAGGTGCTGCCCGCCGACGTATACGCTACCATCAAAGCCCGCACCCTCACGCAGGTGCGCGGCACCGTGCAGGCCGACATTCTCAAGGAAGACCAGGCCCAGAATACCTGCATTTTCAGCACCGAATTCGCCCTGCGCCTGATGGGCGACGTGCAGGAGTACTTTATCACCGAGAAGGTGCGGAATTTCTACTCCGTGTCGATTTCGGGCTACCACATTGCCGAAGCCGGGGCCAATCCCATCACCCAGCTCGCCCTCACGCTCTCCAACGGCTTCACGTTCGTAGAATATTACGTGAGCCGCGGCATGAGCGTGAACGACTTCGCGCCCAACCTGAGCTTCTTCTTCTCCAACGGCATCGACCCGGAGTACGCCGTGATTGGGCGGGTGGCGCGCCGCATCTGGGCCAAGGCCATGAAGCTGAAGTACGGCGCCGACGCCCGCAGCCAGATGCTGAAGTACCACATCCAAACCTCGGGCCGCAGCCTGCACGCCCAGGAAATCGACTTCAACGACATCCGCACCACGCTGCAGGCGCTGTACGCCATCTACGACAACTGCAACTCCCTGCACACCAACGCATACGATGAGGCCATCACCACGCCCACCGAAGAATCGGTGCGCCGCGCCATGGCCATTCAACTCATCATCAACCGCGAGCTGGGCCTGGCCAAAAACGAGAACCCGCTGCAAGGCTCTTTCATCATCGAGGAGCTCACCGACCTGGTGGAAGAAGCGGTGCTGCTCGAATTCGACCGCATCACGGAGCGCGGCGGCGTGCTCGGAGCCATGGAAACCATGTACCAGCGCGGCAAAATCCAGGAGGAAAGCATGCACTACGAGATGCTGAAGCACACCGGCGAATACCCCATAATAGGAGTAAATACCTTCCTCTCGTCCAAGGGCTCACCCACGGTGGTACCGGCCGAAGTCATCCGCGCCACGGAGGAGGAAAAGCAGTACCAAATCGACATGCTCATCCTGCTGCACGAGCGCAACGCCGACCAGGCCCCGGCGCGCCTCAAGCAGCTCCAGCAAATCGCCGTGGCCAACGGGAATCTATTTGCCGAGCTGATGGAAACGGTGAAGTACTGCTCGCTCGGGCAGATTACGAACGCGCTGTTCGAGGTCGGCGGACAGTACCGGCGGAATATGTAACATTGCCCTTTCTTAATCCTCCATTCTAATCTACCAGCTTAAAATAGCATGCAGTTTAGCCTCAACTCAAAATTCAAGTCCTTAGAACCCTTTACAATTTCTCTACCAGACCTAACTATTCTAACAGGAGTTAATGGGGCAGGAAAAACTCAAATTTTATCCGCAATTATGGATAATAAGGCCACTGTAACCGATAATAACTTAGAGTTAAACCCCAAAAAGTACGTTACACATCAAACGTTAGCTCCTAATGATAGCAGCGTAGTTACCAGACAGTCACTGCTTCAAGAAATAGATGGTATTTGGAATCAATATAACAGCTTTCAAGAAAACCACAAACAAAACGCAGGTTATCAATTAGAACAATTTATTCATGACCAAAATCAAATTAAACTTATAAATAACATTGCTTCAAAGACACGTAAGACTGTTACCGAGTTAACACAGGAGGACTTATATATCCACTACCCTGTGAACACGGTCACAGGAGACATTTTTTATCAAAATTTTTCAACTCTTTTCAAAAGATATCAGAACAAACTTGATGATAATCGATACAGATATTTCCTAAATAAAGAATATAACAAAACTGACCTAACCTATTCATCAGATGAAGAATTTATCAAGGAATATGGAGAGGCTCCATGGAATTTTGTTAACAAGATTTTAAAAGAGGCTAATTTAGACTACTTTATTAATTCACCAGAAGGGTCAGACAGAGATGCTCCCTTTGAACTAAAACTTGTTAACAACTTAACAAGCGTTGAAGTAAAGTTTAGCGATTTATCATCTGGTGAAAAAGTCCTTATGTCATTAGCTTTAGCTTTATACAATTCAAGGTTCGAGGTTCAGTTTCCGAAACTCATGCTTATGGACGAACCTGATGCTTCATTGCATCCTTCAATGTCCAAACAGTTTTTAGATGTAATCCAAAACGTATTTGTTAAAGACAAAGGAGTCAAGGTAATTATCACTACTCATTCTCCATCAACAGTAGCTTTGGCACCTGAAGAGTCCCTTTACATTGTCAATAAAACTGGACAACGTTTAGAGAAATCCACAAAAGACCAAGCTCTAAAAATACTTACCTCAGGTGTTCCATCTTTCAGTGTTAATTACGAAAATCGGAGACAAGTTTTTGTAGAAAGCAAGTATGATGTCATATTTTACGAAAAAATATACGACAAGCTCAAAAGCAAATTAATTAAAGATATATCTCTTAATTTTATATCTTCAGGAGTAGCTGGAGTTGGCAACTGCGACCAAGTAATTGATATAGTCAAAAGACTAACAGCTTTTGGCAACAAATTTATTTTTGGAATTATTGATTGGGACAAAACCAACAATTCTAATGAACACGTTTTAGTATTGGGGCATTCAGAAAGATATAGTTTAGAAAATTATATATTTGACCCCATACTACTTTGCGCACTCCTCCTGAGCGAAAGGCTTATTGAAAGAGAGGACTTAGGTTTTACAAATAACGAAACCTATTCTGAATTCAGAAATCTGTCTAATTCTCAACTTCAGTTTATGTCAGACTTTATTATGAGTAGGGTTTCTGATAAATTTGACACTACAAAATCGAGCACAAAACGCGTCGTTTATGTCAATGATTCTGAGATATTAGTACCCGAATGGTACTTGGAAAATCAAGGCCATGCTCTAGAAGCTATAATTAAGACAAAATTTCCACAGCTAAACAAATTCAATAAGGAAGAAGGCCTTAAGAAGGAGATTATTTACAAAATAATTGATGATATTCCTGAATTCATTCCTAATGATGTGCTTGTTTTATTTCAACAGATTCAGGACTTGGACTAATTCCAAGCTGGCGCGAGTTGTAGGCGCAGCCGTAACTCGTGACTAACCTTGAAGTGGAGGTTGTACCTCCACTCCCGCAACGCGGCAAGCAGGCGTGAGCGCCGCTTAGATTTAAACTGGAGTGAGTTTAGCGCAGCGTAACTCGTGACCACATCTGATGAAGGCTGGACAGCTAGGGCAATCGAGCAAAACGTTCCACTACGAGGCACAGCCTCGCCCGAATGATAAGTCACGAGTTACGCTGCGCTAAACTCGCGCCAGCAACAGGGCCGCAACGCGGCAAGCGCGCGTTACCCCTACCTTCCCAGCCTCGGGAGGACGTGGTGTTGTGCGTAACGGGGCACCGCCCACGCGGGCCAACCGGACGCGACGGCGCGACGGCGCGACTCGGCGAGCTTCAGCAGGGGCTTGGGGGTCACGAAAAGCCATTCGCAGTACCTTCACTTGATGGAACAAGGGCCGTTTATTCCGCTGACTTCTGACTATGGCTTCAAGGCCACGTTTGGCAACGAGGGCAACACTTTGTTTTTGCGCACGGCGTTGCAGGCGCTTATCAAGTCGCCGGTGCCCATCCGGGAAGTGCAGCTGGAGAAGAATGCCTTTGAAGCGCTGACGCTGGACAGCCGCAGCGGCATCTTCGATTTGGCCTGCACTGATGAGGCAGGCAACCATTTCATCGTGGAAATGCAGCTGGGGCATGCCCCGCACTTTGTGCGGCGCATGAAGTTCTACGGGCTGCACAAGTTCAACACCGTGGTGGAGCGCGGCCGGTTCGACTACGCTAACCTGCCCCGCATCTATTGCATCGCGTTTCTGGAACGCAACATCCTGCCCACGGCCGGCTACCAACACCCTGGCCAACCTGCGCGATGAGCAGGGCGAACCCATTGATGAGCAGATGACGTTCATTCTGGTGGAACTGGCTAAATTTGAGAAACCGGTGGCCGCCATCGTTACCGACCTTGATAATCTGCTCTACACCATGAAAAAGCTGCACGAAGTAACCGAGCCCACGCAGTACCCCAAGTTCTGGAACGAGGAATGGCTGCAACGTGCCATTGACGAGCTCAACACCCGCAAAATGACGCCCGAGGAGCGGTTCCAGTTTGCCCGCTACACGGCCATCAATGCGGAAGCCGTGAATGCGGAGAAGGCGGCTGCTTTAGCTATCAGAACCGAGGCCGTGCGGCTGGGCTTGCAAAATGGCCTTTCGGTTGACCTCGTAGCCAAGATTAATGGGGTTAGCGCGGAAATGGTGCAACGGATTCAACACGAATTGACAGCGGAGTAATTTGATTCAGCTGGCGTACAAACCACCTACACCCTGCTTTCCCAACTTCGGGAGGGCAGGGTGTCGTGCGTAACGGGGCACCGCCCACGCGGGCCCACCGGGCGCGGCTCCAAGACACGCTAAGCTTCGGCAGCGGCGGTGGGGAGCGCGGGGGCCTATCGTATCAGCATCGTCTTGAATCGTATCAAATCGTATCACGGGGCGGGCGGTGCGCTTAACTTCGCGGCATGATAGAGCGCGTGCATACCGTGGAAGTGACGCTGGATTGGGCCTTGCTGGCGGCAGTGAGCAAGCTCGACCGGTTTGATGCCAGCTGCCATTGAGCGGCGCGAGGGGTAGGCGCTGAAGCAGCTGAAAGCCATTGCCACGGTGCGCAGCGTGGGGGCTTCTACCCGCATTGAGGGCTCGCGCATGAGCGACGCGGAGGTGGAAGTGCTGCTGCGCAATACCGACATCACCAAGCTCGAAGACCGTGATTCGCAGGAGGTGGTGGGCTACTTTCAGGTGCTGGATTTGATTGCGGAATCCTACGCCGACATTGGCATTTCGGAGAACAGCATCAAGGGGCTGCACAACCAGCTGCTCCGTTTCAGCCGTAAGGACGAGTGGCACCGGGGCAACTACAAGCAGCACTCCAACGCCGTAGAAGCTACGCTGCCGGACGGCACCAAGCAGCTGATTTTTCAGACCACCACGCCGGGCTTTGCCACCGAGGACGCCATGCGCGCGCTGGTGGCCTGGTACCACGCCGATACGGCTACGCATCCGCTGGTGAAGTGCGCCTTGTTCTGCTACGACTTTGTGAGCATTGGCTTCGCCTTCCTTCGGTTCACCCGTTTCAGGATGGCAACGGCCGCCTAAGCCGACTGCTGGCCACCCTGCTTCTGCTCCAGAACGGCTACGTCTGGATTCAGTACGTGAGTCTGGAGCATGAAATCGAGAGCCGTAAAACAGCGTATTACCGTGAACTGCAAAAATGCCAGGCGCAGCGACCGGGCGAAAACATTTCGTCGTGGCTGACCTTCTTTTTTGATGCGCTGCTGAAAGTACAGCAACAGTTGCTATAGAAGCTAACGGTGCGCGAAACGGAAACGCAGTCGTCGCCGCGCGAAAAAGCTGTGCTGGCCTTTGTTGGCAATTATTCCGGCTGCAAATCGGGTCAGATAGCCGGGAAGCTGGCCATTCCATCGCCGACGGTGAAACGAATCCTGGCCGATTTACTGGGGCAACAACGCATCACGAAGGAAGGCCGAGGTCCGGCAACAGTTTATTACGTGAGTTGATTGCCATCTACGCAGGCGCAGCAGTCCGGCCCGCTTCGGCAGCAGCTGGAGGGGCACCAGAAGCATAACCTTCGCCCCCGCCCCAGGTTAGTACCTGGCAACTTTTCCGCTGCATTATGGCCCGGCGCAACTCCCCCAACGACATCCGGCAGCTTGCCGACCTGAATCAGCTGAGCGAAATCGTGGTCGATAAGCGGCTGGGCAAACGCGCCGAGGCCAAGAAAAGCCGCCGCAACCGGCACTACGAAAAGCAGTTCATCAAAAACGCACTGACGGCTGGCTTGGATGGCGACGAGGGCTGAGCCCCGGCCCGCCGCCCGCGCCGGCTACTCATCCGTGGCACTTCTTGTATTTCTTGCCGCTGCCGCAGGGGCACGGGTCATTGCGGCCGGCTTTGGGCGGGGCCAGCCGGGCCTGCCGGACGAGGAGTTCGCGGCGCTGCTGTTCGTACCCGGCTTCTTCTTCGGCGCGCGTCTTGGCGATGGCGTCGGCGTCGGGGTGGTGGGGCGAATAGCTGTGGAGGTCGTTGCGCTCCTGCTGATAGAGCGCGAAAATGTCGAACGCGGGCTGTAGCGGGCTGGTGCGGTCGAAGTTGATTTTGCTTTCGCCGCCGGCCATGCTTTTGTCCACCAGGCCCAGGCGGTGCAGCGCCCGCGTTTCGGGTTCGAGTTCGCGCAGGCCCGACTGTTGCATATCGAGGAGCATCCCGGCCAGGTAGTTGTCGAGGCCGTAGCCGTAGCTGTCGGTGTCGGGCGGAAAGAGTTCGGCCCGCTGGTTGGCGTGGGCGATGATGTGGCGCAGGTGGCGCTGCATGAACCCGGTGATGGCAGGGCGCATTTCGGGCTGGGTGCGGGCCACGCGCGAAACCGCTTCGGACACCGCCAGGCGGTGCATGAACGGCAGTTGGCCGTCGTCGAGCAGGGCCAATAGTTCGGGCAGGCGCGTTTGGCCGGCATCGGCCAGCAGAATGGGCACCACCTCGAAAAAATCGAATCCGAACCAAAAGTCGGAGTAGTCGGCATTGAAGCGCAGCAGGCGGCCGTACACGTCGAGGGCCTCGGGGGCGTGCAGGGCGCAGAGGAGGTGAAGGGCGTGGAGGAAGTGGTAGTGCGCGTACCAATCGTCGATGCTCGCCGTGTCGTAGTTGAAAGTATCGAGGGTGTGGTTGGCTATTTTTAGCAGCTCGGGCACGGCTGCTTCCGGCCCCAGGGCCAAGATTTGGTGCAGTACGGCATCGTCAATGAAATAGTCGCGCTCGTAGAGTTGCTCGAATACGGGGTGGGCGAAGGCGGGGTGGGTTGTCAAGAGGAAGGAGATTGAGACAGTGGATAAGTGCCCAGCCGTTGGCAGTGGCCTTTGAGTGGCCAATAGCTAATGGCGGCAGCCTTGAAGCGGCCAGTGGCTTTTATGTTCACGAACAAGCAGTTGTGCCGTTATCATTGCTTGTTTATTTTAGTTGGTTGTTGGCTGGGCACGCCTCACGGCTTTGCCTGAACCCGCGCCCGACCAACAACCCCGGCCAACAACTACTCATCCGTGGCACTTCTTGTATTTCTTGCCGCTGCCGCAGGGGCACGGGTCATTGCGGCCTATTTTGGACAGCGCCTTCCGGGACTGCTGGGCCAGGACGTTGCGCCGGAGCTGGGCGTACTTTGCCTCTTGCTTCGCCCGGCGGGCGGCGATGGCGGCCGCGTCAGGGTGAAAGGGCGAGTAGCTTTCGGGGTTGTCGCGCTGCTGCTGGTAGCGGGCAAATATATCGGGGACGGGCAGCAGCAGGTCGGTTCTGTCGAAACTGATGTCGGCGGCTCCCCCGCCTATGGTTTCGTCCACCAGGCCCAGATGGTGCAGCTCCAGCATCTCGGGCTCCAGCTCGCGAAATTCGACCTGCTGCACATCAATCAGCAGCAGCCCCAGGTAAGTATCCAGGTCGTAAGCGTGAGAATCGTCATCGGCCGGGAAAAGCTGGGCCGCCTGGTCAACGTGTTCGATGATGTAGCGCAGGTAGCGCTGCAAGAATGCGCTGATGGCGGGGCGCAGCGCGGGCTGCTCCATGGCCAGCCGCGCAATGGCGCTGGAGGCCACCAACCGGTGCTGGAGCAGCATTTCCTGGTCCTCCAGCATGGCCAGTAGCTCGGGCAGGCGCGTACGGCCGGCGTGGGCCAGCAGGCCGGGCACTTCTTCATACAGCTCGTCCCCGAACCAGTACTCGGTTTTGGACGAGTCGAGGCGCAGCAAGCGGCGGTACACATCGAACGCTTCGGGGACTTGCAGCTCGTGCAGCAGGTAGAGGGCGTGGAGGAAGTAATACGTTGCCGACCAGTCGGGACCGGTTGGGTCGTCATAATCGAAATCGTCCAGCGTGTGGCTGGTTATTTTAAGCAGTTCGGGCACGGCCGTTTCGGGCCCCAGCGCCAGTATTTTGCGCAGTACGGCATCGTCGATAAAATAATCACGAGCATAGAGCTGCTCAAATACCGGGTTCGCAAACGTGGGACGGGTCATCAGAAAAATGGCTGAGAGTGGAAAATACGCGGCGGCGCGGCCGGCAAATATCCGCCTAAGCGGGCAAACAAGAAAATGAGGCCGGCACCCTGACGGCACTAGCAGGCCCGCGGCGGGCCTGCGGGGCAGCGCTGCCCAAGCAATATCTTACCGACCTTTACCGGCCTATGAAGCACCTTATTGACCTGGCCACTTGGAACCGGCGCGAGCATTTTACCTTCTTCTCCGCGTTTGAAGAGCCTTTTTTCGGCCTGGTGGCCCCCGTGGACTGCACCCGCGCCCTGGCCGAAGCAAAGCGGCTCGGCGTGCCGTTTTTTCTGTATTACCTGCACGCGGCCTTGCAGGCGGTGAACCAAGTGGAGGCCTTGCGCTACCGCATCGAAGACGGCCAAGTGTACTGCTACGACCGCATCCACGCCTCGGCCACCATTGGCCGGCCCGACCATACGTTTGGGTTTTCCTTCATCGAACAGCACGAGGAGCTGGCCGCCTTCGTGCCAGCCGCTGCGGCCGAAATCGCGGCTGTGCAGGCCAGTGAGGGCCTGCGCCTGAACGAAACTACCGGCCGGCCCGACGTCATCCACTTCTCGGCCCTGCCGTGGGTGCGCTTCACGGGCCTGAGCCATGCCCGCAGCTTCAGCTACCCCGATAGCTGCCCCAAGATTTCGGTGGGCCAAACCTACGTGGAGGGCGCAACCACGCTCCTACCGGTATCCGTCAACGTCCATCATGGGCTGGCCGATGGTTACCACGTGGGGCTGTTTCTGGCCGCGTTTCAGGAGCTGCTGGGGTAGTTAAAACCCAAATGGCCTTCTTTTCTATTTATGTCTGATTCTTCCCGCATCTCACTGCCCGCGGTGCCCGCCGTGCTACTTTCCATTGTCAGCGTGCAGGGCGGGGCGGCCATTGCCAAGGGCTTGTTTCCGGTGCTGGGGGCGGCGGGTACTACCAGCTTGCGCATCGGGCTGTCGGCGCTGGTGCTGCTGGTGCTGGTGCGCCCCCGGCTGGGGCAGCTGCGAGCCGCGCAATGGCGGGCGGTGGTGCCGTACGGCCTCGCCCTGGGCGCCATGAATTTCCTTTTCTACTGTGCCCTGGCGCGCATTCCGCTGGGTTTGGCCGTCACGGTGGAGTTTGTGGGGCCGCTGGGGGTTGCCCTGGCTGGTTCGCGCCGCTGGGGCGATGTGGTGTGGGTGGCGCTGGCCGGCGCGGGCATTGCCCTGATTGCGCCGTGGAGCGGCTCGGGCATCGACCCGCTTGGGCTGGGCTTTGCGCTGGCGGCGGGCGCGTGCTGGGCCGTGTACATCGTGCTGGGCCAGCGCACGGCAGCCGTGCTCCCGGGCCAGCTGGCCGTGGCGGTGGGGATGCTGTTTGCCGTGTTGCCGGTGCTGCCTTTTGGGATTGCCAGCGGCAGCTTCCTGACCCTGACGCCACACTTGCTGCTGCTGGGAATCTTACTGGCGGTGTTTTCCAGCGTCCTCCCCTTTTCGCTGGAAATGAAGGCGCTCAAAACCCTGCCTACGCGCACGTTCAGCATTTTGATGAGCCTGGAGCCGGTGGCGGCGGCTGTGTCTGGCTGGCTGCTGCTGGGCGAACGGCTCACGCTCTATCAGTGGCTGGCCGTGGCCTCCATCGTGGTGGCCAGTGCGGGCGCCACCCTGACTACCAGCAGCCCACAACCGGCAATTGGCGGCGAATAAGCATTGCGCCAACCCCTCACAGAGTAGGTTGCTATTGGGGCGTAGCTTCACGACCTCAACTCAATCTTGCATCAATGAAAAAACTCCTACTACTCTCAGCTTTACTCTGCGGCCACGTTGCCCACGCGCAAAAGCTCACCGCGACCGAACGCAAAATTGTGGCTTCGGTGCAGCAGAACATGCCGAAAAACGAGAAGCTGCTGGAGCAGGTCGTCAACATCAACAGCGGCACGCTCAATGTGCAGGGCGTGCGCGAAGTGGGCACCGTGTTCCAAAAAGAATTTGAGGCGCTGGGATTCAAAACGGAATGGGTAGCCATGCCCGCCAGCATGCAGCGGGCCGGCCACCTGGTGGCCCAACGCAAAGGCACCAAGGGCAAAAGGCTTTTCCTGATCGGTCATCTCGACACTGTATTTGAATTGGATATGCCCGCCGGCAAATTCACCCGGCTTACCGACTCCACCGCCACCGGCCAGGGCGTGAACGACATGAAAGGCGGCAACGTGGTGATGCTAGCGGCGCTGCAGGCCCTCCAGGCACAGGGCCTGCTGAAAAACGCCAGTATCACGGCCTATTTCACCGGCGACGAGGAACGGGGCGGCACCGGCCCCGAAGCCCGCGCCGACTTCATTGCCCGCGCCAGGCAAGCCGAAATCGGACTGGGGTTCGAAACCGCCACCAACCTGCACACCGTGGCCACGGCGCGGCGCGGGGCCAGCACCTGGCAGCTCAACACCTACGGCAAGGCGGCCCACTCGTCGGGCATCTTCCGGCCGGACGTGGGCGACGGCGCCATTTTCGAGGCCGCCCGCATCCTCAACGCCTTCCGCGAAACCCTGAGCAAGGAGCAGTTTCTGACCTTTAACCCCGGCCTGCTCGTGGGCGGCTCGGAAGTGGTGTACGACGCGGCGCGGGCCCGGGGCCAGGTGGTGGGAAAAACCAACATCATCGCCCCCACCGCCACCGTATCCGGCGACCTGCGTTTCCTCACCGAAGTCCAAAAAGAGACGGCCCGCACCGCCATGCGCGCCATCGTGGCCCAAAGCCTGCCCCAGACGCGGGCCGAAATCACCTTCACCGACGGCATTCCGGGCATGGCCCCCACCGCCGGCAACCAGCGCCTGGCCGCCCTGGCCGACCAATGCAGCCACGACCTAGGCCTGGGCCCGGTGGCCGCCGGCGACCCCGGCGCACGCGGTGCCGGCGACATTTCTTACGTGGCCCAGTACCTCGATTGCCTGGATGGGTTGGGAGTGTCGGGCAAAGGCGCCCACGCAGCCGGCGAAACCATTAATCTGAAAGAGTTTCCGAAGCTGGTTGAGCGCGCCGCCCTCATGATTTATCGCCTTACCAAATAGCCTTGCTCCTGGATAAATAGCACGTCATGTCGAGCGCAGCCGGGACATCTCGCGTGGGGTAGTAATCCAATCGCAAAAGAGAGAATCACTACCCCACGCGAGATGCTTCGGCTGCGCGGACGCCAGATGAGCATGACGTGCTGGTTATTCAGGACAAGACCAGTGTATAAACCAGAGACTAAAAAGACGGATACGCACCATAGTTCTGGCCCGAGCTTGAAGTACCGCACTTGTTCAAAGTAAATCGGGCTTTCAATCGTTTGCCGCTGTATGCAAATCACCATTGCCGAACACTCCGCTCACCCCCTCACTGTCTCGCGCATCGGCTACGGTACCATGCGCCTGACCGGCCCCGAAATCTGGGGGGAGCCCGCTGACCGGCCCCAAGCCCTGGAAATCCTGAAAACTGCCATTTCCAGCGGCGTAAACTTCCTCGACACTGCTGACTATTATGGCGAAGACGTCACCAACCGCCTGATTGCGGAAGCCCTGCATCCCTACCCGCAGGACTTGGTTATCTGCACGAAAGTGGGCGCCACCCGCCGGCCCGATAGAAGCTGGGCACCCTACAACAAGCCCGAAAACCTGCGCGCCGGCATCGAAAACAACCTGCGCACGCTGCAGCAGGAACAGATACAGCTGGTGCACCTGCGGCTGATAGGCCACGGCCCGGTGCCGCTGGCTGAACAGCTCGGAGCCATGTTTGCCATGCAGCGGGAAGGCAAAATTCTGCACGTGGGCCTGAGCAACGTGACCCGAGCCGAATTGGAAGAAGGGCTGCAACTGGGCACCATTGCCACGGTGGAAAATATGTATAGCTACGCGCAACGCACCACGGTAGAGCTGGCCTACGGCACGAACCCCGGCGGTGAGGAAGTACTGGACCTGTGCGAGCAGCATGGTATTCCGCTCATTCCCTTCTTCTCGCTGATACACGGCCTGCCCAAAGCGGGAATCAAGCTAACCGAAATCACCAAGAAGCACAACGCCACCGAAGCCCAACTCAACATTGCCTGGCTGCTGCACAAGTCGCCCTGGATACTGCCGATTCCGGGCACGTCGTCGCTGGCGCACTTGCGGGAGAATCTGAAAGCAGCCGATATTAAGTTGAGCGCCGAGGACATGGCGTTCTTGGGGTAGCCCCCCAGCCAAACCCTCTCCTTAGCCTACACGCTGCTTAGCGCGGGTCGTTTTTTCATTATGCAAAACGACCGGCTGACTGCTCACCAGCTGGCGCGAAGCCGGCATCAAAGTAATCCGGGTTGTCAGTGAGTGGCCCGGCGAAGCCCGGCCGCCACCGTATTTTTGGCCTGCATTACGCTCCACTTCGCTGCGTCGAACTCGCGCCAGTAATTCCAACCGATGTCCCACCGCCATTTCCTTATTCACAAGCCTTACGGCTGCCTCAGCCAGTTCACCAGCCAGTTTTCGGGCGAAGCCAAGAAAACGATGCTGGGCAAGTTCCATGATTTTCCGGCGGGCACCATGTCCATCGGCCGGCTCGATGAGGACAGCGAAGGCCTGCTCCTGCTCACCACCGACGGCAAGGTGAGCGAGGCCATCCGCAGCAAGCACGTGGAGAAAGAATACTACGCCCAGGTAGACGGGCTGATGACCGAAGCCGCCTTGGCCCAAATGCAGGCCGGTGTCGAAATCGGGGTGCACAACGAGAAGTACATTACCAGCCCCTGCCAGGCCCGTCGGCTGGACCCCGCGCCCGGCTTTGCCCCGCGCACCCGCAAAATCCGCGATGACCGGCACGGCCCCACTTCCTGGGTTTCCATCACGGTCACGGAAGGCAAGTTCCGGCAGGTACGCAAGATGACGGCGGCCGTGGGGTTTCCTACGCTGCGGCTAGTGCGCGTGCGCGTGGGCAGCCATTTACTGAGCGATTTGGCCCCCGGCGCAGTGGTTGAAGTAGCGAGTCTGGAAGGTTAAGCGTGTGTTAATTTATGCTGCATGCATAACATATTTGGCAAAGTGTCGTATATTTGCATCAGAATTAACCACCAGGCTATTTCACGTTTCATTATGAAAAAGACCACTGCTTTCTCGCTTTCCTCATTGCTGCTTTTGGGCGGCGTGAGCTACTTGGCTGCCAAACTGGCTGGCCTGGACCTGACCTTCTTCTTCACTGGTGACGACGACCACCACCAGTACTGCTAACCGCTATTTTATCGTTATTCAGCATCCTGAAGCTAGTTATTTAGGAAAAAGCCCGGCCTTTAGCCGGGCTTTTTCGTTATTACTTCGGCCATTGCGGCCGGGTGCGGCGGTTCGGCGCGGCTTTTGGAACATTGCCCCGCCAACGGCGTAACCCGTTGCGTACTTTTTTCACCGGCTGCCGGTGGCAGAGCCCAGCTTTCGCCACCACGGCTTTACTCCTTCTCCTGGTTTTATGAACCTCGATTCCCATCAAGCTCAAGTGAGCTACATCATTGGCCGCGACCTGGCCCGCAACTTTGCCCAGCAAGGCCTCGAGCTGGACGTTGACACCCTGGCCGGCGCGCTGAAAGAAGGCCTCCAGGGCCTTCCCAGCCGCCTCACCCAGGAAGAAATGCAGGCCGCCATGCAGCAATTGCAAGAGCAAATGGGCGGCACCGATAACGACCAACAAGACCAAGATTCTGACACCATGAACAACAACAACAAAGCCGAAGGCGAAGCCTTCCTCGCCGAAAACGCCAAGAAGTCCGGCGTTACCACCCTGCCCAGCGGCCTGCAGTACGAAGTGCTGACCGCAGGCGCGGGCAAAAAGCCCAGCCTGGGCTCGTCGGTGACCACGCACTACCACGGCACCCTGATTAACGGTACCGTGTTCGACAGCAGCTACCAGCGCGGCCAGCCCGCCACCTTCCCCGTGAATGGCGTGATTGCCGGCTGGACAGAAGCGTTGCAGCTCATGGGCGAAGGCTCGAAGTACCGCCTCTACATTCCGTCGGACCTGGCCTACGGCAAGCGCGGTGCCGGCCGGGACATTCCCGGCGATACGGCGCTCATCTTCGACGTGGAGCTAATCAAAGTGAACAACTGAGCGGCCAGCGTGGCGGGGCCTCCCCGGGCTTCCGCCACCACCCGCACCGCAGTGCCCACCTGGGCCCGCGCGTCAACCACCCAACCGGCCGCCGCTGCCCTCATGCCAGACCCTATTGACCAGCCGCCTGCCGAACAACCCAACGTGGCCCCGGAACAATTTTCCGGGGCCGCTTTGCTGACTACGCCCCCCGGCCCCGCGCTATTGCCAGAATCTACGGCCGGCTTCCAAGATATTTCCCTGCCGGAGCCCGTACCGGCGCTGACCCCACTCCCGGAAGTGCGCTCCAATGACGGCCGCCTCATGCTGACCGATACCACAGTCACCGTCCGGGGGCAGGAATTCCTGCTCCGGGAGCTCGAGCGCGCCGAGCTTACGCCGGTGCAGTGGATACTGTGGTACCTACTCGGGGGTATGGGTTTGGCGGGGGTGATGATTGCCTTCCTGCAAAACTGGCTGCGCACGGGCCCGGCCATGACCGGCATGGCCATCACGGCTTTGCTGCTGGCCTACGGCCGGCGCGGCACCAACCGCCTGCGACTGCTGCGGTTGGGCCGCGAAATGGTCAACTTCGCTTTGCCGGGCGAAACGCCGCCCTTACAGCGGCTTACGGCCGAGCTTAACCGCCGCATCTACCGCGTGCACGACCACGCCGCCCGGGAAGATGCCTGGCACCTGGCCGCCGCCGACGCTGCTATGCGCCAGGCATCGGCCGCCGCGCAGGCCGCAGCCGATGCCCAGGCCGGCAATGAACATTCCGGGGACAATCCGTTGAATTTCAGCTAGGATTACTTTCGCGGGCCGTTTCCGTATGCGCTTTCCAATGACCTGGCTGCTACCTTCGCGCCCCGTAATCCAATTGCAGCACTTTTATACTGAGCCGATTTTCGTTTTTACCCCACCGTATGGATTCTAAACATTCGCACACCGCCATATCCGGGGCGGGGCTGCTCATTGCCCTTGGCATCATCTACGGCGACATTGGCACCTCGCCGCTGTACGTAATGTCGTCGATTCTCAAAGAGGCCCGGGTGCCCAATATGATTGACCCGGAGTTGGTACTGGGCGGCATCTCCTGCGTGATTTGGACGCTCACGCTGCAAACGACGGTTAAGTACGTGCTGCTGACGCTCAATGCCGATAACAACGGGGAAGGCGGTATTTTCTCGCTCTACGCGCTGGTGCGGCGGCGGGGAACCTGGCTTTCGGCCGTTGCCATTATCGGTGGGGCCGCGCTGCTGGCCGATGGCGTAATCACGCCGCCTATTTCGGTGTCTTCGGCCATCGAAGGCTTGAAAACAGTGTATCCCAGCCTCACGCAGGACACCATTGTATACATCGTTATCGGCATCATTGCGGGCTTGTTCTTGCTGCAAAGCTTTGGCACCCAGATTGTAGGCAAAGCCTTTGGCCCTATCATGCTGCTGTGGTTCAGCATGCTGGCGGTGCTGGGCATCAGCTGGATTGTACAGAATCCGGTTATTCTTAAAGCCTTTAACCCCTACTACGCCTACACTTTGCTGGTGAAATACCCGGGCGGTTTCTGGCTGCTGGGCTCCGTTTTCCTGTGCACCACCGGGGCCGAGGCGCTGTATTCAGACCTGGGCCACTGCGGCAAGGGCAACATCCGCATCAGTTGGGCATTCGTAAAGAGCGCGCTATTGCTCAACTACCTGGGCCAAGGCGCGTGGCTGCTGGCCCACCAGGGGCAAATGCTGAATGGCAAGAACCCATTCTTTGCCCTGATGCCGCAATGGTTCCTGCTCATCGGCATCGGCATTGCCACCATTGCAGCCATCATTGCTTCGCAGGCGCTCATCACCGGGTCGTTCACGCTGGTGGCCGAGGCCATTCGCCTCAACATGTGGCCTAAGGTGAAGCTCAACTACCCCACCGACGTAAAGGGACAGCTCTTTGTGCCCAGCATGAACCGGCTGCTGCTGCTGGGCTGCATTGGGGTAGTGCTCTATTTCCGCGAGTCAGCCAATATGGAAGCGGCCTACGGCCTGGCCATCACGCTGACCATGCTGATGACCACCATTTTGCTCACCGTGTGGCTGCGCTCGAAGAAGGTGGCCCTGCCGTTGGTTATCGGCTTCGCCGTGCTCTACGGCATCATCGAAGGCTCGTTTCTGATTGCCAACATGGCGAAGTTTCCGCACGGCGGCTGGGTGTCGCTGGTCATCGGCGGGGCGCTCATGACCGTGATGTACGTATGGCTGAAGGCCTTTTACATTAAGCGCCGCCTCACCGAATTCGTGCGCCTGGAACCCTACGTGGATGCTCTCAAGCAACTCAGCGACGACGAATCCATTCCAAAGTATTCTACCCACCTGGTGTTCCTGACTTCGGCGGAACGCAGCTCCGAAATCGAGCAGAAAATCATTTATTCCATCTTCCAGAAGCGACCCAAGCGGGCGGATATCTATTGGTTTATCCACGTTGACACCACCGATGAGCCGTACACGATGGAGTACAAGGTGACCGAAGTAGCTAAGGACGACGTGTTCCGCATCAATTTCCGGCTGGGTTTCCGGGTGCAGCAACGCATCAACCTGTACTTCCGCAAGGTGATTGAGGACTTGGTGCGCAACAAGGAAGTGGACATTACGTCGCGCTACGAGTCGCTGAGCAAGCAGCACGTAACGGGTGATTTCCGCTTCGTAGTACTCGAGAAGTTCCTCAGCGTCGAGAACGACTTCCCGACGATGGAGAAGATGGTGATGCAGGCCTATTTCTACATCCGCCAGTTCATCGCTTCTGAGGACCAGTACTTTGGCCTCGACACTTCCTCAGTTAAAGTGGAGAAGGTTCCGATGGTTATTGCCCCAGTGGCGGAAGTAGCCCTAAAGCGCATCAAGTAAGACCCCGGATTAGCGTGGATTTAGCGGTTTTTTTAGACGCTTCCAATATTACAACAAAAGGCCCCGTGCTACTCGCACGGGGCCTTTTGTTTACTCAATAGCCTGGTTGACCAGTAACCACTAATCGTTTACCACTAACCTTTATTTACCCAGCCACTTGGCTAATACATTCTGCTGAGCCGGAGTTGGGCTGGCCATGGGTTGAATCTGAAACTTGCGATTGGGGTTGGCGCGCATGGTCAGTTTCAGGTCGCGGGGCAAGCCATCGCGGCGTACCTGCACACTTACCACCGTGCCCACGGGCGCGCTCAGCAGGGCATTCACGGTTTCGGTACCCGGGGCCACGCCGTTCACCAGCAGGATTTCGTCGTTCACATTGAGGCCGTCGGTCCAGGCCGCGCCATCGCGGATTACGTTCGTGACCACCAGCTTACCGGTACGATTCGAGAAATTGGCCCCCAACGTACCGTCATTCGCCACCGGGTTATTGCTGAGCGTGAGTCCAGCGTAGGCCAGCGCCGAGGCGAAATCAATTGTTTTAGTACCGTATACACTGTTCTGGAAGAAGGCATCGTAGCGCCGGCCAGCCACGGTAGCCACGGCGTTCTGAAATTCCTGGTCGGTGAATCCCCGGCCGGCTTTCTTGTAATAGGTGTCGTAGAGCAGCCGGAATACGTCGTCGAGGTGCTTCGCGCCCTGGGTGGCTTCGGCAATGTTCAGGTCGAGCACGGCCCCAATCAGCTCCCCTTTCGAGTAGTAGTTGATTTCAGAATTCCGGGAATTCTCGTTCTGCCGGTACGACTTAATCCAGGCATCAAAGCTGGATTCGGCGGCCGACTGCACGCGGTTGCCGGGCGTATTTTCCACCTCCGTAATCAAAGCAGCCAGCTTATTCAGGTACTCCTCGCGCGAGGAGAAGCCCGCCCGCTGATTGATGATAGCGGCATAGTACGAGGTCATGCCTTCACTCACCCACAGCATATGGGTGTAGTTTTCCTGGTCGTAGTTGAACGGCCCCAGCGCTACGGGCCTGATGCGCTTCACGTTCCAGAGGTGGAAATATTCGTGCGCCGCCAGATTTAGGAAGGAGTTGTAGCCAGCCGGCGTGCTGTAGCTGGCGCGGCTCACTTCCAGCGTAGTCGAGTTGAGGTGCTCAAGGCCGCCGCCACCGCGTTCCAGGTTGTGCACGATGAATAGGTAACGGTCGAGCGGATTCTGGCCCACCACGCGGTGCGCTTCCTCGCATACTTTCTTCAGGTCGGCCAGCAGCTTGGGCTCGTCCACGGTGTAGGTGCCGTACATGGCCACTTGGTGGGGTGTGCCGTTGGCGATGAATTCCAGCACTTTCTGGTTGCCGATTTCCATCGGCGAGTCGGCCAGCTCATCGTAGCTGGCGGCTTTATAGGTGAACTTGCCAGTGGCCGGCCGCAGGGCGGTGCTCACCTGGCTCCAGCCAGCGGCGGGCTGCACGGCCACAGTGCTGCCCAGCATCTTGTTATCGGCGGGGTACATAAACACGCTGCTGCCATTCAGGTAGCCGTGGTCGGCATCGATGAACGAGGTGCGTACGCTCAGCTCAAAGGCATACACGCGGTAGCTCACCTGAAAATTGGCCTGCTTGGGGTGGCGCACCCGCCAGGTATTCTTGTTGATTTTTTCAACGGCCAGGGCCTGGCCACCGGCGGTGCGGGCCTGCATTCCTTCCACATTTTTGGCAAACTCCCGCACTAAGTATGAGCCAGGGGCCCAAACCGGCATTTTCACGTCGGTGTACTCGGCCGGAAAACCGCCCAGGTCCATCTTCACTTCGAAGTAGTGGGACTGCGGCGCGGGCATGGCCAACGTGTAGCGCAGCGTGGGCACCGCTGCGGCCAGGCGGGCGCTGGCGGGCAATGCCCCAGCCAAAAAGGCCACAGCCGTGGCGTGGCAAAGTAGTAAACCTGAATTTTTAAACATCGAAGATGGGTTGGGATGGAGCAAGGGCACAAAGAAAGCAGCCGGAGTTGCCTCCAACCTAGCGGACCGCCCCCCCGTTAGGGCCTAAGGCCGTGCTTATTTTCTAAAGCCCTACCATAAACTTTTCCTATTATGCGCTTTGTTTGGTTGATTTTTATTGGATTAGTGGCCGCGCTGGTGGTGGTAGTGCCACGCCTGGGCCGGAAGGCTGCAGCCCCGGCAGCCCGGCAGTCGGCGGCACTGCCGGCCACCCTCACGGGGCTGCGCACCGGTGCGGCCGTTGCCTATGCGAGCCGCGCCGATAGTGTTGCCGCCTTCGGGCTGGCCCAGCGCGGCACCCCATACGTCTACGCCGGAATTTCGCCCGTCACGGGCTTCGACTGCTCGGGGTTTATCATGTACACCTTTGCCCACTTTCACGTCCCGGTGCCACATTCTACGGCGTTGCTCATTGATGTGGGCCAGCCCGTGGCACGCGCCGAAGCCCGGCCGGGCGATATTGTGGTGTTTACGGGCACCGCAACCACCAGCACCACGCCGGGCCACGCTGGCATTGTGGTTTCGGCGCGCGGCGAAGTGCCGTTGCGGTTTGTGCACGCCTCCTCTTCGCGCCGCGAGCCTTTCGTAAAAGTTAACCAAGTGGAAGGGTCCGACTACGAGCGCCGCTTTATGCAAGTGCGGCGCGTGCTGGGGCCAGGCGTAGCGGGCCGGGTTTCGGCGCGGCCAACACCGGTGGTAGCCCCGCCCCGTTCAGCAGCAGCGGTGGCTGCGCTGCCGGTGCACCAAGTGCCGGTGAACACGGCCACGGCTACCGTGGCCCCGCCAGCGATGCTAGCCACTCGTAAGCAGCCAGCGACTCCTGTGGCAAGCAGAAAAAAAGCCGAGCCGGTAGCCCACAAGAAAACTCCCGCTGCCCGAACGGCCAGTACCAAGAAAAAAGCGACGATAGCAACCCGACGCAAGCCGGCCAGCAAATCAGTAAGAACTATCAAGCCCAGCAAAAGCCGCTAGATTGACGCCAGGTTTTGCGCACCTGCCTAAACGCAGCGATGCCCGGTCCGCCTCTGCCGTCCCACTAAAGGGCGACTGGGCAAACCGGGCATCTAATCCTTCAAATCTTACCAAGCGGCGAAACTGGGGTACAGTTCCGGCGTCCTACGTGTAAGACCTGGCCGAATGTGGGTAGCCTTAGGAGCTACCCCACGAAGCTGTTGTTAGGCGCGTACTGCGGTGAGGCGTACGACATTCGACAGGCTTGGCAGGATTTGTTTGGGACTACTAGACATTATGTACCTCCTTTCTTTACGTTCGACATGGCCCCATTTTCGCGGCCCAGCACCTTAGGGCTGCTTGAATGGGGTAGTAGCACTCACTACTGAGCGGTAAAGCTAATAGAGCCCGCGAAGGTTCAATACGCGGACGCTTAATTTATGACAAAACGTGCTTGCCTATGCTTTAATAGCTGATTTTCAGCGGCAATAATTTTACATTACCAGGTACGCAGCGCCTCACCGGGCAAGACAAAGAAACCTGGCCGCAAACTTGCGCTGGAGCCAATGAGATGGCCGGACAGTTCCTCCAAAATATTTCCCTTATCTTCTCCCGTCAAACCCACTTCTTTTATAAACCGTTGAAATGAAAAAGACATTGCTTTTGCTCGTTGCCATCGTGCTGAGCGTCGCCGGTATGGCTTCCGCCCAAACCATGACCCCCCTCGGGACTTGGACGAACTCGGAGAAGAAAGCCACGTTTGAGATTTATAAGTGCGGCGACAAGCTGTGCGGAAAAATTGTGAGCCTGACCGTGCCCAACGACCCAGCCACCGGCAAGCCCAAAACCGATTCGAAAAATCCTGATGCAAAGCTGCGTAGCCGTCCGCGCCTGGGCATGGTGTTCATGCAGGGCTTCAAGTACGACTCTGATAACAAGTGGGACGATGGCAAAATCTACGACCCCGAGGCCGGCAAAACCTATTCCTGCTACATGCAGATGGAAAGCGCTAACTCCATGGAAGTGAAGGGCTACATTGGCTTCTCACTCATTGGCAAGTCGCAGTCCTGGACCCGGGTAAAGTAGTATTCTCACCCGCGTGACTACCAAGTGCAAAGGCCGGTTTCCTGACGGAAGCCGGCCTTTATTTATAGCCTGGCAAAGTGACGGGAAATTGCGGATTCGAAAATTCAACACCTTTCGGCGGCCAGCTCGCAAAAACTATTTGGCTAAACCCGTGTTTCAATTTGACTAAAACCTCTAGACTTTGTTAGATTTTATCCATAATCTATTTCGCGCCAAAGCTGATGCCCCGACCCATTGGCGTGCCGTGCAGCTGACACCCGCCCAAGGGCAGCGGCACAGCCGCTGGGTGCAGGAGCGCGTATTCCTTAATTGGCTGGGTCCTTATTTCAAGGCCTACCACCTGCTCAAGGGCGGTGCGGGCGGGGCCCGGGGCTTTCAGGTGCAGTTGCTGCAGGAGAACGGCCGGCAGGGCATTCTGCTCATTTTTGACCCAAGTATCGGACCGGGTAATTTTCGGCATCTCTACGAGCACTTGGGCGAAGAGCTGCTTACCCTGGGCTACCACCGCGCTTGCGCCGACCAAAGCACCACGCATCACGAGCATCATGTCGAGAATACGCTCAAGCAGATGTTTAAACCAAACCCTACCGACTGCCCCCAAACCGGCGACTGCAACCAGCGCTACGGCTTGGTGACACTGGATTTGGTGGCCATGAACGGCCAACCTCTTTTCATTCGATTGGCACGCAACGCAGTGTTGCAGCCCGGCTTCACCCCCGCTCAATCGTTTGATGATTTATTGAAAAACCTGCTTGATGCCCCGCCCACCAACGACGCCATCGAGTCCCTGGTGCGCGAGTACCACGACCGGTTTTAGCACTTATTTTTATCGTTATCCTATTAAAAAGGGCCGCTCCTATCCAGGAGCGGCCCTTTTTTGCTGATAAAGCATGCGGCTGATGGACAGCCGGCCGCTTATTCGCGCACGAACTGGCCGCGCCCTACTTGCTCGCCTGCGCTGCCTAGCAACCGCAGGTAGTACAAGCCAGGGGCCAGGGTGTGGGTATCAATTTGAGGCTGGGCAGCGGCTACGACCTGGCGCAGCACCGTGCGGCCGGTAGCATCCAGCACCAGGGCCGTGGCTTGCCCAATGATGGGCAGCGCGGAAAGCTGCAACTGGTCACGGCAAGGATTGGGAAACAGCACGATTGTGGGGTTGCCGGCCGTGGCACGGGTGGCCAGCAGGGTATTATCGCGGGTGGGCGCGGTCGTGGGCAGGTCCATCACCCACTGATTGGGGTCAACGGCCACACTGGTCACCGTGCCGTTTATCGTGAGAGAGAAGGTTTGGGTAGGCTGGCTCTGGCGCAAGCGCACGGTTTGGGTGGTGCCGTTCGAGAACGTGAGGCGGTAGTCTACTTCAGTATCGAAAAACGGGGTGACCGCAGGGACCGAAGCTGTTTCGGTTACGCGCAGCACGAAGCTGCTGCCGCCCTGGTTCCAGCGCCCGGTGAACGTGGGGTAGCCACGGCCCGTGAACCATTGCTGAAAGAAATAGCCCAGCGGGCGACCCGCTTCGGCCTCAAACACGCGCTGCAAATCGACAGTGCGCGCCGTGGAGCCCCCGAATTGGGTTTGGTAGGTACGCAGGGCCCGGAAAAACTTCACGTCATCGTTGAGCAAATAACGCAGCATATGCACCACGCCGGCTCCTTTCTTATACGTCAGGTAGTAATCGAATATCCGGTTTACATTGGTGGTATCGGCCACGTACAGGCTGCCGCCGCTGCGCTGGGCGTAGAGGTGGGCGTTATTCATCCAGTTGCGGGCATTGGCTGGGGTGCTGAAGGCCTGCAGGGACAGGTACTCGCCGTAGGACGCGAAGCCCTCGTTCAGCCAGATATCGGACCAGGAAGCGCAGGTCACATTGTTGCCCCACCACTGGTGGCACAGCTCGTGGGCCGTGAGCGTAAAGTCGAAGCCGTCCTGAGTAGTCATGGTTTGGTGCTCCATGCCGCCGCCCAGCGGGGCCATGCTGTGACCGTACTTCTCGTTGGCAAAAGGGTACAAACCAAACTGCGTCGAGAAGCTCTCGATAAAGCCCGGCGTCCGGTCAAGCTCGGTTTGGTAATAGTTCAACGTCGCTTGATTGTAAACGTAGTTGACGATGGGCACGCGCGGCCCACCCACCGGATTGGCATAGTTCACGTATTCCAAATACGGCGCAACCGCGACAGAAATCAGGTAATAGTCAATCGGGTGGCGGGATTTCCACTCGTAGCGCACTTTATTGTTGGGCAAGGACACCGTGCGCTCCAGCACCCCGTTGGAGCCTACTTTGTTGGGCATGGACGTAGTCACCCACACGTCGGTGGAGTCGGCTTTGTCGGTGAGCACTTGTTTACAGGGAAACCATTCGTGGGCCGAAAAAGGCTCCGACAAGCTCCAAGTCACGTTGAAGGGAAAGGACTGGCCCGAGCCCAACCGCACTTGGCTTCTATTACTCAAGCCGTTGCCAATAGCCGCCGAGTTGCCGCTGGGAGCCGTGCCGTGGTAGTAAATGCGGGCGTCGACAAGGGAGTTGGCCGGGGCGGCTACGGGCAGCGCAGCCGTGGCATCAGGCCCGGCGCGGCGGATGCCCAGCGAGCGGCGGCCGTTCACCACCACCGAGTCGATGAGTAGCGAAGGCACGCTGGCAGCCGAGCCATTGGGCGATTTGTAGAGCTCAAACGCGAGTGAATCCAGCGGCTGATTGCCCACGCGGACTCGCATCCACACCGAACCGCTCACGTTTAGCGAGGTGTTTTCCATCGCCACGTCCAGCTTATAGTATTTCACGTCGTAGCGGTTCATCTTGACCACGTGGCTTACCGAGGAAGTGACCGTGCGCTGGACGGTTTGCACGCGGGCCGCAGCACAGCGGTCACCAGCATCGAGCCGCAGCTGCGTGAGGGCCGGGGCCGCCACTTGTTGGGCATTGGCCTGGCTGAACAGTCCGGTCAGGCAACCGAATAAACTCGCGTAACGAAGTACTTGCATATGAAAACAGGGAGTGAAAAAAAGGTAAAAGCAATGCCGCTGGCACCGGCTGAATTAGCTTGCCGAAGGTACGTGGTGCCCAGCCAAAACCACACGCCAAGCGAGGCCGAAAGTTGGGTTTTGCTGGCGTATATTTCGGCACAATCGGGATTCAATACGCTTATTTCTCTACCCATGTCTTTATCTACACGGTCGGCTGGGTCGGCATTTTTGCTGCTGCTGTGCAGTTGGCTGTTGCTGGCGGCACCGGCACGCGCCACGCACATCGTGGGCGGTGAGATGGAACTGGTCCACAACACCGGCGATTCGTACACGCTGCTGCTCAACCTATATTTCGATGCCGCCAACGGCAATGCCAGTGCGCTCGACGCCGACCTGACGGCCAGCATTTTCGATAAAAGCACTAACGGCCGCATGGTCAACGTGGTGCTGCCCCTCACCAGTAACACCTTCGTCAACTACACCAATCCGGCCTGCGCCAAGCCCACGCTGAGCACCCGCAAACTGGTGTACAGCAAGCAGATTAACTTACCAGCCGGCATCTACAACAGTCCCCAGGGCTATTACGTGGCGGTGGAGCGCTGCTGCCGCAACAACAGTATCAGCAATATTCTGGACCCCGGCAACGCGGCGCAGGCTTTCTACCTGGAATTTCCGGCCGTAGTGCGGAACGGGCGGCCTTTCTACGATTCCACACCCCGCATTTTCCCGCCACTAGCCGACTACGCCTGCCGCGGGGAGCTATTTTACTACGATTTCGGGGGCCAGGATATCGACGGAGATTCGCTGGTCTACGACTTGGTGACGCCCCTCAATGGCCATTCCGATGCGGCCGTTCCGAAGCCGGCCGCGGCCGCGCCGGCACCTTATGTGCCCATTACCTGGCGGCCGCAGCCCCCCCTGCTGCCAGGCCAACCGGTGCTGCCACCCTTGAGCACCCTCAACCAAATTCCCGGCACGCCTACCCTGGGCATCAACCGAACCACCGGCCGCCTCACGGTGCGGCCCAGCAACCTGGGGCTGTTTGTGTTTGGGGTGCGCTGCTCGGAGTACCGCAACGGCGAAAAAATTGGGGAAGCCCGCCGTGATTTCCAGTTAATGGTGTTGAATTGTCCCATCAACGTGCGGCCCAGCGTGGTGATGCTGCCCACTCCGAGCAGCCCGGTGCCGTACCGACCCGGCCGCGACACTTTGCGCTTTTTCCCGGGCAGCAACCGCTGCGTGCGCCTGCGCTTCACTGACCCCGACCCCAACTCGCGCCTCACGCTGTCGTTGAGCCCGGTAAACTTCACGGGGTTGTTGCCCAGCTTCACCACGGCCACCAGCGGGGCCGTGCGCACGCCCGGCTCACCCGATACGCTCACGGCCACTCTCTGCTTTCCCGAGTGCCTCAACACCCAGGGCCGCGTCTTTCTGCTGGATGTGGTAGTGGGCGATGACGGCTGCAGTCTGCCCAAGCGCGACACGGTGCGGGTAGCTTTCATCGCCGTGCCCCCGCTCAATTCCCCGCCGCTCCTTACGACCACGGCGGGGCCTACTTTGCCGCTGCGCGCACGCGTTGGCGACTTGCTGAGCTTCGACCTGACCGGCACCGACCCGGACGACGACCCTGTGCGGCTGGAAATGAGCGGCCTGGGCTTCAATCCGGTCGACCTCGGGGCGACCCTCTCGCAGGGCACCAACGGGAGGCAGCAGCGCGGCCGCTTCACTTGGCGCGTCGATTGCCGAGCCGTGGGACCTGATTCGGTGCTCAATTTTCGATTCACGGCGGCATCGATGCCCTGCAACACCCGCCAGGCTACGTCGATTACGGTGCCCATCATCGTTTCGTATGCCAACCGTCCGCCCACGCTGGCCTCTACCCTGCCCCCACCATCCGGGGTCAATCCGCCGCTACTTAAGCTGCCGCTGGGCCGCCTGTACACGGCCACTTTTACCGGGGTTGACATTGACCGGGATGGCCTGACGCTCACGGCTACCGGCAGCTATGCCGATGGCTCCGAAGGCTTCGACCTGACCAGTGCGGGCATGCGCTTTGAAGCGCAAAACGGCACGGGCGTAGCCACGGGCCGCTTTACCTGGGACGTGAGCTGCACCGCCGCCAACCTGCACCGCGACCTACTGGTGACTTTCCGGCTGATTGACGCCACCTGCAAGCCCCTGCCCCAGACGCAAAGTGTACGCCTGCAAGTGCAAAGCCCGGATACGCTGGCCGTGAAGCTCTACAACATCATCACGCCCAATAATGACCGGGTGAACGACGAGTTTCGCCTACCCGACCTGCCCCCGAACTTCTGCGACGCCTACTTCACCAACCTCAAAATTTTCTCGCGCTGGGGCCAGCAAGTATTTACAACCAGTGACCGGGAATTTCGCTGGCCCGGCCAGGGCAGCGCCGGGATTTACTACTACTACGTGACCTATTCCGATGGCCGCAAATACCGGGGCTGGCTGGAAGTTATTCCTTAGCCATAGCCGCTGCTATTGGGTTATTTAGACGAAAAGGGCCGCTACCAAGTAAGTAGCGGCCCTTTTCGTCTAAATAACCCGGCTGAATGCCCTTAATACATAAACAGGAACACGGCGAAAAGTGCCACCCACAGCACATCGATAAAGTGCCAATAGGTGCCCAGCAGCCTTAGCTGCCGCCGATGATAAGGATTGCGAATGAACACCAGGCCACGCACGGCATCGCGGTCGGCCTGCAGCACGCGCAGCAGCAGAACCAGCAGAAACAGTATTCCCGCCAGTAGGTGAACAACGTGCAAGGCTGAAATCAGGTAAATGAACTGGCCGCTGCTCGTGCTTGCAGCTCCCTGGAATGGCACTCCGTACAGCACAAGCTCGCGCCACCCCAACACCTGCAAACCCGCAAAAACGAACCCCAGCAGCAGCGTAGCCCCCAGACAACGCCCAAGACTGGCCAGGTCGTCCTGCGCATAGAGGCGGCGGGCTTGCCCAATGGTGTAGCTGCTCACAACCAACACGATGGTACTGAGCGAAAAATAGCGCGGCAGCGCGTGTAGCCCCGTGGGCACCCCGCTGCGCATCCGGGCGTTAATATAGGCCGCCACCAATATCACAAACATTACCGTGATGGCCAGCATCACCAGGTACAAAACCATCAGCAGCGGCGGCAGCCGTTCCATCCGCGCAAAAGTTGTTGCGCTCTGGGGAATTCCTACCTGGTTTCTATGGTCGTTTTCGGGGTTCATCGGGCGGGGCCTGGAAGTGTACCTACCCTAACTAATCACATCCGAATTAGTTACACCGGCCCGAATTTCATACCTCGGTCTGCCGCTACCGAAAGAACGACCCAATCTTGCCCAATACCGCGTTGAGGGTGATTTTGGGAGTGCGCTGCACGCCAAAGGTCACGTAGGTTTTTCCGCCCACGCGCAAGTCGAGCACCCAGCCCAGCTGCCGGGCCAGGTCGTTGATTTGCTGCAGCGGGTTGGGGCCCTGGCCCTTGGGGCTTTTGGGCGCGCCAGCGGGCTTGGGCGGCCCGGCGGTGAGCTGGTCGAGCACCTGCTGGCTGGGAACGTTCAGGATGAGGTAGGTACCGGCCGCCGCCAGCTGCAAGGGGTGCCCGTTCCAGGTGATGACCAGCTGGGCCTCAATTTCGAGGCCGCTAGCCAACGGACGAAGCGCCGCTGGGCTGCGTGAAAGTGGGCTGTGGCTGGTCGCTGGGCGCGGGCGGGTCGATGCGTACGGCGGCGGCCGGGCTGGCGGCGGCGCTTTCGCCGCGGGTGCGAATGCGGACCGAGCCGTTCAGCTTCCAGGTAGCGGCGGGGGCGCTGGGGTTTTGCGGGTTGGGAACCTGTAGCTCAATCTGGTCGAAGGCACAGCTGAGCTCCACACCGCCCGAGAGCTTGCCGAGCAGCGAAGCGGCCATATCGGCCCAGTTGGAAGACGAAGAATCAGGCATGGTTGCTGTTAGGTAAAGGCGAAACAGAAGGTGGAGGCAAGCGGGCAACACCCGCCGGATGGCCGCAAAGTACGACCTTGTGCCCGCTAACGCAATGCATGGCGCCGAGTTGCCCGGCACCATCTTTCGGGCGAGCTGCCGCGTAAAGCACCTCCAAAGGCCTTCACTATTTTATCCTCAATGCGCTTGACCTATTTCCACCCGACTGCCGCCGTCGCTGTTTTCCTTTGGTTTACCGCCCCGGTTCAGGCCCAGAATACGACCAAAGCCGTAGTCCTGCCCCGCCCCAATGGCGTTTCAGAATTAACTTTTCAGCAAGCTGCCACGGCTTGCACGCAGCCCTTTGGCCTACAGCGGGGCCAGAATCTGGAATATCAGCTGCTCGATGCCAAAGGCAAGCTAACCGGCTTCCTGCGCTACCGCGTGCTGACGGTCAGCACTGAATCAAGCGCTGAGAAAAAGAAAAAGACGGTGGCCACTACCAAAGTCAAGCTCAAAAGTGGCCTCTATGGCCCCAAGAGCCAGGTATTGCAGCAGCAAGACCTGACCATTCTTTGCCGGAACGACACCGTCTTCACTGATGGCTTGGCCGAGATTAACTACGACGGGCTCAAATCATTTCGGGACCGCCTGCTGGCCTACGAGGGCACGCCCCTGGCCTGGCCCAACCAGCCCACCACCGGCAGCTCCCTGCCCAATGGCGGCGTGGTGGTGCAGGTAAGCAGTCCGTCGGTGGCCATTGCCAAAATAAAAACCACCTTGCTACGGCGCAAGGTGCTGGCCGGCCCGACCCCCATCACGGTGCCCGCCGGCACTTTCACCTGCTATTCGGTGGAAAGCCAGCGCGAGTTGGCCACGGCCGCCCGTGCCGACCTGGTACTAAAAAGCGGCGGCCGCCAAGTAGACTACTATGCCCCTGGCGTGGGCATTGTCAGGACCGAATACTATGACAAAGGCGGCAAGCTGCTGCAAACCCGCGTGCTGGCCAAACGGTGAGCCAATGACGTAGCGACGCTGTAAATTTTAGCTGCTACAGCAGCGCCCAGCCAGTTTCGCCCTGTGCTCCAAGCAACAGGCTATACCCCTCGGTCTGGCCCAAAACAACCGCTGCCGTGCGGGCCGCCAAGGCCCCGTCGGCGGGGGCTTCTGCCCCGGGCCAGCTGCGTAGCTCGGTGGCATTGGGCAGCACCAGCCGGCGCAATGGCTTGGCCGAGGCTCCCACCACGGCCTGCGCCAGCACGTAGCCAACCTCCCCGGCCGGAGTTTGCACGCGCAGGGTGCTGCCTTGCTGGCCCAGCACCAGCAGCGGCAGCTGCGGGCGTAACGGCACCACGGCCAGCTGGTCGTTGGCGGAGGGTGTAGCGTGCAGTTGGCTAGCGGCGCGCAGCCGGACAAACTCGCCGCGGCGGTCGGTGCCGGTGGGTAGCGGAGCCCCGGCGCTCGCACGGCGCACGAAGGGCAGCGGGTCGACGGCCCCCAGGCCACTGCGATACACCCCAAAGTGGAGGTGCGGATTCGTGGTGCGGGCATTCCCGGTATTGCCCACCAGGCCCAGCGTATCGCCGGCCCGCACGCGCTGGCCCGCCTGCACCAATTGCTTATCGAGATGAGCGTAGTAAAGATGGCCAGCGTTATCGGCCGCTGAAAGCCAGACTACCCGCCCACCCAGGGGCGTTTCGCCGGTGCGGGTGATGATGCCGGCCGTGGCCGCAATGGCGGGAGTACCCCGCGGGGCAAAAATATCAATCCCCTCGTGCCGCCGGGCGCCGCCGTCGCGGTCGGCACCCCAGAAGCTGGCGGCGGCGGCATCGTTGCGGCCCTGCACCGGAAATACGCTGAGGCCAGGCTCGCGCAGCACGCGCAAGGTGTAGCGCCCAGCGGCCAGTAGCTCAGGCTGCACGCGCAGCAGGTGCTGGCCGTCGTTTTCTACCCGGTAGCGAAAGTCCAGCAGCAGCGTGTCGGCGCTGGCCAGTGGCGTGGGCTGCTGGCCAGGCACTGCCTCGAAGGCATCCAAAAAAACGCGCGCATTGGCCCCGGGAGCCAACGTCAGGGTGATGTGGACCTGCTCACCGGCGCGCACGCCAAAGCGGTAGCTGGCCGCGCCGGGCCGCTCGGGGCGGAAATAACCCGTTTCGGTGAAAGGCAGCGCGACCACCAGCGAATCGCGCAGGGCCTGGGCGGCGGCCGCGAGCCAGGCCCGGCCAGCGGGGCGGCGGTCGAGACCCGCCTGCTGCAGCTGGCGCGCATAGGCTTGGTGCGGTGTATTTTTCTGAAAAATGGCTTGTAGGGTCTGCTGCTTGCTGCAACCAGCGAGCAGGAGCGTGGTCCCGATTAGTATTGACAACAAAAACCCGGAGAGCGGCCGGGACTTCGGCCGTTGGGCAGTAAAATCCGCAGTTAAAATCATGCCTCCCAACAGCGCTTCGAACCGGGTAGTTCGCCCACGGCGGGGTTGGGCTGCTACCTTTACGCCCATCTCCCCGCCCCTCACCTCCCCGTTATGAAGCTGATTGAATGCCCGCGCGATGCCATGCAGGGCCTGCCCGACTTTATTCCGACCGCGACCAAAACCGCTTACCTGAACGAGCTGCTGCAGGTGGGGTTCGACACCCTGGATTTTGGGTCCTTTGTATCGCCCAAAGCCATTCCGCAGCTGCGCGATACCGCTGAAGTACTGGCTGGCCTGGACCTGAGCCGCTCCAGCACCAAGCTGCTGGCCATCGTGGCCAACCTGCGCGGGGCCGAAACCGCGGCCCAACATCCCGAAATCAGCTACCTGGGCTTCCCGCTATCGGTATCCGAAACCTTTCAGCGGCGCAATACCAACCAGACCACCGCCGAGGCCCTGACCGACGTGGCAGCCATGCACGCGCTCTGCGAACGCAGCGGCAAAACCCTGGTAGCGTACCTGTCGATGGGCTTTGGAAATCCATATGGCGACGCCTGGAGCCCGGAAATCGTGACTGATTTCACGCAGCAGCTGGCGGCGTTGGGGGTGCGCATCGTGGCGCTGTCTGACACGATTGGGGCTTCCACGGCGGCTACCATTACGCCGCTTTTCTCGGCGCTGATTCCGGCGTTTCCCGGCATCGAGTTTGGCGCGCATCTGCACACCACGCCAGGCAGCTGGCGCGAGAAAGTGAGCGCCGCCTACGTAGCCGGCTGCCGCCGCTTCGACGGGGCTATTGGCGGCATCGGCGGTTGCCCCATGGCGGCCGATGAGCTAACCGGCAACATGGCCACGGAGAACCTACTGGATTTTCTGGCTGAGAAAGGCGTAGAATCCGGCCTCGACCTGGAAGCCTTCGGGCGGGCCCAGGCCATGGCAACCAGCGTGTTTGCCACGCACTAATTTCGTTTCGCCATGCCCACCACCGCCGATATTTTCATTCCCTGCTTCGTCGACCAACTGTACCCGGCCACTGCCATGAACATGGTAAAAGTGCTGGAACGGGTGGGCGTGCGCGTCAATTACAACCCCGCTCAAACCTGCTGCGGGCAGCCCGCCTACAACGCCGGCTACGTGGAGCAGAGCCGCGCGGTGGCCGAGAAATTCCTCCAGGATTTTGCGGCCCCGCCCACCGAGGCGGCGCGCTACGTAGTGAGCCCGTCGGCTTCGTGCGTGGGCATGGTGCGCAACAGCTACGAGCAGCTGTTTGCCGGTACGGCACAGCAGCCCGCTTGCCGGGGCGTGCAGGGCCGCACCTACGAATTGACCGAGTTTCTGGTTGAGGTGCTGGGCATTACGGCCATTCCCGGAGCGCGGCTGGCGGGCAAGTATACGTACCACGACTCCTGCGCGGCCCTGCGCGAGTGCGGTATCAGAGCCGCGCCGCGCCAGCTGCTGGACGGCGTGGCCGGCCTCGAACGCATCGAGATGGCTGAAACCACCACTTGCTGCGGCTTCGGCGGCACCTTCGCCGTGAAGTTCGAAGCCATATCAGTGGCCATGGCCCAGCAGAAAGTCGAGTATGCCTTGGACACGGGAGCCGATTTTATCGTGAGCACCGACGTGAGCTGCCTGATGCACCTGGAATCCTACATCAAAAAAGAAAAGCTGCCGCTTAAGTGCCTGCATGTGGCCGATGTGCTGGCCAGCGGCTGGTAGCCGCACGTTCTTATAAAGCGACCTATTTACTCATTCCTTCGTGCAGCTTTATTTATCCGGCCGGCTTTCGCAGTACCTTCTCTTGCTGGCCTGCGTGGCGGGTATTGCCGGTTTGCTGGCCTCGCGGGCGCTGATTGCCATTGCGCCCATTGTGGGCGTGGTGGCGGCTATGGCCAACCCTGGTTTGCGCCGCGCCCTTCCTCATTATTTCCGCAACGGCGCGGCAATGCGGGCGGCCGCTGTGCCGGCTTTTTTACTCTTCACCGGCCTGTATACCAGCGACTGGCCCGTTTGGCGGCACGAGCTGTTTCGCGACCTCACCTGGCTGGCCGTGCCGCTGGCTTTCACGCTGGCGGTGCCGTTGGTGGGCTGGCAGCGGCGGGCGGTGGGCAGCGCATTTGTGCTGGGCACGGCCGCCGTGGGCCTGGCCACCCTGGGCCAATACCTGCTAAACCCCGCCGCCGCCAACGAAGCCATTCGCATTGGGCAGAATATGCCGGCCATCACGCACGTGTTCCATATTTCTTTTGGGGTAATGCTGGCCTTGGCCTTTTTTGGAGCCCTGCTACTACGCCGCGACCGCCGGGCCGGTCCCCTGCTGCGAACGGTGCTACTGGCGGCAGCCGTGGCGGCCGCGCTCACGCTGCATATCCTGGCTTACCGAACTGGCCTGCTAATGCTGTATACCGGCTTGCTGGCCGCGGGCCTGCGGCTGCTGATACGCCGAAATCTGGCGGTGGGCATT
Organism: Hymenobacter frigidus; assembly: GCF_014640435.1. GTDB lineage: Bacteria > Bacteroidota > Bacteroidia > Cytophagales > Hymenobacteraceae > Hymenobacter > Hymenobacter frigidus. The sequence goes on along the minus strand of NZ_BMGY01000003.1, from coordinate 43,126 downwards.
GCCCTGCTGCTGGCCTTGGGCGTAGGGCCGTGGCTGGCCTATCAGTCGCTGGAATCGGTGCGACAGCGGATTTCTTCCAGCATTTGGGACGTGCAGCAGTTCACGCTGGGACACGATATCAACGATTATTCGCTGGCCCGCCGGCTGGCCGCCATCAAAACCGTTGAGGCCATTGCAGGGGAGCACTGGCTGCTGGGCGTGGGCCCGGCCGATACCCGCGCCGCCATGAAAGCGCAGTACGAATGGAAGGACTTCGGCCTGCGGCCCGGCAACCAGGTGGAAGTGCACAACCAGTACCTGCAGGCGCTGCTGGGCGGCGGGCTGGTCGGGCTGCTGCTGCTGCTCGCGGTGCTGTTGTGGCCGCTACGGCACGGCTGGGCGCGGCGCAGCCCCAGCATCGGCTTTTTCATCCTGATTCAAGCCACCGTGATGCTGGTTGACGCGCCGCTGGACCTGCAGGTTGGGCTGAACCTATTCGTTTTCGGCTACGGCTTTCTGGTGGTTGCGACCGAACGGCGGGCGCAAAAATCCCGGGTAGGCTAGATTTCCACATCGGAAACTTAGCCTACCCGGGCTGTCAAACCACGCGACTTGCTAAAGTGCCCGGCGAATCCGGTCTTTCAGCCCTTCGGTGGCTTCGAGCAACGGCAGGCGCACGGCGGCTCCGCACACGCCCAGGGCTTCGAGGGCCGCTTTTACGCCCACCGGGTTACTTTCCTCATACATCAGCGGGTTGATGGCCAACAGTTGAAACAGGCCCTTGCGGGACGCTTCAAAATCGCCGGCCAGGGCGGCGCGGGTGAAGTCGGCAAAACGTTTAGGAAAAGCGTTGGCCATTACCGAAATGGTACCCGCGGCTCCGCAAGCAATGAGGGCCGTGGTGAGCATGTCGTCGCCGGACAGCAGCAGGAAATCTGCGGGCTTGCGGGCGGCAATGGCCAGGCACTGCTCCATGTTGCCACTGGCTTCCTTGATGCCAATGATGTTGGGGTGAGCAGCCAGGCGCAGAGTGGTTTCGGCCGAGATGTTGGAGGCCGTGCGGCCGGGCACGTTATAAAGCAGCAGCGGCACCGGGCTGGCATCGGCCAGGCGATGGTAGTGGGCCACGAGACCGGCCTGACTGGGTTTGTTGTAAGCCGGGCTGGCCGAAAGCACGGCGGCAATTCCGCTCAGGTCGGTGGTACGGAACAGCTCCTCAGCGGAGGCGGTATCGTTGCTGCCAATGCCGTAAACCAGCGGTACGCGGCCGGCCACGTGCTCCTTGGCTACGCGGAGCAGCTCAGCTTTTTCGACGGCGGTGGTCGTCGGCGATTCGCCGGTGGTGCCATTTACCACCAGGTATTCGACGCCGCCCTCAATGCAGAAGTCCAGCAACCGGCGCCACCCGGCGTAGTCCACCGCAAAATCGGGGGTGAGCGGGGTGACCAAGGCTACGCCTGTGCCATGAAATGCCGGAAGGCGAGTGCCAGAATTGTTCATACCGGAGGATTGGGGGTTAGTTTTGTAGAATACAAAAGTAGCGCGCCGCGCCTCTTGACTCTTCCTGTTTTTAATTTGCGAACGCCTGCGGCTCTTTTTAACGTCATCATTTCCCTCTTTATTTTTTGGTTGCAGGGCCTGGCTTTGCGCAAACGTTCATGAAATTTTCTTCTGCTTCCCTCCTGCTGGTGGCCCTTGCCGTGGCTGCCTGCGATTCTAAAACTGCTACCACCGGCGAAGCCGCGACCAGCAAAGCCACGGTAGAAGCCATAGCTACCGGCCCGGCCGCCGCCGAAACTTCGGGCACCCAAGCCACTGCCGACGACGAGGCCAACGCCACGCCCGCCCCGGCCCCCGGCACCATTCCGGCCGTCAAATCCGGCGATGCCGTCGGCATTCTGGCCCGGCCGCAGGTGCCCATCCTCTGCTACCACCAGATTCGGGACTGGACGGCCCGCGACTCTAAAAACGCCAAGGACTACATCACGCCCATCGCCACGTTTAAGGGTCACATCAAGATGCTGGCCGACTCGGGCTACCATACTGTTTCGCCCGACCAGCTCTACGCCTACATGACCACCGGCGCCAAGCTACCGAGCAAGCCCATCATGCTCACGTTTGATGACACCGACCTCGACCAGTTCACCATTGCCCGCCCCGAGCTGGACAAGTACGGCTACAAGGCCATGTACTTCGTGATGACCGTGAGCCTGGGCCGCCCCCACTACATGACCAAGGCCATGGTGAAGCAGCTTTCCGACGAAGGCAACATCATCGGCTCGCACACCTGGGACCACCACAACGTGAAGAAGTACCAGGGCAAGGACTGGGAAACCCAAATCGACAAGCCCACCAAAACGCTGGAGGGAATCACGGGCAAGAAAATCACCTACTTCGCCTACCCCTTCGGCCTTTGGAACCCACAGGCTTTCCCCGAGTTGAAAAAGCGTGGCTTCGTGGCCGCCTTTTCGCTGGCCGAGAAGCGCGACCAGAACGACCCGCTGTTCACCATCCGCCGCATTATCGCCAGCGGCTACTGGTCGCCGAAGACGTTGCGCAACAACATCGTGCAGTCGTTTTAACACTGGCTTATCCGAGTCACAAAAAATCCCCGCCTTTTGCAAGGCGGGGATTTTTTGTGACTCGGATAGTGAGATTTACTTCACTCCGGCTGCTTTCAAGTCGACGTAGGCACCGGCATTCACCACGTTGGTTATGCCCAGCTTTTGCATCATCATAGCGGCCCGGCCGCTACGGCTGCCACTGGCGCAGTACAGCACGTAGCGGGCCTTAGAGTCCAGCTTGCTGAGCTGCTGGTTAAAATCGAGCGCCCGAAAATTAATATTCTGGGCGCGCTGCAAGTGGCCAACGGCGTACTCTTCGGGCGTGCGCAAATCGAGCACGGTGGCCTGCGGGTCGGCCAGAATTTTGGGTGCCGTGGCGATATCAATTGCGGGCAAGGAGGACTGTGCCGCGCCGCTCTCGGCGGGAACCGCGCTGCTGGCGGGCACTTGGTGCACCACCACCACAAACGGGTAATCGCCTTTCATCTGGCTGTAAATCGTGGCGTCGAAATTGGGACCTTGGTAGCGCACGGCTTCGCAGCCGGGGCAGGTCACGGGCTGCGCGGTGAGTTTGCGACTTTTGAGCTGGCTGCGCAAGTCGCGCACGCAAGCTGCCAGCGTGGTTTTGAGCACTACGTCCTGGCCCGGCCGCTGCTGGCGCAGCGACAGACGGGCGGCGGCAATGGTACTGCCCTCGGGCATGGGCAAAGCCCAACTTACTTCCCGCGAAGTTGCCGTGGGACCGGTGAAGGACCATTCGGCCGAAAGGCGGGCCGTTACCACTTTGGGGGCCGTGAGGGCCGTCGGCTCGGCCCCAATAGCCAACAGTTCGGATAGCTCCAAGCACTGCGCGTGGGCTGGCAACGATAAAAACGCTACGCCTCCCCAGAGAAGCAGCGTCGACAGTAAATTAAATCGCATGGATGGGATAATAGAAGACAAAGGTCGGGATTTCAGTCCATAGACAAAAATTTCGCCATTTTTTATTTAGCTTTTGGCCACGTTCAATTGTGCGCTTTTCACCCATTCGCCTCCACATTTTTTCCACAAAATATCTTAGAATAATGACCCTTGCTGGCCGGGCCGGTTACTGGGCGCTTCTGGCGCTGGTGCCGGCGGCGTTTCCTCCGGGAATATTTCGAAACCAGCCGCTTCTTCCAACGCTGGCAGCAGGGCCATCAGGTCGGTTTCGGAGATGATGGGAACCTTAAAGCCCAAGGCTTTCTCACGTTTGGCGGGGCCCATATTTTCCCCGGCCACCAGGTAGCTCAGCTTCTTGCTGATGGACCCCGTGATTTTGCCACCGTTCGAAATAATGAGCTGCTGGAGCTCATCGCGGCTGTGCTGCTCAAACACCCCGGATATAACAAACGTGAGGCCGGCCAGCCGGTCAGACGCCGGCACGGGCGCTTCACCGGTCACTTCGAGCTGCACGCCTGCCTGGCGCAGCCGCTCAATGAGTTGCCGGTTTTCGGGCTGCTGAAACCAGTGCGCGGCGGCCACGGCAATCACGCCGCCCACTTCGGGCACGGCGGCCATTTCCTCAGCCGAAGCCGCCATCAGGGCATCAATGCTGCGATAATGAGCGGCCAGCTTTTGGGCCACGGTTTCGCCTATGTAGCGAATGCCCATGCCAAAGAGCACCCGCGGAAATGGCACCTGCTTGCTGGCCTCAATGCCGGAAATAAGGTTATCAATACTCTTTTCGCCAAGCCGTTCCAGCGTCACCAGCTCCGGCCGACGGGCGGGCAGGTCGTAGATGTCGGCGGGCGTTTTCACCATGCTCAGCTCGAAGAAACGCCCCACGGTTTCGGCTCCCAGGCCATCAATGTTCAGGGCCTTGCGCGACACATAATGCTCCAGCCGCGCTTTGAGTTGGGGCGGGCAGCCCCGCTCGTTAGGACAACGAAAATGGGCCTCACCCTCGGGCCGCACCAGCGCGGTGCCGCAGGCCGGGCACGCCGTGGGGTACTGGATGGGGACCGCCCCGGCGGGCCGGGCCGTCAGGTCAACACCCGTGATTTTGGGAATGATTTCGCCGCCCTTCTCCACAAACACCAGGTCGCCGAGCCGCAGGTCAAGGGCTTCGATTTGGTTGGCGTTGTGCAAAGTGGCGCGTTTCACTACGGTACCGGCCAAGGGTACGGGCGTGAGCAAGGCCACCGGCGTCACGGCGCCGGTGCGGCCCACGTTGTAAAGCACCTCATTAAGACGAGTGCGGGCCGCTTCCGCCGGATACTTGTAGGCAATGGCCCAGCGGGGACTCTTGGCAGTATAGCCCAATTGGTCCTGCTGCCGCAGGTTATCGACCTTGATGACAATGCCATCGGTGGCTACGGGCAAGTCGAAGCGCTTTTGGGCCCAGTAATGCACGAAATCCAGCACTTCGGCAATATTTGAAGCCCGCCGCCACGTGTCGGAAACCGGCAATCCGTAGCGGCTCAGCGCTTCCAGCGCGGCGCTGTGGCTAGTGAAATGGCGGCCCGGCGTGAGCAGCGAATAGGCGTAGAATTTTAGCTTGCGGGCCGCGACCTGAACCGAATTCTGCAGCTTGAGGGTGCCGCTGGCCGCGTTGCGCGGGTTGGCCATCAGGGATTCGCCGTTCTGCTCGCGCTCGGCGTTCAGCTCCTCAAACACGGGCAGCGGCAGGAATACCTCGCCGCGTACTTCAAAGTCTTCGGGCCGGTCCTGGCCGGGGCGCAGGGCCAGCGGCAGGGTTTTGATGGTGCGCACGTTGGCCGTTACCACGTCGCCGCGGGTACCATCGCCCCGGGTCACGCCCTGAGTGAGCTGGCCGTGCTCATAGCGCAGGCTCATGGCCACACCATCGATTTTCAACTCGCACACGTAGGCGTAGGGCGCGCCTTCCAGGCCCTTTTGCACCCGCTCATCAAATTCGCGCAGGTCGTCTTCCGAATAGGTATTGCCCAAACTGAGCATGGGGTAGCGGTGCTCGGCCGTCGGGAACTGCTTGGTGATGGTGCCGCCCACGCGCCGGGTAGGCGAGTTGGCCAAAGCCAGGTCCGGGTGCGCGGCTTCGAGCTGCTGCAGCTCGGTCAGCAACTGGTCAAATTCCTGGTCCGATACCTCCGAGGTATCACGCTGGTAATACTCGTAGTTGAGGTGGTGAAGCTGCTCGGTGAGAGCCTGAATGCGAAGCAGAACGGCGGAAGTATCGGGCATCATGGGGGTGTTCGGGTTATAAACGAAACAACGTCATGCTGAGCGAAGTCGAAGCATCTCTACCGCGTAAGTAAATAATTACTATTGCGGTAGAGATGCTTCGACTTCGCTCAGCATGACGTTCTGTTTTTCAGTCTGCTTGCTTAGTTCTGCACTAGCACGCCATCGGCCAGGAAATTCAGCTCCTGTTTGGGCTCAGTGATGGCCGCAATTTCGCTATCCGGCTTGCCGGCATCGCGCAGGTAGTGCTGCTGGTCGGCCACGCTCACCGTTTCGCGGTACGCCCAGCCGCTCACTACCACGTTGTGGCCGCTGAGGTCTTTGGGCACGAAAAAGGCGTAATCCCGGAAGCGGACGCGCATCTGCTTACCATCGGCGGTGGGCAGGGTCATCCAGCAGCCTTTAGCCTGGCACACGGCCAAAGCTTTGCCTACCAGCTTCACCTGGGCCGAATCGCGGCTGCCCAAAGCGGCGTTGAGGGCGCTCACGGGTACAGCACCGGCGGGCGTTACGACAGTGCCGTAGGTTTGGCCGGGGGTGGCGGGCGCGATGCTCGCGCCAGGTTTTTCGTTGGCTTCCTCGGCTTGCTCTTCCTCGTTCATTTCCGGGCTGGTACCCGTTGGAATTTCGGAGTTGTGGCCGTTCACCTCTGTTTGGGGCCCCAGTGGCAGCACCGGGTTGATAGGAGCCGTGGGCATGAAGCGAATCAGCAACAAAATAGCGACCAAGACGCCGGCAAAGGAGAGCAAGTATTTCATGACTTGGGAAATGATTGAACGCGTAACCATCGGAGCCAAGAATGAGCAAGACTTTCGGCCCACTCTCCTTTCGCCCTTCAGAACATTGATTTACTGAGTGATAACTACCGCCCTACCCAGCTTGCGGGCATACGTCATGCGCCGCTCCGAACCGCCCATGCCGGTATAGTCGAAGCCCACGGTTTTGGGGTCTTCGCGCAGGGCCGCCCACGTCTTCGAATCCATCTCCCCCGGCTGCTCAGCATCGGCCGGAACGGCAGGCTGCGAAAAACGACCCGGCGCGAAAAAGTTATTCATGCTCTGCAAGATGGCGATTTCCTGCTCGCGTACAGTTGATGCCTGAGCAGTTTCGTTGAGCAAAGCCCGCGCAGGCATCACTTCGTGGCGCAGGGTGTCGCCGGTGCTGCTGGTCACAATGAGGTGGGCCTGGGCAGTGAGTACGCGCGGGCCGCGCAGCTGCAGCACGAAGTTGTCTTTCGTATCCGGGTTCGAAAAAGCGTGCGTGGCACTCACGGTATTGAGTACGGTTTTGCTGTTGACGCGGGTGCGGTCGCCGGCCACGGGTGGCGTGTAAGTGGCGCGCGGGTCAACGGTAGAGGTGCTCACTTCGCGCTCCGTGCTCACGCAGGAGGCCAGGTTGAGGGAGAGCACGACGGCTAGAAGAGCCGGACGGCTCAGTCGAAGGGAAAGTATTTTCATGAAGTCAGGCCCGGCACTAAAAGAGTCCGGGCGGACGAAGGTAAGAAGAAGAACACGCGGCCGTAAATACCAGTCCCTTATTCAATGACGATAAGGGCCACGCCGGCCACGCGATTTTTACGGCAAAGGCCGAGCATAGGGTTTATCGGGCGTGGCTTTCGACGCAGAAGTGTTACTAGAATAAGCCGATTTCGAGGCCCATTACCCAGCGTGGCAGCTCGGGCCAAGCCGCATACGCTGGCCCGAATGCTGGCGATAGCCGGTAGCGGGCCGCCAAGGCGTAGCGGTCAATACCGAGGCGGGTTCCCACGTTGCCGGTCCACCGCCGCAGGTACGGCAGGCCGTACTCGGTCGTTTCGACGCGGCTGATGCCGGGGGCGGGCTCGTCTTCGGTAACGTGCCGGGTGGCAACCACCCAACTCCCCCCCGCCAGCAAGTCGACGTAGCGGCCCACCGAATTGCCCCGGCGGCCGGCATTCAGGCGCAGGCTGATTTCAGAATAAATCTGGTGCAGCCCCAACCCTTCGCGGCGGTGCAGCGCAGGCGATGGAACGAGCTTTTGGGCATTTTGCTCCAGTTCGTAGCGCAGGTAGCTGTACCCCAAGTCCAGGTTGACGGCGAGCGCCTGGCTGAAGCGCGTTTTGAAACGGCCGCCTCCGCGCAGCTCGGCCGATGCGCCGCCGTGCTGAACTTCGGCTCCGGTGCCAGCCTGGCCAGCTACCAACCCATACCCCAGGTAAACGTGCCCAAAATACCGTCGGTTCGGGCCGAAGGTGGTTTTCACGGTGTCATCGGCCACGTTGGCCTGCACTAACACCTGCTGACCCCAGGCAGCAAAATTTGCTCCTAGTAACAACGCACACAACAAACCCGGCAGCTTATTCACGGCGAATAAATACCTCATTCTGAATAAGTACCAGTGTACCCCTTAAAGTAAATTCGCAGCACCTCTCCCTTCTGCACCAGCCGGCGCGGCACCTGCAATACCAAGCGCTGCGACACGGCGCGGGTTTCGTAGCGGTGCAGCACGCCCCGGGGGTCGGTCAGGTTCCAGTAGAGATAAGCGGGGTAATTGGGCTCGGGCAATACAGCCAGCGGGGCGGGGCGCTGGTCGCCAGGTTGCTCGTGGCCTACATCCGGCACCTGCTCCGCGGCCTTGGTGTCGGCGGCGGGAATACCCGTGGCGGGGGCGGCAATGGTGGCGGTGGCTTCGCTCTGCTCAATTACCAATGGCAGCTGCTCGGCGGGCCGCAGGGCGGCTTCGGTCCGAATAATGACGGCGATGAGACTATCATGAACCACGAAGTCGAAAGTGGGCACGGGAGCGGCCGCTGCACGCGGGACCGTGGTGAACGGGGCGTAGCGCGGCCGGCCGTAGCCGTGGGCATAATCGAAATATGGGTACAGCTCCGCTGACTTTTCCAGGGCCCGGAATAGCTGCATGGCCGTGAGGTCCCGACGCTGCTGCCACAGGCAGGCCGCGAAACCGGCCACCAGCGGAGAGGAAAAAGACGTGCCTTCGAGGCGCTCGTAGCCCGATGGCGTGGTGGTTAGCACGATACCGAACGCGGCCAGGTTGGGCTTCGGCCGCCGGTCGGCCGTTGGGCCGAAGGAGCTGAAATCGACGTGTAAGCCGGTTTCGGGGTCGAGCCCGCCAATAGCCAGGACGGAGTCGGCATCGGCGGGCGTCCCGATGCGCACCCAGTCGTTGTCGCCATCGTTGCCGGCGGCGCTCACCACCAGCATGCCCTTGCGCACGGCCATATTGGCGGCCCGGGCAATAAGACTGCGGTGGCCATCCATCTGCTCGGGAAAGTAGCGCTGCTCGGTGTAGGCCAACGAGGAGTTGATGATGTCGGCCCCAAGGCGGTCGGCCCATTCCACGGCGGCCAGCCAGGCTTCTTCCTCGGCGTAGCGCTCGCGGTGCAACTGCTCGGTGCGGGCCAGCAGGTACTCGGCGGCCGGGGCCAGGCCCAACGCGGGACCCAGACCACCGCCCAACGTGGCAGGCAGCCGGCCGGCCAGACAGCCCATTACCTCCGTGCCGTGGCTGCCGCCGTGGAACACGTCATCGCGGTTACGCAGGAAATCGTGGGTGGCAATGATGCGCTTATCGGCCATCAACTCCCGAAAGGCCACGTGCTCGGGCAAGCCGGCAAACCCCACATCGAACACGGCAATGCGCATGCCACGGCCTTCCAAACTGGCCGCGCGCAGAGCCAGACCGTCGAGGTGGGCAGTTTGGCGGCGGGCCAGCAGGTAGTCGTTGGCCGAAATGGGCTTGGGCGCCGCAGTGGTTCGGCTACCGGCCGCCACCGCCGTTATCGAAGCCGCCTGAACTTCCCGTTGTGGCCAAACGCTCACATTAAGCACTCCCGGCAGGTCGCGTAGCGCCGCCGCTTGTTCGGGCGTGGCCCGGCAGGCCACGGCATTGAACCAGCGGCTGACCAGCGTGACGGTATCAACCCGCTTCGCGATGGCGGCCACGTAATCCGGGCGCACGGGCAGGTCAGTAGCCTCAAATGCCGACAGGTGCTGGCGGGTACGCCGAGCCCGCGCGGCGGCTGAGAAGTAGTGCGCCGGCTCGAAGTGGACGCCGTGCTTGTCCCGCAGCGTCACCCAGTAGCGGGTGGTTGGGGGCTGGGATTGTTGCTGGGCCAGGCAGGCCTCCGGTGCCACCCAGAACAGGATTACCGCAAAGAAACTGAGCCAGATTTTTTGCAAACCGCTGGTTGGAAATGGATGGGGAACTACGCTCGGGCCGAGCTATTGAGCTCAATTACAGGCCGTATTTGCTGAGCAGGTAAATCAGCGCGGCCATGCTGGCCCCGCCCAGCTCCAGCTCGCGGCGGTTCACTTTGTCGAAGGTGTCGGCGGCGGTGTGGTGAATGTCGAAGTAGCGTTGCGAGTCACAATCGTAGCCGATGAGGGCTTTGGGATGCACGGCCGCTTGCAGCGGCTCAATATCGGTACCGCCGTGGCCCACGGTAATGTCGGCGGCGTGATAGGGCTTGAGCAGCGGCGCCCAGCGGGCCATTTTGCTAATCGTGGCGGGGTCAGCCTCCACGTTGAAGCCCCGAGGGGTGAAGCCTCCGCCGTCCGATTCGATGGCAGCGAGGTGGATTTCCTTGTTCTGGGCGGCCAAGCGGGCATACTCATTACCGCCGCGGGTGCCGTTTTCCTCGTTCATAAAGAGCACGGCGCGCACCGTGCGCTCGGGCCGGAAGCCGGCGGCGCGCAGCAGACGCAGGGCCTCCATGCTCTGCACGCAGCCGGTGCCGTCGTCGTGGGCGCCCTGCCCGAGGTCCCAGGAATCGAGGTGGCCGCCGACGGTGATAATTTCCAGTGGGAATTTGCTGCCTTTGATTTCGCCCACCACGTTGTAGCTCTTCTCCTCGGGCAGCGTGATGCACTCCATCTCCAACTCAAACTGCAAGTCGGCGTTGGCTTTCAGCAGCTGGCTGAGCTGGTCGGCGGCGTTGGTGCTGAGGGCGGCACCGGGCACTTTGGGCACGGCCGCGTCGTAGGCCATAGTTCCCGTGTGCGGGTTGTCGTCGCGGGCGCTGGTGAGCGAGCGCACCAAAGCTCCCACGGCCCCGCGCCGGGCGGCTTCAATGGCCCCGCTGCGGCGCTGGTCGCCGGCCCGGCCGTAAGCCTGACCGGGTTCGATAAGGGCATCATCGAAAGGCCGGTTGTAAAACACGAACTTGCCTTTCACGGCGGCATCAGGCAGGGCTTTCAGCTCATCGAAGCTGCGCACTTCCACCACGCCGGCCTTGAGCTTGCCGCCGGTGCTCACCGACCCGCCCAGGGCGCACACCGGCACCCGAATGCCTTTATCCTTATTGCCAATGATTTCGCCGCGCTCTTTGCTGCCCCGCACCCAGTGCGGCACCATCACCTCCTGCAGGTACACGCGGTCAAAACCGGCTTTTTCCATGGTGGCTTTGCCCCACTCCACGGCCATTTGGGCCTGGGGCGAGCCCGACAGGCGTGCTCCAATGGTGCCGGTGAGGTAACGCAGGTTGTCGTAGCTCTCGCCACGCAGCAGGGCTTCGTCGAAGATTTTGCGAAGCGCCAGCGAATCGGTGCGGTCCGATTTGGCAGCGGCGGTGGGTGCAGCGGAGGCTCTGGATTTGCTACGCGCTTGGGCTTGGGCGGCAGACGTGCTCAGCACCAATACGGCACCAGCGCAAATCAGTAATTTCTTAACGTGAAAGGGCATAAGATAACAAGCTGAAAATCCCGGCGAAAGCTACCAGACCGGGCGAAAGTACGGCAGCCAACCGGCGTACGCTGCGGGCGGGGTTATTTTAACGGGCCGCTTGCAGCCCCCGCGCCCTTAGGTAAAACCGCGAGCGGCGAGCTAGGGGGCGCCGCGCACTATTTAACGGGAGCAGCCGGAATCATCGCTGCCGGCGCAGCTTTGGTTTTGGCGCTTGCCCGCGGCCGCTCGGCCCCGTAGCCGCGCATGTCCACCGTGGGCATCGTGCCTTCGGCCAGGCGCACGGTGAACAGGTATTCGTAGTCGTTTTCGCCGATTTCATCCACGGGAGGCACCAGCCCAAAGTCGTCGATGAGCGACAGCACCGTGTTGGAATGGCCCACGATAACCACCGTTTTGCCAGGATATTCTTTCAGGATGCGGTCGGCCAAGTCGCGGCCCCGGCGCGGGTCATACTCCTGGGGCTCCACCTTCAGGGCCTCGGCTAAGGGGGCCAGAGTGGCGCGGGTACGGGTGGTGTTGGTGGTGAACAAAGCGGCCGGCTGGCGGCGCACCAGCAGCTGGCGCAGGGCCTGGGCCCGCACCTGCCCCAGGGCCGAAAGCGTAGGGTCGGCGGGGTTGGAAGTGGAGTCTTTTTCGGCGTGACGCACGATGTACACAGTGGTCACAACGGGCTTGGATTTGATTTTGACTTTGGTGGGGGCTTGGGCGGCGGCATTGCCCACCGTGGCAGCCAGGCCGACGACCAGCCAAAGCAAGCATTGTAGAACGTGTGTTTTCATAATAAGCTACGGGAGAGATGTGGAGAAAAAGTGAGTAGGAAAGTACGAAACAAACCAGAGAACCCACACTTAAATAGGGCAACTTCACGTGCCGTTCACGCAACGGTACCGAGAATTGTGGGTAAGTTTCCGGCCCAGCATTTTTCCTTGAACTCTCTCTTTCAGAGCCAAAACCGCTCCCACTGCCCAGCCTCCCAAATTATGCACGTTCTGCTCATCGAAGACGAAAAAAGCCTGCACCAGGAAATGCGCCAGTTCCTGGTCCAGGCCCAATACCTGGTCGATTCGGCTTTCACCTACGCCGAGGCGTCGGAAAAGCTTTACGTGAGCAGCTACGATTTCGTGCTGCTCGACCTGGGCCTGCCCGGCGGCGACGGCCTCGACCTGCTGAAAGAAGCCCGCCTCAACGAGAGCCAGGAAGCCTCGTTCATCATCCTCACGGCACGTGGTGCGCTCGACGACCGGATTCGCGGCCTTGACCTGGGAGCCGATGACTACCTCCCCAAACCGTTCTCGCTGCTCGAGCTCACCAGCCGGATGCAGGCCATCACGCGCCGCAAGTTCAACCTGAAGCGTCCCGAAATCAGCTTTGGCCAGGGCTTTAGCATGGACCCCAACGCCCGCATCGTGCGCTTTGACGGCCAGGAAGTGCCCCTCACCAAAAAGGAATTCGACCTGCTGCACTACCTGCTGCTGCACCGCGGCCGGGTGCTTACGCGCCTGCAGCTGGGCGAGCACCTGTGGGGCAATGTACTGGAGGACGACTCCGACTCGAACTACATCGATGTGCACATCAAAAACGTGCGCAAGAAGCTGGTTCAGTTCAGCCCGGCCGACTTTCTGGAAACCGTGCGTGGCATCGGCTACCGGGCGGCGGAAGGGAGTTAAAAATTGGCGGGCGCAGAACGGCCACATATAGAAGCTGTTTAGAAAATCAATTTTTTTGAGCGTTTGTCATCCTGAGCGCAGCGAAGGACCTTATCCCGGCTACAACACGCTTGAACGAGACCGTTCAGTTGTGATAAGGTCCTTCGCTGCGCTCAGGATGACAGACTTCTTGACTTTCTAAACAGCTTCGTGCCTTCCCTAAGACAAGCCCAACCGGAAGGAAGAGTGCCCCGCAAGAAATAACCGTCGCACATTTTTAGTTTTTAATTGAAGAAGATGCGCCTCGAAGCCAAGCTGGCCCTGTTCAATGCCCTGTCTAAGCTGCTGCTGGTGTTGCTGGGGGCGCTGGTTATTCCACCCATTGTGCAGCGCGTGGCCGTAGCTCACACCGACCAGCGCCTGCGCGACAAGCAGCGGCGGGTGCTGGCCCTGATAGCCCGCGACGGCTTGCAGGCATTTGAGCGCGACGAGCGGGCCGAAACCTACGCCGATTACAACATCTTCAAGCAGGAGTACATCACCCTCACCCAACTGCCCGTGGGTGCGGCGCTGCCGCCGGAGCGCATCTTCGAAGAGCCCCGGCAGGTGGATGAGCAGGTGGAGGATTATCGCATTCTCAGCTTTGCCCGGCCCGCAAGTAGCGCGGGCCAACCGGCTTACCGGCTTGAAATCAGGTCATCGCTGGATACCGTGGAGCTGCTCACGGCCACGCTGCGGCAACTGGCGCTGTGGGTGCTGGTAGCGGCTTCGCTGCTCACGGTAGTGACCGATGCGGCCTTCGCCCACTACTTGCTGGGGCCGTTGCGTGAGTTGATTGCCCGCAAGCTGCGGGGCATTCGCCAGCCTTCTGATTTCCGATTTGAACTAATTGATACTGATACCACTGACTTTCGACGGCTCGATGAACGGTTGAACTCCCTGATGCGGCAAGTGCAGTCGGCTTTTGCCAAAGAGCGGGAGTTTATGAGCAACGTCAGCCATGAGCTGCTCACGCCGGTCAGCATCCTGCAGTCACGTTTTGAGAACATGCTGCAGGACCCTACCCTACCCTACCCTACCCTACCCTACCCTACCCGAGCGGCATGCCCAACAGCTGGTCGAATCGCAGCGCACGCTCTACCGCCTGCGCAACACCGTGCGCACCCTGCTGCTCATCGCTAACATCGAGAATGAACAGTACCTGCGCGACGAAACGGTGGGCCTCTCCGAGGTAGTGGCCGACGTGGCCGAAGAGCTGGACGACCGCCGGCAGCAGCGCGACATTACCCTGGAAACCAACCTGACCGGCGACGACGTTCGCCCGCAGGCCAACGCTAGCTTACTGCACACGCTGCTGCGCAACCTGCTTTCGAACGCCATCAAGTACAACCACGAGGGCGGCCAGATAATAGTGACTGGCCAGCCGCTGCCCAATGGCGGCTACGCGCTGCGCGTTGCCGATACCGGGCCAGGCATTGCGGCCGACCACCTACCCTACCTCTTCGACCGGTTCCGACGCTTTCACGGCAACGCCCCCGGCTCGCCCGAAGGCTACGGCCTGGGCTTGCTCATTGCCCAAACCATTGCCAGCTTCCACGGGGCCACGCTCCGGGCCGAGTCCGAGGTAGGCCGGGGAACGGTCTTTATCCTGGAATTTGGCCCTGTGGTGGGAGTTTCTACCGGGTTCATGCCTCCTTCATAGGTGCCGGTTTAGCTTCGAACAGTAATTGAAGCTGTCATGCGTATCCTACTGAAAATCGTATTTGCCGGCCTGCTGCTCCTGCTGGTGGTGGCCCTGGGCACCGAAGTAGTGGCACTGCATCGCGGGGCGCTGGCTCCCGTGTCCCTTTCGGCGCACCCCGTGGTGGTGCGCAAAGCACTGAACTCGGCCGAACACCCAAAGACGGTGCACCCGGCTATTAAATAAAGAACGGCCATGCATTGGGGTGCGCTCAGCATGGCCGTTCCTCCATCATTCAACAAGCCAACGGCTACTTAACTTTGGGTGGCCGGGCCATAATCACCCGAAGGAATGGGCTGGGGCGGGGCGGCGGCAATGTTGGCTTCGGGCATTGGCAGCTGCCAGTTGGCGCTGAGCTGGTCGAGGCCGTGGGCGGCGGTGAGGTCGAACTGGCAGGGCACCACCGAAACGTAGTTGTTGGCCAGGGCCCACTCGTCAGTGTCGGTCCCGGCATCGAGGTTGACGAACGAGCCGATGAGCCAGTAGTACGGCCGCTGGTAGGGGTCGAGGCGGCGGTCGAACTCTTCCTGCCACTTGGCGCGGGCCTGGCGGCCCAGGCGCAGGCCGGCAATGGGCGTGTCAGATTTCTTGGGAATGTTCACGTTCAGGGCCGTGCCGGCGGGTATGCCGTGGTCGAGCGCGTGGCGGCACACTTGCGTCACCCACTCGGCTACGTGCGAGAAATCGGCTTCCGGGCCGTATTCGCACAGCGAGAAGCCCACGGCGGGCAGGCCCTCGATAGCGGCCTCAATGGCCGCCGACATGGTGCCCGAGTACAGCACATTCACCGAGGCGTTGGAGCCGTGGTTGATGCCGGATACCACCAGGTCGGGCGTGCGGTCCTTCAGCACGTAGTGCTTGGCGATTTTCACGCAGTCGGCGGGCGTGCCGGAGCATTCGTAGGCTTCGATATCGGGGCCAAAAACCGGGTTTTTGGTCAGGCGCAGGGCATTGCCGATGGTGATGGCGTGGCCCATACCCGACTGCGGGGCATCGGGCGCTACTACCACTACTTCGGCCCCCAGAGCATGTACTATTTCGACGAGATGACGAATGCCGGGGGCCGTAATGCCGTCGTCGTTGGAAACAAGAATGAGGGGGCGCGGGAGGGCAGCTTGCATAGTGTGGGGTTGATTTTAGAACGTGGGCAAAGGTAGCCCGGATGCACAACTCCCCTCCTTAACAAGGAGGGGATGCCGGCGCTTCGCGCCGGCTGGGGTGGTTGTGGCGTTGGTTGGCGTTGGAATACTCTGTTACGGAGTGTTTGTTTGATGGTCGGTCGCTTTTCAAACGCCAACCTAACGCCACAACCATTCCGGTGTTCGCTTCGCGGCCACATTCCTTCACTGGTAAGGAGGGAGGTTTTTGCCGCCAATCCTCCGGCCGCCCTTCTTTTCCGTCCATCCTTCCTTCCTACCGTTCTTTTGCATTCATGTTCGCCATCCTGCTCGCCTCACTCATGACCCTCGCCCCTACTCTGCCGCCGGCTCCGGCCCCCGCCTGGCGCACGCCTTTTGAAAACGACCCGGCCGGCAATACGACCGCCACCTACACCGAGTGCATCGCCTACTACCAGAAGCTGGCCGCCGCCTACCCGCAGCACCTGCACCTGGCCGAGGCCGGCCCCACCGACGCGGGCCAGCCCTTGCACGAAGTAGTGCTGAGCGCCGATGGCGACGCCGACCCCGCCAGCACCCGCCGAAAAAACCGCCGCATCCTGTTCATCCAAAACGGCATTCACCCCGGCGAGCCGGAGGGCATCGACGCCAGCATGATGCTGGCCCGCGACCTGCTGCAGCAGAAGTCCTGGCAGAAGCTGCTGGCCAACGTCACGGTGGTTATCGTACCGGTTTATAACATCGACGGGATGCTGAACCGCAACGCCACCACCCGCGTGAACCAGAACGGACCGGCTGCCTACGGCTTCCGGGGCAATGCGCGGCACCTGGATTTGAACCGCGACTACATCAAGCAGGAGTCGCGCAATGCCCGGTCATTTGCCGCGCTTTTTCAGAAATGGCAGCCCGATATTTTTGTTGAAACCCACACCTCCAACGGGGCCGACTACCAGTACACGATGACGCTCATTGCCACCCAGCACAGCAAGCTGGCCCCGGCACTGGGCACGTATTTGCAAAGGCAGCTACTGCCCGCACTCTACAAGAGCATGAAGCAGAAAAAATGGCCCATGACGCCCTACGTGGACTTTGAGGGCCCAACGCCCGAGAGCGGTTTGCAGGCGTTCCTGGAATCGCCGCGCTACTCTACCGGCTATGCGGCGCTGTTCAACACCATCGGCTTCATGCCCGAAACGCACATGCTGAAGGCTTTCGCGCCCCGCGTGCACTCGACGTATGATTTCCTCAAAACCATGCTCGAAACCGTAGGCCAGCAGTCGGCGGCACTAGCCGCGGCCCGTGCCGCCGCCGCCGCCGACATGGCCGCTCAAACCACCTTTCCCCTGACTTGGGCGCTCGATGACAGCCAGCACGAAACCGTGCAGTTCCGGGGCTACGAAGCCAGCCACAAGCCCAGCGAGGTGAGTGGCCAGCCCCGCCTCTACTACAACCGCGCCGCGCCCTTCACCCGGCCGGTGAAGTACTTCAACACTTTCAAGCCGACCACCACCGCCAGCCGGCCCACGGCTTACCTCATTCCCAAGGCCTGGGGCGAAGTAGCTGAAACCCTACGCCGCAACGGGGCCACGCTGGAGCCGCTGGCCCACGACGTGACCGTGCCGGTGGAAGTATATCACTTTGAGGAGTTCAAGACCACGCCCAAGGCTTTTGAGGGCCACTACGTGCACAGCCAGGTGCGCCTGCGCACCACCACCGAAACCACCACCTTTCACCAAGGCGACTTTGCGGTGTACCTCGATGCCGCCGCGCCCAGCCGCTACCTCATGGAAACGCTGGAGCCCCAAGCCACCGACTCCTTTTTCGCCTGGGGCTTCTTCGACAGCGTGCTCCAGCAAAAAGAGCATTTCTCCGATTATGTATTTGAAGACCTGGCCGCCGACCTGCTGCGCCGCGACCCGGCCCTGCGCCAGCGCCTGGAGCAACTGAAAGCCGCCAACGCCGCCTTCGCCGCCAATGGCCCCGCCCAGCTGGAGTGGGTGTACCTGAACTCGGCCTACCACGAGGCCGGCCACAACCGCTACCCGGTGGCGCGCTGGCTGGGCACGGGCCGGGTGCAGTAGCAGGAAGCACAAAGCGGTGCTTTGCATCTCCGCACCGCCTGGATTATTCCAAACGGCGCGGGGATGCAAAGCACCGCTTCGCGCTGCAAACAGGGAGGCTTGCTACCGGCGGCGCTTCGGCTTCTCCTCCTCGTCCTCGTCCTCGTCATCCTCCCCAAAGCTGGGCATGGTGAACATCGACGAGAGCAAGTCCTTGAACTGCGCGCCGGCCGTGAGGCGGTTGCGCGAAATCAAGCTGTGCTCGCTCAGGCCGTGGAGCAGGAATTCCATAAGGAAGTACGTGTGCTCTGGCGTTTCCTTGGGGTGCAGCTCGGTCACGATGTCGCGCAGGCCGGGCACCAGGTCGAGGACGGCGCGATAGTCCTCTGTCGAAGCATCGTGCAGCAAATCCAGGGTGTAGCCGTTACCGAACCACTCCTGAATGGCCTTGTAGGGCGAAGGGCGGTTCTTGAGCTTCTTGGACTTGTCGGGGTCGGGGAAGTATTGCAGGAACAGCGTGCGGATGGCCTTACCCATCAGCTTCTCGGCCACGATGCCGGCTCCCTCCTGCTCGCCCTCATACACCAGCTCCACCTTGCCGGTCACGGCGGGCACGGCCGAAATAAAGTCGCCCAATCGTACGTAGGTGTTGGCTTCACCGTTCACCAGCGCCCGGCGCTCGGCCCCCGCAATCACCTGCTCGTAGGCCGAGATGGTGAGGCGGGCCGACACACCCGACTTGGCGTCCACGAACTCGGAGCCGCGGGCTTCCACGGCCACCTGCTCCACCAGGTCGTGGATAATTTCGTTGCTCGTCACCATGCCCTTCTGCTCGTCCTTGATGCGGGCTTCCTGCTTGGTGATGCGCTTGCCGATTTCAATCGACTTGGGGTAGTGCGTGATAATCTGGGCGTCAATCCGGTCCTTGAGCGGCGTCACGATGGAGCCCCGGTTGGTATAATCCTCCGGGTTGGCCGTGAACACAAACTGAATATCCAGCGGCAGCCGCACTTTGAAACCACGAATCTGAATATCGCCCTCCTGCAGAATATTAAACAGCGACACCTGAATGCGCGCCTGCAAATCGGGCAATTCGTTAATCACGAAAATGCCCCGGTGCGCCCGCGGAATCAGCCCGAAGTGAATCACCCGCTCGTCGGAATACGGCAGTTTCAGCGTGGCCGCTTTGATGGGGTCGGCGTCGCCGATGAGGTCGGCTACGCTCACGTCGGGCGTGGCCAGCTTCTCGGTGTAACGCTCGTTGCGGTGCATCCACGTCACGGGCGTGTCATCGCCGTGCTCGGCAATGAGGTTTTTGGCGAACACCGACAGCGGCTGCAGCGGGTCGTCATTCAGCTCGGCGCCAGCCACCACGGGCATGTACTCATCCAGCAGGTTGATGAGCAGGCGCGCGATGCGGGTTTTGGCCTGGCCGCGCAAGCCGAGCAGGTTGATGTGGTGCCCGGCCAGAATGGCGCGCTGCAATTCTGGAATTACGGTTTCGTCGTAGCCGAAAATTCCGGGAAAGACGTCTTCTTTCAGCCGAAGCTTCCGAATCAGGTTCTCCCGCAATTCGGCCTTAACCGTGCGGGATTTGTAGCCAGACTTTTTCAGCTGACCGAGGGTGGTGATGTGTTGCAAATGATTGGTTGGAAGCTGGTCTTGGGCCATGAAGGGGGTTAAGTATCATCCTGAACAGCGCGAAAGACCTTATCACGTCCGCGTTGTTCGCATTATGAGAGCTGACAAAAACAACCGTGATAAGATGCTTCCTTGGTCAGCAGAACAGAAAAGTGCGGTTTACAGCGTCTTGCGCCGGTTCTTTTTGTAATCCTCGAACACCAGGTGGCCCAGCCCTTTCAGGCCCGAGTAGTAAGCCTTGCCCTGGTTCACCTCCGTGAATTCCTCCACGAATTTCTGCAAATACGGGTCGGAGGTAATCATGAACGTGGTGATGGGGATTTTGACGCGGCGGGCGGCGGCGGCCAGGTTCAGGGTCTTGTTCACCACTTTGCGGTCGAGGCCGAAGGAGTTTTTATAATAGCCGCCGGCTTCCTTCAGGCAAGTGGGCTTGCCGTCGGTAATCATGAATATTTGCTTGTTGGGCGTTTTGCGCTTGCGAAGCAGGTCCATGGCCAGTTCCAGACCGGCCACGGTATTGGTGTGGTACGGGCCTACCTGCAGATAGGGCAAGTCCTTGATTTCAATCTGCCAGGCATCGTTGCCGAACACGATGACGTCGAGAAAATCCTTAGGGTATTTCTGCTTTACCAGCTCGGCCAGGGCCATGGCCACTTTCTTGGCCGGCGTGATGCGGTCCTCGCCGTAGAGTATCATCGAGTGCGAGATGTCAATCATCAGCACGGTGCTGGTCTGCGACTTATGCTCGTTTTCGCGCACTTCCAGGTCGCCTTCGGTCAGCATGAAGTCATCGCCCTCCATGCCGTGGTTGAGCTGGGCATTGCGGATGGATTCGGTCATCTGAATCGACTCCAGCGAATCGCCGAAGCGGAATTCGCGCAGGTCGGTGCTCTGCTCGTCGCCCTGGCCGGTGTGGGGCGTGCGGTGGTTGCCGGTGTTGCTCTTTTTGAGCTTGCCAAAAATCTCCTCCAGCGCACTCTTACGAATGCCCTGCTCGGTTTTGGGCGTAATCTTAAATTCGCCCTTGGCCTGCTCATTCTCATCGATGTAACCCTTTTTCTTCAGGTCGTCGATGAAGTTGCCCATGCCGTACTGGTCGTCGGTGAGGCCGTACTGCTTGTCGAGCTCATTGAGCCATTGTAGGGCCTCGCCTACATCGCCGGAAGTGATGGTAACGAGCTGCATGAACAGCTTAAACAAGGACTCAAAGCCCTTTTCGGGCTGGTCTTCGGGAACAAAATCGCGGAATCGGAAGCCAACGGCCATAATATTCTTCTTTCAGGATAGGCCCGGAAAACAACGGCGGCGCGGGCAATGTTCATTTCGGAGTAGCGCGAAGCTCCAGCTTCGCGTCCCGGCCGCCGCGCCCGGATTATGTGCAACGACATGCGAAGCTGGAGCTTCGCGCTACGCCCCACCATGAAAGCCATTTGGAATAACACCGTCATTGCCGAGAGCAATGATACCGTCGTTGTTGAAAACAACCACTATTTCCCCGCCGATTCCATCAAAAAGGAGTTTTTTGAGGACAGCATCGCCCAAACTTCCTGCCCTTGGAAAGGCCGCGCCAGCTACTACTCACTGAAGGTGAACGGCGAGCAAAACAAAGACGCCGCTTGGTACTACCCCGAACCCAAAGACGCAGCCAAGGAAATCAAAGGCCGCATAGCCTTCTGGAAGGGCGTGAAAGTAGAGAAATAAACGCCGCGCAATCGGTGATTATACTCGTCACGAAATGGTTTGTGAAAATCAAGGGAGTGTAGAGACGCAACATTTTGCGTCTCGTCGCTGAACGGCTCGCGCTGGAATCGTTCAGCCAAGGCATTTCCCTCAAGCAAAAACGCCTGTTTTCCGATTGGAAAACAGGCGTTTTTCGTTTTATCACTCGTTATGAAATCCACTTGAACTTGTATTCCAGCTTGGGCACGGGCATGCGGTCGGCCACGCGGCGCAGGCGGCTGGGCAGGGCCATGATGTAGTCGCGGGCCTTCTCAGCCTGACCGGTGAGGCCACCCATCTTCTCAATTTTCCAATCGTGGATAAGCGAGTCGAGAATGTCGGTGTAGTCGGAGCTGGTGTACACGCCCAGGCGCTGGGCGGCATCGGTGAAATGGCCGAAAGTCTTGCCCATTTCAATACCCATTTCGCGCATATAGTGGGCGGGCATCACAATTTTCTTGCGCATCATGTCTTCGAAGGCCAGCATCATTTCGCTGGGGTCGACTTCGAAAATTTTCTCCACAAACGTCTTGTACACGCGGGCGTGGCGGTTTTCGTCGCCGGCAATCATGCCGCAGATTTTAGAGAGCTGGTCGTCGCCGGCGGTGCGGGCCAACTGGCCCACGCGGCGGTGGGAAATGTTAGTGGCCTGCTCCTGATAGCTCGTGTACACAAAGGCGCGGTACGGGTCGCGAGCCGTCCCGAGGTCGAAACCGTCGTTGATGAGGTAATGGGTGCTCACTTCGAACTCGCGCATATTCACGCGGCCCGAGAGGTAGAGGTAGCGGTTGAGCAGGTCGCCGTGGCGGTTTTCCTCGGCTGTCCAGCCCCGAATCCACTCGGCCCAGCCGTTGTCGCGGTCCCGGTTCAGGTTGTCGAGCTCGTGGAACCAGGCTTCGTAGTTGGGCAGGGCTTCCTCGGTGATGGTGTCGCCGATGAGCACGGCTAGCAAGTCGTAGCTGAGGTTGCCGGCGCGTTCGCGCAACACTTTTACCTCGTCGAAAAAATTATCCTGGCGCGAATCCGGCAAGTAATCGGCGGGTTGCCAACTGTCTTCCACGCTTTTGAGGAAGGTGCCCATATTAGATTTCAGGAAGCCTTCCATGTGCTGGAGGACTTCGCCGCGGGCGGTCATAGTGGAGGACGGAAGCATAGGGCGGGATATAAAAGCGAGAGTAATTAATGAAGAAACGCTTTTACCACAACAAAGGTCTGCGGTATTAGTACGGACCGGGGTATAAGATTATGGCATTATTACAACCAAACAGGCCAATTGGCCCACTGCTAGAGCGTTGGCACCACCCGCACGTGATACACGCGCACCGTAGAGTCCGGGCCTTCCAGCAAGTGGCCAGCGCTGGGGTACAGCAGTAGCCGCGAGCCCTCGTTGAAGCTGAACCGTCGGCTGAGCCAAGTGGCTGTTTCGGGAGTGAGCACCCATAGTGGCTGAGGCTGAGGGCCGGACGACGGACGCTGCGCGAAGCGGCGCAGGCACTCGGTTTGGTCGGGGGTGCCGCTTAACGCCTGGCGCAAGCGGACCTGTGAGACATCGTGCGAAGGCCAGCCGGTGAGCTGCAGGACCGCGCCGGGGCCGGGAGCATAAGTTTGAAAAGGTGAGAGGCTTTTCAGCAAATCGTTGGTGCCAGCCATGATGCGGATGCGGCCAGCCCCGAGCCGGTTGATGGTTTGCAGGGCTAATTCGTGGCGGGCCCGCTCCTGCCCCAGCACCTGACGGCGATGCAGGGTTTTGGCCCCGTATAGCAACAGAACCAGCGTAGCCACCGCAACCAATAGCGGGTTCCGGCGGGCACCGTTGTGCCGGATAATTTCCGCTGGATTATTAACCAGCAAGAATGCCAGATTGGTCAGGAGCCAGAACACCAGCAGCGGCAGCTCCAGCCGGGGCGGGAGCTTGAGCACACCCGCAAACAGCACGAATACCCCGGCAAAACCCAACTGCACCACCCAAAACCAGGCGGAGCGGCCACGGCGGCGCAGCCACACACCGGCGGTAGCCACGAGGGCCAGCAGCAACGGAAAGTAGTCGCGCACCAGCAACCCGGCCCGTAACCACAGCTTGGCCGGCACTTCGCGCCCCCAGAAATCGGGGGCATCGAAAACGTAGGCCCGGCGGCAGAGGGCTTCATTTACGACGGTAGAATCGCCCATCATCCACAAAGCCACGGCGGCGGTGCCCAAGCTGTCGGCCGGGGTGCGGGGCTGCGGGCGCAGTTGGTCGAAGTCCAGAATGCGGGCGAAATAGCCGTCGAGTACCTGAGTGTGCATTTCGGTGGGGGTGCGCAGAAAAGCGGCAGTTCCGGTGGCTACGGCCAATACCAAAGCCGCGCTGAGCAGCAGGGGCGCGGCGCGGCGTAGGCCACCAGCCAGCAGCAGTGCCGCCGGCAGCGTGGCCCCAAAGCCCAGTACGGCCAGACTGGGCCGCATCAGCCAAACAGCTCCCAGCCCACCCAGCCCCACCAGCAGCGGGACTAACCGCCCCGGTCGTTGCGAAGCAAATAGTACCGAAGCCCCCGCCAGCAGCAGCGCCACCCGCACGTAGCTGAACAGCAACCAGTTTTCGAGTAGCGCCACTCCAAAAAAGCCTGCGAGAACCAAGGCCAGCGGCCAGGGTCTTAGGGACGGCCGCAACACGCGGTCGAGCACGGCCAGCAGCATTACCGTAGCAGCTGCCAGCGACGCACTCAGCAGGAGGCCAAACCACGCCACCCCCGGCCAGGCCGTGTAAGCCGCCGCCAGCACCCGCCCGAAGCCGCGAAAGTACAGCGGTAGCGAAGTCACCGGCTTCAGGGCCAGCACTCCCGAGAAAAGCCAGGCGATGGACGTGTCATCGCTGGCTTCGTAGTAGCTGCCTAAGCCCGCCACGGTAGCCAGCACCAACCCGATGGGCAGCAGCACCACGCGGGCGAAAATGGCTGAACGAGTATGGTGCGGCACAATAAATAATCAGGAGATAAAAATGCCCGCTTACAGCAGCTTCCAGGTTTGCATATTTTTTTTGAACAGAATTAAAAATCAGAAGTCTGATACCCAATTTTTTAATTTTTAATTCTTCCTTTTTAATTCCGTTCACGGGGCCCAAAAGCGCATTTCTAACGAAATTCGGGTGGCGTCGTCATTCAGGTTAGCGGCGGCCCCGTGCAGCAGATAAGGCGAAAAAACCAGCACTTCGTCGGGGCCGGGATTGGGCCGAATGATTTGCAGCGGGCGCACCGGGCGCAACACCCCCGGCACGGTATAAAGCACGCCGTGGTAAATGGCCCCGCCCTCGGTGCGCTCCACCATGTTTTCGGGCCAGTGGTGACTGCCCGGCACCAGCGTGAGCGATGAGCGGGCCGTGCTCCCGGCCACGGGCAAATAAATGTTAAGGGCATCGTGGTAGCGGGGCAGCCAAGCGTCACGGTGCAGCGGGTTTTGGTCGGCCCGGTTGGGGCGCACAATGCGCAAGTGGAATACCGCCTCCCGGGCATGCGGATTGTGAGCCCGCACGGGCTGGCCGCAGGCCGCGCTCACCAGGCCTTCGAGCAGCGCCGGAGCAATGGGCAGGCGGCTCAGGTCGTAGGATTTGGTTTGGGCGATGACGGCCAGGTGACGGGCCGGGTCATCGCCAACGGCATGGTGATAGTGAGTGATGTCGAAATCGGACGCAACGGAGCAGCCCGCGGCGCGCAGGGCCTCGCGCAGCAGCTCGGCCAAACCAGCCTGCAGCATCTGCTGAATTGGGGCAGGAAGGCCCGGCACCACGGCATAACCGACTTTTGCCCACGCGGCGCGCGCCGTGAGGTCGGTAGCCTGGGCCAGCAGCACTTGCGCGTCAGCGGTGCTTTTGGCGGCTCCTTCTACCTGGTAGGCCACGCGCTGCCCGTTGAGGTCGAGCTGGTTGAAGGGTTCGGCATCGGCCGAGGGGTCGGGAGGTGTCATGGGGCTGCGAAGCCAACGGGGCTTCGGGTAGTTTGCTCAAAATTACTTGCTAATCCTGGCAAACAAGCGGCTCCAGGTTGCGAGGGCCTGGTCGACCAGCGTGGGGCGGGCGGCCTGGCGCAGCAGCCCGAACAGCGCCCACACCTCGGTATGCCGATGACGACGCATGGCCTGGCGCAGCTCCCACCGCAAACGGGTGGCCAGGGCGGCGTGCTCGGCGGGCGTGCGGGCCAGCGCTAGGGCTTTTTCGCATACCCAAATGGTGGACGTCAGGTAAGGGTCGTGGCGGCGGTAGGCCTTGGCGCTCATGCTGCGCGGGTGCTTGCGCTTGCGGGTCGTCACGATATCCAGGTACACGAACTGCCATTCCCGACTGGCCCGCACCCAGAAATCGAAGTCCTCGTAGGCCAGGGTTTCGTCGTAGCCGCCCAACTGGGCCAGGCAGGCCCGGCGCATCATCATGGTGGGCGTGCTGATGAAGTAGCGCCGCAGCACCTCGGCAAATACCCAGCCACTGGCGGGCGGCGGCAGCAGCCCGCCGTGGCCATCGGGACGGTGGTGCAGGCCCAACAGCTGGCCATCCTCAGCTATCAATTCGGCATTTGAATACACCATGCCCACCGTGGAATCAGCTTGCTGAATAGCGGCCACCTGCTGCGCCACCCGCTCGGGCAGCAACACGTCATCGGTGGCAAAATCAATCAGGAACTCGCCCTGGCTTTGCCGAAAAGCCAGGTTGAAGGCGCGGCAGTTACCCACGTTTTCGCTGAGCAATAGCAGGTGCCAGGTGGGGTACCGGGCAGCGTATTCGCGCAGAATGGCGGGGCTATCGTCAGTACTGGCATCGTCCACGAGCCACACTTCCAGGTGCGAATAAGTTTGAGCCAGAATAGAATCCAGGGCCTCGCGCAGAAACGGCGCGTGGTTGTGGCACAGCGCCACGATGGTGACGAGCGGCGCGGTGGTTGGTGAAGAATTAAGAACGAGAAATGAAAAGTCGGGCATGGGCAATAATGGCGAATGAAACGATGAAAGTTTTCATTGTTCACTCTTCATTCCTGTAATAATAAACCCCGCAGCCCAGCAGCAGCAAGCCGTAGCGCCCGGCATGGGCCAGCACCGCGCCCGCCAAGCCGAAGCGGGGTAGCGCCAGCGCCAGCAGCGCCGCGAACACCGCCGCCGACGCAGCCTGCACAGCGATATAG
Source organism: Hymenobacter frigidus (assembly GCF_014640435.1). Lineage (GTDB taxonomy): Bacteria > Bacteroidota > Bacteroidia > Cytophagales > Hymenobacteraceae > Hymenobacter > Hymenobacter frigidus. The sequence goes on along the minus strand of NZ_BMGY01000003.1, from coordinate 16,646 downwards.
GGCCCCGTGCGTGCCCGGGCCGTGAGCTGAAAGATGAACACCCAGCTTAGAAACTTGGCCCAGTCGCCGAGCAGCTGCGGGGCCAGAAACTCCCGCGCCCCCAGCAGCTGCGGCGCAAACAGCAGCGGCAACAACCAGTTTCGGCAGGCAAAAATCAGCCCCAGGCCCACTGCCAATACCGGAGCCAGCAGCCCCAGCACGCCCCGCAGATAAGCCCGCGCCGCCCGGGGCTGCCCGGCCAGCGCCGCCAGCCGAGGGTAAAACACGCTGCTCATCACGGCCGCAAATACCATGGTGTAGTTGTCGGAGAGCTTGGCCACGGCCTGCCACAGGTCGGTGCGAGACGGGCCATACGTCTGCAACAGATATCCGCGCAGCACAAAATCCACAGCTTTTCCAAACAGCAGCGTGCTCACCGCCATGAGCAGGAACTGGCCCAGCCCGCGCAGCGCCGCCCGGCTCACGGGCGCGGCCAGCCGCAGGTGCCGCAGCAGGCCCGCCCGGGCCGCCAGCCCCAGCGCCGGCAGCAGCGTGAGACCCTGGGCCAGCAGGTAGGCCAGCAGCACAGAATTGAGCTGCCAGCCCTGCCACAACGCCCCCGCCACGGCCCCCGTGCCCAACCCGGCCACCAACACCGACAAACCAATGTAGGCCCGCAAGCGCCCGGCGGCCAACAGCGCGGCTCCCAGCAGCGTTTGTCCCGTGAGCATGGCTATGCCAATAAGCAATGCTGCCAGGCTACCGGCGTTCCAGCCCGGCAGGCCCCGGGCGGCCAGCACCGCGCCCCCCGCCACCAGCGCCGCTAGGTTCAGCACGGCGGCCGCGCCCAGCCACAGGCGGTAGCGCGGGCTGCCGGGCCGCAGCGGCGCGAGGTACTTCACCACGCCTACGTGCACGCCATCATTGGGCAGGGCCGTGAGCAGCGCCATCAGGTTTTGGAACTGGGCCAGCAGCGTGAGGCCACCGGCCGGCGCGTAGGTAGCAAACAGCTTGTTCACGACCAACGCCCCCGCGGCCCGGGCTACCACGGCTACCCCCGTCCCCATCGAGCCGCGCACGAAGCTCCGCCAGATGGGCGGCGGGCTGGCAGGCTGAAGAACGGGTGGCGTATCGGACATGGACGGCAAAGAACGGATAACTCCTTTCTTACAGCGCCCGCTCCCAACTCAGGCGCAGGCCGGCCACGCCGCCCAGGTGCCGCTTGAAGCGCAGCAGCGAAGCATTGGGGCCGGTATCCAGGGTAGAGGTACCGAGGTCGAGCACGGCCAGGTCGCTGGCCCGGGCGAAGGCGTGCAGGCCTTCGTTGAGCATGACCACCGGGCTAAAAGCGTTGCAGCGCAGCGGGCTGGCGGGGTAGAAGTTATAGAGCACCCGCTCGCTCACCCGAATAGCTACCGTGAGGGCCGCCCACGCGCCATCGGGCTGGCGCACCGAAAACAGGAAATGCTCGCGCGGAAATCGTTGAAACAGTTCCTGCACCCGCGCCAAGGACAACGACAGCGCCTGCCCCCGCTCCTGCCGGCACGCCTCGATAAACGCATAAGCGGCGGGCAGCAGAAACGGCGGCTCCTGCTCGAAGTGCAGGCCGTGGCGGCGGCACTTGTGCAGCCGCCGCCGCTCCGACGGGTGCAGGTGGGTTTCGTAGTCGCGGGCTGGGTCGAGGTAGTAGTTCTGCTCGGCCAGGGCCACGCGGTAGCCGCGCTGGCGCAGGGTTTCGGCCAGGGTGGCGGCCCCGGCCGGGTCGTAAGCAAAGGGGTAGCTTCGTAATAAAAAGCGCTGCATGCCGCGCCCGGCCAGCTCCCTTTCGGCGGCGTCCAGCAGCTGGTGCAGCCCCATTGGCGGCAAGCCCGTTGCCAGCTGCACCGCGCCAAAAGGGGCCTGCACGGGGCTTTGAGCGACTTTATCCTGATTATCAAGGACTATGTATAGCTGCGCTACGGTGCGGCCGCTCACCGCTTCTTCCAGATAAAAGCTCAGCACCGGGCCGCCGTGGGGGGCCAGGGCCTGGTGCTCGGGGCGCAGGTATAAAAATGGCTCAAAGGCCAGCGGCAGTTGCGGCGGCACTGGTCCGGCCGGCCCGCTTTCGGCCATGCGCACCGCGAAGGCGCTGGCCCCGGGCACTGCCCCAGCAACAACTGAAGAATCCGTACTTTTCAAACCGTAATTTCGTGGCCCTGCCGGCAAAGTACGGCACGGAACGGCCGGCGACCATGTCGCGGACCCCTAATGACTGTTGGCGCGGCATCTTCGACTTCCTGCTATGCGTAGGGAGCGAGGTTGCGCTTTTGTTTTCGTTTTCTTCTCTAACTGCATGAATCCGCTCAGTTCCCCACCCTCAGAAGCGCCCAACCGCTCGCCGGCCCTGGCCGACAGCGAAGGCTCCGTGGGCTACACTGTCATCGACCGCGAAGCCACCCGGCAGGCGCGGGAGCAACAGGTGGGCCAGCGCCCCGGCACCCTCAACGTGCGCGAAGGAGCCCTAAAGCCCCGGCTGTTCCTCATATCGTACAGCGAAGCATCCTTTGAGGAGGATGAATACACGGACCGCTACGATGAGCTGATTACGCAGCTGCGCGACCACCCCGACCTCAAGCACTGGATTGACGTGCGCGGCTACGGCGACCTGGCCCTGATGGAGCAGCTGATGCAGGATTTCGGCCTGCACCCGCTGCAAATGGAAGACGTGCTCAACGACTACCAGCGCGCCAAGATGGAGGTATTCGACGACCACCGCCTGTTCATGGTGTCGCGCATGACCGATTTCACCCGCAACTTTGAAATCGACGACGACCAGCTGTCCATCTTCACCGGCCCTAACTACGTTCTCTCCTTTCAGGACGATTACGACGACTGTCTCGACTCGCTGCGGGTGCGCATCCGGGCCAATTTCAGCACCCTGCGCCGCCGCCCGGTGCTGTACCTGGCCTACGCCCTCACCGATGTGGTGCTCGACCACTACTACCCCACCATGGCCGCCATCGGCGACTACATTGAGGAGTTGGAGGAAGCCATCTTTGCCGATAAACGGCCGCGCCGGCTGCTGAATCGCATTCTGCGCATCAAGAAAGACGTGGTGCGGTTTCGCCGCCTGGTGTACCCGGAGCGCGATAAAATAGCGGAAGTCCTGCGCCTGCCCGAAGAGGTGATGCCCGAAGAGCTAAAAATCTTCTACCGCGACGCTTACGACCACGCCATTCAGGCCCTGGACCTGGCCGAAAGCTACCGCGATAACATCTCCTCCCTCACCGACCTATATATGTCGGACCAGGGCAACCGCATGAACGAAGTGATGAAAGTGCTGACCATGATTAGCACCATTTTCATCCCGCTCAGCTTCGTGGTGGGCCTCTACGGCATGAATTTCCAGCGCGAAAACCCCGATGGCACCGTCAACCATCTCAACATGCCCGAGCTGTATCAGCCCTGGGGCTACCCGCTGGTGGTGGGCGTGATGGTGCTGGTGGTCATCATGCAGTTCGTGTACTTCTTCCGTAAAGGCTGGCTTACTAATCGGTAGGCAGCAGCGGTGCCCCTTTTTGAAATGTCCCGGCCACCCCGCCGGGACTTTTTTTTTTGCGCCGGACGGAGCCACGATGACGATTTCTACAGCCGCCAGCGTCGGCTAACTATTCAGCAACTGCGCGTTAACTTGCCGTGCTGCTATTCTGCTATATCCGTCTCATTCGCTTGTCCGTTTTTTCCGTTCAGCTTTTTCATTCCCCCCATGACCGACGACCAGCTCGTTGCCCGCCGCATTGCCGAAATCGCGGGCTTTGCCGATGAATATCCCGGCGCGGTCATCATCCTCAGCGGCGATGCCCGCCGGGTGCTCTACATGTCGGCCCGGGGCCTGCGCGAGTTGGGCGCGACCCTGCCCGAGCTCACAGCCCTGGGCGAAGAATACTACGCCCGCTACTTCAACCCCGACGAGGCGCACGAGTACGTGCCCAAAGTGGTAGAGTTACTGGAGCGCAACGACTTGACCCACACCGTCACGTTCTTTCAACAAGTGCGCACCGGGCCGGGCCGCGCGTTTGTGTGGCACCTGAGCACGGCCCGCCTCCTGGCCCAGAACGCCACCGGCCAGCCCCTGCTGGTTATCTGCTTCTCCGCGCCCATCGACCCCAAAAGCCACATTACCGCCAAGGTGCAGCGCCTGCTTGATGAAAACACCTTTCTGCGCGAGAACTCAGCCACCTTCGCTAACCTCACCACCCGCGAGCGCGAGGTGCTGGGCTGCCTGGCCCTGGGCCACAGCTCGCCCGAGATTGCGGCGGCCTTCAATATCTCGTCCCAAACCGCCGATACCCACCGCCGCAACATCCGTCAGAAGCTGGGGGCCACCAGCAGCTTCGATTTGGGGCAGTATGCCCGGGCATTTAACTTGATTTGAAGGGCCGCGCCCTGCCGGATGGCACTTCCTCACCGTAGCGGCGGCCGATGCCCCCGTTACAACCCCACTTTCAGTTCGGTACGACGCAGCTCGCGGCCCACGATGCGCACCAATTGGTAAGTGTCGGTGGTGGCATCGTAGCTCATCCCGATGCCGGTGCCGGTGCTGGGCAAGGAAGCGCCACCCAGCAGATTGCCCTTGTTCTCGTAGATGAAAACCTGGCCCGGCCCAGTTTCCGTGACGGCTACCATGCGCCGCCCATTGCCAAAGTCGAAGAGCTGCACGGGTTTGGTGCCCGAAGTCACGAAGCGCTGGGTGAACAGCGGAGCGGCTTGGGTGGGCAGGTACACATCGAGCTGGTTGCCATCTTCGCGGGTCAGCACGAAGCTGCGGCCACGCAAATCGGGCACCAGCCGGAAGCGAGCGGTGCGGCTCCAGGTGGCCACCCGGCGGCGCGTGAGCACGTCACCGCTCAGCGTGAACGTCACCAGCTCGCCGTGCTGGTTCACCATCGTGAGGCGCGAGCGCGTGAGCGTGCTGCCGGCCTGCACCAGCAGGCCGCCGGCCAGCCGCGCCCCCAAACTCAGCGGGAAACCCGGAAACAGGTTGCCCTTGCCATCGAACGCGTACACGTAGCCGTTTTGCAGGGGCACCACCACCACATCGCGGCCGTTGATGCTGAGTATGGCGGGCGCGCCCGCCAGCGGAAAATCGAGCCGCTTGGGCTGCCAGCCGGGAAACAGCCGGCCCTGGGCATCGAGCAGCAGCAGGTCGTTGCCGGCCGTCACGGCCAGCAGACGGGCGGGGGCATCGGGGCCGGCAGCAGCGGCCAGCAGCTTGGTTACGCGCACGGTATCGGGCAGGTGCAGCGGAAAGGGCAGTACGTCGCGGCCATCGTTGCCCAACAGGTGCAGCAAGCTGCCCTCACCCAGCAGCAGGCCTCCCGGCAAGCGGCCGGCGGCCGGCAGCAAGCTCAGGCCCACCGCCGGCCCGGCCAGCGTGTCAGACCACAGCACGGTGTTATCTGCCGTGACGTAGTGCAGGGTATTGGCCGAATCCTGCACCACTATGGACGGAATGCGGGTGCCCGCCGCCGCGAGCAGCGTGGGCTGCCCCACCAACAATTGCTTGAAGGCCAGCACCCGGCCATTGGCCATGGCGCTGCCGGCCTGGGCCACGGCCGGCCCCAGGTCGGGGTGTCGCAGCAGCAGTTGGGTAAAGTACTGCGCTTCGGGGGCGGCCTCGTTATCGGCGGGCACCAGCTGCAGGGCAATTTGCGGGAAGCGCTTGAACAGCGCTTCGTTGCGCAACAGGCCCGCCCGGCGCTCCTCGGTGAGCACACCCAGCAGGGCGTTCCAGCTGTTGCGCGTATCTATAATTATGCTCAGGCGGGCCCGGGGTAGGGTTTCCTGCAAAAAAGACACCTGCGCAGGCGTTTGGGCCCAAGTGCGACTGGCCACCACATCGGCCAGATAGCCGTTCAGGGTCTGTTCATCGGACAACACCAAGTAGTTACCCACCAGCACGCCCGCATTGGCGCGGGCCTCAACCACCTGGGGCCCGGCAGTGGCCAGCAGCGGCCCCAGCACGGCTGCCTCCGAGAAGCCCACGGGGTGGATTTCGTAAGCGCCTACTTTGGTGAACGCCGGCGAGTTGCCCTCGATTCGGCGCAGGCGGGCCAGCCACTGCGCGGTGCGGGCCGGGGCCGGACACTGCACCAAGGCCAGGCGGCCGGGCCGGCTGCCCGCCGCCGGGGCCGCCAAATAGGCCACCGCCATTTCACCGCCGAAGGTGGCCCGCAGGCTGTCGAGCGCCGCTTCGCGACCCAACGAATCCGTTAGCGAGCGGCCGGGCCGGGGCCAGGTGCGGGCGGGGTCGGCGGCCAGGTGCAGCAGCATCGCGGTGCGGGTGCTGAGCAAACTCATCAGGCCCAGCGGCCGGGCTGGCTGGCCACGCAGCCGCTGCTGTAAGGTGCCGTTGGCCGTTTCCGGGTTTGAAAATCCCTGCATTTGCAAGCGGCTGCCGGCCAGCTTCACCCCCAGCAAACCCTGCGATACCAGGCCGGTAAGTTGGTCGAACTGCCCGTGCATTTCGGGCCGGAACAGCACGTCGAGAAACTGCGGCAGTCGGCGGTAATTAATTAGCAGCGAGGCATCAACCCCGCGCTGCTTCAACAAATCAATGGAGTTGAACACGGCCAGTACGGTGGGCTGTTCGGGGCGCGCCAGCCGGCGCACCACCGCCTCCACCAGCCCGGCGTTGGCGCTTATCAGCAAGTGGTTGCGGTAGTTGAGCACCGTAATGCTCTTTTCGGTGCGCTGCTCGGTGAGCACGCTGAACTCCTGGCCTTCATAGTCGCGGATACTGAGGCGGTAGCGCGGGTCCCGGCCCAGGGTTTCGAGCAGGCCGCGTACCTGTCGGTACTCGCTCACGCGGCGCAGCGGCACCTGGTACAGCACATCGAATTCGCCCGGCCCGGTCACGTGCACCGAGGTAATGACCAGCTTGCGGCCCAGGAGATTAACGAGGGTGTTGCGGCGGCGGGCACTGCCCCCGGCAATGCTATCGGCCAGGGCGAGGTGGCCGGCGGCTTGCTGGGCGTAGCGCACGGCCGTGAGGTTGTCCCAAAGCTCGGTTTCCTGCAAGTGCCGTACCAGGGCGGGATGGTCGTGGGTGCTGAGAACCAGCACGGCATCATCGGGCACCAGGGCGTAGGGGTCCAAGGGCACGGCCGCCAGGGTGCGCCGGTAATAGACAAAAGTGGCCAGCGCGAGTAACAGTAGCAGCGCCGTGAGTAACGCCAGAAGCTTTCGGGACATTGCGAAGGGAAGCGGATGACGGGTGACGAAAGTACGGCGCAGGTCCCGGTTGACGGGATACAGAACGGCAAGCTCCCCTCCTTTTTTAAGGAGGGGATGTTCGAGCCGAAGGCTCGGACGGGGGTGGTTGCGGTCGTTGAACGGCTCGCGGCTGCTTTGCCTGTACGAATCGTTCGGGTGTCGTGCAACGACTTCACCACCCCCGTCCGAGCCTTCGGCTCGAACATCCCCTCCTTAAAAAAGGAGGGGAGCTTACCGCTCATCCTCAACCACCAACCCGCCGTAACTTGCCGCTACACCCCGCCCCTGCCGCCCGCCCATGAAACCCCGGCCCGCCCTTCTCCTCTTCCAAGCTGCCTGCGGGCTGGCGCTGCTGGCCCTGCCGGCCTGCTTTCAACTGCGCGAGCCCGAGCCTTCGGTCACGGCCAGCGAATGGATTCAGCCCACCCAGATTGACATTCTGCTGGCCAATTTCAGCACCGCGGTGCAGCGCGTGAACGTGGCCAACTACGAGCGCACTTTCAGCGGCCCCGACTACCGTTTCGTACCCGACCCCACCAGTGCCGGGTCCGCACCCGGCCTGTTTGCCAACTGGAGCGTGCCCGAAGAAACCACGTACTTCAGCAGCCTGCGCCGCCGCTCGGCCCTCACCGTTTCGAACACCCTCCTGCTCACCGACCGCCGCGACCAGCTTTACACCGCCGATTCGGTGGAGGTATCGGCCCGCTACCAGCTGCGCATTACCCAGCAGGACACGGCGTTTCGCGCCGGACTGCTCCAGGGCAACATTCGCCTCATTCTGCGCCGCCGCAACAACGAGTGGCGCATCATTGCCTGGCGCGACCAGCGCACCGGCCCCGGCCTGTGCTGGACGGATTTAAAGAAGTACTTCATCTCGCACTGACGCTTTGCTTCAACCAGGGAATTATCATCCTGAGCAGAGCCAAGGAGCTTGCCACGCCTACGACGTTGCAATTAGTGCCAACTGCTCATGCTTGACAAGGTCCTTCGCTTTGCTCAGGATGACAAACCTTTTTTTCTCATTTTTCAGTAAGCGAAGCGTATATTTCGCCTCATGAATCTGCCGCCGCGCCTGTCATTTCCTGTTGTGCTGCTCGGTGGCATTGGGCTGCTGCTCACGGTGCCTGCCTGCAATCCCTTCGCGCCGGCGCTCGATGAGGTACCCACCGACCAAAACCAATTGCTGGGCAACCCCGTCACCGTGCGCGGCTTTTTCGACCGGTTTCGGGCTTCGTACCAACTGCGCGACTCCACGCTCTACGGGCAGCTGCTGGCCCCGAAGTTTCGCTTCACCTACCGCGACTTCGCCGCCAACGTGGACCGCTCCTGGACCCGCGACGTGGACGCCAATACCACCTACCGCCTGTTTCGGGCCGCCCGCTCCACCAACTTGCAGTGGACACAGTACCTGCCCAGCTCCGACACAATTTCGTCGGACACGCTGGCCAGCGTGGAACGCTCGTTCCTGCTCACCATTGAGCAGCGCGACAACGTGCGGTTCTCCGGCTCGGGCACGGCCCGGCTGGTGCTGGTGCGCAAAAATCGCAACGACCCCTGGCGCATGCGCAGCTGGTATGACCGGAGCGAGTTTTAGCTGGCAGGGTTTTCCTGATTCCACAGCCCCCCTTTTTACCTGATTTTCCGCTTTGAAACCCGGGCCCGCCTCTCGTAGCGGGCCTTTGCGTTTTCTTTGGCAAAAATCTCCATTTACAATATGACCGAACCTCAACCCTCACAACCCCATTTCCAACGGGCCATCACGCTTTTCGATGCCATTATGCTCGTCACGGGCAGCATGATTGGCTCGGGTATTTTCATCGTTTCGGCCGATATATCGCGGCAGGTGGGCAGCGCCGGCTGGCTGCTGGTGGTGTGGCTGCTCACCGGATTCATCACCATGGCCGGGGCCATCAGCTACGGCGAGCTGGCCAGCATGTTCCCCAAGGTGGGTGGGCAGTACGTGTATTTGCGCGAGGCCTTCGGGCGGCTCACGGCCTTTCTGTATGGCTGGACGCTGTTTCTCGTTATTCAGACCGGCGTGATTGCGGCCGTGGCCGTGGCCTTCGCCAAGTTTACGGGCGTGCTGGTGCCGTTTTTCAGTGTTAAGAACCTGCTGTTCAAAGCCGGCAGCTTCGAATTCAGCAGCGTGCAGCTGTTGGCCATCATCCTCATCATCGGCATCACGGCGCTCAATGCGCAGGGCGTGCGCACCGGTAAGCTCATCCAGAACGTGCTGGGCAGCACCAAGCTCATTGCCCTGGCGCTGCTCATCATCTTTGGCGTGGCGCTGGGCATGAACCACGACGCCATCGCGGCCAACTTTGCCGACCTCTGGACCGCCACGCGCTACCCCGCACCCGGCGTGAGCGCCGCCCCGCTGGCCATTGGCGGCGGCGGCCTGGTTATCGCCATTGGCATGGCCATGACCGGCTCGCTGTTTTCCTCCGATTCGTGGAACAACATCGGCTTCGCGGGCGAAGAAATCCAGAACCCGGAGCGCACGCTGGTGCGCAGCATGGCCATCGGCACGGCCATCGTCACGCTCCTCTACATCCTCATCAACGTGGTGTACCTGCTGGTGCTGCCCCTGCACGGCTCGCCGGAAGCCACTACCGTGGCCGGGCGCGGCATTCAGTACGCTACCGATGACCGGGTGGCCACGGCCGTAGCCGAATCGGTGCTGGGCGCGCCCGGCGCTTACATCATGGCCGTGCTCATCATGCTCAGCACGTTTGGAGCGAACAACGGCATCATCCTCAGCGGCTCACGGGCCTATTTCGCCATGGCCAAGGATGGGCTATTCTTCCCGAGCCTGGCCCGCCTGAACGGGGCTGGCGTGCCCGGCCGCGCCCTCTGGGCCCAGTGCCTGTGGGCCTGCCTGCTCTGCCTGAGCGGCTCCTACGGCCAGCTGCTCAATTACGTGATGTTTGCCGTTATCCTGTTTTACGTCGTCACCATCATTGGCATTTTCGTGCTGCGCCGCACCCGGCCCGAGACTCCGCGCCCCTACCGCGCCTGGGGCTATCCGGTGGTGCCGGGCCTCTATATTTTGCTGGCTTCGGCGTTCTGCGTCATCCTGCTCATCGCGCCCGACACGGCCGAATTCTCGCGCCGGGGCTTGGGCCTGGTAGCGTTGGGCCTGCCGGTCTACTTCCTGTTTGGCCGGCGCTTCGGCAGCAAAGCGTAAATAGTGATTAATGGTTAGTGCTCAGTGATTAATGACTGTTATCCAGGATACCAGCACAAGAAAGGGCCTCCCAATGCGGGAGGCCCTTTCTTGTGCTGGTAACGGAGCAATCTGCCGGTTTACCGCCAACCACTAACCGCTAATCACTAATTAGCGGCGCTTGCGGCCGGCTTTGACGCGGGGCGTGAGGGTTACGTTCACGGGCTGGATACCACGGCTGCGCACTACTTCGTCGTCGTAGCCGCCGTAACCATACATGAGCGTATTGTCGGTGCCGGCCGGGACTTCCAAACTGTAATTGCCGTTGGCATCGGTGCTGGTAGCTTTGTTGCTGCCTTTAAGCATCACGGTAGCACCCACCATGGGGCGGCCGTTCTCGTCCTCAATCTTACCCGACATCGTCACGTTGGTGGGAGCGGCGGGTTCGGGGGCGGCCACTGGCGCAGCGGCGGCCGGCTCGGGAGCCGCCGAAGCTGGTGCCGCCGCCGGAGCGGCCACCGCCACCGCCACTGGAGCGACGCTAGTAGCCACGGGGCGGGTCACGGTAATTTTGGTAGCTACTTTTTCGTCTTTCTCGTCGTCGGCACTGGCGGCGACGGGAGCGGCTTTGAGTCCCGCGGCAATGCTATCGGCGGCGGTGGGGGAAGTGGCTGTCACGGCAGCGTCATCGAGCATAAAGCTCGGCGTTACCGATGTCAGACCGCCCTCGTTACCATTGCCCTTGGGGAGTGCCACGTAGCCAACTACCAACACCAATAAGCCTGCTATCAGGATATAAAGCAGCTTATTGTTACCGCCCGAGGCCACTTCTTCGTCCTGCGCATCGAGGTTTGGGTCGTACTGCTCATCGGATACTTCGGGTAGATTTTCTGATTTCATTTGATTATAATAAAGGAGTGGTACGGGTTAATTAAGAGGCTACTAAAACGATTTATTCCTAAAAGCCACCTAAGCAAATAGGTTGTGCAAGTTAAGCTTTTGTAGCGTTATCTGCATTGCCTTCCTGATTTTTCTTGCCATGCCGGGTTACCCATACTTTCCGAAAGCAAGAGCGGGGCTGGAGTCCAAAGCAAATTGCTTCAAACTCCGGCCCCGCTGCCAGGTTCTGGTTGCTTTCTGGTTGCCGCAGTAGCGGCTATTCCTCGGTGGGCACTTCGCCGCTAATGGCCAGTGGTGGGCCACTGAGGGACTTATCGCCAAACTTCTGTTCGCGGGTGCGCAGGTTGTGGTCGAGCTCGTAGCTGCCTTCTACTTCAAAGCCCGGGCCCTGGGCCTGCTCCCCGGCGTTGGTGTGGTCGTTGCCGCCCTGGGGGGTACTCTCGGAACCGCCAATGTGCAGGTTGTCGAGCTGGTCTTTCTGGTTGTTGCGCTGGGTGTAGCCGTTGGCCCCGGTGTTGCGGGCCGCGCTGGGGTCGTTTGAAGACTTGCCATTGCTTTGGTCCTGTTTGTACTGCTTTTGCTTCTCAAGCTCCTCGTTTTCTGGGAAGCCCTTATTTTCTGTAATGTCGGCGTGCTCGCCTTCGCTGGGCGAGGTGCCATTGCCGGAAATATCATCAGGTATCATAGTCAGGAGGAAAATGAGTGAGAATACGTAGTTGATAAGCTTACGCATCCCCCACTTTTCCGTTACGCTGGCCTGTTCCCTGCCACTGCGCCAGCCTTTACTTGGAAAGCAACGCGGCCACGCTGCTGGGCGGGAGCTTCTGGTCGTTCAGGCTCCAATTGCAGGGGCAGTATTCTTGGCGAATTTTGTTCACGTACATCAACCCCGAACTGCTGCGGGCGCTGAAATCGGCATCATACCACTTGAGGCAGCAAGTATATTATTAGTCGGCCACATCGGCTTTGGCCACGTCGAAGGCCGCAATTTTTACCTGCTACTTCTGATTGTTCAGTGCCCAGTCATACACGTAATAATCAACGGCATAAGTGGCCGGAATGGCTTTGCCCTCCCGGAACTGATTGACGTAGGCCACCCCGGTTTTGCCACTGGCCTTGAAGTCGGCTTCGTACCACTTAAAAATCTGCGAGAGCTGCACTTTGCCCGCTTTATTGTCGACGCGGATGAACGTGGGGTCTTGCAGCACTTTGCGCGCCTGAGTGGTCAGCTGGGCATCGAGCTGGGTGGCGGCGTAGGCCGTGCGGCTGAGACGGGGGCAGCCTTTGGCACCGCACACCAGGGCAAAATGCACGCGTGGGTCGGCGTAGGGCTGGCGCAGCTTTTTGGCTTCGAGGTCGTTGAGGGTCAGCTTCTCACCAGCCACGCTCACCAGATTTTTATCGAAGAAGCCCGGCACTTTTTGCACCGACTCCAGCGGGTAGCGCGCCACTACTTCGCCGATAACCAGCAGGTTGTAGGCGTTGAGGTAGAACGCTTCGCGCTCGGCAGGCCTGGCGGCGGCGGCATTGAAGGTTTCGACGCGGCGCAGCAACGCCTTCAGCTCGACCGGGTTGCGCTTGATAGCGGCATAGTTCACATTACCTTCGGCATTCACGTACTTCGCCAGGAAGGTGCTGGTGCCCGCCGACAGGCTGGGCGTGGGTGGGACATCGGCGTGCGCCAGTACGGGCACGGCCAGCAAATAGCAGGACAGGAAGCGACGTAGGTGAGAAACAAGTGGCATTGGGACGGCGAAATAGAATGAAGGCACGGTGTAAGGCTGTCGCGGTGGCGAGTCTACCAGCACCCTGCCGGCACAAACGTAACGCCCGGCCCCGTTGGATTGTGCCGGCCCCGCCTACATTTGACAATTAGCTTATTTACTTCCTGATTCATGCACCTGGTCATCATCGGCAACGGCATCACCGGAATTACGTGTGCGCTGGCCGTGCGCCGGCTGCAGCCCGCCGCCCGCATCACCATCGTATCGAGCGAAAGCGCGCACCACTACGCGCGCACCGCGCTGATGTACGTGTACATGGGCCACCTGCGCGCCCAGGACATCAAGCCCTACGGCGACTGGTTTTGGGATGAAAACCGCCTGAGCCTGGTGCACGCCACCGCCGACATCCTCAACACGACCGAAAAGCTCATAACGCTCGGCAACGGCAGCACCCTCACCTACGACCAGCTACTGCTGGCCACCGGCTCCGAAAGCCGGCGCTACGGCTGGCCCGGCCAGCACCTGGCCGGCGTGCAGGGCCTCTACAACCTGCCCGACCTGGAAGCCATGGCCCGCGACACCCACGGCATCAGCCGGGGCGTGGTGGTGGGCGGCGGCCTCATCGGGGTCGAGCTGGCCGAGATGCTGCACACCCGCGGCATCGAGCCCGTGGTGCTGGTGCGCGAGGCCCGCTACTGGAGCGTGGTGCTGCCCCCCGAAGAAGCCAACCTGGTAGACCGCCAGTTCAAAGAAAACCACGTGCCCGTGCGCTACAACACCGAGCTACGTGAGATTCTGGGCGACTCCCAGGGCCGCGTGCGCGCCATAGTGACCACCGCCGGCGAGGAAATCCTCTGCCAATGGGTGGGGCTGGCCATAGGCGTCACGCCCAACCTCACGCTGGCCAACACGTCAACCATCGAAACCGACCGGGGAATCCTGGTCGATGAGTGCTTGCGCACCAGCGTGCCCGGCGTGTACGCGGCCGGCGACTGCGCCCAGCACCGCCAGCCCGCCGCCGGGGAACTACCCATCGAGCAGCTTTGGTACACCGGCCGGATGCAAGGCGAAACCGTGGCCCACAGCATTTGCGGGCAGCCCATGCCGTATCGGCGCGGCATCTGGTTCAATTCGGCCAAGTTCTTCAACCTCGAATACCAGACCTACGGCCAGGCCCCGGCCGAACCCACCGTTGGCATCAGCAGCTTCTACTGGGAGCACCCCAGTGGACGGGTGGCCCTGCGCATCTATTTCGGTAGTACTGCGCCGCACGCCGTGACGGGCTTCAACGCGCTGGGCCTGCGCCTGCGCCAGGCCGTGTGCGAGAACTGGATTAGGGAACAGGCAGCGGTGGGCACGGTAGTCGCTCACCTGGGCGCGGCTAACTTTGACCCCGAGTTTTTCCCGCAGCATGAGAAGGCCGTCGTGGCTGATTTCAACCGCCAGTTTCCCGCGCTGGCGGTGGCACTAAAGCAGCGTAAAGGCCTGTTTTCAATTAAAAATTAAAGAGCAAGAATTGAAAATCCGCTAAACAGTCTTTAAAAAACTGTTTAAGAAGTAGTCAAGATTAAATTAGAACGTCATGCTGAGCGTAGCCGAGGCATCTCGCCCGCTTCGTATGAGCGGTTCAATGAAGTAGGCGAGATGCTTCGGCTGCGCTCAGCATGACGTGCTTTCGACTCCCTGAATAGTCTTTAAAGCTTTTGGACAGGGTTCCCAACAACCTGTTCAGATTTCAATGACCGCCGCATTATTTGTTCTTCTTAATTTTTAATTCCACATTTATAATTCCCCCTCTCCTCTTGGACTTCTCCAAACTATACCGCCCATCGGCCCTCAACAGCTTTCAGTTCATTGCCCTCACCGGCCTGCTGATGAGCGCCGGAGCTCACCTAATCCTGCACTTTGCCGTAGGCCACGCCCCCACCGGCTTCAATTGGCTGTATGTGTGCTGGACGGCTTTTTACGTCGGTGGCTCGCTTCTTAATCTGTTCGGCAAGCCCGATGAGCCCCATGACCACCACCATTAGGAGCCGGAATCCAAGACCGTCATGCTGGACGTAGTACAGCATGATTTATAGTGTATAATCCCCTGCTATTCTGCTTCCATGACTGCTGCCCCTGTACTTACCGCTCCGCCCCTGCCAGCAACTTCCCCGGCCGAAAAGCTGACCCTGGCCGTGGTAGCCGGTGGCCTGCTGGCCCTGCTCCTGGCCCTGGCCGATGCCAACCCGGGACGCCAGACAACCTGGTTTTACCTGGCGCTAGGCCTTATAAGCGCCGGCACGCTGGCCTGGAGCTGGCTGAAATACGGCCAGCACCCCGCTGGGGTGCAGCAAAACAACCTCTGGCTGCGGGACAGCACCGGGCGCGGAGCCATCGCCTGGGTCACCGGCCTGGTGCTCACCGGTTTCTACGTGGTGCTGTACTGGTTCAGCAACAACGACGGCCAGGGTAATTTCGGCCCGCTCAACAACCTGGTGCACTCACTCGACGGCTTCAGTCAGTGGCTGCGCGCCAGGCCCGCCGACCAGTGGTTTCTCTACGGCACGTTTTACACCCTGGCGATACTGCTAATGGGGGGCCGGGCCCTCTGGAAATACCGGCAGTCGCGCTACCAGCTTATCCGCACCGCTTCGGTCATGTTTTTTCAGCTGGGCTTTGCTTTCCTCATTCCCGGAGTGCTGCAGTTTTTTCAGCAACCGGAGTATTATTTCACTTATTTCTGGCCCCTGAAATACGACTACTTATTTCCGGGCACCGTCACGGCACTGGTCAAAGACGGCGGACTGGGCGTATTCATGGTGTTTTGGGGGGGCATGATGTCGTTGTTGGCCACGCCGGTGCTCACCTACTTCCTGGGTAAGCGCTGGTACTGCTCCTGGGTGTGCGGCTGCGGTGGCCTGGCCGAAACCGCCGGCGACCCCTACCGCCACCTCTCCGACAAGAGCCGCACCGCCTGGCGCTGGGAAGTGCGCATTATCTACACCGTGCTGGGCGCAATAATTATCATCACGGCGTTGCTCTGGACGCATTTTGCCACCGGCGGCACCCTCCTCGGCGCGGCCGGCACCGTGGCCGCCAAAGGGTACGGCTTCGCCATCGGGGCCGTTTTTTCGGGTGTGATTGGCGTTGGGTTTTACCCCCTGATGGGTTCGCGGGTGTGGTGCCGGTTTGGCTGCCCCATGGCGGCCTACCTGGGCCTGCTGCAAAAGCACTTCTCCCGCTTCCGCATCAGCACCAACGGCGCGCAATGCATTTCCTGCGGCAACTGCTCCAACGTGTGCGAAATGGGCATCGATGTGCAGCAGTACGCCCAGCGCGGCGAGCCCATCATCCGGGCCTCGTGCGTGGGCTGCGGCATGTGCAGCACGGCTTGCCCCCGCGGCGTACTCAACCTGGAGAATGGCCCGCGTGAAGGCCGGTATCAAGCCTCGCCGCTTATTCACGCCGACTCGCTGCGGATTTTGAGTTGAGTGGAGTTGTGTGCCTGCATAATTGAATTTTAGCGGTAATATAAAGTTTAATGGGCGCCGAACTCGTCTAGATTCCGTCCCTTCACATGAACTGTGTTAAAAATTAAGGGGTGAGGGTGAGTTTTGAGCTAAAATCAGCTTGATAGG
>NZ_BMGY01000002.1 GCF_014640435.1 Hymenobacter frigidus | reverse complement strand
ATGCCTGGATTGCAATAGTTAACATTCGCAGAACCCTGAAGTTCTGCTAACTCAAACAGCTTCTTAAGAAGGCGCTACAGATAAAGCTCGCTGCCTTTGTTCACGAACTCGCGCGACTTCTCAGCCATGCCGCTCGCCAACGCTTCGCTGGCCGTGAGGTCCTGCTTGGCGGCGTAGTCGCGCACTTCATGCGTGATTTTCATCGAGCAGAAATGTGGGCCGCACATCGAGCAGAAGTGGGCTACTTTGGCACCCTCGGCGGGCAGCGTTTCGTCGTGGTACTCGCGGGCGGTGTCGGGGTCGAGGCTGAGGTTGAACTGGTCTTCCCAGCGGAACTCGAACCGGGCTTTGCTCAGGGCGTTGTCGCGGTACTGCGCTCCCGGGTGGCCTTTGGCCAAATCGGCGGCGTGGGCCGCGATTTTGTAGGCAATCACCCCATCCTTTACATCCTGCTTGTTGGGCAGGCCCAAGTGCTCCTTGGGTGTCACGTAGCAGAGCATGGCCGTGCCAAACCAGCCAATCATGGCCGCGCCGATGGCCGAAGTAATATGGTCGTAGCCGGGCGCGATGTCCGTCGTCAGCGGCCCCAGCGTGTAGAACGGCGCTTCGTGGCACTCCTTCAGCTGCTTGTCCATGTTCTCCTTGATGAGGTGCATGGGCACGTGGCCGGGGCCCTCAATCATTACCTGCACGTCGTGCTGCCAAGCAATTTTGGTGAGCTGGCCCAGGGTTTCCAGCTCGGCAAACTGGGCCTCGTCGTTGGCATCGGCGATGGAGCCGGGGCGCAGGCCGTCGCCCAGCGAGAAGGCCACGTCGTAGGCCTTCATGATTTCGCAGATTTCCTCAAAGTGCGTGTAGAGGAAGCTCTCCTGGTGGTGCGCCAGGCACCACTTGGCCATGATAGAGCCGCCGCGTGATACAATGCCGGTCACGCGCTTGGCCGTCATCGGCACGTAGCGCAGCAGCACCCCGGCGTGGATGGTGAAGTAGTCGACGCCCTGCTCGGCTTGCTCAATGAGCGTGTCGCGGAACAGCTCCCAGGTCAGGTCCTCGGCCTTGCCATTCACCTTTTCCAGCGCCTGGTAGAGGGGCACCGTGCCCACCGGCACCGGGCAGTTGCGGATAATCCATTCGCGGGTTTCGTGAATGTTCTTGCCCGTGCTCAAATCCATCAGCGTATCGCCGCCCCAGCGGCAGCTCCACACGGCCTTATCCACCTCTTCTTCAATCGAAGAAGTGACGGCCGAGTTGCCGATGTTGGTGTTGATTTTCACCAGAAAGTTGCGCCCGATAATCATCGGCTCGCTCTCGGGGTGGTTGATGTTGGAGGGAATGACGGCACGGCCGGCCGCCACTTCCGAGCGCACGAACTCCGGCGTGATGGCGCCCTGCGGCGTATTGGCCCCGAAGCTGTGGCCGCGGTGCTGGGCGCGCAGCGGGTCGTCGGCCGCCAGCTCGTCCATCCGCTGATTCTCGCGGATGGCGATATACTCCATCTCGGGCGTGACAATGCCCTTTTTGGCGTAGTGCATCTGGCTCACGTTGCAGCCCGGTCGGGCGCGCAACGGGGCGGCAATGTGCTCGAAGCGCAGGTGGTCGAGGCGGGCGTCAGCGGCGCGCTGCTGGCCGTACTCGGAGGTAGTGCCGGGCAGCTGCTCCACGTCGCCGCGCTCCAGAATCCAACTGGCGCGCAGGCGGGGCAGGCCTTTTTTCAAGTCAATGGCCACGTCGGGGTCGGTGTAGGGCCCACTGGTATCGTACACCGTCACGGGTGGGTTCTGCTCCGACGGAAAGCCAAAATCGAACTTGCGCTCGGTATCGGCCAGCCCGATTTCGCGCATCGCCACCCGCACCTGCGGGAAAAGCTGGCCGGGCACGTAGATTTTGCGGGAGCCGGTCAGCGGCTGGCGTTCCACCAGGGTTTGCTGCGGGGCGTGGTCTTTTTTCATGAAGCAGGAAGAAAATACAGACAGATAGAAGCTATTGGCGCGGCCTACCCTCCCTGGGTAGCGCGAATCAGCGTGAGCCGGTCGTTGGGCTGAAGCGGGTGGGCATCCCACTCGGCGCGGGGCACCACCGTATCGTTCACGGCCACGGCCAGGCCATGGGGACTGGTGAGGTCGAGACGAGCCAAGGCTGCGGCGATGGTGCAGGAGGCCGCCACTTCCTGCGGCGCGTTATTGACATAGTAGACCATGCAACTAAGAAGTAGTTAGGCGTGAATCAAACCATAAACAATAGGCAGCGCGCACGACGAAGGCGGCCCGCGGGCTCGCCTCGTGTACTTTCTGGTACTTTTCCCTTCGCAGGTATCAGCCTGATGCAGGTTCCAAGGGTATCATCTCAGTCCGGACCAGCCGGACACCCCTAAAGTTTATGGGGCAAACATACGGGGTAAAAAGCAAAGTGACAACGACCCGGACACCGGACTTTAATCGGCGCTTAGCGGTGCTCGCCGGAGGCAAACGCTTGCGGGTACGTCGCGGTAGCCTGACATCATTTTCGCTCCGCGCAAGGTGAAAATCGGACTCCCCTCAACCGTACTTGCTGCTAGAAATTGGTTTACCCCGGAGGCCTTGCAGCGGCTGTTAATGACCGCGCATCGCGCTCCGAGTGTGGGCGACACGCCAGCCTTTGCCTGCGCGATGCGGGGGTCTTCTGCCCGCGCCCGCTGTGGGGAATGGAAGGCTGCGGCACCTGCCACGAGTTGGCCGGCCTGGTGGTCGAAAACGCCTGGGCCGCCGGGCCGCCGACTACCAAATAAGCCGAATACCTGGGCCATAGGCCGGTTTTAGAAAGCGGGCAACCTATTTTTGCGTTTTCATCCCTCGCTCCTTCCGTATTTTATGCTTCGCCCCATCATGTTTGTCGGCACCGCGTCCGACGTGGGCAAAAGCGTCATCACGGCGGGTTTTTGCCGCATTTTCCGGCAGGACGGGCACCAGCCGGCGCCTTTCAAGGCCCAGAACATGTCGTTGAACAGCTACGCCACGCCCGAGGGGCTGGAAATTGGGCGGGCCCAGGCCGTGCAGGCCGAGGCGGCGGGCATCGCCTGCCACGTCGACATGAACCCCGTGCTGCTCAAGCCCACCTCCGACCTGGCCTCGCAGGTGGTGCTCAACGGCCGGCCCATCGGCACGCAGTCGGCCTACGAATACTTCCGCGAAAACGACCGCCACGAACTGTTCGTGGCCGCTACACAGGCCTACGACCGGCTGGCGGCCCGGTACTCGCCCGTCGTGCTGGAGGGCGCCGGCAGCATTTCGGAGCTGAACCTGAAGCGGCGTGACATCACCAACCTGCGCATGGCCCGGCACGCCGGGGCCGCCACGTATTTGATTGCCGACATTGACCGCGGCGGCGTGTTCGGCAGTGTGTTCGGCACGCTAGCCCTGCTGGAGCCCGATGAAAAAGCGTGCATCAAGGGCATCATCATCAATAAATTCCGGGGCGATGCGCGGCTGTTCGAGGATGGCCGGCAGCAGCTCGCCGAGCTCACCGGCGTGCCCGTGGTGGGCGTGCTGCCCTTCTTCCGCGACATTTTTGTGGAGGAAGAGGACTCCGTGGCGCTGGCCCACAAGCAGCGCCGGGCCGGGCCGGCCGGCCGCGTGCGCGTGGCCGTGGTGCTGCTGGGCCGCCTGTCCAACTTCACCGACTTCGACGCCCTGGCTCACGACCCCCGGGCCGACCTGTTCTTCACCCGCGACGCGGCCGAAATCGGCGCGGCCGACGTCATCATCCTGCCCGGCAGCAAAAACACCATTGCCGACCTGCTGGCGCTCACCAACAGCGGGCTGTCGGCGGCCATCGTGCAGGCCTACCGGGCCGGCAAAACCGTGGTGGGCATCTGCGGGGGCTACCAGATGCTGGGCCGCTCCGTGGAAGACCCCGACGGCGTGGAAGGTCCCGTGCCCGCCGCCATCGGCCTGGGGCTGCTGCCCGTTCGCACGGTGCTGCAAGGCGAAAAAACCACCCGGCAGCGCCAATTCACCTTTCTGGGCGGTGCGGCGGCCGACTGCCGGGGCTACGAAATTCACATGGGTCAGACCACCGTTGATGGTCCAGCGCAGCCCGTAGCTACCCTCACCGACGGCACGCCCGCGGGCTCCCCGGACGGCTACTACGCCGGCCCGCGCTGCTGGGGCACCTACCTGCACGGCATCCTCGACAATGCGGCAGTCATCGACGCCCTGCTGGCACCCTATACCCCACAGAAGACCGCCGCGCCGCTTGATTTCACCGCGTTCAAGAACGAGCAGTACGACCGGCTGGCCGCCCACATCCGCGCCAACGTGGACGTGGCGCAGATTTACGCGGCCCTGCAACTCCCCTAACTTTCTCTTATGCTGCACGGACACGGCGACGACGGCTACCAACACGCCCACCACATTGTGGCTGATTTCAGCACCAACGTGTGGTACGGCGGCGAGCCGACGGGCCTGAAAGACTACGTATTCAGTCAGTGGGCCACCGTGAACCGCTACCCCGAGGTACTGACCGAGAGCCTGGCCGAACGAGTGGCCCGGCAGCACAACCTACTGCCCGGCCAGGTGCTGATGAGCAGCGGCACCACCGAGAGCATCTACCTCGTGGCGCAGGCCTGGGCCGGGCGGCGCACCACCATCGTCACGCCGGCCTTTGCCGAGTACGAGGACGCGGCCCGGCTGCACGGGCACCAAATAACCTTTTTGGCCTGGGAGCAGCTGGCCCAACCCCAGCCCCTGGCGGCAGATGTGGTGTTCATCTGCAACCCCAACAACCCCACCGGCAGCGTATTGCGCGAGTCCGCATTGGTGGCGCTGCTGGCCGGCAACCCCGGCACCATGTTCGTGCTCGACGAAGCCTTTATTGAATTCACCACCAGCATCGCCACCGCTCGGCCGCTGTTGGCTCGGTTCGACAACCTGCTGCTGCTACGCTCCCTGACCAAGGCCTACGCCATTCCCGGCCTGCGGCTGGGCTACGTGCTGGCTTCAGAGCGCCTCATTGCCCAGCTCACCCAAGGCAAAGCCCCCTGGACGGTGAATGCCCTGGCGGCCGCCGCGGGTCATTTTCTCTTTGAGCACTTCGACGCCGTGCAGCCCCCCACCGCGCTGCTGCTGGCCGACCGCGCCGCCTTCACCGCGCAGCTCTCGGAGAACGAAGGCCTGGAAATCATGCCAAGCCATACGCACTACTTTGTGGGGGCCCTGCGCCGCGGCACCGCCGCCGAGCTCAAGCGCTGGCTGCTGGCCCAACACGGCCTGCTGATTCGGGACGCCGCTAATTTCCGGGGTCTTACGCCCGCGCACTTCCGACTGTGCACCCGCCCGCCCGCCGACAACCAACTGCTCATTAATGCCCTGCGCGAATGGACCGATTT
Organism: Hymenobacter frigidus; assembly: GCF_014640435.1. Taxonomy (GTDB): domain Bacteria; phylum Bacteroidota; class Bacteroidia; order Cytophagales; family Hymenobacteraceae; genus Hymenobacter; species Hymenobacter frigidus. Next base: position 225,652 of record NZ_BMGY01000002.1, on the reverse strand, counting down.
ACCCGCTTAGCCGTCCCGTTGGCCCTGGGCTACGCCTTCGACCTGCTGCTGGCCGACCCCGAAAACTGGCCGCACCCCGTGCGCACCTACGGGGCGCTGATTACGGCCGGCGAGCGGCACCTGAACGACGGGCCGCACCGTTTTGCCAAGGGCACCCTGCTGGCCGGTGGCCTGGTAGGCGGGGCATTTGGCGTTTTTGCCCTGCTGGATAACGCCCTGCGCCGCCTGCCCGCCGGGGTAGCGGTGGCCGCCAACAGCGCGTGGGTATTCTACGGTCTGGCCAATACGGGCCTGGTGCGCGAGGGCCGGGCGGTATTCGAGGTGCTGGAACGGGACGGCGTGGAAGCCGGCCGCCGCCAGCTGGCCCGCATCGTGGGCCGCGACACCACGCAGCTCGACGCCCAGCAAATCCGCACCGCCGTGCTCGAGAGCCTGGCCGAAAACCTGAGCGATGGCGTGGTGGCCCCGCTGTGCTACTACGCCCTGGCCGGCGTGCCGGGCCTGATGGCCTACAAAATGGTGAACACCCTCGACTCGATGGTGGGCTACCGCAGCCCGCGCTACGAGCAGTTCGGCAAGTTTGCCGCCCGCCTCGATGACGTAGCCAACCTGTTGCCGGCCCGGCTCACGGCCGGGCTGCTAGCGCTGCTGGGCGGCAGCGGGCGCGGCTTTCGGTTTATTCTCCAATACGGCCCCCAGCACAAAAGCCCCAACGCCGGCTATCCCGAAGCGGCGCTGGCCGGCGTGCTCAATTGCCGCTTCGGCGGCCCCAACTACTACCACGGCCAACTCGTGCCCAAGCCCTTCATCGGTGACAACCCCCGCCCGCTTGGGCACCACGAAATCAACCGCGTAGCCCGGCTCAATCACGCGGTGTGCGCCGTGGTAGTGGCGGGGATTACGGGGCTATTGTGGTGGCAGAACCGCCGCCGCCGCCCGCAATTAGGTGCCTAATAAACCCCGCATCTTCGCCCCAGTACAGGTGCACGCAGGAAGCCCACACGTTGCCCTGGCGATGTAGCTGCGCCGGCACGGCCACACCTTTGGCACTCGTGATATTCGCTGGTTCAAGGCTTATGCCCAGGCAGATGCAAAAATAATCCGTGCCAGCAAACAGGACCGCATCGGCCTGGAGGCTGAAGTAAGTGACCTTGCCGAGCGCGGCCGGGACCGGCGGATTCTGGTGGTACGTGAAAGCAAATACCGCGTCGCGAGCCTCGGCAATGCGGCACCGGCCGGGACGACTAATGGCCGGCGCGGCGCGCAGAAACCCAGGCTTTGAGTTGGATGAGGCAGGCACAGGGGCAGAAGCAACGGCGTGAGTATCGGCGCAATAAACCGTAGTTTTGAGCTGGCGCGGCCGGGAAATTCGGCGGCCTGGTTTCCACAACATGCCGCTTTACGTGATTTCAGGGGGGCCGGGGGCCGGCAAAACTACGCTGCTGGCGGCCTTGCGCCGGGCCGGTTTCGCAGGCGTCGCCGAGGTATCGCGCCGGCTCATTCGCGAGCAGGTGGCCTTGGGCACGAGCCGGGTGCCGTGGCAGGACTTAAGCGGTTTTGCCGAGCTGGCCCTAGCCCGGATGGTGGCCCAGCACCGGCGGGCGGCGCGGCGCGGCGGGGTCACATTCTTCGACCGGGGCATCCCCGATATCCTGGCTTACTTGGAAGTGGCGGGCCTGCCCGTGCCGCCCGCCTACCGCGCCGCGGCCCATGCGCACCCCTACCAGAACCCGGTGTTGCTGGCCCCGCCCTGGCCGGAAATCTACGTGAACGACGCCGAGCGCTGGCAGACGTTTTCCGAAGCCGAAACGCTGTACCACGCCCTGCGCGACACCTACCAGGGCCTGGGCTACGAGGTGCGGGAACTGCCCCTGGCGGCGGTCGCCGCACGGGTAGACTTCGTGCGGGCTGCGGTGCAGTTGCCATGAATTTCCGGTCCCAGCAGCCGGAATCTTGCTTTTTGGGCTACCTTTGGCGCAGTAAATGGTAGTCGTTTCCGCGGTGCGGGGCGACTTTAAAAGGGAATCCGGTGTGAATCCGGGACAGTCTCCGCTGCTGTAACCCCCTCCAACAACCAGTCGATACCTGGTGCCACTGTTCCCTTGGGGGAATGGGAAGGCCGTCGGCCGGTGGGGGAAGTCAGAAGACCTGCCGCTTGCTTCATACAGTCACAGCTTTCGGCAGAAAGGCTCGTCGTACCATGCCCAACCCCCCGCTTCCCCCCGGCCGTGCCGGCGGTGCTCCCTTGTTTTTTCTGGTCGGTCGCGCCTTCGCGCTCCTCGGCTTGCTGCTGGCTAGTGCCGGGCCGGGCCTTGCTCAGCGCCCAGCGCCCGCAGCCTCCGCGCCCACAACCAGCGCGCCACTGCTGCGCGGCCGCACCACGGTCAGCTTCGCCAAAGGCTTCACCATTGCCTACGCCGGCCGCTGCAAGGTACTCACCATCCTTAGCCCGTTCGAGCAGAAAACCACGGCCACGCGCTACCTGCTGGTGCCCCGGGGCACGGCCCGCCCTCCCGGCTACGCCGACGCGCTGCTGGTGGAAACGCCGATTCGCACCTTGGTGGGCCTCTCGTCCATGCACGTGGCCCTGACCGACTTTCTCGGAGCTGATGACATCCTGGTGGGCTTGGGCAGCCTCAAGTACGCTTCCGCCCCGCGGGTACGGCAGCGCATCGCGGCAGGCCAGATACTGGAAGTGGGCCAGGGCAAGGAGCTTAACAACGAACAGCTCATCACCCAGCACCCCGATTTGGTGATGGCCACCGGCTGGCCCGGCGAGAGCCTGACCCGGTTTCAGACGCTGGCCGCCGCTGGCATCCCGGTCATGATTAATTCGGAATGGGTGGAAACCACGCCCCTGGGCCGGGCCGAGTGGGTGAAGGTGCTGGCCGTGCTGCTCAACAAGGAAGACCTGGTGAACCAGAAGTTCGGCCAGGTGGTGCGCGACTACCAGCGCCTGGCCGCCCTGGGCCGCAAGGCCACCCGGCGGCCCCGCGTGGTGGTGGGCCTGCCCTTCAAAGACGTGTGGCACGTGCCCGATGCCGACAGCTATCTGGCCCAGTTTCTGCGCGACGCCGGCACTACCTACGCCTGGGACAAGGTTAAGTCGCCGCAGGGCAGCCTGGCGCTTTCCTTCGAGACGGTGGCCCCGGTGGCCCTCACCGCCGAGTACTGGCTGCAAACCGGCTCGGCAAATTCCAAGGCTGAAATCACGGCCCAGGACGCACGGTACGCCGCTTTCGGGCCGTATAAAACCGGCCGCCTCTATAACAACAACCGCCGCACCAACGCCCAGGGCTCCAACGATTACTGGGAGTCGGGCGCGGTGCGGCCCGACCGGGTGCTGGCCGACCTGATTAAGATTCTGCACCCCGAGCTGCTACCTACCTGGCAGCTCTACTACTACCAGCTGCTGCGATGAGCACGGCCTTTCTGACGGCTGCGCCCGCCGTGGCTCCGGTCGTGCGCCGGTCGCGCACGGCGGGGCTGCTGCTGGCCCTGCTGGGGCTGGTGGCCCTGGCTTTCGTACTCGACATTGCTTTGGGGCCGGTGCGAATTCCGCTGCCGGCCGTGGTGCGGATTCTGCTCGGGCAGCCCACCGACACGCCGGCCTGGGTCTTTATCGTGCAACAAATCCGGCTGCCCAAGGCCCTGACCGCCCTGGCAGTGGGCAGCGGCCTGGCCGTGAGTGGCCTACAGATGCAGACGCTGTTTCGCAACCCGCTGGCCGGCCCATCAGCGCTGGGCCTCACGGCGGGCGCCGCGCTGGGCGTGGCCGCCGTGATGATGGCCGGCGGCAGTGTGGTGGGTAGCTACGCCATCCGGACGCTGGGATTGGGGGGCAGCTGGGGGCTGGTGCTGGCCGCCACAACCGGCGCGGCCCTGGTGATGGGCCTGGTGCTGGTGCTCTCGGCGCGGGTGCGCGACAACGTGGTGCTGCTCATCGTGGGGTTGATGATTGCCAGCGTAACGGGGGCCATCGTCAGCCTGTGGCAATACTTCAGCGCCCCGGAGCAAATTCAGGAGTACCTGCTCTGGACGTTTGGCTCGGTGGGCGGCGTAACGGGCCGCCAGCTGGCGGTGCTGGCGACCGTGGTGGCCGTGGGGCTGGGACTGGCCTTTGCCTCGGCCAAGCCCCTGAACGCTCTGCTGCTGGGCGAGAACTACGCCCGCAGCATGGGGCTGTCGGTGGGCCGGTCGCGCACGCTCATTATTGCCAGCACCAGCCTGTTGGCCGGGGCCATCACGGCATTTTGCGGACCCATCGGATTTGTGGGACTGGCCGTGCCGCACCTGGTGCGGGCGCTGCTGCGCACTGCCGACCACCGCGTGCTGCTGCCCGGCTCCTGCCTGGCGGGCGCGGCCCTCACGCTGGGCTGCGACTGCCTGGCTCAACTGCCCGGCAGCCAGACTGCATTACCCCTGAGCGTGGTAACCTCGCTGCTGGGGGCACCGGTGGTGCTGTGGGTGGTGCTGCGCCGCTCAAACATCCGCTCATCTTTTTCCTGATGCCGACTTCTACGCCGATGCCCGAGCCCATGCCGCTGCTGACCGCCGACGACCTGACGGTGGGCTATTTTGTGAACCGGAAAACGCCCCGCCCGGTGGCCGGCCCCCTGCACCTGACCCTGCGGCCCGGCGAGCTGGTGTGCCTGCTGGGCCCCAACGGGGCCGGTAAGTCAACCCTGCTGCGCACGCTGGCCGGCCTGCAGCCCCCGCTCAGCGGCCGGCTGGAGCTGGGCGGCGTGTCTCTGGCCCGGATGAACCCCGCCGAGCGTGCCCGCCAGCTCAGCATCGTGCTCACCGACCGCGTCGACGTGGGCAACCTCACCGTGCGGGAGCTGGTGAGCCTGGGCCGCCACCCCCACACCGGCTGGCTGGGTACTCTCTCGGCCCACGACGACGCCCAGGTGCAAGCGGCCCTGGCTGCCACCGACACCGCCGGCCTGGCCCACCGGCCGGTGGGCGAGCTCAGCGACGGCGAGCGGCAAAAGGTGCTGGTGGCCCGCGCCGTGGCCCAGGACACGCCGGTGGTCTTGCTCGACGAGCCCACCGCCCACCTCGACCTGCCCAACCGGGTGGCCCTCATGCGCCTGCTGCACCGCCTGGCCCGCCAGACCGGCAAGGCCATTCTGCTCTCGACCCACGAACTGGACTTGGCTCTGCAGGCCGCCGACCAGGTGTGGCTGCTGCCAGCCGATGGGTCCCTACGCACCGGCACCCCCGAGGACCTGGTGCTGAGCGGCACGTTCGCAGCCGCCTTTGCACGCGAAGGGCTGGCCTTCGACCCGACTTCGGGCACGTTTGCCCTGCACGCCCCCACGGGACCGGCGATGCAGGTGGTGGGCGCGGGCGCGGCCGCCTTCTGGACCCGCCGGGCGCTGGAGCGCGAAGGCTTTGTGCCAACTACGGAATGCGCCGACTGGCGCGTGACCGTGCCCGATGGCCCGGGGCTGGGCCACTGGACCAGCCAATTGATGGGGGACCAACCGGCTGGCCCGCACGAGAGCATCGCGGCCCTGCTGCAGGCTTTGCGCCAACTACCCCACAACCACCCGGCCGGCGCTGCGGCCAGCCACTGATTCCTCTTGCATTTTCTGTTACCTGATTTTCTGCTCTTTAGATTAATCATGAAAGAACACGCTACTCCCCGTCGTCGCCAGGCTTTCGGCTTTGAAGCCAAACTGTCGGGCACGATGCTGCTGGCCGGGGCCGGCCACGGTGCCCAGGCCCAGGTGCCCGTCGAAACACTCCGCTGCCCAGTAACTCCGGCCCTCACCGATACACTTCGGTACCAGCGCCTTCCCGATGTAGTGGTGACGGCCAACCGCACGGCCACCGAGCGCCACACCTTATCGGTACTGGCCAACAACCTGACCGACGAAAACTACTACGAGAAGCGGGGCTACAACCTGCCAGGCCGCAACCTGACCGGCCGCTACACCATAAACTTTTAGGCTAATCGTGACCGGCCCGGCCGCGCCGGCCGCAGTCGGGTCGTTTTTAATAACTGCTAAATTTCCAGCCTGTGCTTACTTACATCTCCGGCGGGCAGCGCTCGGGCAAAAGCCGCTACGCCCAGGACCTGGCCCTCCAGCTTAGCCCCACCCCGGTCTACCTCGCTACCTCACGGGCCTGGGACGACGACCACCGCCAGCGCATTGCCCGGCACGTAGCCGACCGCGACGCCCGCTGGACCACCCTGGAAGAAGAAAAGTACCTAAGCCGCCTCGACCTGGGCGGCCGCACCGTGGTCCTGGACTGCGTGACGCTGTGGCTCACGAACTTCTTCGCCGACGCCGAATACGATGTGGACACGGCCTTACAGCAAGCCAAAGCTGAGTTCGACCTGCTCCGGCAGCAGGACTGCACCTTGCTGGTCATCTCCAACGAGTTGGGCATGGGCCTGCACGCTACTACCGAAGCCGGCCGTAAGTTCACGGATTTGCAGGGCTGGCTGAACCAGCACATTGCCCAGCGGGCCGACCGCGCCATTTTCATGGTATCGGGCCTGCCGCTGGTGGTAAAATAACTGTTTAAGAACTGTTGGTTAAACCCCTTATTACCCCATGAAAATCTATACCAAAAAAGGTGACGCTGGCACCACGGGCCTCTTCGGCGGCTCGCGCGTGCCCAAAGACGACGTGCGCGTGGAGTGCATGGGCGACCTCGACGAGGCCAACTCCACGCTGGGGTTGCTGCGCGTGAAGCTCGGCGCGGACCACGCCTGGCAGCCACGACTCCACACCATCCAGAAGGACCTGATGGACATGATGTCGCACCTGGCCCGGCCCTCGGATGCCAAGAAAATCAATACCAACCCCATGCCGGCCGACGGCGCGCAGCAGTGCGAGGAGTGGATTGACGAGCTGGAAGGCCAAATGAAAACGGCTTCCGACTACTTCCTGCTGCCCGGCGGCAACGAAGTGTCGGCCCTGTGCCACGTAGTGCGCACCCAAATGCGCCGCGGCGAGCGCCGCCTGGTGAGTCTGATGGCCACCGACGCGGTAAACCCCATCATCCCGGCCTACATCAACCGCCTCTCGGACCTGTTTTTCACCCTGGCCCGTGCCGAGATGGACAAGGCCGGCGTGGCCGAAGAAAAATGGCAGCTATTTCTCTACAAGCGCTTTAAGCGCGCCGAGGACACCCCCCAACCCGAACAGCCTGCCGCATGAATTCCTGGAATATCACCCCGCCCGATGCCGCGCTGAGCGCCGCCATCCAGCACAAAATTGACACCAAAACCAAGCCTCTGGGCGCCCTGGGCCAACTCGAAGCCCTGGCCCACCAAATCGCGCTGGTGCAGCAGACCCTGCGGCCGGCGCTGCACCGGCCGCACGTGCTGGTGTTTGCCGCCGACCACGGCATTGCCCAGGCCGGCGTGAGCCAGTACCCGCCCGAAGTGACCCACCAGATGGTGCGCAACTTCGCGAGCGGCGGGGCGGCCATCAACGTGTTCTGCCACCAGAACGGCTTGGGCCTGACCATTGTCGATGCCGGCGTGCGGGGCTCTTTTGCTGACCTGCCCACCGTGCGCGACGAGAAAATCGCCGAAGGCACCCGCAACTTCGCCCACGAGCCGGCCATGACCGCCGCCCAATGTACCGACGCCCTGCAGCGCGGCGCCCGCCTGGCCGACGAGCTGCACGCCAGCGGCTGCAACGTGCTGGGAGTGGGCGAGATGGGCATCGGCAACACATCCGCGGCCGCCGTGCTCATGCACCAACTCACCGGCCATGCCCTGGTGGATTGCGTGGGCCGCGGCACCGGCCTCGACGCGGCCGGCCTGGCCCACAAGCTCGATACGCTGACGCGCGCCGTGGCAGCCCACTCCACCGTAGGAACCGCCCCGCTGGCCGTACTGGCCACCTTCGGCGGCTTCGAAATCGCGCAGATGTGCGGGGCCCTGCTGCGCGCCGCCGAGCACCGCATGCTGCTGCTCATTGACGGCTTTATTGCTTCGGCGGCGCTGTTGGTGGCCGCCCGGCTGGCCCCGGCGGTGCTGGGCTACTGCGTATTCTGCCACGAGTCGGACGAGCAGGGTCATCGCCGGCTGCTGGCTGAGCTAGGCGGCCGGCCGCTGCTGCGCCTGGGCCTGCGCCTGGGCGAGGGCACGGGTTGCGCGCTGGCCTACCCCTTGGTGCGGGCCGCAGCGGGCTTTTTGAATGAGATGGCGTCTTTCGAAAGCGCCGGCGTCAGCGACGATTCCGGCTCCCAAGCAGTTCGTCCCACACAAACGAATTGAGAAACCGGCCGCTTATGGATTCCTGGCCCCGCCATCACTTGCGCCTGCTGCTGCTCGCGGTGCAGTTTTATACCCGGCTGCCGGTGCCGGCCTGGGTGGGGTATTCGGATGCGCTGCTCAACAAGGCCACCAGCTACTTTCCCCTCATCGGCTGGCTGGTGGGCGCGGTGGCAGCGGCCGTGTACGCGGGTGGGCGCCTGCTGCGGCTGGGCGACGACGTGGCCCTGCTGCTGAGCATGGGAGCCAGCATCCTGCTCACCGGGGCATTCCACGAAGACGGGTTCGCCGACGTGTGCGACGGCTTTGGCGGCGGCTGGACCAAGCTCAAAATCCTGGAAATCATGAAAGACAGCCGCCTGGGCACCTACGGCGTCACCGGGCTGACCTTGCTGCTGAGCCTGAAGTTCCTGGTGCTGCGCGGGCTGCCTCCCCCGTTGGTGGGCCCGGCCCTGCTGCTGGCTCACCCGCTGAGCCGGGCCACGGCCCTGGCCTGCATCTTCACCCACAGCTACGCCCGCGAAAACGAGGACAGCAAGGCCAAGCCCGTAGCCAAGAAAATCAGCCGCGCCGAGCTGGGCACTGGGCTGCTGTTGGGCAGCCTGCCCCTGCTGCTCTACGCCAACTGGCAGCAGCGCCCGGCCGTGCTGCTAGTGCTGCTCCCGCTGGCGGCCGTCAGAAGCGGCCTGGCCCGCTACTTTCAGCGCTGGATTGGGGGCTACACCGGCGACTGCCTCGGGGCCATTCAGCAAGTGGCCGAGGTGGTCGTGTACTTATTCTTACTGCTCGGAATCGCATGGAAATTTATCTGATTCGCCACACCGCCGTGGCCGCCACTGGCCTCTGCTACGGCCACTACGACGTGCCCCTGGCCGACACCTTTGCCGCGGAAGTGGTGGCGCTGCGGGCCAAGCTCCCGCCCGCGCCGCCGCAGGGCTACCACACCTATAGCAGTCCGGCGGCGCGGTGCCAGGCGCTGGCCGCCGAGTTTGCCTCCGTTGTTACGCCCGATGAGCGCCTGCGCGAGATGCACTTCGGCGCGTGGGAAAACCGCGCCTGGAATGACCTGTCGCCCGCCGAAACCGCACCGTGGATGGCCGACTACGTGACGCTGGCCCCGCCCGGCGGCGAAACATTCGGGGCCGTGCAGCTGCGGGCGGCGGCTTTCCTGGCCGAGCTGGCGGACGGCGGCGCAGCCGGGGGGCCGGGCCCCGTGCTGGTATTCAGCCACGGCGGCACCATTCGGGCGCTGGTGGCCAATTGCCTGGAAATACCCTTGCGCAACGCCTTTCAGCTGCGCATCGACTTTGCCTCCATCACCAAAATCCAACGCCAGCACGGACGCTGGAACCTGCTCACGCTAAACAGTTGAGCCGGGCCAGGTGCTGGCCAGTCGGGTGCGCCCCGCTCATGCGGTGGACGGAGCCGCGGCCATTGCTTTCTGGGACGAGGTAACCGCCACGCACGAACTGCTGGGAGCCGTCCAGGTCGTTTTCATGGACAGTTTCTTTCACGGTGTTTTCCGCCAGCAGCTGGCCCAACGCTACGGCATCCGGGTCGAGAAACCAGCGCGCGTACCGGTGCGGAAAACCAATTTCTGCATCCACGCCCGGCGCTGAATTATCGAGCGCACGTTTGCGTGACTCGACATGAACCGGCGCTTGTCCAAAGAATACGACCGGATGTTGCGTCATGCAAATACCTGGATTGCAGTAGTTAACATCCGCAGAACCCTGAATTTCTGCGAACTCAAACAGCTTCTTAGGAATGTCTTGTTCATGTTCGCATCATGTTGGGCCGCTACTCTTGTGCCCTGGTCCTGATACTGATGGCTGCTCCGCGCTGAGTATTTTCAAGCATGGGGGCAGTCCCGGCTTAAGCTCTTTGGTTCAGGCCCTGTCTGTGTACTTACCGCATTCGTTCAGACCAAGCTTCTCACTTTCTCTTTCTTTTTATGACTACACTCCTACGTATGAACCGCCCGCTGAAGGGCTGGTCCCGCCCAATGGCCTGGCTCTGGCTGGTGGCCGCCTGCTGGCTGCCCGGACAGGTCCTGGCGCAGTCGCCGGGGCCGGATGGGGGCACACTGAGCCCGGCTACCAGCACGGTGTGCGCGGGTTTTAACTCCGGCACGCTCACGCTCACGGGCTATACCGGCTCCATCCTGAGGTACCAGACCAACAGCGGCAACGGCTACGTGGACGTGGCCGGCACGGCCCCGACCTATACCTTTTCCAACCTGACCCAAACCACCAGCTTCCGGGCCGTGGTGCAGAACGGGGCCAACGCCCCGGTGACCTCCACCGTGGCTACGGTGACGGTGAACCAGCCGCCCACGGCCACCATCAACTCGCAGGGCCCGACGCGGTTTTGCCAGCAAGGCACCATTTACCTGGTGGCGGGCCCGAGCGGCAACTACACTTACCAGTTTCTGCGCAACGGCATCAACATCGTTGGGGCCACGAACCAGGTGTACACGGCCACCGTCACCAACAGCGCCAGCTATTCGGTGCGGGTGACCGATGCGGCGGGCTGCTCGGCGGTTTCCGCTTCCATACAGATTCAAGTGCAGCCGCAGAACGTGGTGAACCTGAACACGAACATGCCCACGACTTTTTGCCAGGGCGGCTCGGTGCTGCTCACGGCCAACGTAACTGGCAACGGCGCAGCCAATTACACCTATCAGTTTTTGAAGAACGGCAACCAGATTCCCGGCGCCACCGCCTCAACCTACTCGGCCACGACGAGTGGCACCTACACCGTGGTGGTCAACAACCCGGCTACCTGCTCGGCCACGTCCAACGCCGTCACCGTCACGGTGACTCAGCCCACCGTGGCCACGCTCAGCTACCCAGCCGCCAGCTACTGCCAGAGCGGCGCCACCAACCCCACGGCCACGGTCACGCCCACGGGCGGCACCTTCTCGACCACCACGGGCCTGAGTTTGAACACCAACACGGGCACAATTAACCTGGCGCAGAGCCAGCCCGGCACGTATAGCGTGGTCTACACCAGCGGGGGCAGCTGCCCCGGCACCGCCGCGGCCAACATCACCATTACGGCCGCGCCTACGGCGGACTTTAGCTACGTGGGCGGCAGCCGCTGCGCCGGCACGGCGGGCACCCTCACGCCCACGGCCGCCACCGGGGCCACAACCGGCACCTACTCGGCCAGTCCCGCGGGCCTGAGTTTGAACGCCAGCACCGGAGCCATCGACTTGGTCCAGAGCCAACCCGGCACTTACACCGTGACTAACACCGTGGCGGCTGCTAATGGCTGCGCGGCCGTTTCGGCCACTACCTCCGTGGTGCTCACGGCGCAGCCCGTGGCCACGCTCGCGGCCGGCGGGGCCACCACGTTCTGCCAGGGCGGCAGCGTCGTGCTCACCGCCAGCGGCGGGGCTACTGGCGCCACCTATCAGTTCCTGAACAACGGCCAGCCCATCAGCGGCGCGACCAGCAGCACCTACACGGCCACGGCCAGCGGCAACTACACGGCCGTTGTTGCCAACCCCGGCGGCTGCACGGCTACCTCCAACGCCATCGGCGTAGTGGTGAACCCGCAAACCACGGCTACCTTCTCCTACAGCGCGGCGGCTTTCTGCCAGAACAGCGGCACCCCACCCACGCCCGCCATCACGGGAACCCCGGGCGGTACGTTCACGGCTACTCCTTCGGGCCTGAGCCTGAGCAGCAGCACCGGCGCGGTGGACCTGACGGCCAGCACGGCCGGCACCTACAGCGTGACTTACAGCGTGGGAGGGGGTTGCCCCAGCAGCACGGCGGTAAGTCTGACCATTGAAGCGGCTCCGGCAGCCGCCCTCGCGGCCAGTGGCCCCACCACGTTCTGCCAGGGCGGCAGCGTAATCTTCACGGCCACGGGCGGAGCCGTCGGCGCTACCTACCAGTTCCTGAACGGTGGCCAGCCCATCAGCGGCGCGACCAGCAGCACCTACACGGCCACGGCCAACGGCAGCTACGGTGTGGTTATTACCAGCGCCGGTGGCTGCGTGGGTACTTCCACCGCCACTTTGGTGACGGTAAACCCGCAAACCACGGCTACCTTCTCCTATAGCGCGTCGGCTTTCTGCCAGAACAGCGGCACCTCACCCACGCCTACCATTACGGGCACTACGGGCGGCGCTTTCTCGTCGGCTCCCGTGGGCCTGAGCGGCGATGCCAGCACCGGCACCATCAACCTGGCAGCCAGCACGCCGGGCACTTATACCGTAACGTATAGCGTGGGCGGCCCCTGCCCGAGCACCGGCACGGCCACCGTGACCATCACGGCTCCGGCCGTGGCCACGTTCAGCTACGGCGCCGCCACGTACTGCGTGGGCGGCACCACCCCCACGCCGACGCTGGCCAGCGGCGCCTCAGCTGGCATGTTCACCTCGACAGCGGGCCTGGTGCTCAATGCCGGTACCGGAGCTATTGACCTGGCCCAAAGCCAGCCGGGTACTTACACCGTGACCAACACCGTGGCCGCTGCGGGCGGCTGCCCAAGTGCTACGGCCACGGCGCAGGTTAACATCGGCACCGTGCCAGTGGCCAGCCTGGCCGCCAGCGGGCCAACGACTTTTTGCCAGGGCGGCGCCGTCACCCTCACCGCCAATGGCGGGGGGGCGGGCAGCACCTACCAGTTTTTGAACAACGGCCAAGCCATCAGCGGGGCTACCAATGCCACGTTCGTGGCCTCGGCCAGCGGCTCCTACAGCGTGGTCATCACCAACGCGGGCGCTTGCTCGGCTACGGCGGCGGCCGTGCCGGTTACGGTCAACCCCATTGCTACGCCTACAATCAGCTACGCGGCGAGCAGCTTCTGCCAGGGCGCGGGCACGGCCAGCCCCACGGTATCTATTAGCGGCGGCAGCTTTTCGGCTTCGGGTACGGGGCTGAGCCTTAACCCCGCCACGGGCGTACTGAACCTGAGCCAAAGCCAACCCGGCACCTACACCGTCACTTATGTGGGCGGCAGCCCTTGCCCGGGCAGCAGCACGGCCTCGGTTACTATCACGGCTACGCCGAATGCCACCTTTGCTTACGCGGGGGGCACTACGTTCTGCCCCACGGCGGCCAATCCCATGCCCACGGTTTCGGGGGCGGCCGGCGGCACGTTCTCCGCCCCGGCGGGTTTGGTTATCGACCCGGCTACCGGCACGATTAACCTGCAAACCAGCACGGCCGGGACTTATGCGGTAACCTACAGCGTGGGCGGTACCTGCCCGGCCAGCAGCACCGTGAACGTAACCATTACGACGGCCCCCGTGGCCACCTTCTCCTACAGCAGCGCCACGGGCTACTGTGCTGGCGCAGCCACGGCGGCTCTGCCCACGTTCTCGGGCGGCGGCAGCGCGGGCACCTTCAGTGCGGCCCCCGCCGGGCTGAGCCTGAACGCGGCGACGGGCGCCATTGATTTGAGCTTGAGCCAGCCCGGCACGTACACCGTGACCAATACCATCGCCGCTTCGGGGGCTTGCGCGGCCGTATCGGCCACGGCCTCGGTGACGGTGAATACCGCGCCGGTGGCCAGCCTCGTGGCCGGTGGCCCTATTACTTTCTGCGCCGGTGGTTCGGTGGTGCTCACGGCACCAAGCGGCAACGGCCTCCTCTACCAGTTCCTACTCAACGGGCAACCCATCGGCGGGGCCACCGCAGCCAGCTACTCCGCCACCACGGCGGGCAGCTACGCCGTGACGGTGACCAGCGCCAGCGGCTGCGCTACCACTTCGGTGGCCACCACGGTCACGGTGAATCCGACCACCACGGCCACCTTCGCGTATCCGGCGGCCAGCTTCTGCCGCAGCAATTCGCTGATGACGACGCCCACGGTGACGGGAACGGCGGGCGGTACGTTTGCGGCCCCAAGCGGACTGAGCCTGAACGCGAGCACGGGCGCCATTGCCCCGAGCGCGAGCACGGCCGGTATCTACACGGTGACCTACAGCCTGGGCGGCCCCTGCCCGAGCACGGGCACGGCCAGCGTGACCATCACGGCCCCGGCCGTGGCTACGTTTAGCTATGCCAACAGCAGCTACTGTGCCACCGGAACAGCGGCCGCTATGTTGGCCACGGGCAGCGCAGCGGGCACGTTCACGTCCACTACTGGTCTGAGCGTGAACGCCGCGACGGGAGCCATCAACCTGACGGCTTCAACGCCGGGAACCTACACCGTGACCAATACGGTGGCCGCTAGCGGCGGCTGCGCGGCGACTTCGGCCACGGCCCCGCTCACCATCAACGCGCTGCCGGCACAGCCCACGCTCACGGCCAGCGGGGCGCTGCTCACGGCCTCGGCCGCGCCGGGCGCCACGTACCAGTTCTACCTGAACGGGGTGGTAATTGCCGGCGCTACGAACGCAACCTACACCGCCACGCAGAACGGCAGCTACACCGTGGTGGTGACCAACGCCACGGGCTGCGCCTCGCTGCCTTCCGCTCCGGTGTCGACGGTGGTGACGGCAGCCCGTGCCGGCCTGTCCGCCGCCGAGCTGACGGTGTACCCGAACCCCACCACCGGCCGCCTCACGGTGACGCTGAGCGGCAGTCACTCCCGGGCCCAGCTAGTGGTGTACAACGCTTTGGGCCAGGAAATGCTGACCGGCACGATGGCCGCCAGCGCAACCACGTGTGAGCTGGATTTGACCACGCTCGCTACCGGCGTGTATGTGCTGAAAGTGACCAGCACCGAGGGAAGCGTAGCGCATCGCTTGGTGCGGCAGTAAGCCGGTTACCCCCGTCCACGACACGCTATTCTAAGCAAAAGAGCCGCTCCGACAACTGTCGGAGCGGCTCTTTTACGTCCGGGCGAGCCGGTGTTCGGCTTGGGTGCAGATGGGGGATGATTTTAGGCATTTTTACAACCAGAGGTTTTTCCTCCAAAAGGCCTTCTTATAGCAGCGGGTAAATAAACTGCCGGTGGTCCGAAGCTTGGTGATTTCGGTATTGCACTCAATTTATGCCGTGTAGATATCCGTCCTTCCCGCCATCCTGACGTGTTTTTAAGCTGAATTAATTAACAAGCGAAAAATCAGACATCACTCAGTTTTGAACCACCGCCAAAGAGTTGTACAGCATAGCTGGGATTAAATATAGCGAAGATGCCTATCCACGATATGAGAATCCGACTTAATCAAAGCACATTAATCAAAAACCGTCCTGCTTAATCCGCGAGTCAAATTCAAAATCCTCCCGCCCAACAATCCGCATCTGCCCGAAATCCGGGTGGCGGGTGTTGAGCACGTAGTTGTGCTCGTGGGCGATGATGGAGGACGGCACCCGCAGCACCGCCGCCGTTTGACGCTGGTACCACGCGGTACCCAAAGGCTGGCAGCGAGCATAATGGCGCGGCAGTTGCCAGTCGGGGGGCATCTGGTCCAGGGTTAGCTCTTCGATGAGCAAAGCATCCGGTACGTTGATGCGGATGACTTTGAAGAGGCTGTTGAGCCCTTCGCCGCTGCGGTGCACCACGTTTTCGAGGCAGGCCAGGGCGCGGCTGCCGGCAGCGTAGATGACCAGCTGGCCGCGCAGATTCCAGCGTCCGGGGTTGCCGGACGCGACTAGCTCGCTGGCGTACTTGGCCAGGCAGATGCGGTAGATTTCCACGCAGGAACGAGCTTAGGCAAAGTCGCCGTGGCCAATACGGTCAACCTCGTCGGCCACCAGGTCGATGCCACCACTGGTTTCGAGCAGGGCCAACGGTGGCTGGTTGTCGAGGCCGTAGGCGGGCTTGTCGAGCCACCGCCGGAAGGCGGGCACGTTACCAAACACTTCTTCGCCCTGCCGGGCCAGCGCGAGCAGTTTCAGTACCTGCTCGCTGGCGGCGGGGCCGAGGCGCTTCTTGCTTTCCCGGTAGGTGCGCAGCGTTTTGGTAGTGGTGTGAAGTAAGTCAGCCAGTTCATCGGCGCTGAATTGCAGTAGCGCGGCCACATCGAAAGCAGTTTTGGCCAGCACGCCGGTGCGGGCTTCCATCACCAGTGCGAAGGAATCGGCCACGGTGGCCTGCAGCCCCAGCAAAGCAGGCGAGTAAACGGCGGAAGGATAAGCAGCGGCTGTCATAAGAATGAGCAAAGAATGCAGACCCAAAGGTGGGAATATTTTCCGTGGTAACGGGAAAAACTTCCGTTTGGTTTCTGCCAGGCTGTGCTGCTGCTGCTGAACACCGCCTACTATCAGCTTATCCCCTACAGCAAGTCACCCACTTCGCGCACGCCCACTGGCCGCGCCACCGTAAAGCCCTCGCCAAACTCGACGCCGATGATGTGGCCGAACTCCCGGGCCCGCGCTTCCATGAAATGGGCAAAAGTCTGGCTTGACAAATACGTTTGCGGCTCCGTGCTTTCGGGGTCAAAAAACTGGGTTTTGAACGCCTGAATGGCCTCCCACTTCTTGGCCCAGTAAGGTGTGATATCCACCACAAAAGCAGGCGGCAATTGTCGGTCCTGAATGTAGTGATACACGTTTTTGGGCCGCCAGGCAGCCTGCGGCAGGCCATCATCCCCTAAAGTCTCAATCATGCGCAGGCCCGCCAGGAAGCAGGCATCCGAAGCCAACTGAGCGGCGCGGCCGTGGTCAGGATGCCGGTCGTGAATGGCGTTGCAAAGCACCACATCGGGCTGATAGCGGCGAATAGCAGCGATAAGCGGCAGCTGGTGCTCCCGCTCGTTGCGAAAAAAGCCATCGGGCAGGCCCAGATTTTCGCGCACCTCGATACCGAGGATTTTATTGGAAGCAGCCGCCTCGGCGGCCCGGGTGGCCGGGGTACCACGGGTGCCCAATTCGCCTCGCGTAAAATCGACAATGCCCACGGTCTTGCCTACCGCCATGGCAGCCAGCAGCGTGCCGGTGCACGACATTTCTACGTCGTCAGGGTGAGCGCCCAGCGCCAGAATATCCAGTTTCATTATCGGTTTACTTAAAACGTTGGAAAACAAAAAAGAACGTCACGCTGCATGCAGCATGACGTTCTTTTTGGGCCTGGAATAGCCCTACTTAATGCGTAGCTTTTTGCCGGGTTGCAGCGTTTTCGCGCCCGGGTTCAACTTTTTGAGGGTGCTTACGCGCACCCCATACTTTTCGGCTACCTCCGAAAGCGTATCGCCCGAGCGCACCTTGTGCGTCACCATCTGCCGGGCGCGGGATGGCGAACCACTCCGGCCACGACTTCCGCTGCTGCGGCTGCGCCCCACGGCCCGGCTGTAATAGTTGAAGAGCTGCGAAGTAATGGTGAAGTTGTCGTGCCGCAGCTTGTAGCCGGGGAAATCATACATCAGGGTCGGGTTGATGGGGTTGCCCTGGTAGCGCACCTCAAAGTGCAGGTGCGAGCCCGTGCTGCGCCCCGTGCTGCCGCCATAGCCAATGAGCTGCCCCGCCTTCACAAAGGTACCCACCGGCACCAAGGCCTTGCTCATATGGCCGTAAATCGTTTCCAGGCCGTTGTAGTGGCGCACCAGAATGTAGTTGCCGTAGCCGCCACCGTCCCAGGCATTGATACGCACCACGCCATCGTACACGGTGCGCACCGAGTCGCCGGTTTCCAGGTCCAGGTCCATGCCGTAGTGCCAGCGGTAGCCCCGGAAGGCAAAACCCGAAGTAATGGGCGTCGACACCAACGGCATTTTGGCGTAGCGCTGCCGGGGCGGGTCGATAAGGTGCAGCTTCAGCGAGTCGCGGTAGCTGCGGCCGTCCACTCGGTACGGGTTCACGGTGTGCGTGTCCCAGATGGAATAGTAGCCGGCCACTTTCACCCACGAGGAGTCAATCAACACCTCTTCCGACATCTCCACAATCTCCTGCCCGCCGAGGTTGAGCGTCGACGTGTCCTCGCTGACGATGCTGAGCTTTTTGGCCGGGTTAAAGAAGATGGATTTTGCCGCGTCGGAATTATCGTCGGGCAATTCCTCGGTTTCGATGACCGTGGTGGTATCGGGGCGCACATAGCGCATCTTCGGCGTTTTAATGCGGAAGAAGTCTGATTTGCCGGTGGTGCTGCCGGCCTTCGCCTTCGGGCGTGGGGTCTTGCGGCGCTGCGCCAAGGCTGGATTCAGCCCGGCCAGCAGTAGCACGAGCGCCAGCAATAGCAGCGCTGACCGCCAGTAAGTTGTTTTCAGAAAAATCAAAAGCAAACAGGAAAAGGCCGTAACCGGGGCTTATACACGCCCCGGCCCGTGCCGTTCAGTCTAATACATCGGTGTGCAGAAAGGCCAGGCCTTCCCCAACACGCTGCAAATGGCAATTTAGTGTGCGCCAAGCGCGGCCAGATAGCGCTCGGCATCCAGCGCGGCCATGCAGCCCGTGCCGGCGGCCGTCACGGCTTGGCGGTAGGTAAAGTCCTGCACATCGCCGCATGCGAAAATGCCGTCCAGGTTGGTCTTGCTGGTACCGGGCAGGGTTTTCAGATAGCCTTGCTCGTCGTGGTGCAGGTAGGGCTGAAAAATCTTGGAATTTGGCTCGTGGCCAATGGCAATAAAGAAGCCGGTCAGCGCAATTTCGCGGGTTTCATGCGTCAATATGTTTTTTACGCGTACGCCTTCCACGACGTGCTCGCCCAGAATCTCATCGGTCACGGTGTTGAACAGCACCTCAATCTTGGGGTTGTCCAGCACGCGCTGCTGCATGATTTTCGAGGCTTTCATCTCGCTTTTGCGCACAATCATGGTCACCTTGCTGCACATGTTGGCCAGGTACGTGGCTTCCTCCGCCGCCGTGTCGCCGGCCCCCACAATGGCGACCTCCTGACCTCGGTAGAAGAAACCGTCGCACACCGCGCAGGCCGAAACGCCCGAACCATTCAGCCGGGCTTCCGAGGGAATACCCAGCCACTTGGCCGAGGCACCGGTAGCAATGATTACGGTATCAGCCGTCAGCTCCAACGACTCATCGATGGTGACTTTACGCGGATGTACCGAGAAATCCACCGCCGTGGCAATGCCGTAGCGGATGTCGGTACCGAAACGGCTGGCCTGCTTTTTCAGGTCTTCCATCATCTGCGGGCCGTTCACGCCGTCGGCGTAGCCGGGAAAATTCTCCACGTCATTCGTAATGGTGAGCTGCCCGCCGGGCTGCAAACCCATGTACATAACAGGCACCATGTTGGCGCGGGCGGCGTAGATGGCGGCGGTGTATCCGGCCGGGCCGGAGCCGATAATCAGGCATTTGATGTGTTCAGACATTTTGTGTGCTATGGCGCGAAGCCCTGCTTCGCGCATCGTTGAACGATGGATATAAAGCCATTGTCGGCGTGTAAAGGCAAAGCACCGCTTCGCACTACGTCCCCGTCACCTAGCTGTACAAAAAACCCCAACCTGACGGTCGGGGTTTTTTATTCTACAAAACTAATTGATTAACCCAGATAAGGCTTCAGCGCTTTCGAGCGCGACGTGTGCCGCAAGCGCCGAATGGCCTTCTCCTTAATCTGGCGCACCCGCTCGCGAGTCAGGTTAAACTTCTCGCCGATTTCTTCCAGCGTCAGCGCCGATTCGCCGTTCAGCCCGAAGTAGAGCGTGATGACATCGGCTTCGCGCTTGGTGAGCGTGCTCAGGGCGCGCTGCACTTCCTTGCGGAGCGAGTCGTTCATCAGCGCCATGTCGGGCGAATCCTCGTCCTCGTTCTCGAGCACGTCGAGCAGACGGTTTTCCTCACCCTGCACAAACGGCGCATCCACCGATACGTGGCGGCCGCTGATTTTCAGCGTATCCACCACTTCGGAGGTAGTCAATTCGAGTACTTCGGCAATTTCTTCGGGCGAGGGCTCCCGCTCAAATTTCTGCTCCAGTTCCGAAAAGGATTTGCTGATTTTGTTCAGCGAACCCACGCGGTTCAAGGGCAAACGCACGATGCGGCTCTGCTCGGCCAAGGCCTGGAGGATGGACTGACGAATCCACCACACGGCATAAGAGATAAATTTAAAGCCGCGGGTTTCATCAAAACGCTTGGCGGCTTTGATAAGACCGAGGTTGCCCTCGTTAATCAAGTCACCGAGCGAAAGACCCTGGTTCTGGTATTGCTTGGCCACCGACACCACGAAGCGCAGGTTAGCCTTGGTCAGCTTTTCCAGCGCCTGCTGGTCGCCGTCGCGGATACGCTGCGCGAGCGTTACCTCCTCGTCGGGCGTGAGCAAATCCACCTTACCAATCTCCTGGAGGTATTTATCCAGCGACTGGCTCTCGCGATTGGTAATCTGCTTGCTGATTTTTAGCTGTCTCATGGGACTGGGTAAGAACGATATCTAATGGGATTTACACGAAAGAAAAAGCCGTATTGGCGTGTCCCTAAGTCAGAGGAAACCAACAGGCTTGCTCTGACATTAGTTCGGGACGCTTAACGTAGCTACGCTTGGGCTTCGCCGTTGCTGGCCGCAGCCGCCTCGGGCTTGGGCAACAGCACCTTGCGCGAGAGCCGGTACTTGCCGGTTTTCTTGTCGATTTCCACCAGTTTCACGTCAATGTCCTGGCCCACTTCCAGCAAGCCTTCCAGCGTCTGAATCCGCTCGTGCGTCACTTCCGAGATGTGCAGCAAGCCGTCTTTGCCCGGCATGATTTCCACGAAAGCGCCGTAGGGCTGAATGCTGCGCACCTTGCCCTTGTAAATTTCGCCCACTTCCGGCTGCGCCGCAATGGCCCTGATGCGGTCGATAGCGCCCTGCATATCATCTTGGTTGGCGGCGTAAATGCTTACGTGGCCCTTCTCGTCCTTCTCCTCGATGATGACCGTGGCGTTGGTATCCTTCTGGATTTGCTGGATAACCTTGCCGCCCGGCCCGATGATGGCACCAATGAATTCTTTGTCAATCAACATTTTGTGCGAGCGGGGCGTGTGCGCCTTCAGCTCAGCCGCCGGGGCGGCAATGGTCTTGGCCATTTCACCCAGAATGTGCAGACGGCCCTCGCGGGCCTGGTGCAGCGCAGCGGTCAGAATCTCGTTGCTCAAGCCCTGGATTTTGATGTCCATCTGGCAGGCGCAAATGCCTTTCTCAGTGCCGGTCACTTTGAAGTCCATGTCGCCGAGGTGGTCCTCGTCGCCGAGAATGTCGCTCAGCACGGCGTATTCGCCGGTCTCCTTATCCTGCACCAAACCCATGGCGATACCCGCCACGGCACCCGAAATCTTCACGCCCGCGTCCATCAGCGCCAGCGAACCGGCGCACACCGTAGCCATCGAGCTGGAGCCGTTCGACTCCAGGATGTCCGACACGATGCGGATGGTGTAGGGGTTCTCATCATCGGGCGGCAGCACTTGCTTCAGCGAGCGCAGCGCCAGGTTGCCGTGACCGATTTCGCGGCGGCCAGCGCCCCGGTTCGGCTTCACTTCGCCGGTTGAGAAACCGGGGAAGTTGTAGTGCAGCATGAATTTCGAGTAGCCCTTCGCCAGTGGCTGGTCCACAATCTGCTCATCGAGCTTGGTGCCAAGCGTGGCCGTGGTCAGGCTCTGAGTTTCGCCGCGGGTGAAAATGGCCGAACCGTGCGCACCGGGCAGGTAGTTGATTTCCGACCAAATGGGGCGGATTTCGGTGAGCTGGCGACCGTCGAGGCGCACCCGCTCCTTCACCATCATGTCGCGAATGGCCTTCTTCTCGGCCAAGCCATAGTAGCGGCTGAACATCTTCATGTTCAGCTCCGCATTCACGGCCAGCAAATGCTCTAAGGTAGCTTTTTTCACCTTCGAGAAGCCTTCCTTACGGCCACCTTTGCTGGTGTTACCGCTACGGGCTACATCGTAAGCGCCCTGGTACACAGCGTCCAGAATCGTCTTTTTCAACTCCTCGTTCTCCTCGTACTTGGGATACTCGCGAGTCGGCGAGTCGGCGGTGCGGCCGACGGCCTCGGCCAACTCTTTCTGCATCTGGCACTGGGCCTTGATGGCTTCGTGACCGAAGGCAATGGCCGCCACCATTTCCTCCTCGCTCACCTCCTTCATGGCACCTTCCACCATGGCCACGGAGTCGGCGGTCGCGCCCACCATCAGGTCCATGTCGGCACGGGCCAGGTCCGAAGTCTTAGGGTTAATCTGGAACTGGCCGTCGATGCGCGCAACGCGCACTTCGGAAATCGGACCAGCAAACGGAATATCGGAAATCGACAAAGCAGCCGAGGCGGCCAGGGCGGCCAGGGCGTCGGGCTGCACTTCTTTATCGGCCGAGATGAGGGTAATCATTACCTGCACCTCGTAGTGGTAGTCTTTAGGGAACATCGGCCGCAGGATGCGGTCGACGAGGCGGCAAACCAGGATTTCGTAGTCGCTCAGGCGGCCTTCGCGGCGCTGAAACGAGCCGGGAATCTTGCCGGCCGAGCCGAATTTCTCCTGGTAATCTACCGACAGGGGCAGAAAGTCAACCCCGTCGCGCTGGCTCGGGGCCGAAACCACCGTGGCGAGCAGCATGGTGTCGCCGAGGCGAACCACGACGGCACCGTCGGCGAATTTGGCCAGCCGGCCAGTTTCGATGGAGATAACGCGGCCGTCGGGCAGCGCCAGGGTTTTGGTAATGGCGTGGGGTTGGGACATCAGCGGGATTTGCTTGGAAAAGCGACAGCGGGCGAGCAGCCAAAAACGAATGCCGCCAGTTGCGGCCATCGTTACTCAGGTAAACACAACAGTACGGCACGATAAAACAGAATTTGGGGCCAGTCTCAGTGCCAAACCGACCCGAACAAAAAAAGAGTAGGGAACCCTCGTTGGAAGGCTCCCTACTCTCAGATTCTGGACTTACTTACGGATGCCCAGCTCCTTGATAATGGCGCGGTAGCGGTTGATTTCGCGGTGCTGGAGGTAATCCAACATGCGGCGGCGCTTGCCTACCAGCTTCAGCAGGCCCAAGCGGGTGCTGTGGTCCTTCTTGTTCACCTTGAGGTGCTCGGTGAGGTGGATGATGCGGTGAGTGAAAAGGCCAATCTGGGCCTCGGCCGAACCGGTATCAGTTTTCACTTTTTGCAGGCTGTTCTTTTCGAAAATGGCCTGTTTTGCTTCGGTGGTTAAAATCATCGGCTGATAGGTGTTACCCCGTCTTAGATTTAAAGGTGTAAAAAATGTTAATCGGTTACCCCACACGTTGGGGTATCGCAAAGGTACGCAATTTAAAAACAGGATAAAAGCACGAAGTGCGGATTTTTCAATGACAGGCGGAGTAATTGCGGCCTTACTCTTCCACCGGTGCGGTGATTTTGCGCAGCGCCGGAATGCCGAGGCGTTGCGGGAGCCGGCGCCAGAAATCCATTTCAAGCAAGCCGGAGTCGTTGTAGGCTTGGTACAGGAAAAACAAGCCGGCCGGCAGCAACACCAGATTGGACATCCACATGCCCAGGCCTACGGGCATCACAAACTCGCGGCCGTACTTCTCCCCCATGATGCTGAGGACATAGTAGATGATGAAGAAGAGAATGGATACCAGAATCGGCACTCCCAAACCTCCTTTTTTGATGATGGCGCCCAGCGGTGCGCCAATGAGAAACATGAGCAACACCGCCACCGACTGGGAGTATTTACGGTAGACTTCGATGCGGAACAGCGCCGAGTTTCTAGCTAAGTCATCCAGGCGCTCGGCGGTGGTGTTGGCGTAGGCGCGCATGTTGCGGGCCCGGTTGGCGGCCTGTTGCAACATGGTAGCCGTAGTGGCGGGCAAACGGGTGGTGGGTACTTTCAGCGCTATCACCCGTTTGTTGGCCGCCTGGCTCGTCGTATCAAACCGGAGGAAGGTGTAGTAAGCATTCATCTGCCGCGGAATAATTTCCTGCTCCTTTTGAATTCTCGTCTGCAACGAATCAGAAGCTTTGTGCAGCTGCGGAATGTTGAGCATCATCCGATTGGTCTGGAACAGCTCTTTTTGGGTATGGCCCAGGTCAAAGGAAGCCAGTGAGAACGTCACCACGTTGTGGTCGAACCCCTGCCGAATAAAGCTGGCCCCCGCCCGGTTCTGCGCATCGGGCTGCTCCACGTAATTGTGACCGTGAAAGAGTTCTAGACCCAGATAGGCGCCGTTGAAGCGGGTGAACATCCGGCCGGAATCAGCAAGCATCACCGTGGCATTGCCCGACTTCTGGGTGTGGTCGTAAATCATGACGCCGTGCAGCCGGTCGCCATTTTCTCCGGTTTTCTTATCCACTTTGATGGTATAGCCCGGAATGCCGTTGTAAAAAACCCCTTCCCGGATATCCAAAGCCAGTTTTTGCTGTCGCACATCCCAGAGCAGGCTGTAGGCTTCCAGATTGGCCTTGGGCACGATGGTTTCATTAAACCAGAACGCGCCCACGGCCAAACCAACGGTGACCAGCAGCACCGGCCGCAAAATGCGCGTCAGGGCAATACCGGAGGCTTTAATGGCCGTCAGTTCGTGGTGTTCGCCCAAGTTGCCATAAGTCATCAGCGACGAGAGCAGCACGGCCAGTGGCAACGAAACCGGCACAATCAGTACGCTGAAATAAAACAGCAGTTGCAGCAGTACGCCCGTACCCAGGTCTTTCCCGATGATATCGTCGAGGTATTTGAGCAGCGTGTGCGTGAGCAGAATAAACTGCACTACGGCAAACGTGAGCAGGAAAGGCCCGGCAAAGGCCTTCAGAATAAGCTTGTCGAGCTTTTTAATCATAGCGAGCGGCGCTGGACTGAATTCCGCGCCCGGGCTGAAACGATGGGAAGGAGGAAAAAGTACCGTTAACGGCTTCGGCCATTCCGGCGGGTACCGTCGTCGGCCTCTACCCGCCTACCTGCTCCCGAAGCTTAGCCACAAGGCTTTCCCACATTTCCTGCTGCTCAGCGGCGTCATGCCCCGACGAATAGTCGACGACCCGCAGGTACACCTCGTCGGTCACCTGCGACGAATCGAGGGTGAACTCAAGAAAATTGGCATCGGCCACGGTCTGGCGCTGCTCGTTGAGAAATACAAAGCGAACTGCCCGGTTCAGGCGTTGTCCCGAGATTTCGGCAAAATGGTTCTCCTGGTCCCAGATAAAATTGAGGTGATGTCCGTCCGCGTAGCGCACATCATCGCAAAACCACTGCGAGAGACCGGAGGCAGTAGCCAAGTAAGGGAAAAGTATCTTGGGTGACGCGTTAATCGGGAATTCCACCACGAAACGGGTTTTGGTTTGAGTATCAGGCAATGCCATGGGAGATAAAGCGAAGAAAGAATGAATCAGCGGGTCCTAAACCAGCACTACGTAGGGGAATTACAGTTTTTTTGGCCTTGAAGCTTGCGTTGGGCCGCATTGTAGCGTTATCTTTGCACCCACAAAAAACCCGGCGGGGTAGCTCAGTTGGTTAGAGCACAGGATTCATAACCCTGAGGTCACGAGTTCAACTCTCGTCCCCGCTACTTCAGAAAACCGTTTTGGCTCCGTGCCGAAGCGGTTTTTTTTTTGTTGCGGCCAAATGGCCCCTAGCGAGGGCTACTAAATGACTGCCTGAGTCCGTGCCCCGTTTTGCAGAGTTAGCGGCCACCAGCCCGGATTGTAAAGCCCCAAAACAAGAAAACGCTGAACCTAAGGGCCAGCGTTTTCTTGGTTGGTAACGCACAGGGGCAATTACTTCGCCTTCTCCACGATGCCTTTGAAAGCAGCCGGGTGGTTCAGGGCCAAATCAGCCAGCACCTTGCGGTTGAGCTCAATGCCAGCCTTTTTCAGGCCGCCCATCAGCTGCGAGTACGACAGGCCGTGCTCACGAGCGCCGGCGTTGATACGCTGAATCCAGAGGGCGCGAAACTCACGCTTCTTTACTTTACGGTCCCGGTAAGCGTACAGAAGGCCTTTTTCAACGGCGTTCTTGGCTACGGTCCATACGTTTTTGCGACGGCCATAGTAGCCTTTCGCCAAACGCATGATTTTCTTACGGCGGTGGCGCGAGGCCACATGGTTGACACTTCTTGGCATAACCTAGAGAGTTTTTGGCAGCCGGCGACGGGTTGAAGTCTTAGAGCCGGAAGCCTGGTGAAAATGAATTAAAAATTAAAAATGGATACTTAAAATTGGAGCGATTGTGCAATAGGCAACAATTCTCAATTTTTTAGTATCCATTTTTAATTAGAAGTTGAGCATCTGACGCACGCGGTTCATGTCGGCGCTGCTCACGAGGCCGGTATGGGTCAGGCCGCGCTTTTGCTTGGTCGTCTTCTTCGTGAGGATGTGTGATTTGAAGGCGTGCTTCCGCTTCACCTTGCCCGTTCCGGTGAGCGCAAAGCGCTTCTTAGCACCGGATTTCGTCTTTACTTTCGGCATCGTAGTGGTTGTTGGAGGTTTGGTTGTTGATTGGCTTGCGCCGACCTCCGGTTGTTAATTGCTGACCGACCAGTGGTCGGGAAGCCATCACCAACCGGGTAAAATCTATTCGGCCTCGGTGATGGCCGGGGCGACCTCGGGCGCTTCCGTTGCTTCGGCAGTCTTGTCGGCAGCTTCGGTAGGCTTCGGGGCTTTTTTCTCAGGTTTAGCGTCCGTGGCAGCGGGCTTAGCGGCTGGCTTCACTACCGCGGCAGCTTTCGGAGCCAAGTAGAGGAACATGCGCTTGCCTTCCAGCTTGGGCAGCTGCTCTACTTTGGCGAGGTCCTCAAGGGCCTGGGCAAACTTGAGCAACAGGATTTCGCCCCGCTCTTTGAAAACGATGCTTCGACCCACGAAGTGCACGTAGCTCTTGATTTTCGCGCCTTCGCGCAGAAACTCCTGGGCGTGCTTCACCTTGAAGGCGAAGTCGTGTTCATCGGTGTTAGGACCGAAGCGAATTTCCTTGAGCACGACCTTGGTCTGCTTGGCTTTCAGTTCGCGGGTTTTCTTCTTCTGCTCGTACTTGAATTTCGAGTAGTCGATGACGCGGCAGACCGGCGGAGTGGCGGTGGGCGAAATCTCAACAAGGTCGAGATTTTGGTCCTGCGCCATTTTCCGAGCCTGGTCGGTCGGATAAATACCCTGTTCGACATTGTCGCCGACGAGTCGTACCTCGCGGGCCAGGATTTTCTGGTTGATTTTGAACGGCTCTTCCACCTGCTGGCGGGGCACGTACCGACGATTCGGAGCTGCTATGGTTTGGTCCTCCTGCTAAAAAAGTGGCGGGGAATGAGATTCTGCGTGGTTTAGGCCGGGTAAGGCCTGGTAATCAGGGGGCAAATATCGACATTTTTAATTGAAAAGGCAAGCCGGCAGCCCATTCTATCTGTACTAGCCTAAAAAAATAACACCACGCAAGCTGACCCGCATGGTATTATTTTCATTATTCACTCACTAGTAGGCTTCTACAATCTGGCTTTGCACGCTTTTGACGAAAGCGTCCAGTGGCATCGAGCCCAAGTCACCCTCGCCATGCTTGCGGACGCTGATGATATTGTCCTGCGCTTCCTTCTCCCCTACTACCAGCAGGTAAGGAATCTTGCCCATTTCCGCGTCCCGGATTTTGCGGCCGATGCGCTCGTCCCGGGCATCAACGGTGCCGCGCAACTCGCGCTGCTCCAGCTGGGCCTTCACCTCGTTGGCGTAGTCGATGTACTTGTCCGAGATGGGCAGCACGATAAACTGCTCGGGGGTGAGCCAGAGCGGGAAATTGCCGGCGCAGTGCTCGATAAGCACGGCCACAAAGCGCTCGAGCGAGCCAAAGGGCGCGCGGTGCAGCATGACGGGGCGCTGCTTGGTGTTATCCGAAGCCACGTATTCGAGGTCGAAGCGCTCGGGCAGGTTGTAATCGACCTGGATGGTGCCGAGCTGCCAGCGGCGGCCAAGGGCGTCGCGCACCATAAAGTCGAGCTTGGGGCCATAGAAGGCGGCTTCGCCGAGCTCGGTGGTGGTGCTGAGGCCTTTTTCAGCGGCAGCTTCCTGAATGGCGCTTTCGGCCAGGGCCCAGTTCTCATCGGAGCCAATGTACTTGACCTTGTTTGCGGGGTCGCGCAGACTGATTTGAGCCGTGTAATCTTCAAAACCGAGGTTTTTGAAAACGTACAGCACCAGGTCAATCACCTTCTTGAACTCGTCCTTCACCTGGTCGGGCCGGCAGAAAATGTGGGCATCGTCCTGGGTGAAACCGCGCACGCGGGTGAGGCCGTGCAGCTCGCCCGACTGCTCGTAGCGGTACACGGTGCCGAACTCGGCGTAGCGCACGGGCAGGTCGCGGTAGCTGCGGGGCTCGGTTTTATAGATTTCGCAGTGGTGCGGGCAGTTCATCGGCTTGAGGAAGAATTCCTCGCCGGGGTTGGGCGTTTTGATGGGCTGGAAGGAGTCCGCACCGTATTTCTCGTAGTGGCCGCTGGTCACGTACAGCTCTTTGGAACCGATGTGGGGCGTGACGACGGGCTGGTAGCCGGCCTTCACCTGGGCTTTGCGCAAAAACTGCTCGAGGCGCTCGCGCAGGGCGGTGCCTTTGGGCAGCCACAGGGGCAGCCCCGCTCCTACTTTCTCCGAGAAAGCAAACAGCTTCAGCTCTTTGCCCAGCTTGCGGTGGTCGCGACGCTTGGCTTCTTCCAGGCGCTCAAGGTACTCGGTGAGGTCCTTGGCTTTGGGAAAGGTGATGCCGTAGAGGCGCGTGAGTTGCTTGTTCTTTTCATCGCCGCGCCAGTAGGCGCCGGCCACGTTCATCAGCTTGGCCGCCTTGATGGTGCTGGTATCGGGGATGTGCGGGCCACGGCAGAGGTCGGTGAAGCTGCCCTGCGTGTAGAAGGTAATCTGGCCGTCTTCAAGGTTTTCGAGCAGCTCCAGCTTGTAGGGGTCCTGCTTTTCGGTGAAATAGGCAATGGCATCAGCCTTCGAGATTTCCTGGCGGACGTAGCGGTTCTTCTGCTTGGCCAGCTCCAGCATTTTCTTCTCGATTTCGGGAAAGTCCTCGCTGGAAATGCTGCGGCCTTCGCCGAGGTCGACGTCGTAGTAGAAGCCGTTTTCGATGGCCGGGCCGATGGCCAGCTTCACGCCGGGGTACAATGCCTCAAGGGCTTCGGCCATGAGGTGGGCCGAGGAATGCCAGTAGGTGGACTTACCAGCCGCGTCGTTCCAGGTCAAGATTTCGACGGTAGCATCTTCAGTAAATGGGCGGTACAGGTCGCGGACTTCGCCGTTGACGCGCACGGCCAAAGCGTTGCGGGCCAGGCCTTCGCTGATGCTGTTGGCCAGGGCGTGGCCGGTAGTGCCAGACTCGACCGGGCGAACCGAGCCGTCGGGGAGGGTGATGTTGAGCATGAGAGTGGGGTAAAGTGCCCAAAGGGCAAAGCTGGGCGCAAGTTACGCTTCGCTTTATGAGGAAGTAAGAATGAGCGGCGAAGAATCAGGGATTTTATCCCGTCTGCTCCGGCTCTATTCAACCCGATTCAAGGGCGTTATCTAGCGCTGGGCGTAAGCAACGGTAACGGGGCAACGGGCAACGGCCGCACCGGAGCCGGCCGGCGATAATAGTTGCGTGAGGCGGGTCGCAGGCTATCGGGCAACAGCGCTTGCACCTTCCCCCCCATTTTCCAGACCCGGAAGGTCCAGTGCGGATTACCGGGGTTTTCGGCCACCAACAGACGGTACTGGGCAAGAGCTTCGGGCAGCCGGTTCTGGGTTTCGAGGGCTTCGGCAAGAAGGGCGCGGGCCTGGGGCAGGCGCGGATTGCGGCGCAGCGCCCGCGTGAGGTGCTGAATGATGGCCGCCGGGCGACGTGCTTTGGCGGCAGCCAGACCGAGGCGATAATCGGCCCGGTAGACGGTGGTATCGAGGGCCAGCGCGCGGCGGTAGTACCACAAAGCGCTATCGGGTTGGCCCTGGAGTTCCAGTTGGCGGCCGTAGTCGTAGTGCAGCAGACCCGAAGCGGTATCCAGGCGCAGGCCCAAGGTGGCGTAGCGGGCGGCATCGGCGGGAATGCGCCAGGCATTCAGCAAAAAAGCCAGCTGATGCAGGATTTCGGGCTCGCGGGGGTTGCGGGCCAGCGCATCCTGCAAGTACTGCACGGCCGTGCTGGTATCGGCGGTAGCGGCGTAGGCGAGGCCTTTGTAAAACAGCGCGGCGGGCTGGTCGGGGTCGAGGCGCAGGGTCCGGTCGAGGTTGTCGAGGGCGGCGGGGTAATTACGGGCGGCCAGGTGGGTTTCGCCCACCAGGAGAGGCAGTTCGGGACCGGTAAAACCACGGTCGGCAGCCTGGCGGGCGGCGGCCAGGGCATCGGGCAGCTGGCCCAGCGCCCGAAACGCCCGCGCTTGCAAAAAGTACAGGCTGGCATCGGCATCGTCAATTTGCAGGGCGGCCACCACATCGGACAAAGCAGCCCGGGGCTGGCCAGCGGCCAGGCGCAAGGTGGCGCGGCGGGCCAGCAAAGCCGTATTACGGGGCTCCCGGGCAATGGCTCCGTTCAATTCATCGGCCTGCACGCGGGGGCCGCTTTGCACGGTGGCCAGGTCCACCAGCGTGTCGGGGCGCTCGGCGGGCGTGGTTTGGCAGGCCGGCAGGACCAAACCGCCCAGCAGCACCGCCCAGCAGCCCAAATACCGCACACACGAAGAAATAACACGCATAATTACTTGCAAAGTACGGCCCGGCGCGGGCGTTGCGAACTATTGCTTGCGGCTGAGGGTATCGCTCGGTACCGGGCGAGGAGTTGGTACGGATGCGGGGGTAGTGGCTGGCATAATGGGCGGAACAGATGGATTTTGCCTAGCCAAACGCTTCTCCCGCCGGGCATTGGCCCGCACCAACGGCGGCAACAGCGCACGACATAAACGGCTCACTACCAAGTCTTCGCTGGTGACGGGCGGAATTTTCTCCGCTTCCCGCAGCAAGGCAATGGCCCGTTTGCGGCGGCCCTGGTAGATGTACATGCGGGCCAGGTCGTAGCTGAACTGAATGTTTTGCGGCGCCATCTGGTGGGCTTTTTCCAGGTTGGCCATGGCTTCGCGGCTATCGCCCCCGGAGGGTACACCGCCCAGCACCAGCTTGCTGTAGAGCCGTTCGAGCACGTTGTAGTGAGCTACCCGATATTGCCAGCGGCCGCGCAACTGCCAGGCCTCGGGCCAGTCGGGCCGTTTTTCAGTGCCCAGATACACGTGCGCCCGGATATCGCGAAAAACCTGCAGGCGGGCCCCGGCCGGCAGCAAGGTAGCCTGGTTGAACAGCACCAGGGCCAACGCGTAATTGCTCTCGCCCCCTTTGGGCTGAATCAGCAAGGCGCGGTCGGCGTATTGGCGGGCGACGTCGAAATAAGCGGCTTTTCGGGTTTCGTCGGAATAGCGGCTGCCAATTTTCACGCTCAGCACCGCTGCCTGCCACAGGGCGAGGTAATGGGCGGGCACCGTCTTAAGCACGTCTTGGTAAACAGCCAGGGCTTCCGAATCTTTGAATACGCTGGCCAGGCTGACGGCCTGCGCCAGCTTGGTGCGCACGGCGGGCGGGTCGGCGGCGGGCAGCTTCACGGCCGGCACTTTGGCCACGGGTGCCGCCGGCTTGCCGGCCCGGCCCGGCACCTGGCCCTGAGCTGGCGCGCTTTCCACGGCCACCAGCAGCAGGCAGCCCACCAGCCCCCGGCAGCCGCGCCGCAGGAACCGGACCGAACAGGACGACCACAACTGGAAAAAAGCAAGCATAAGGCAAAGAAATACGCCAACGGCATAACCGCACGCCAAATTCACAAGTACCAGCCCCTGGCAACTGGCAAAAAAATACGGCAACCGGACATGGATTCTGCCCCGGCTGCCGCACTCTCTCACGTTGAATACTTGCTTAAAACAGCCCCAGCTGCGCTTTCGGGCGCTTGAGCAATTCCTGGGCGCGGGCCACTTCCTCCGCCGTCACCCCAACTGGACCGGTCGACTCGGCCATTGCGGGTTCGGCCGCGATGGCCTCGCCGGGCTTGGGCAAGGCGGCGCGCTTCTTAGCCACTTCGCGGCGCTGGGGCTCGGGGCCTTCGTCGGTGAGCAGGGCCAGGGCGTGGACTTTATAGTAGTTCAGCTTGTTGCCCATGGCCTTCCAGCCTTTCACATCGATAAACTCGTGCAGCGCGATTTTCTCGGTTTCCTTGTCGGCTTTCTTGTCCTTCTGAATTTTCACTTCCACCAGCGGCTCAGGGTTTGCCGTCACCGCCAGCAGCTTCGAGCCCTTGGTTTCGGAAATGAACGTGAAGCGCTTTTCCAGCGTGCTGGTTTCGATTTTGAACCGCTTCACATAGTGGATTTTAGTTTCACCTTCCACGTACGCGGCCGAGAGCACCACCTCCGGCTCGTGCTTGCGCAGGAGCACAATATTGGGCACGTCGTAGTGGTTGGTGGGGTTGGGCGCGGTCAGCTCGTAGCTGCCGTCCTTGAAGATGACCAGCACCGTATTCTCGGTGTCGAAGGTACCCAGGTAACGGCCGTGGCCGGCGGTGTTGAGGCGGCCCACCACGCTGTCGAAAAATACCTCGCGGCCGCCCAGCGTGGAGTCGCCCAGGGTTTTCTGGGTGATTTTTTTGATGGGCTGCTTGGTCACGATGTTACCCATCGAGCCCTTCCCTTTGATGCCTAGTTCGGCAAAGTCAAAGTCAAACTGCTTCACCCGCGCCGGGGCTTTGTCGGAAAGCTGAATGCTCACGATTTCCGACTCGGAGTTGGGGTTGGCCGTGAGGTACAGGGTTTTGGTGCCCTTGGTGCCCTTGGTCAGGTCGTACGCTTTGTCGCGGGTGATGCCCGAAACCAGGAAGCGCTTGGCGAAGCTGATGCCCGAAGCGCCGTCGAGGTACACCATGTTGTACACCAGCCGGTCGTCGTTCTTATTGTAGACGCCGACGTGCAGAATATCCTTGCCCACAAAGGTCTTTTCCGCAATTCTGGTTACCGTGAACGTGCCGTCGCGCTTGATGGAAATGATGTCGTCCAGGTCGGAGCAGTCGCAGATGGTCACCGCATTTTCGTCCTTTTTCAGGCCGTAGCCCACAAAACCATCGGCGTAGTTCACGTACAGCTTCTGGTTGGCCACGGCCACTTTCTGGGCCGTCACCACATCAAAGGTGCGGAGCTGGGTTTTGCGCTCGCGGCCCGCGCCGTACTTCTTCAGCAGGCCCTCAAAGTAATTGATGGCGTAGCGGGTCAGGTTGGCCAGGTGGTCGGCCACTTCGGCCAATTCTACTTCCAGCTTCTGAATGTATTCATCGGCCTTGAAACCGTCAAACTTCGAAATCCGCTTGATGCGAATTTCGGTCAGGCGCGTGAGGTCCTCCTCCGCAATGGCGCGGCGCAGCACAATACGGGTATCGTCGGCTTTGGCCTTCTCCCCGGCTATGCGCACGAATTTCTTGAGGCCCTTATCAATAGTCTCCAGAATTTCGGCCCAGGTCTCGCACTCCTCAATCCGGCGGTAGATGCGGTTTTCGATGAAAATCTTCTCCAGCGAAGCGTTGTGCCACTTTTCCCACAGCTCATCCTGCCGAATTTCGAGCTCGCGCTCCAACAGGCGCACGGTGGCCTGGGTGCTTTGCCGCAGCACGTCCTCCACGCCCACGAAGCGGGGCTTGTCGTCGATAATGACGCAGGTGTTGGGCGAGATGCTGATTTCGCAGTCGGTGAAGGCGTACAGCGCGTCCATGGTCAGGTCAGGCGACACGCCCGCGGGCAGCTGCACCTGAATTTCCACGTTGGCCGCCGTGTTGTCGACCACCTTCTTAATCTTAATTTTATTGGCTTCTGAGGCCTTCACGATGCTTTCCATCAGCGCCGTGGTAGTGGAGCCGTAGGGAATATCGCGGATGATGAGCAGCGTTTTGTCGACCTTCTCGATGGTAGCACGCAGCCGGATTTTGGCCCCGCGCATGCCCGAATTGTAGTTGGTCACATCACACAGTCCACCCGTCGAAAAGTCCGGAAACAGCTGCACCTCACGGCCCCGCAGCACGTCGATGCTGGCCTTGCACAACTCGCGGAAATTGTGGGGCATAATCTTGGTGCTCAGGCCCACGGCAATGCCTTCCACGCCCTGCGCCAGCAGCAGCGGGAACTTCACGGGCAGCGTGGTGGGCTCGCGCTTGCGGCCATCGTAGCTCATCTGCCACTCGGTGGTATCGGGGTTGAACACCACGTCGAGGGCGAATTTGCTCAGGCGGGCCTCAATGTAGCGGGCCGCGGCCGCCCCGTCACCGGTGCGCACGTCGCCCCAGTTGCCCTGGGTTTCGATGAGCAGGTCCTTCTGGCCCAGATTCACGATGGCATCCCCGATGCTGGCGTCGCCGTGCGGATGGTACTGCATGGTCTGGCCGATGACGTTGGCGACCTTGTTGAAGCGGCCGTCGTCCATCTCGTTCATGGCATGCAGAATGCGCCGCTGCACGGGCTTCAGGCCGTCTTCGATGGCGGGCACGGCCCGCTCCAGAATCACGTAGCTGGCGTAGTCCAGAAACCAGTTCTGGTACATGCCGCGTACCGTGGCCACATCGTGAATGGTTTCGCCGGGGGCAAACTTGGGCTCCTCCTCGGTTTCGGGCTCGGGCTCGATTTCGGCCGCCACGTGCACGGTCAGGGCACCGTCGAATAAGCCAGTGGCTTCGTCCAG
The DNA here is from genome assembly GCF_014640435.1 of Hymenobacter frigidus. Taxonomy (GTDB): domain Bacteria; phylum Bacteroidota; class Bacteroidia; order Cytophagales; family Hymenobacteraceae; genus Hymenobacter; species Hymenobacter frigidus. Next base: position 190,979 of record NZ_BMGY01000002.1, on the reverse strand, counting down.
CCGGAGGTGGGCAGCATCCTGCTCCGCAAAGCTGGCCGGCTCAGCGGCATCGTCGGCTGCGGCCGGCGAAAAAGCCGACAAATCAAAATCCACCGAATCGCCGGGCTGTAAAAAATCTTGGTCGGGAGTATCGGAATCAGGGGTATCGAGAGTAGCCACGGGGAAACGAATGAGGTCGGCGAACTGCCGTCAAAAATACCGGTATCGGCGCAGAGCGCCACAAGTCACAAACCGACTAGGAAAGGCAAAGTTCCCAATATTTTTAGTGTGCCGATTCAGCAAACCGGCGCATACCAAAAATAATAAACTGCTTAAATGGTAAAATACGGCAATTTTTCAGCAAGAAGCAAGCTAACCTGACTAGTCTTTATACCGCTTGCCCTGGCCTGGAAAATTTGATAAACAGCCCGATTTTCACCGAAACGAAAAAAGCCCGGACCAAAGGCCCGGGCTTTTCCGTGGAATTTGCCGACCAGTCTACCCCTGGCCGGCGGTCCAAACGTACGCAAAAAATCAAAAATAATTTCTACCGGCGACATTTTTTTTCGCGCAGCTGCCTCAACAGTCACCTAAGTGCCCACGCATAAGTAACCGGATAAAGAAGAACGTCATTCCGAGCTTGCCGAGGAATCTCGCTCGCGCCAGTGGGCGGCGCGGATGACTCCGGCGAGGTTCCTCGGCAAGCTCGGAATAACGTTCTTTTGGGTTGACTACGGTTACTTGTGCGCGACTGCTTAACGGATGATTTCCACCCAGCCTTTGAGATTAATGCCGCAGGCCGGCTGGGTCAGCTGGTAGTAGTGGTCTGACAATTTAGTTTCATTGTTAATTTTGATTAGTTCGGTATACCTATTTTTCAGCTTGTCTCGGGCGTTTTCGGTGGTGAAGGACCAATTGACTTTAACGGCCGCCGCGTTTCGTTTGGCCTCCCACACCAAGGCTTCTTGCTCGAGTCGTTGCTGGGTGCCGATGCGTCGGTTGAGGCACTGACGGGAAAGGGCGGCGAATTCAATTTCGGCCATGTTGAGCCAGGAGCCGTGCTTGGGGGTGTAGTGAAATTCGAGTGTGTGGCGCAGGTTGCGGGCCGTCTCGACGGGCAAATGTTCGTAGAAGGCCCCGTAGCAGTGGGTCGCGTAATTGTCCTGCACGAGCTTGATTTTCGCCGCGTCGGGGTAGTGGGTTTGCACGAGCCAATCCACAAAGTGGGCGTAATCGGCCTTGGTTTTGGTGGTCGTGACCTGCAGATGGCGCTGGCCCCTGTCCAGGTTGTAGGCCAGCAGCACGTTGCAGACGCCTTTTCGCACGTACTCCTGGTGTTCTTTTTGGGTGGCCCCTGGCGTGGGCGGAATCGGGGTGAGCACGTGGTCGAGCAGTTGGCAGGGCCGTTCGTCGAAGCAGAGCCGCACCACGCCCGCCTCGGCGGGCTGCGCGTACACGTCCAGCACGTCTTCCAGGTTGGCCAGGTATTCGCCCGTGACGGTGCCAATACACCACATTTGCTTCAGCCAGGGTTTGAGCTTGCTTTTTTTAAAACTTGCCGGATGGATTCGTTCGAAATCGTGTCGATATAATCCAGCGAGACAAGCGTCTCGTTGAGCAAAGACAACGTCCAGCGCGCCGCCCCGGCGGGCGTTTCGCTACACGCCAGGCGGGTGATGTGCGCTTCCAGGGCCGGGGTCACTTTTGGCGGTTGCCCGCTGCGCGGGCGTTCTTCCAGCGCTTCGGCCAGTCCCCCGGCTAGGTAGCGACGCTTGATGCGGTGGTACTGGGTGGAGGAAATGCCCACCTGCGCCTGAACGGCCGAGGCGCGGCCGCCCGCGCCCATCAACAGGAGCGCGTTGGCCCGCGTAATGGTGCGGCTTTTGTGGGTGCCTTTTTTGACGATGGCCCGCAGGGCGGACTGGTCAGAAAGCGGCAGGTGAAGAGGGGAGGCCAGGCGAGCCATGAGCAAGAAGACGTACGTGTCTTGGCTTAACTATTGCCAGCGAAATTAAGTTGTTAGACCAGTAGTAGGTGCCAGCGGGCTGGTTGGTGCCCGTCCAGTCGTTGCGGTAAGCGCTGGTTTCGTACACCAAGCGGCCCCAGCGGCTGAATATCTTGAGGGCGGGGGTACCGTAGGAAGCCGGAATTTTCAGCACCGCGTTTAGCTAATCACCGTTGGCAGTCAGCACATTGGGCAGCCGGAACGCCTCGCTCAGCGTCACCACGAATTCGACCACGGCCGGGCACGGCCGGCCCTGGTCGACCTCGACGCGGTAGCGGCCGGGCGCGGCCACGCTGATGGCGGGGGTGCGCGCGCCGGTGCTCCAGGTGTAGGCCAGCCCGCTCACGAAGGGCGTGAGGCGGGTGGGGTCGAGCACGAGCGGGCGGCCGCAGTCCAGCGAGTCGGTCACCAGGCGCATGGAGGCCGGCGGCAGCACCGCCACCGGCACGCTGGCCGTGGCCGAGCCGGCCCCGCAGATGTTGCCCGTGCTGCGGCGGGTGACCACCAGCCGGGCCGTGTAGGTGCCCGCCGTGGCGTAGGTGTGCCGCGGGGCCCGGGCCGTGTCGAGGGGGCTGCCATCGCCAAAATCCCAGCTGTAGAGCAGGGAGCTGGCCGAATTATTCACGAACTGCACCGCGTAGGGCGCGCAACCGGCGGGCGGCGTGGCCACGGCCACCAAAATGCCGGCACCGCCCGCCGGAGACAGGTCAAACTTGAAAGCCGCCGCGTCGTTGCCAGTCGTGGACCCCGCCGAGTAAGCCCCCGGCGTGGTACCGAAGGCCTGGCCGGTGCTGCACGTGACGTGGTAGAGCACCCCGGCCCTCGTGACGTAGTTGGCCGCGGCAAAGTGCGAGTGCGTGCCAAAGGAAACAGACTGATTCTGGTTCGGCTCACCGAGAAAAGTTGCGTAAAGCAGCGCGGAAGCATTTTCGGCCAGCGTGGCCAGGTACATGGCCCGGGGCTGACTGAACAGCGCACCGGGGGTGATTGGACAGCCGGGGCTGGCAATAGCACCCGCGTAGGCACTGAAATAAAGCCGACCGCAGTCGTCGCGGCCAAACGCCGTAACGACGTTGGACCCATTGAAGCCGTTGAGTTGGCTAAACCCAAGCACGCTGATTTGGGTCGAGAAAAGGGTGCTGCTGAGGCCGGGGCTCAAGCCGTGCAGAAACACCCCGGTGGTGTTGGGAGCCACGGCGCCAAAAGTGCCGCCCGTGCGCGGGTACGCGCCATCGGATGCGCCGGCCACCAGCACGCTGCCGGTGGCATCGGAGTCCAGAAAACGGGCCACATCGTTGGCCGATGTGCCCAAAAAAGTACCTGCCAACCGGGTGCCCGTGGCGCTGTAGCGCAGCACAAACCCATCCCGACCACCCGGCGCGTTTGGCAGCAGGCCTCCGGTACCCACCGGCATGTTGAAGCTCAGCGTGCTGCCACAAACGTACACATCGCCGCCAGGAGCTACTTTCACGTCATTGGCCAGGTCCTCGGCGACTCCGCCAAGGTAGGTCGACCAGCGCAGCCGCGAGAGGTCGGGGGCCAGCCGGGTGAGAACCCCATCGGTGCCGCCACCGCGGGTGGGCTGGGCCGCGTTGAGCACCGGGTAGTCCGCCGAAATAGTGCTGCTGACCACCAGCACATCACCGGCGGGGTCTTGGGCCAGGGCCGCCGGCACCGAGGAGAAGCCTCCGGCCTCTTCGCCGCTGCCCCCCAGGAACGTGGAGGCCAGAATGGCCGTGCCTGCGGCATTGAGGCGGGTCACGGCCAGGTCGCGGGCGAAGCCGCCGCCCCCGCCGGAGCCCAGGGTCCGATCGAAGGCGGTGGCCGTGGTGGGGTAGTCGGCCGAGCGCGTGGCGGCCAGCACCAGCAGTTCACCGGCCGCGTTTATGTCGAAATCCAAGGGGTAGTCTTCGCCGAATCCATTGCCGTTGCCGCCCAGGTAGGTGGCGTAAATTAGACTGCTGCCGGTGGCCGAGAACTTTGAGATGCCGATGTTGCCCGGCGAGTAATTGGCTTTGATGGCCCCGAGCGTGACCGGGTAGCCGGGACCCAGCACGAAGCTGCCCGTGAACATGTTGCCCGCCGCATCGGCCGCCGTGCAGTTGGCCGACATGCCACCGGGCGAGCCGGAATAGGTGGCAAATACCAGCACAGGGTCAATGACCAGGCGCTGGGCCGGGTTGTAGCCCGCGCCCAGCGCAAAGCTGACTTCGCGGCCGCGCAGCACGAAGCGGCACGGCACCGGCCGCCGCTGGCCACTGGCCGAGACCTGCCACGCCGCTGGGGCCTGCTCGCGCAGCTCGCCCACGCTGGTGCGCAGCCGCAGGTGGCCTTCCGGGGTAAGGACCAGGCCGTCGAGGCCGTCGTAGCGCAGGCGAATGGCGGCCGGCTGCGCGCCGGGGGCCAGCTCAAAGTCGTATTCCAGCTCGCCGCTGTCGGCCTGCCGGTGCCAGCGCACGTCGATGCCGGGGTAGGCTTCGTGGTAGCGCACCCCGGCAAACAGGGGCACCTGGGCGGCCCAGTGGGCGGGGTCGTTGCCCAGAAAGTAGTTATGAAAAGCCGCTTGCCTGGCCTCGCCGGTCAGGGCCGGGGCGGGGGCCGCCCCAACCATCGTGACGCGAAAGGCATGGCCGGCCACCGGGGTCCGGCCCGCGCCCGCTTCCGGATAGTGCCCCGGCCGGGCCGATAAGGTTTAAGTGAAGCAGCTGTTTTCGAGGAAAAGCCGCCCGCCGGGCAGGTCCACCGCGTATTTCACCGGCTTGGCCCATTGGCCGTGGTTGGGCACGAAGGGCACTTGGGAAACCGGAACTGTGGCCCGGGCCACGGCGGCGGTGCTCAAAAATAAGCCCAGCACTAAAAAGGGTCGCATAAACAATTGGGTCATAAATGTGGAAAGGTTACGGAGTCAAACTCACGGGTAATGAGGCCCGTTCCCGCAACAGCGGAAGCGGTTGATTCTGGCTGGTTTGGGGGGTGAAACGGAGGAGCCAAAACGGCACAACAACTGCGCCATTGTGCGATGGGTGATTGAAATGTTTATGTTCAGCTATACCTGTCAAAGAGTAGTCTGCGCAAAAGTCAGTAGGAAACGGCCCCAAACCATACGTTTTGTCCTTCCCAAAAAAGCCTCTGGCGAGGCCAGAGGCTTTTTTGGGAAGGACTATTTCTACGCCGGCCGGCCGGTCCTGGAGCAGTTTTCAGGTTTGGGTACAGGTTTTGCGAGCGCCGCAGAGACGCAACAGCTACACCAACCTGGAAACTGCTCTAAGCCTCCACTTCCGCCACGGGCAGCGCATCCGAGGTCACAAGGTCTTTTTCCAGGCGCAGGTTGTCGATGATAAATTCCTGGCGGGCGGGCGTGTTTTTGCCCATATAGTAGGTGAGCACCTGCTGAATACTGCGGTCCGACTGCAGAATGACGGGCTCGAGCTTGATGTTCTCGCCGATGAATTTGCCGAACTCGTCAGGCGAAATCTCACCCAGGCCCTTAAAGCGGGTGATTTCGGGGTTTTTGCCCAGCTTGCGCATGGCGGCCTGCTTCTCGCTTTCGTTGTAGCAGTAGATGGTTTCCTTCTTATTGCGCACCCGGAACAGGGGCGTTTCAAGAATAAAAACGTGGCCGTTGCGCACTAAATCCGGGAAAAACTGCAGGAAGAACGTGAGCAGCAGCAGCCGGATGTGCATGCCGTCGACATCGGCATCGGTGGCTACTACCACGCGGTTGTAGCGCAGGTGCTCGATGCCTTCCTCGATGTTGAGGGCGTGCTGCAGCAGGTTCAGCTCCTCGTTCTCGTACACGATTTTCTTCTTCAGCCCGAAGCAGTTTAGCGGCTTGCCGCGCAGGCTGAACACAGCCTCCAACTCCACGTTGCGGCTCTTGGTGATGCTACCCGAGGCCGAATCGCCCTCAGTGATGAAGAGCGTGGTGAGCAGCTCCTTTTCGGCGCCGTCCTTCGCATTTTCGCCCAGGTGGAAGCGGCAGTCGCGCAGCTTGCGGTTGTGCAGGTTGGCTTTTTTAGCGCGTTGGTTGGCCAGCTTTTTCACGCCGGCCATGTCCTTGCGCTCCCGCTCGCTCTGCTCAATGCGCTTGCGCAGGGCCTCGGCGGCGGCGGCGTTTTTGTGCAGGTAGTTGTCGAGGTATTCCTTGACGAAATCGAGGATGAAGCCGCGCACCGTGGGGCCGTCCTCACCCATGTTCACGCTGCCCAGCTTGGTCTTGGTCTGGCTTTCGAACACGGGCTCCTGCACCCGCACCGAGATGGCGGCAATGATGCTGGCCCGGATGTCGGCCGCGTCGTAGTCCTTCTTGTAAAACTCGCGCACGGCCTTCACCACGGCCTCGCGAAAAGCCGCCAGGTGGGTACCGCCCTGGGTAGTGTACTGGCCGTTTACGAAGGAATAATACTCCTCGCCGTAGTCGTTGCCGTGGGTCATGGCCATTTCGATATCCAGGGCCTTGAGGTGGATAATCGGGTAGCGCAGGTGCTCCACGTCGGCCTTGCGGGCCAGCAGGTCGAGCAGGCCGTTTTCGGAGTAGTACTTCTGGCCGTTGAAGTTAATCGTGAGGCCGGCGTTGAGGTACACGTAGTTCCAGACCTGATTTTCGAGGTACTCCGGGATGAAGCGGTAGTTTTTGAAAATCGTGTCATCGGGCTGGAACGTGACGAGCGTACCGTTCCGCTGGCTGGTTTTGATGGGCTTGGGGTCGGCCACCAGGTTGCCCTGGCCAAACTCGGCCGCCTTCATAATGCCCTCGCGCACGCTTTGCACCAGGAAATAGCCGCTCAGCGCATTCACGGCCTTGGTGCCCACGCCGTTCAGGCCCACGGATTTTTGGAATACCTTGGAATCGTATTTGCCACCGGTGTTGATTTTGCTCACCACATCCACCACCTTGCCCAGCGGAATGCCGCGGCCGTAATCGCGTACCTGCACCCGCGAATCCGAGATTTTGATGTCGATGGTGCGGCCGTGGCCCATCACGTACTCATCGATGCAGTTATCCACCACCTCTTTCACCAGCACATAAATGCCGTCGTCGTAAGCCGACCCGTCACCCAGCTTGCCGATATACATGCCCGGCCGCAAGCGGATGTGCTCGCGCCAGTCCAGCGACCGAATGCTGTCTTCGTTGTAGCCGTGGTCGGGCACTTTAGGGGTTGCTTCCAGGTCGTCGACAAGTAGTTCGTCTTTCATTACAAAAAATACGTAAGGGGAGCAGATTTCAGGTAAAATAACGCAGAAAAGGGCAGCTTGCCAAGCCGGCCCCTACCAGTTAGCTTAGCTAAACCCGCCAATTTATTTAGTTTTTAACACGGTCCTTCACCCGGCAGTTCACCCGGCCAGGGTATGGTTCCGGAATTTATTTCTCCCCCGAATCCCCTTTTCTATTCCTAAATGTTTCCCCGCCCCAATACCCTCAATCAGCCGCGTAACCTGCCCTCACCCACGCAAAACCACGCGCCGGCCGAGGTTAAGCAGGCCCCGATTGTGTACTACACCTTTTTGCTGATTGGGCTTTCGCTGCTGGTGTTCGTGCTGCGCAAGCTCGATAACGTGCTGCTGCCCATCCTCTTTGCAGCCTTACTGGCGGTGTTGCTCCTGCCGCTGGTCACGCGCCTGGAGCGGTGGAAGCTTCCGCGCGTCTGGGCCATCATTGTAGCCTTGCTGTTGGTGATTGGAACGCTGGTGGGGCTTTTTTACCTGTTTGGCTCCCAGATAATGAGTTTGCGGGAGGAGCTGCCCAAACTCCAGGCCAAGAGCGTTCAGTACTTCGACCAGGTTCAGCAGTGGGCTCAGGCCAAGTTCGGTTATCAGCCCATGAGCAAGGAGCAGCTGATTGACAGCTCGATGAAATCAGTAAAGAGTTCAGCTGGCGGCTTTTTAGGCTCCACGCTTAGCACCACGGCGGGTGTTCTGAGCGTGACTACGCTGGTGCCGATTTACATTTTCTGCTTTCTGTACTACCGCGACCACATGCGCCAATTCATGTTCCGTTTCGTGACTCCCGACAAACGAACCAGCGTGCTGCACACCATGGACAGCATCCAAACGGTAGTGCAGGCCTACATTCAGGGCTTGCTCACGGTAATTGTCATTGTGTCAATCCTCAACGCCATTGGCTTGCTGGTGCTGGGCGTGAAATTCGCCGTGTTTTTTGCCATTTTCGCCTCGGTGCTAGCCATTATTCCTTACATCGGCATTCTGGTGGGTTCGGCCATTCCAGCGCTGGTTACGCTGGTCGAGACCGGTTCGCCGGGCAAGGCGGCCGCGGTGGTGGGCGTTTTCGTATTTGTCCAGTTCTTGGAAGGCAACTTCATCACGCCCATGATTACGGGCTCGAAAGTGAGTATCAACCCAATGGCGGCCATCATCGCCCTGATTCTGGGTGGCGAGCTGTGGGGCACGCCGGGCATGATTCTCAGCATTCCGCTGATTGCGGTGTTAAAAGTGGTATTTGATGCCAGCAAGACCACCGAGCCCTGGGGCTTTTTGCTCGGCGATGTAACTGATGGCGAGGACACAAAAAGAGATACTTCGGATGACCGGCCTGGCTTTTTCGCCAAAGTCTGGCGCCTGGTGAAGCGAACGTAGCGCGGACTATTGGTCCGCGATTGACCGCATAAGGTTGCAGCATGAGGCGCGGACTCAAAGCCCGCGCCCCATGCTGCAACCTTATGCATGGCTAAGTTTGTTAGCTTCCCTCCTACTCATTTAGCTAGCGCCGCGCTTTGTACGCCATTATCGACCTTGAAACCACCGGCGGGCAGCCCACGCAGGACCGCATCACCGAAATAGCCATTTACATTCACGACGGTGAGAAAATCGTGGACGAGTACGCCACCCTGCTCAACCCCGGCCGGGCCATTCCGCCGTTTATCACCCAGCTCACCGGCATCACCAACGACATGGTGAGCACCGCGCCCAAGTTCCACGAAGTGGCCCGCAAGGTGGTGGAAATGACCGAAGGCTGCGTGTTTGTGGCCCACAACGTGCGCTTCGACTACTCGTTTCTGAAGAAAGAGTTTGCCGACCTCGGCTACAACTATTCGCGCAAAACGCTGTGCACCGTGCGGCTTTCACGCAGCCTCATTCCCGGGCAGCCCAGCTACAGCCTCGGCAAGCTGTGCCAGAACATTGGCATTCCGCTCGAAGGCCGGCACCGCGCCGCTGGCGATGCCCACGCCACGGCCCTGCTCTTCGGCAAGCTGCTGAAGATTACCACCGAAACCGAAGACCTGCCCCACGGCACCGACACCAGCCACACCCTGGCCCGCGTGGATGCCCTGGCCCCCGCCGGCCGCAACCAAAGGTCAGCGTCAGCTAAGCCCGAGGGCACCAAAGCCCCGTCGCCCAAGCGCGTGGCCGCCGTGCAGTCGGCCATTCGGGAGGCGCTGATGCCGCCGCTGGTGTCGGCGGCGCTGGTGGCCAGCCTGCCGCAGGCCACGGGCGTGTACTATTTCCACAACGAGGCCGGCGAGGTGATTTACGTGGGCAAGTCCATCAACATCTACAAGCGCATTCAGCAGCACTTTGCGGTGGACGTGAAGTCGCGCAAGAGCCTGGAATTCAAGAATTCCATTGCCGACATTACCTGGGAGCTCACCGGCTCGGAGCTGGTGGCGCTGCTCTACGAGTCACACCTGATTAAGTTGATGAAGCCGGCCTACAACCGGGCGCAGCGGCGCTCGGTGTTTCCGGCCGGCATCTACTTGCGGGTCGATGAGCAGGGCTACAAGCGCCTGGCCTACGGCCGAGCCGATGCGCGCAACGCCGAAATCCCCATTATCGCGCTCGGCAATCAGTTCAAGGCCCAGGGCTTTCTCTACCACAAAGTGGCCAAGTACAATTTATGCCAAAAGCTCTGCGGCCTGTACAAAACGCCGGGCAGCTGCTTCGACTTCCAAGTACACCGCTGCCTGGGGGCCTGCGTGGGCCAGGAGCCGCCCGAGAGCTACAATCTGCGCGTGGACGAGGCCATCGACAGCATCAGCTACGAGCACGAAACCTTCGTGGTCATCGGGGCGGGCCGCACGGAGCTGGAAAAAAGCATCGTGCTGATAGAAAACGGCCGCTACCGAGGCTTCGGCTACGTGGATGAAACCTTCACGGCGCGCAGGCTGGCCGATTTCCGGGACGTCATTCAGCTATATACCGACAACAAAGACGTGCAGCAGATTATCCGGCAGCACCTGCGCACCAAGCGCAAGGGCGAGCGGGTGAAGGTGTTCGGGTAAAGGCCATTTTTTGCCGCACTCTCCTACCATGCTTCTTTGCTGATTTTACGCCGACGCATTTGCGCGCCGGCCACCGCTTGCAGGACATACAGCCCGGGCGGCAAAAAAGCTAGGTTTAGCAGCAAGCCGTTGGTCGGCCAAGCGTGTTGGGCAGCGTACACCCGCCGCCCTAAGGCGTCGTAAATGGATACGTTAGCAACGCTTGCGGCCACTGGCAAGACCACGTTGAGCTGGTCAACAAACGGATTGGGGTACGCCGTCATGTCCCGTCCGTTACCAAGGGCTGCCGGACTGCCAACCGGGGTTTCCAATACCCGACGAAACGACGCGAATTGCTGCGCGGTCAAAGCTTTGTGCGAAAAGAGTGCGTGCGTTGACAGTACCCCAAAGGCGGTCCAGTACGACCGGTTATCGGTTTGAAAAACGCTGCTGCCGCTCTGCCCAAAAGCACCGTCGAAGTGACCGAGTACTTCGATTGCGATTCCTCGTAAACGTGCCCGACCGTACTCATAGAACAAGGTGTCGCCGTTGTATTTTTCTGGCGGCATGATGCTTCTACCAGGATAGCTGAATTTGTGCCAGAGCTGACGAGAATAACTGGCCGTATCAACATCGAAACCCAGCCCTAACCAGCCGGTGGTGCGACCGATGGGGTGTGCCAATTCAATGAGTGCGATATCGTCCTCAAAAACGCCGTCCAGCCATGATTTCAAAAAGTAGTACCGCAAGCTGCTGGTGACCGGCAACCCGGCAAACTGCCCGTTATCGAACGCTGGCGCCACCAAGAGGCTATCAGGTTCGATGGTCCGTATCGGAGCGGAAAAGTCGCTGATGCAGTGTGCAGCGGTCAGCACGTACCGCTCGCCTACAAGGGTACCCGAGCAAATCTGCTCGCGGCGGCCGTTTCGCACGGTAAACAAGTTGACGGCGGTGCAGGCGGGAAATACCGTGACTGCTCCGCGCGTGGCCGCCCGCACACGGCGGGCAAATTGGGTACCCGGCACTAGGTTGGCGCTTGGCAACGAAACCGGCATCGCTAGTAAGCCCGGCACCACTCCCTGCGAAAAAGCGGTGCGGTCGGTTCGGAGTGCCGCGTTGGTTGGTACTGCGGCCAAGGTATCGCGCCGCTGGGTGCGGGTATTGAAGCGGATAAGCTCGTTGCCTTGGCCTTGCGCCGGGCTGGCCAGCCAGCTAGCTAGCAACAAGAGCATCAAGGCGCGAGAGAAAACAATTTTAATCGATGGGCATAGAATTCTGTGCATTGAGTAAGCAACGGCTGTAAGTGCTTTTTAGTATTGCCCCAGCCACGCGGCGCGGTGGTCACGAGGACCGCGGCTCCACCACGCTCGCCCCGCCTCAGGCACCGCCCAGCAGCCCTTTGATGTCCTTCACGTTGAGGCGGGCAAACTTGCGCACCCGGTCGAACTGGGCGGCGGTTTCTTCCTGCTCCTCTTCTTTGGGCAGCGGGGTTGGCACGTGGGTGCGCAGCAGGTCGAACGCGGTGCCGGCAATGTCGAGGTAGCTGGCGAAGTGCAGGTAGAACTGATTTTTCTCGTCCTCGGAGTAGCCCTTGGTGCGAATGGCTTTGGTGAGGACTTCAAGCTGCGCGGTTTCGTCGGTGTGCAGGTCGCGCAGGGCCGCGCGGCAGCGAACGGTAAAGCGTCGGCAAAAGCCACGGCTTGAAGGAAGCGGGCCTCGGCCTCGTACACAGCGACTAGGTGCTTTTGCAGGCTGGCCCACAGGCCGGTGCGGGCCTTCTCGAAGGCTGGGTTGCTGAGGGGGGAGGGGTTCCAAACGGGGGCGGGTTGGGGCTGTGGAAGCACGAAGGTAGCCGCCGGTTGCACGGTTGGCACGGGGCCGTTGCCGGGGGCCGTTCATGTTTTCTGGTACGGCACCAGCGCGTCGGGCAGCATGGGAAAATGCTTGGTATTGAGCGTGACTAAGGTGGCGTTGTGGGCCTGGGCAGTGACGGCGATGAGCGCATCGGCGAAGCCGACACCGTGGCTTCGCCGGTACTGCCGCCACAACAAGCCGGCCGCCACCTCTATGCTTTCCGTGACCGGCAGCACATCGTAAACAGCCATCAGGGCGTCCAACTGCTGACGTTCGCGGCCGTCGCGCACCCCGCCGTACGTCTACAACCACGGCTGACAACAGGTGTTGTTCGGCCGTAGCTTCGACGTAGCCGACCGCCGCGGGGTGGTTGCGCAGATAATTCACGAAAATGCTGGTATCCAGCAGCAGGCTATTCATTTGCTGCCAAGGTTGGCTCCCAGCCCGCCGACCTCGCCTGGTCAAAATTGGGCAAGTCGGTGCGGTGTTGCCACATGCCACGGGCCTGCCGCAGGGCCGTTAGCCGGTTACTGGCCGCCGCCTGCTGCACCAGCTGCTCCACCGCGTCGTGCAGCAGTTCGGCTTCGGGCTTGCCGGTGCGTTGGGCCAATTAGCGCCCGGCTTCGCTATCGGCGGGCGAAAGGGTAAATTGGTTGGGTTGCATGGCGGGGCAGATTAGGATTTTAAAACTAACACGGCCCGCTGAAACGAGTTCAGCGGGCCGGGCGGACAGAACGGGCGGGCCTACTTCTTGCCGGCTAAAATCTCGTCCACAATCAGCGGGTCGAGCAGGGTGGTCACGTCGCCGAGGTTAGTGGTTTCGCCTTCGGCAACTTTGCGCAGGATGCGGCGCATGATTTTGCCGGAGCGGGTTTTGGGCAGGCCGCTCACAATTTGAATCTTGTCGGGCTTGGCAATGCGGCCGATTTCGGCCACCACGGCTTCGATGATGCTGGCCTCGGCCATCTGGATTTCGAGGTCGGTGGTGGGCACGCCGTGCTGGCAGATGACGTAGGCGTAGATGCCCTGGCCTTTCACGTCGTGCGGATAGCCCACCACGGCGCTTTCCACCACGTACTCGCTCTGGTTGATGGCGTTTTCGATTTCGGCCGTGCCGAAGCGGTGGCCGCTCACATTGATGACGTCATCGACCCGGCCAATGATGCGGTACAGGCCGTTTTCGTCGCGCCGGGCCCCGTCGCCGGTGAAGTAGTAACCGGGGTAGGGCTGGAAATACGTCTGCTGGGCACGCTCGTGGTCGCCCCAGGTGGTACGAATTACCCCCGGCCAGCTGCCCTTGATGGCCAGGTAGCCTTCCTGGTCGTTGCCTTCGATTTCGGTGCCGTCCTGGTTCAGCAGCACGGGCTGCACGCCGGGCAGCGGCAGGCCGGCGCGGGCCGGCACGCTGGGCGTGATACCGGCCAGGGCCGAAATCATAATGCCGCCGGTTTCGGTCTGCCACCAGGTGTCGACGATGGGGCAGCGGCCTTTGCCCACGTGCTGGTGGTACCAGTGCCAGGCCTCCTCGTTGATGGGCTCGCCCACCGAGCCCAGGATGCGCAGGCTACTGAGCGAGTAGCTCAGCACGTTGTCGATGGGCGTGGCCATCAGGCTGCGGATGGCCGTGGGCGCGGTGTAGAAAATGGTGACGTGGTGCTTGTCGATGACTTCCCAAAACCGGCCGGCGCTGGGGTACGTGGGCACGCCCTCGAAGAGCAGCGTGGTGCCGCCGGCCAGCAGCGGCCCGTAGAGGCCGTAGGTGTGGCCCGTGACCCAGCCAATGTCGGCCGTGCACCAGTACACGTCGTTTTCCTCCACCTGAAACACGTTGCGGAACGTGTAGTCGGCCCACACCATGTAGCCGGCCTGGCTGTGCACCACGCCCTTGGGCTTGCCGGTGCTGCCGCTGGTATACAGGATGAAGAGCGGGTCTTCGGCGGCCATTTCCTCGACGGGGCAGGTTTTTTCCACGTCCTGCACCTCGTCGTGAAACCATACGTCGCGGCCGGCCCGCATCTCCACGGGCCAGCTGGTGTGCTCCACCACCAGCACCCGGCGCACCGAGGGGCAGTGCAGCAGGGCCTCGTCCACCACGCTCTTCACCGGAATCTGCTTGGCCCCGCGCTCCAAGGCGTCGGCGGTGATGATGAAGGTGGCTTGGGCATCGTTCACGCGGTCGGCGATGGCGGTGGCCGAAAAGCCGGCGAACACCACGCCGTGCACTGCCCCGATGCGGGCGCAGGCCAGCACGGCAATGGCCAGCTGCGGAATCATGGGCAGGTAGAGCACCACCCGGTCCCCTTTTTTCACACCGTTTTTCTTCAGCACGTTGGCCATCTGACACACCTGCGTGTGCAGCTCGCGGTAGGTGAGGCGCAGGTGGCGGGTTTTGGGGTCGTTGGGCTCGAAGATGATGGCCAGCTTGTTGGCGCGCTGCTCCAGGTGGCGGTCGAGGCAGTTTTCGGTGATGTTGAGCGTAGCGCCTTGGTACCAGGTGCTGGTGCCCGCCGGCGAGAACTCGCCGCCGCGCACGGTGTCCCATTTCTTGCGCCAGGTGAAGGGTTCGGCGGCTGCCGCCCAAAAGGCATCGGGGTCTTCTACGGACTGTCGGTAGTCGACGTGGTATTCTTCGAGGGTGCGAACGCGCGAGTGCATATGATGAGGTGAAATGGTAAGCTAAGAGTGGAGGAAACTAGCAAAAAGGACTTGTCATTGAATGTATCCTATTCACTTTCAATTGTTGTCATTTGGGGCTTTAAGACATTTGCCCATTCATTATTCAGGTTGATTTGGTGGTTTCGAAGGCTACCCCCACGCCGCGCCGGGCCAGGCCAGCGCGGATTTCATCCAGAATCCCGGGGTCGTCAATCGTAGCGGGCAGGGCAAAATCTTCGCCGTCGGCCAGCTGGCGCAGGGTTTTGCGGAGGATTTTGCCGGAACGGGTTTTGGGCAGGCGGGCCACGCAGAGCACGGTGCGGAAGCAGGCCAGCGCACCGATAGTGGCCCGCACGGCCGCCACCAGCTCCTTTTCCAACTGCCCCTCGCCTATCGTCTGGCCGTCCTTCAGCACCACCAGGCCCATGGGCACCTGGCCGCGCAGGCTGTCGGCGATGCCGAGCACGGCGCATTCGGCCACGGCCGGGTGGGCAGCCAGTATCTCCTCAATCTCGCCGGTGCTCAGGCGGTGGCCGGCCACGTTTATCACGTCATCGACCCGGCCCATGATGTAGGTATAGCCCTCGTGGTCGCGGTAGCCGCCGTCGCCGCTGAGGTAGTAGCCGGGAAACGGGGCCAGGTAAGACTCGTGAAAGCGGGCGTCGTCGTTCCACAGCGTGGGGAAGCAGCCGGGGGGCAGCGGCAGTTTCACGGCCACCAGGCCAGTAGTGCCGGGGGCCACCGGTTCGCCCACCTCATCGAGGATATGCACATCATAGCCCGGCACGGGGTGGCCGGCACTGCCGGCGCGGGGGGCGGGCATCCCTTCCAGGCCCACCAGCGTGGCCAGCATGGGCCAGCCGCTCTCGGTTTGCCACCAATGGTCTACCACCGGCACGCCCAGCAGCTGCTGGGCCCAGGCGTAGGTGGCGGGGTCACAACGCTCGCCGGCCAGAAACAAGTGGCGCAGGCTGCTCAGGTTATACTGCCGGGCCAGCCGGCCGTCGGAATCTTCCTTTTTGATGGCCCGAATGGCGGTAGGCGCCGTGAACATGACCTGCACCTGGTAGTCCTGGACCAGCCGCCAGAACGTGCCGGCATCGGGCGTGCGCACGGGCTTGCCCTCAAACAGCACGCTGGTGCAGCCCCGCAGCAGCGGCCCGTACACGATGTAGGAATGCCCCACGGCCCAGCCAATATCCGAGCCGGTAAAAATGACGTCGCCGGGCGCGAGGTCATAAATGGCTTCCATGCTGAAGCGCAGGGCCACGGCGTGGCCGCCGTGGTCGCGCACTACGCCCTTGGGCCGGCCGGTAGTACCGCTGGTGTACAGAATGTAGAGCGGATGCGTGGCCGGCACCGGCAGGGCCGGCACGGGCGCGGCACGGAGCAGGGTTTGGTAGTCGACATCGCGGCCGGCTTGCAGCTCCGCCGTCACAAACTCGCGCTGCAACACCACGACATGGGCGGGCTTGTGGGTGGCTTTGGCCAGGGCCTCGTCCACCAGCGGCTTGTAGGGAATCACGCGGTCGAACTCCATGCCGCCCGAGGCGCAGATAATGGCACTCGGCCGGGCATCGTCAATCCGCACGGCCAGCTCGTGGGGCGCAAAGCCGCCAAACACCACCGAATGCACCGCCCCGATGCGGGCGCAGGCCAGCATGGCCACTACGGCCTCGGGCACGTTGGGCATGTAGATGATGACCCGGTCGCCCATGGCCACCCCAATTTCCCGTAAGCCGCCGGCAAACCGCGCCGTGAGGTCGAGCAGTTCGGCGTAGGAGTAGCTGCGCCGGGTGCGGGTCACGGGCGAATCGTAGAGCAGCGCGGGCTGGTCGCCCCGCCCCTGCTGCACGTGGTGGTCGAGGCAGAGAAAGGAGGTGTTCAGCTCTCCCCCCGCAAACCAGCGGTAGAAGCCGTTGGCATCCTGCGAAAGCGGATTTTCTGGTTGCTTATCCCAGTGCAGGTGGGTGGCCTGGGCGGCCCAGAAACCGGCCGGGTCGGCCAGACTGGCGGCGTGCGTGGCGGCGTAGGAGCAGGCTGGTTTCATGGCTGGTGGGATTTTGGGTGGGAGGAGTGTGAGCAGAAGTAAGAACGCCATGCTCTTCCGGCGTTCAGGAAACTTTACACGGCCAGCAATTCGCGTACTTTCTCCATTAGCTGGCGGGTGCTGAAGGGCTTGGGAATATACAAATCTGCCCCCACTTCGTAGCCTTTCTGCACATCGGCTTCGCGGCTTTTGGCCGAGAGGAAAATAACCTTGGTACCGGCGCGGTCGGGGCGCTGGCGCAGCTGGCGGCACACCTGCAGGCCGTCCACGTCGGGCATCATAATATCGAGCAGGATGAGGTCGAAGGCGGTTTGGTCGATGGCGGCCAGGGCCTCGGTACCGTTGCGGGCAATGCCCACTTGGTAGCCGTTTTTGCGCATCAGGAATTCAAGCGACATGACGATGTTCGGCTCGTCGTCAACAATCAGAACGTGGGGTGTTTTCATTTGGAAAGAACATTATCAAACGGAAAGGGAGGGCGAGTAAGTGGCAGGAGCGTTGGTGGCCGGCACGGGCAACGGCAGCTCCACAAAGAAGCGGGCCCCCTGGTCGAGCGCACTCTCTACCCAAATGCGGCCGTGGTGCAGCTCCACGATTTTGCGGGTGATGGCCAGACCCAGCCCGGAGCCTTCGGGCTTGCGGATAGTCTGGTTTTGGGCTTGGTAGAACTTGTCGAAGATGAGGTGGTGGGCGGCCGGCGAGATGCCGCGGCCGTTGTCTTCCACGCACAGCAGCACCATGTCGGCCGTGGGCCAGGCCAGCACCGAAATCCGGCCTTGGCCGTTGCTCTGGCAGGCCTTTACGGCATTGGAAAGCAGGTTGACGAGCACCTGCATCAGCCGGTCGCGGTCGGCTAGGAGCACCGGTAAGTCGGTGGGCACATCAACGTGCAGGGCAATGTGCTTGTCGCGCAAGAGCTGGCCCACGGCATCGAGGGCTTCGGCCACCAGCTCGGCTATCGGCACGGGCGTGCGCTCCAGCGTCGCCTGGCCCGATTCGAACTTCTCCAAGTCCAGCACCAGCGAAATGAGGCGGGTGAGGCGTTCCGCCTCGCGCCCGATGGTGAGCTGAAAGCGCTGCTGTTCTTCAGCTTCCAAATCGGGGTTATCGGCCAGGATTTCGGCCAGCGCCCGGATGCTGGTGAGCGGCGTGCGCAGCTCGTGCGTCACGGTGTAGAGGAATTCATCCCTGCGCTGGTCCAGGGCCTGAAGTTGGTCGTAGGCGGCGCGCAGCTCCTCGGTGAGGCGCTGGAGCTGGCGGCTCTGCTTCTGAAGCTGGCGGTTGGCTTCGAGCAGCTGCTGGCTTTCCCTGAGAATGCCCACCACGCTGTCATAGCTGATTTGCTCGGCCCCCGCCACCGAGGCCACCAGCATGCGGGCACTGGCCGGGCCCAGGCTGCCGGCCAGCAGCTTTTCGGCGTACGTGAGCAGGCGAGGGTCGGCAGGAACGGTGACGGAATTACTTAGTGGCTGCGTGAATTCCCCTTCCTGCGCAGCGGGCAACGCGTCTGGGAAGCGGGTGGCGAAGGTGCGCAGGGCTTGGTTGGTGCGCTTTTTTCCCAGGAAGCCGAGGAGCAAGGCGCGCACATCGGGATACGGGGTGCGGCCCTGCCAGCCGGCCACTTCTTCGCCCAGGCTGCGGCGGCTGAACACGTCCACAAATACGTCGGCCTGCCGCAGCTCCAGCGCCGTGGGCGGCCAGGCCAGCGAGAGGCCGATGTAAAGGCCAATGTTGAAAAACCAGCTCCAGAACAGGCCGTGCGAGAGGTAGTCGAGGCCATCCAGCCCGAACAAAGCAAACGGCCGCAGGCTGGCCATTCCGCCCAACCCCTCGGTGAGAATGGAGGCGGGCAGCAGCTGCCCCGGACCCACCAGCGTGGGCAGCACGAGCGTGAAAAACCAGACGCCAAAGCCGGCCACCAGGCCTACCGTGGCCCCGCGCCGGGTCCCGCCCTTCCAATAAAGCCCGCCCAGCACGGCGGGCACAAACTGCGCCACCGCCGCGAACGACACCAGGCCGGTGTTTACCAATGGCAGCTGCTTGCCCACCACCGTGTAGTAGGCGAAGGCCAGCAGCAGCACCAGCACCACGGCCAAACGGCGGCTTTCCAGGGCCACGCGGCCCAGGTAGGCAAACCAGCGGGTCTGGCCCTCGGGGCGGGCGGCGGGCACCCGTACCAGCAGCGGCATGAACAGGTGGTTGCTCATCATCACGCTCAAGGCAATGGTTTCGACGATAATCATGCTGCTGGCCGCCGACAAGCCCCCCAGGTAGGTGAGCAGCGCCAGCCACGAATGGCCCGACGCCAGCGGCAGCGCCAGCACGAACGTGTCGGCATCAATGCCGCTGTTGCCCAGCCGCAGCACGCCCCCGAACGCAATGGGCAACACAAACAGGTTGATGATGATGAGGTAGAGCGGAAACAGCCACATGGCCTTGCGCAGGTGGCTTTCATCCACGTTCTCCACCACGGCTACCTGAAACTGCCGGGGCAGCAGCAGCACCGCCGACATGCTCAGAATGAGCAGCGTAAGCCAGGTAGCCCCGCTGGTGCCCGCGCCGCTCAGCGTGAACAGCTTCCGCAGCGCCGGCACCGCCGCCGCCTGGTCGAACACGTCGGCGAAACCATCGAACAGGCCGTAGGTGACGAACAGGCCCAGCGCCAGAAACGCCACCAGCTTGAGCACACTCTCCACGGCCACGGCCAACACAATGCCTTCGTGCCGCTCGGTAGCTTCTACCGAGCGCACCCCGAACAAGATGGTGAACACCGCCAGCGCCCCCGTGGTGTAGAGCGCCGTGGTGGCGGCCGGCCCGCCCACGCCCGCCCCGCTCCCGGTCAGGGTCACGAACGAGGCCGCAATGGCTTTGATTTGCAGCGCGATGTAGGGCACGATGCCCAGCACGCACACCGCCGTGACCAGCGCACCCAGCGCGGCACTTTTGCCGTAGCGCGCCGAAATAAAATCGGCAATGGAAGTAAGCCGCTGCTGCCGGCACACGCGAATGATTTTGCGCAGCACCAACCACCAGGCCGGGGCCAGCAAGGTGGGCCCGAGGTAAATGCTCACGAATTCAACTCCGTGGGTGGCCGCCCGGCCCACGCTGCCATAATATGTCCAAGCCGTGCAGTACACGGCCATGCTCAGAGCGTATATGTAGGGGTTGCTCACCAGGCTTTTGCGGGCCACCGACCTGCGCTCCGCCGCGTAGGCCACGCCGAAGAGCAGGACCAGGTAGCCGAACGAAAAGCCGATGACGAGCAGCTTGGGCATTGGTTTTAATTATAAATTGAGAATTAAAAATTCGGGGATTAGAAAGCGAGTCTGACTGAGTTAAATCCCCATGCCTCTCTCCTTTCTAATTCTCAATTTTTTTAATTTTTAATTGACCCCCGCGAGAGCCAGCCGGTCAATCCTACCAGCAGAATCCAGGTGAGCAGCACGTAGAGGTAGAGCACGGGCACACCGCCCACCCGCCCGTCGTGGTCGAACACCGCCAGCAGGGGGAAATTGAGCAGTAGCCCAAAGAGTACCGCCAGAAACAGCAGGCGCTGGCTGCGGCGGGATTCCGAGCGGTCGGGGTGCGGGTGGGGCGGCACGGGAAAATCGGGCTTGGTAGGCATAAAACGAGTGTTGCAGCTCAGTAACAGCAGCCCTCCAATTTAACGAAAAAGCCGCCAGTCCAACGGACCGGCGGCTTTTTTGGGCTTACCTGAACCCGGACGCAGGGCCGTTAGGCCCCGGCCGAGGGCTCGTCATCCATGAGTTTTACGTTGCGCACATCTTTCATCAGGGCCGAACCGATGAAAAAGCAAATCAGCGCAATGGCTACCGGGTAAATGAGGCCGGTGAGCGAGCTATAATCCTTCCAGAACGTGCCGGGGGCTTGCTTGGCGGCCCATACCGTGACGGAGGTGGCGATGAGCGGCACGAAGCCCCCGAACACGCCGTTGCCGATGTGGTAAGGCACCGAAAGCGACGTGTAGCGCACTTTGGTGGGGAACAGCTCAACGAGGTAGGCCGCGATGGGTCCGTACACCATCGTCACAAAAATCACGAGGCAAAACACGAGCAACATCATGGGCACCAACTGGGGCGACAGGGCCTGCATGACGGCGGGCACGGCGGCCACGGCGGCGCCAGCGGCATCCACGGTGGCGGGAATGGCCGGGGTCTTTTCGGTCAGCGGGCCGGAGAAAGCCTTGAGGCCGTAGAAAATCGGAATCGTGAACAAGGCCGCGGACAGCAGGCCGGTCATGATGATGCGCTTACGGCCGATGCGGTCGGATAGCGAACCAAAATACACGAAGAACGGCGCAGCGGCCAGCAGGGCCACGCACAGCACGATGGAGGCCGTGACCTGGTCCATCTTGAGGGTGGCCTGCATGAAGGAGTAGGCGTAGAACTGGCCCGTGTACCAGACCACGCCCTGGCCCATGGTCACGCCAAACAGGGCGATGAGCACCAGCCGGCGGTTTACCGGGTTTACGAAGGAATCGCGCAGCGGATTGGTGCTGGTTTTGCCTTCGTTTTTGGCTTTGGCAAACAGCGGCGACTCGGCCAGTTTGCGGCGGATGTAGTAGGAGGCGATAATCAGGAAGCCCGACAGCAGGAACGGAATGCGCCAGCCCCAGTCCTTAAAGTCGGCCTCGGGCATGGATTTCTTGGTAATAACAATCACCAGAATGCTAAGGAAGAAGCCGGCCGTGGCCGTAATCTGGATAAATGAAGTGTAGTAGCCACGCTTGTTGTCGGGCGCGTATTCGGCCACGTAAGTAGTGGCCCCGCCGTACTCCCCACCAATCGCCAGGCCCTGCAACAGGCGCAGGACCAGCACAATGGCCGGGGCCAGCCAGCCAATCTTGTCGTAACTCGGAATCAGGCCCGTAACCAGCGTGGCCCCGCCCATGAGCAGCAGCGTGACCAGGAAGGTGTACTTGCGTCCAATCATGTCGCCGATGCGCCCGAAGAACAGCGCCCCGAAGGGCCGCACGACAAAGCCCGCGCCGAACACGGCCAACGCCCCGAGCAGCGTGTCTTCGGGCTTGCCCTTCGAACCGAAGAGAACCGGCCCGATAACGGCGGCCAGCGAACCGAAAATGTAGAAGTCGTACCACTCAATCACGGTACCCACGGAGGAGGCCGTGATGACCTGCCAGATTTTGCTGGTCGGGGTCGAGTTGTTGTCGTGGGCTACCGGTCCATCTACCTCGGCCCCGTAAGGTTGGGTTAAACGCTGTTCCATGTCAAGTCAGAAAAAATTGGTGAGAAAAACAAGCAACGGTGAGCGGCCGGCCTACAAAAACACCTGCGTTTGCAGGGTGATTTCGGGGCGGTATTTCACGTTTTCCACGTTGGTGAAATCGGGGCGGGCGCGGTAGTTGAGGGTAAACTTGGCATTGTGGCTGTCGATGTAGAAGTTGGCTCCGCCATCGAAGATGTTTACGTTTTTCTGGTTGCCAGCGGCAGTTTTCAGGCCTTCGTAGCCGGCCAGTTGGTAGGCGGCATAGGGCTGCACGCGCAGCTTGGGGCCCAGCACGTTTTTGGGCAGCAGGAAGCCGGCCTGGGCATAGCCCACCTGGCCCGTGCCAGACTGCGGCACGGCATTGCCGCGGCGGGAGGCGTCGCCCGATACGATGCCGTAGCCGGGGTTGGCCAAGCCAATGAAGCGCACATGGTTCGGGCCCATGTCAAAGTTGTAGTACACCCCGTAAAAGGTGAAAGCCGTGCCGGATTCCTTATTCACGGGCGTATCGTAGAAGGCATCGAGCGACCACAGGCCGATGTCATGCTTCTGCACCCCGTTGGCCGAGTTGTTGAAAGCACTGACGCCGGAGCCGGCCGCCGAGATGCCGGCCGCGTCGAGCACGTTGGTGGTAGGCCGCGACACCATGCCATCCTTGTTATAGAAGAAACCGCCGCCGAAGTTCAGCACGCGCTTGGTACCCAAGTAAGTACCCACGTTGAAGGGCAGCAAGTTGGACTCCTGGTCGAATAGCTCGTAGCTGATGTAACCCTGGTAAATATGGTTGGTACCCTGTGGGTTATACTGCGCCGTGTTGGTTCCCCGGTTAGTGGCCGCACCCCCGGTACCGGTGGTAGCCCCCAGTCCCAGGGGCGTGCTAAATGCCCCGGTTTGGTTGGTCAGAAACGACTCATTCACGCTCAGCGCGTAGTCGAGC
Organism: Hymenobacter frigidus; assembly: GCF_014640435.1. GTDB lineage: Bacteria > Bacteroidota > Bacteroidia > Cytophagales > Hymenobacteraceae > Hymenobacter > Hymenobacter frigidus. The sequence goes on along the minus strand of NZ_BMGY01000002.1, from coordinate 168,036 downwards.
TTGCCCACCCGGCCCTTGGCATATGCGCCAATGCCACGGGCAAATTGGTCGATGGCTTCAATGGTGGGCCAGTTCGTTATGGGCGCATCCATGGCGAGGTAGTTGAGCGTGCTCGACCGGGTCATGCGCGAGAGGCCGTTCTGGTAGTGCAGGCCGCCCCCCAGGTTCAGGTACTTGTTCACCTTATATTCCACCACGGCCTCGTGCAGGAACAGCTGCGGCTTTTTGCCATCTACAGCCGGCGCGAAACCGCCGCCCACAGCCGTCTGGTTGTTGATGCCAAAGTGCGTGTATATCAGAAAGCGCGAGTTGAGCTGAGCTAAAATGATGGCGCGCGAGCGCCGCAGAGCAAAGTCAAACTGGCTATCCTGAGGCTTACCAGGAGCCCGCGTGGTACCCGTGTTGTTTTCAGTGTAACGGGCGTACACTTGGTGCCAAGTGATGAAACGCAAGTACTTCGAGCCATCCGGCGAAATATTAATTTTCATGCCCGGCCCGTAAGGAACCGACTCGGTAGGCACCACTGGTACGGGCGGTAGGGCCGGTGCCGCTGGCGGCGGTGAAGGCTGACTGCCGATGGGCACCGGCTGCACTTGGGCCGAAACGCCGGCAGCAGCTAGCAGGGCGCTCAATGTCAATGCGTAGCGTACATTTTGCATGAACGAGGTGGGGTTTGATGTTGGTGAATTGGAGAATAGTCCCGCCTCCAGCTTTGCACTGCCAAACGGGTACCCCAAACGTATGCATTCCCTACCCGCAAGCTATGCAGTAGCTATACTTCTGCAAATCGTCTATAGCCCTACCTTGCTCGGAACCGTTCCCACCGAATCACCATGAACTTATCCCCGAGTTCAGTCACCATCATGCCGGCCCCTTTCACGTTCTCAGGCTTCTGAAAGAACTCAGCCAGTTCCTTCTGATTGAGTATTTTGTAAGTAGGGTGGTAATCGGTCTGGCGCGGGGCCTTCACGCCGTATTTTTTCACCCAGTTCATCACACTGACATGGCTCACGCCCAGCAGGCGTTCAATCTCCCGGTAGCTTACGCCCTCAATAAACAGCTGTAAGGCCTTAATAACGTAGTAGCTATCAACCTCCCGGCCCATTTTGGCCACCGTGTAGTGGTAGCCACAGGTTTTGCACTTAAACCGCTGCCGCTCGTTTATGACGCCACTTTTGGTGGCTTCTGGCGAGTCGCATTTGGGGCAGGAAGGAGCATTCATGGAACAAAGTCGATTGCGGTAACGCCGTAAAGCTACAGTTATTTAGCAAACATATATCTGTTTAGCAAATGACTGGCTAAAACCGACAACTATTGACCACCCATTAACGTGGCCAGCAGGGCATCCACGGCCAACCCCAGGCGGCGCATGTCCAGCCGAGCCAGGGTATCGGTGGTTTCGTGGTAGCTGCGGTTGCGATAAAAAGCGGTATCGGTGAGCAGCACCGCCGGGTAGCCGAAATGCCAATAGTTGAGGTGGTCGGAGAAATCAATACCCGATAGCCACGCCGGGGCTTTGAACCGCTTCACGGGCAAGGCGGCAACGCTGCGGTAGTGCCGCGCAAACCGCCGGCCGAAGCGGCCGTTGCCGAATTTCTGAGCCACCGTCACGTAGTTGCCCCGGCTGCCATAGATGAATTTCAGCGGCTCGAACGGATAGTGCTGGCTGTGGCGGCGGTCATCGAAATAGCCCAGCATTTCGAGCGCCACCATGCCCCGCACTGGCACCCCAGCCGCCCGCAGCGATGCTGCATGCACGTAGCTGCCCATGTGCGGCGTGCGGAAAAACGGCGGCTCTTCCAGCGTATACGCCACCAAATCGATGCGAAACGGCAGCGTCGGCAGCTGCCCGAGCTGCCGCGCCAGCTCCAGCAGGGCGGCCACGCCGGTGCCGTTGTCGTCGGCGCCGGGCTGCTCCCCGCACACGTCATAGTGCGCCCCGATTATTATTCGTGGGCCATTAGCAGGGCCAAACGAGCCCAGCACATTGCGGTAGGTCTGGCCATTCACTGCGTAGGGCTGCTCTCCTATTTCCTGGGCACCAGCCGCCCGCAAGCACCGCTGAATGTAGCGGGCTACCGAGTCGAGCACGACCGGATGCTGATAGTTGCGCGGCTGCGGCGTTGTGGTCAGAAACTGCAGGTGTTGGCGCAGCCGGGCCGTATCGGTGGGTGGCAGCGAGCTGCCGGGCCCAGCCCACGCCCGCCCAAACATACCCACCAGCACGAGGCACAGGAATAGTCGTTTCATGCCTCTAAAGCTACTTAGCTTTGACCGACCAACTACCCTACGCGGCGATTTCACCCTCACCATGCCCACATCACCCCCGCTTTTTCATTCCCTCACCCCTTCCGACCTCACGCCCGCGCAGTGGCACCCGTTTTTGGTGGGGGCCGTGGCCCCGCGCCCGGTGGCCTTCGCCAGCACCATTGATGCTGAAGGCCGGGTCAACCTCAGCCCCTACAGCTTCTTCAACGCCTTCAGCTCAAACCCGCCCATCCTGGTGTTTTCGCCGGCCAACCGCGTGCGCGACAATTCCCAGAAGCACACCCTGCAAAATGTGCGCGAAGTGCCCGAAGTCGTCATTAATATCTGCGATTTTGCGCTGGTCGAGCAGCTGTCCCTGGCCAGTACCGAATACGCCAAGGGTGTCAACGAATTCACCAAGGCAGGCCTCACCGAGCTGGCTTCGGAGCTGGTGCGGCCACCCCGCGTGGCCGAGGCCCCGGCTGCGTTCGAGTGCGTGGTGGAGCAGGTCATCGAGCTGGGCCACAACAACGGGGCCGGCAACCTTATTATCTGCCGGGTGGTGCGGGCCCACTTCCGGCAGGATATTCTGCTGCCCGATGCCGCCGGCATCGACCCCTTCAAGCTGGACGCCGTGGCCCGGCTCGGGGGCGACTGGTATTGCCGCGCCAGCGGCAGCAGCCTGTTCGAAGTCGCCAAGCCCAACCGCCACATCGGTATCGGCATCGACCAGCTGCCGGAGCACCTCCGCACCTCCACCGTGCTCACCGGCAACGAGCTGGGCCGGCTGGCCAACATCGAGCACAGCGCCCTACCCACCCCGGCGCAGATTGAGGAATTCCGGGCCGAGCCGATGGTGGCCTACCTCCTCAACAAGCACCGCGACGATGCCGCGGAGCGTGCGCAGCAACTTCTCCAGCTGGGCCGCCAGTTTTTGGCCGAAGGGCGGCTGGTGGAGGCATGGAAAACGCTGCTGCTCACCCCAAATACCTGATTAGTTATCGGGGCTGTGTCCGTTTCACGAGCGGCTGGCAGTCAAAATCTACCCGGCTGGCTTTTAACTTCATTGCCGCCGCCGCACAAAACAACAGGTTTCCTGTTGGCCTATACAAACCGCTTAAAGCCCCTTTATGTCCGACATCTCCATTGCCCAATCCGTTGTTTTACCGCCCATCAAGGAAGTAGCTGCCCGCCTGGGCATTGCCGAAGACGACCTCGAACTCTACGGCAAGTACAAAGCGAAGCTGCCCCTGCGGCTAATTGATGAGAAAAAAGTGGCAGCCGCCCAGCTGATTCTGGTTACGGCCATCACCCCCACCCCGGCCGGCGAGGGCAAAACCACGGTATCCATCGGCCTGGCCGACGGGCTGCGGAAAATTGGCAAAAAGGCCGTGGTGGTGCTGCGCGAGCCGTCGCTGGGGCCCGTGTTTGGGGCCAAGGGCGGGGCCACCGGCGGCGGCCGCTCGCAGGTGAGCCCAATGGCCGACATCAACCTGCACTTCACCGGCGACTTCAACGCCGTGGAAAAAGCCAACAACCTGCTGGCCGCCCTGCTCGACAACGTCATTCAGACCGCCCACCACCCGCTCGACATCGACCCGCGCACCGTGCTCTGGAAACGCTGCCTGGACCTCAACGACCGCAGCCTGCGCCAGACCATCGTGGGCCTGGGCGGCAAAGCCAACGGGGTGATGCGCGCCGATGGCTTCAATATCACGGCCGCTTCCGAGGTGATGGCCATTTTGTGCCTGGCCACCAGCCTACCCGACCTCAAGACCCGACTCGGCAACATTCTGGTGGCCTTCAGCTACACCAATCAGCCTATCTACGCCCGCCAGCTGCACGCCGAAGCGGCCATGACCATCCTGCTGCGCGATGCCCTGCTGCCCAACCTGGTGCAAACCCTGGAGCAGACCCCGGCCATCATCCATGGCGGGCCGTTTGCCAACATCGCCCAGGGCACCAACACCGCGCTGGCCACCCGCATGGGCCTCTCGCTGGGCGATTACGTGGTGACCGAAGCCGGCTTCGGGGCCGACCTGGGGGCCGAGAAATTTCTCAATATTAAGTGCGGCTACACGGGCCTGGCCCCCGCCGCCGTGGTGATTGTGGCCACTGTACGCGCCCTGCGCCACCACGGCGGGGCTACGCCGGCCCAGCTCAACACCCCCGACCTGGCCCGCTGCGAGCGGGGCTTCGCCAACCTGGCCCGGCACCTCGAAAACGCCCAAAAATTCGGTTACCAACCGGTAGTGGCCATCAACCAGTTCAGCAGCGACACCGACGAGGAAGTGGCCTTGGTGCAGCAGCTCTGCCGCGCCCTAGGCGTAACGGCGGTGCTCAGCACCAGCTGGGCCGAGGGCGGGGCCGGAGCCACCGCTCTGGCCGAGGCCGTGCTGACCAACATCGCGGCGGGCACCAACCGCCTGCGCCCGCTCTACGCCTGGGACCAGCCGGTAAAAGCTAAAATCGAAACCATTGCCCGCGAAATTTACGGGGCCGTGGGCGTTGATTATACCGCCCAGGCCGAAGCTGACCTGCGCCGTATCGACCGCCTGGGCCTGGCCGGGCTGCCCATCTGCATGGCCAAAACCCAGAAATCGTTTTCGGACAACGAGAAGCTCGTTGGTCGGCCCGAGGGCTTCCGCGTTACGGTGCGCGAATGCGAGCTGGCGGCCGGCGCGGGCTTCCTCATCCCCATCCTCGGCACCTTGCTGCGCATGCCGGGTCTACCGCCCGTACCCGCCTCGGCGGGGATGGACATCGACGATAATGGCGTGATTACGGGCTTGTCGTAGCGAAAACAACTTCCGCGCCAGCGCTGCGGTAAAAAGCTGTTTGAGTTAGCTAAAATCATTCTAAAACGGTCATGCTGAGCTTGTCGAAGCATCTCTACCGCTTCGCTTGAGCCGGTGCAACGAAGCGGTAGAGATGCTTCGACAAGCTCAGCATGACGTTCTGATTGCACAATTAATTTAGAACAAGCTATTACTTCGTGAAGATATAGCGCACCAGGAAGAGGGCTGCCAGAACGGGGCAGAGTCACGTCCTCGCGTCACTACCCCACCAAATTGGAGCCGTTTCCAACTCGGTGCGCCCTCTGGGGAATAGGTAAAAGTTGAAATTCTAATCAACTGATTTTGAACATTTAGGGTGTTTTTCTGGTCAGTGCACACCCTTTACCAAGCGGGTGTAGCGACGCGACCCTTCGCGTCTGGACGTTTAACGGTTCAGGAGTGGGAACGGCGCGGCCCGGGAGACGCGAAGAGTCGGGTCGCTACACGCTGAACTCTAACCTGGAAACCGCTGTACCTCTCAATTTTAACGCAGTAGCAGCTTCTCAGCAACGCAGTGGCAGCTTCTCAGCCATTCTTGCGCGTCATCTGCGAGCAAGCCCTGTTGCCAAGGCATTTCGGTTAGTGTTTGGTCTGCTCATGCGACGGTGTCGATTAGTTATATAATATACTTACAATCAGTTGTTTGAAGATACAATGAATCTACTCCGCTTCATCGGGGGTATTCAGTTGAAAATTATTTTTATAAATCGGCGGTGCAACTAAATCCAAGGACCCACCCGCGGCCGTAGTGATTTACGAAGGAGTTCAGTGAGAGCTGGCTCCCGGATGCACTTCCCCTTTGGGCAGCGCCACTCGTCCTCCCGACGGGCCCGGCACCTTCCCCCTCTGCACCGCTTGCCAGGCAGCCCTGCCTTTTGACTCGGCCGCGTTTTAAGTTTCGCTGCGTTGCCGCCACCTTGGCGCCAACCCACTATTTCCGATTTGCTGTTCGCTTACCCACCTCCTCGCATGCGCCAATGCTGATTTGACTGTGGGTATATTTTTTCTCAACAATTTGGTTATTAATCAAAAAATTTTCAACGCCTTTTAACTCGTCGGTTTATTTGTTCCACTTTTTCACTTGTCGCTTTTTCTATGAAGAGCTTTACTAAACCCCTCCAGTGGCTGGTCGGGGCGTGTGCCATCACGTCGCTGTCCGTCTGGAGCGCCACCCGCCACACGCCGCTGGAAGCCAGTAGCCACCGCGAAGCCCCGCTCATTGCCGATGACCCGCTGGCCGACAACACCGACGTCTATGCCTTCGTGGACCCCAACGACGCCAACCGGGTGGTGCTCATCGCCGACTACATCCCGTTTCAGCTGCCCCAGGGTGGCCCTACTTACTACACGTTTGGGGAGAATGTGCGGTATGAGATTCATGTGAAAAACGATGGCTCCACGGCCGGCGACAACGTGACGTACCGCTTCACCTTCAGCCGCGTGAACCAGGACCCCAGCACGTTTTTTAACATCCGGCTGGGCCAGCAAAATATCAAAACAACTTACCTCTGTGAGAAGAGCGTGAACGGAGGCGCTTTTACGGCCATCGTCACGGGCGGCGTGGTGCCCCCCAACAACATCGGGCCGCGCTCCATCAGCACGAGCGTCGGGCTAAACCAGCCTTCGTACGCCACCATTCGCCAAAACGCGGTGACGAACGCCACGGGCGGCAACAGCGCGGGCGAACAAATATTCTGTGGCCCTTCCGAAGACCCGTTCTTCATCGACCTAGGGGCGGTTTTTGATTTAGCTGGCGTGCGCGTAAACCAGGGCGCCCGCGATGGCTTGGCCAAGTACAACGTGCATTCTATTGCCATCAGCGTGCCTATTGCCACGCTCCAGAAAAACGGCCAGCCGGTATCGTCGCGGACCAGTATTCTGGACCCCAACTACGTGATTGGCGTGTGGGCATCGGCCAGCCGCCCCACTATGCGCACCCTCAGCGCCACCGGCGGCGCCACCACGGATAACGCGACCTACGTGCAGGTTTCGCGCTTGGGCATGCCGCTCACCAACGAAGTTATCAACCCCATCGGCAGCAAGGACGCCTGGAACCGTACCACGCCCTACGCCGAGGCGGCCATCACCGACGACTACCTCTCGAACCCCGAGCTGGGCCTGTACATGGCCGACAATGCGCCCGTGGCCCCGGCCGCACCCAAAACCGTAGCGGCTACCTACTTCGGCGAGGCGGTACCAGCGCTGAACGCCCTGCGCATCCAAACCAAGTCATTGGCCGGCTTCGCTGGTCTGCCCGCCAACGGCTTCGACTTCCGCAACCAGGCCGCGGGCCTGTTTCCGCTGAAAGGCAGTGGCGCGGTGGCCGGCACGGCGCTGGATGATGCTGCTTTTGGCAACTACTTGCTCGTATCGGGCAAACCCCGCTCGGTCGACATCAAGCCAATTTTCCACACCGGCGTGCCGAATTTACCCCCGTACCAACTGGCTACCGGCAAAGCTGGCAACCCACTGGCCCCCGGCAAGCCGTTCGTGAACAACTTCCTGCCCCTCACCTTTGGGGGCCGCACCAACCCCGGCGGCGACATGCTCCGCCTGAACATGGCCGTGCCCGCTACGCCACGCAACTCGCCCGATTTCAGCAACGAAGGCCTGTTTGCCGCCGCCGTGCTGGGCCTGACCGATGCGCGCTTTAACGGCAGCACCGCCCTGCAAATGATTCCCAATATGGACGGCTTCCCCAACGGCCGCCGCCTGGAAGATGAAGTAGTGAAAATTGAGTTGCAGGCTGTAAGTGGTGCGGCCCTTGCCGCCATCGGCCTGTGGTACGACGACTACACGCCCACCAGCCCCTCCCCCGTGACCCCCAGGCTCCGTGGCGTGCTGAACTTCTCCGCCGGGGTGGAGAGCAACGATGCCCCCTTCACCACCGCGTTCCCCTACGTGGCCGCGCCGTGGGAAGGATTTGCCAACCGTCGCTAACTCATTTCTCAACATTGATTCGTCCGAAGAAAATGACTTCCAAACTGATACATAAATACTTAATGCTGCCCGCCGTGGCAGCGGCAGCGGTTGGCCTCTCTGTGTGGAGCAGCACCAAGCACACGCCCCTCGAAGCCAGTAGCCACCGCGAGGCCCCGCTCATCGCCGATGACCCGGTGGCCGACAACACCGACCTCTACGCCTTCGTGGACCCCAACGACGCCAACCGCGTGGTCGTTATCGCTAACTACATTCCGTTTGAGCTGCCCCACGGCGGTCCCAACTACAGCACCTTTGGCGAGGGCGTACGCTACGAAGTACACGTAAAAAACAACGGTGCCACGGCCGGTGACGACATCACCTACCGCTTCACCTTCACCCGCGTGAACCAGGACCCCAGCACGTTTTTTAACATTCGACTGGGCCAGCAGAACCTTAAAACCACTTACATCTGTGAGAAGAGTGTGAATGGGGGCGCGTTCACGGCCATCGTCACGGGCGGCGTGGTGCCCCCCAACAACATTGGGCCGCGCTCCATCAACGGTGGGGCTGGCCTCAACCAGCCCGCGCCTTACGAAACGCTCCGCCAGAACGCCATCACGAATGCCAGTGGCGGCGGCAACGAGCGGATTCTTTGCGGGCCAACGGATGACCCGTTCTTCGCCGACTTGGGGGCTATTTTTGACCTGGCTGGCTTGCGCCCTGCTTCGGCCACCGATGGCTTGTCGCGCAAAAACTGCCACGCCATCGCTCTGAGTATCCCAATTGCCACGCTACAGAAGAATGGCCAAGCCGTATCGGCGGCGGCTAACATCCTGGACCCCAACTACGTGATTGGCGTGTGGGCATCGGCCAGCCGCCAGCAAATTCGCACGTTTGATTCGGCTACGGGGGAAGGTGCCAGCGGTGCCTACGTGCAGGTCTCTCGCCTGGGCATGCCGCTCACCAACGAGGTTATCAACCCCATTGGTGCTAAAGACGCCTGGAATGCCGTTTCTCCTTATGCGGAGGCGGCCATCACCGATTCCTACCTCTCGAACCCCGAGCTGGGTCTCTACACGGCCGACAACACGCCCGTGGCTCCGGCGGCGCCCAAAACCGCTAATCAGACCTTCTTTGGCGAGGCAGTACCGGCGCTCAATGCCCTGCGCATGCAAACCAAGTCGCTGGACGGCCAGCCGGGTATTCCGGCTGGTGGCTTCGACTTCCGGAACCAGGCTGATGGTCTGCAAATCCTGGTCGGCAGCCCGTTGGTGACCGGCACGGCCTTCGACCCCAACATATTCGGCCCTTACCTGCTGGTGGCCGACAATCCCCGCTCGGCGGATATCAAGCCCATTTTCCACACCGGTGTTCCCAACCTGCCCCCGTACCAGTTGGTGGTGGGCAAGACGCCTCTCTCGGCTGGCAACGCGGCTGTTAATCCGCTCTCGGCCGGCAAGCCGTTTGTGAACAACTTCCTGCCCCTCACCTTTGGGGGCCGCACCAACCCCGGCGGCGACATGCTCCGCCTGAACATGGCCGTGCCCGCCACCCCACGCAACTCGCCTGATTTCAGCAACCAAGGCCTGTTGGCTGCTGCGGTGCTGGGTATCACCGACGCGCGCTTTAATGGCAGCGCCGCCCTGCAGAACATCCCGAATATGGACGGCTTCCCCAATGGCCGCCGCCTTGAGGATGCAGTGGACCAGATTGAGCTGAAAGCAGTGGGCGGCTTGGTATTAGCCGCCGTGGGCTTGTATTTCGACGACTTCGCCGCCGGCAGCACCAACCCACTCACGCCCAAACTGCTGGCGGAAGTAGGTTTCACGACGGGTGTGGAAGTCAACGACACCACTTTCCGGAGCGCCTTCCCTTATATCCAAACGCCTTGGAGTGGCACCGGTTCGGCCAGCGGCCCCACCAACGTGGTGGTAAACCCCAACCTGACCGTAAGCACCGCCACGGGCGTAGATGCCGGCACGTACAACAACGTGACCATCACCAGCACCGGCGTGGCTTCCTTCAATGGCCCCGTGCGGGTGAACGGCACGCTGACCCTGCAAACGGGCGGCACGCTGAGCACCCAGGGCGTATTGGCCACCAGCTGCCTGCCCATTACCGGCCCCGGCAGCTTCGTGATGCAGCCTGGCTCAACGCTGCGCATCTGCAGCCCCGACGGCATCAGCGCCACGGGCGCTACCGGCGCTATCCAGCTCACCGGTACCCGCACTTTTGCCCCGGATGCCAACTTTGTGTACAACGGCCTGGAAGCCCAGACCACCGGCGCGGGCCTGCCCAGCCAGGTACGCAGCCTGACCGTAAGCAACGCCGCCGGCCTCACCGTGAACAACGGTGGCATCAGCATTGCCCAGACGCTGGCCCTGACCAGCGGCAACCTGACCACCAGCGCCAGCCAGATGCTGACCCTGCTCTCGACGCCCACCGCCGGTACTGCCCTCGTGGTGAACACCGCTGGTGCCGTAGTTGGCCCGGCCACCGTGCAGCGCGCCATCGACCCGGCCTTCAATGCCGGCCCAGGCTACCGCCACTACAGCTCGGCGGTGACCAGCACGACGCTTTCCGACCTGACCAATACGCCGGGCTTCACCCCGATTTACAACCAGACCTACAACACCGCCACAACCCCGAATACGACCACGCCTTTCCCCAACGTGTTTGGCTACGACCAGAGCCGCGTGACCCTGGCGGCCAATTCGGTGCCAGCCTTTGACCAGGGCTTCTTCGTACCCGCGCCCGGCGACATTATGGGCTTGCTGACGGGCTACACCGTGAATATTTCGGCCACGGCCGTGGTGGACGTGATGGGCACGCTCAACAACGGGACCGTAACCCGCAGCAACCTGACCCGTGGCGCGCAGGCGCAGAGCGGTTGGCAGCTGTTGGGCAACCCTTACCCTTCGCCGCTCGACTTCAGCCAGACGGCCGGCGTGACGCGCACCAATGTAGATGACGCCATCTACGTATACCAGAGCACCGGCCAGTACGTGGGCCAGTACCGCAGCTATATAAACAACGTGGGCAACCCGCTGGTGTCGTCCATGCAGGGCTTCTTCACCCGCGTGAGTACCGGGCAAACGACGGGCAGCTTCACGCTGAACAACACCGCCCGCGTCACCACGTTCTCGACCATGCCGAGCTTCAACCGGGGCACGGCCGAAACCCGTCCGCTGGTGGGCATGCGTCTGCAAGGCACTGCCGCCACCCTGGCTGATGAGACCTTCGTGTACTTCGAGCAAGGTGCCACGGCGGGCTTCGATGCCCGCTACGATGCCTACAAGCTGCCCAACTCCTCGGGCCTGAGCGTAGGCAGCATCATTACCGGCGACGAGCTGTCGGTGAACGGCTTGCCGCTGCTGCCCACTCCCACGGCCAGCACCACCGTACCGCTGAACGTGAGCGTACCGGCCCAGGGCACCTACACGCTGAACGCTACGACCCTGCTCAACTTCGGCGGCAATACGAAAGTATTCCTGCTTGATGCCCAGACCGGCGCGCGCATCGACCTGGCCCAGCAGCCGCAGTACACCTTCACGGCCGCTACTTCGGCGCTGCCCGGTCGCTTCAGCCTGTACTTCGGCCCGGCCGCTGGCCCGCTGGCTACCAACAACGCCGCGCTGGCCAAGCAGGTACAACTGTTCCCCAACCCGGCCCGTGGCAGCTTCACGCTGATTGTGCCCGCCGAAATGGGCCGCACGACCGTCACGGCTGTTCTCTACAACCAACTCGGCCAAGTGGTGGCCCAGCGCAAGCTGACCATGACCGCCGCCGGGGCTACGTCCCAGTTCGACGTGTCGAACCTGGCCTTCGGCATCTACTCGCTGCAGCTGTCGTCCGACGCGGGCAAAGTGGTCAAGCGCGTAGTAATTGAGTAGTAAAGCGTTGATAAAACAGCCCAGGTCGGGTTTTCCGACCTGGGCTTATATCGTCTTTTTTCGGTTATTCTTTCATTCCAGTTTCTTTCACATGAAAAAATATGCACTCTTGAGCGCATTATGCGTTTTGTTCAGCGCCGCCACGGCCCTGGCCCAACCCGGCTCCGGCGGCCCCACTCCCGGCCCAACGGTTGACCCGACTGCCGTGCCCATCGATGGCGGCGCTTCCCTGCTATTAGCCAGCGGCGTTGCCTTCGGCCTGAAAAAGCTCCGGGACCGCCGCAAGGCGCGGTAATTTGATTCTGGCAAAACGAAAAGGCGACCTACTTTCCAGTAGGTCGCCTTTTCGTTTTGAAGGGATACGCTTTTTTGATGGGTTTTAATTCCGCACCGCAATCAGCAGCCCCAGTTCCTTGTACCGCATGTTAAATTTCTTGGCAATCATGGCATTGGTCAGCGAGCCACGGTAGATATACACGCCGCAACGGAAATGCTCGTTGGTGAACAGCACTTCGTTGATGCCGCCGTACTGGCTGATTTCCTGGAGGATGGGCGTAAAAATGTTGCTCAGCGCATTGGTGGCGGTGCGAGGCACGCGCGAGGCGATGTTGGGCACGCAGTAGTGCACCACGTCGTATTTGCGGAACACGGGCTTGCTGTGGCTCGTCATTTCACTGGTGTCGAAGCAGCCGCCCTGGTCAATGCTGACATCGATAATGACGGAGCCGGGGGCCATGCTGGCCACCATTTCCTCGGGCACCACGAAAGGAATGCGGCCATCTTCTACCGCCAGTGCTCCAATCACGACGTCGGCCCGGCGGATTTGCTGGCTCAGGGCAAACGTGTCCAGGGTGCTGGTGTAGAGCTGCATGCCCAGGTTGTGCTTGAGGCGACGCAGCTTATAAAGGTGGTTATCGAAGACTTTCACCTCGGCCCCGAGGCCGGTGGCGGCGCGGGCGGCGTACTCGGCTACCGTGCCGGCCCCCAAAATCACTACCTGCGATGGCGGCACCCCCGTAATACCGCCCAGAATGATGCCCTTGCCCTCGTTGGAACGCGCCAGGTATTCGGCCGCAATCAGCATCACGGTTGAGCCCGCGATTTCGCTCATGGCCCGTACTACGGGGCGGGCCCCGCTGGGGTCTTTCATCAGCTCGAAGCCGATGGCGTTTATCTTTTTGCGGGACAGCGCGGCGATGTATTCCTGGGTCATTGAGCCCATTTGCAGGGCCGAAATCAGGGTTTGGTTGGGGTGCAGCAGCTCAATTTCCTCGAGGGTGGGCGGGGCCACTTTCAGCAGGATGTCGGCCTTGAAAACTTCCTCGCTGGAATACGCAATCTGGGCTCCCGCTTCGGAATAGGCGTGGTCGGCGTACTTGCTGGGCTCGCCGGCCCCGGCTTCCATCACCACTTCGTGGCCCGCCGATACGAGGTGCTGCACGGCTTCCGGGGTGAGGCCGAGGCGGTTTTCCTGAAGCGAGGTTTCGCGCGGCAGGCCGATGAACAGCTTGCGCTTGCGCGTTTCCACGGCCAGCATCGATTCCTGGGTGAAATAGGCGCGGCTCGTGGCCAGGGACTCAAAACCGGAGGGTAGCTGTTCGGCCATAGGGAGATAGAATTAAAAATTGCGAATTAAGAATCAGGAATCAGCTCCAACGCCTCTTCCCAATGACTAGTCAATTATTTTTAATTCTTAATTTATAATTCTTAGTTTAATTGTGCGGTTTTCATTAGGCTCTACCTCCAGGCGCACTTCGAGGCGGGGCGCAGGCAAAAGCGCCTCCACGCGGGTAGGCCATTCCACTAAACAAAGATACCCGGAATCGAGGTACTCAGTTGCACCTATTCGCTCGGCCTCATCAATGGAATTGATGCGGTAGAAATCGAAATGATACACGGGCTGCCCACTAGCTGCCCGGTACTCGTTGACCAAGGAAAACGTGGGGCTGCTCACATCGTCTTCGATTCCCGTGGCCGCAGCCAGCGCGCTGATTAACGTGGTTTTACCCGCGCCCATCTCACCCTCGAAGACCACTACGCGGCAGCCCGATACGGTAATGGCGGCCTGCACCTGGCGGGCGACGGCGGGCAAATCGGCAAGGGTATTCGCGGTAACCAGCAGTGGTAGCATGAGGCAAATTTACCGGCTCCGTGGCAGACCCTGACGCCAGATTTTGGAATATTAACCCCAATGCCACACCTTTACGCTTTCCTAGCTCTGGTAAAACATTCATTTAAAGGATTCTAGGCTAATTTTTTTATTCTCTTTTGAGAATGATGGCAACTGCTACTTCCGGCCGGTTTGCCACCGGCTTCCTCCTCCATTTCTACCCAGTCTTACTGCATGCCACACCTTTATCCGGGCCGGCACGGTTTTGTGCTCGCCAAAGCATTTGCCATCCTTTTCAGCGGCTTTGCTGCGGTAGTTTCTCCGCCGGCCCGGGCGCAGGCCCCGGCGGCCGTGCGCGGCACCGTAGCCAGCGGGGCGGGCGCACCCATTGAGTTTGCCACCGTCACGCTGCACCGGGCAGCCGATTCAGTAGTCATCAAAACTGAATTTAGCGACTCTCAAGGCACCTTTCAGCTAGCTGCAGGTTCGGGCAAGCGCTACCTGGTATCGGCGGCGCAAGTGGGATTTGCGCGGTACTGGAGTCCGGCGTTCGAGCTGCCCGCAATGGGGCTCACGCTGCCGGCCATCCAGCTGGCCACCAGCCACGCCACCGCCCTGAAGGAAGTAACCGTGACGGCGCGCAAGCCCTTGTTTGAGCACCGGGCCGACCGCACGGTGGTGAACGTGGCCGACAGTCCCCTCACGGCCGGCGCCACTACCATGGAGGTGCTGAGCCGCTCACCGGGCCTGACCGTTGATGCCAGCGACAACCTGGTGCTGCGCGGCCGCCAAGGCCTGCTGGTGGTTATCGACGGCAAGCGCGTGCCCCTCACGGGTACCGAGCTGGCCAGCTACCTCAGGGCGCTGCCCGCCGAACAGCTGGAAAGCATCGAGCTGATTAGCAACCCGCCGGCGCAGTACGATGCCCAGGGCGGCGCGGGCGTCATCGCCATCAATCTCAAAAAAGACCAACGCCTGGGCACCAACGGCAGCGCCAACGCCAGCTACGGGCGGGGCGAGTACGGAAAATTCACGGGCGGCGTGGCCCTCAACCATCGCCGTAAAAACCTCAATTTTTACGGCAGCTACGCTTATATCGACCGCCGGGGCTTTGTGCGGCTCGATTTTAATCGGCGGTTTTTGGCCACGCCGCAGCTCCCGGCGGGCAGCAGCGCGCTGGCAACCGAGCAACTCTCGCACCTGCGGTCGCACAGTGGCAAGCTGAGCCTCGACCTCACCCTCTCGAAGCGCACCCTGCTGGGGGTAGCCGCCACCGGGCTGCTCAGCCAAGCCACCAACGATGCTTCCAACCGCACGCAGGAATTTGGCCCGGTGGGCGAACCCACGGCGCGGTACACTTCTACGGCTTTGCAGGACGTGGGCCGGCCCAACGGCAGCGCCAACGTAAACCTGCGCCACAGCTTCGCCGACTCTGCCGCCGCCGCCACGCTCACCGCCGACGCTGACTTTGCCCGCTACCGCACCACCCGCTTGCTGGCCCTGACCAAGTATTTTGAAACGCCGGCTCAGCCCACTGACGTTGTCAGCGGCGACCAGCGCAGCAACCTCACCATCGGCGCGTTTAAAGCGGACTACAGTCGCCCCCTGCCCCACCGCGCCCGCTTCGAAACCGGTCTGAAAGTGACACAGGTGCGCTCCGTCAATAATGTTGTTTTTCTGAATAACGGCACCTTCAACTCTTTGATATCGAATGGTTTTCAATACAATGAGAATGTGAATGCCGCGTATGCAAGCGTGCGCGGGGCCACCGCCAACACCAAGCTGCAAGCCGGCCTGCGGGCCGAGCAAACCAATACCCTGGCCGCCCCGGCTGGGGAAACGGCCCGCGAGCGGCACTACCTCCAGCTTTTTCCCAGCGCCTCGGGGCAGCATACTATCAACGCGCGGCATATGCTGGGCTTTGCGCTGGCCCGGCGCATCGACCGGCCCAGCTACGGCCAGGTAAATCCGCTGCGTAATTACCTGGATGCAACGTCGTACCGGGCCGGCAACCCCGACCTGGTGGCCCAAACCAGCTACAACGTCGAGGTGTCGCACACCTACCGCCAGAAATTCAGCACCGCGCTGGCCTATACCTACACCAACCTGCCGTTTGTGAACGTGGTGCAGCCCGCCCCCGACGGTGGCCGCCTCGTGGTGAACCGCGACGTGAACCTGACCACCCAGCAGTACTACTCGCTGACCCTGACTGCACCCCTGGAGCTAGCCAAATGGTGGACGCTGTACGCCAACGGCGTGTTTTACTACACCCGCTTCCGGGGTAACCTGGCTGGCACCGCGCTCGACCGGGGCCGGGCAGCCTGCACGCTCTCGGCCAACAGCGGCTTTACCATGCCCCACGGCTGGTCGGCGGATATCAACGCGCTGTACGAATCACGGGAAGTGTACGGGTTTGAAGTAATCCGGGACCGGGGCCAACTGTCGGCCGGCGTGCAAAAAAGCCTCTGGAACAAGCAGGGCACCCTGCGGATGAACGTGGCCGATGTGCTGTATACCACCCCCATCCGCACGACCTCTACTTACGATAACTTCACCGAGTCCTTCATCTCAAAGCAGGACACCAGGGTAGCTACGGCGGCTCTCACCTACCGTTTTGGCAGCAGCAAAGTGGCCGCCGCCCGTAAGCGCGCCGCCGGCGCCGAGGAGGAGCTGCGCCGGGCGGGCGGGTAATAAGGCGGCGCTTAACAACGCTCTGCTTAAAGAGGAACGAAAAATTTCAGCAACTGCCGCTGAGACAACCTTTCCTTCTTCATTAAGCCCAACGTCTTTTACCTTTGTGGGCCGCAACGGCTTTCATTCTTCCGTTTCTAATTCATGCAAGTATCCAAAATGGCGGCCGGCCTGAGCGGCTCCGAAATTATCCGCATTGGCAACCAGGTAAGCGAGCAGGTGCGGCAGGGGGCCAACATTTGCAACCTGACCATTGGCGACTTTGACTCCGCCATCTTCCCCATCCCGGCCGAATTGAATGCCGGCATCGTCAAAGCCTACCAGGCGGGCATCACCAACTACCCGCCCGCGGCCGGAGTAGTTGAATTGCGGGAGGCCGTGGCCGAATTTCTACAAACCCGCCAAGGCCTCACCTACAGCCCCAACGATATTTTGGTGGCCGGCGGCTCGCGTCCGCTCATTTATGCCACCTACCGGGCCCTGGTCGACCCCGGCGACCGGGTGATTTTCCCGCTGCCAAGCTGGAACAACAACCACTACTGCCACCTGGTGGGGGCAACGCCCGTAACCGTACCCACTTATTCGGAAAATAACTTCATGCCCGCCGCCGCCGACCTGGCCCCCCACCTGGCCGGGGCCACGCTGCTGGCCCTGTGCTCCCCGCTAAACCCCACGGGCACGGTGTTCACCAAAGCCGGGCTGGAAGAAATCTGCGACCTCGTGGTGGCCGAAAACAAGCGTCGCGGCCCGGATGAAAAGCCCTTATACATCCTCTACGACCAGATTTACTGGCTGCTCACCTTCGGCGACACGCAGCATTTTGACCCGGTGAGCCTGCGGCCGGAGCTGCGCGACTACGTCATCTACATTGATGGCATTTCGAAGTGCTTTGCCGCTACCGGCGTGCGCGTGGGCTACGGCTTCGGGCCCGCGCCAATCATCGAAAAGATGAAGTCCATCCTCGGCCACGTGGGGGCCTGGGCCCCCAAAGCCGAGCAGGTAGCCACCGCCCACTTTCTGCCCGAGGCAGCTACCGTGGATGCGTACCTGACCGCGATGAAAAGCCGCCTAGATAGCTCCCTGGAAAGCCTTTTCAAAGGCTTGCAGGAGATGAAGGCCGGCGGGTATTCCGTTGACGCCGTGGCGCCCGCCGGGGCCATCTACCTCACCATCAAAATCGACGTCCTGGGCCGCACCGCCCCCGATGGCACCGTGCTCGCCACCACCGCCGAGCTCACCTCCTACCTCATCGCGGAAGCCCAACTGGCGCTGGTGCCGTTCAGCGCCTTCGGTTCGCCGGCTTCGGAGCCATGGTTCCGCGCTTCCGTGGGGGCCGAAACGATGGAATCTATCACAGCGGCGCTGCCGCGGCTGCGGGCGGCGCTGGATAAGCTGCAATAGCCCATCTTCCCACGCCCAGCCCCCGCCGACTATTATTTGTAGGCGGCCATGCTCATTGGCACCCCTGCAAACGACCATCGGCAGGGTTCTGACAATGAGCGGTGGCTTTCGGGACGTGTTCGCGGCTGGCGTTGGCCGGCATAAAAAAAGCCCCCTATTCAGGGGGCTTTTTTTATGCCGGCACTAGGGTGGTTCAGCCCTTTGCCGTGAGCGTCACGTACGGAATGATGCATTCCTCCAGCGAAATGCCGCCGTGCTGGAACGTGTCCTTGTAGTAGTTCACGTAGTAGTTGTAATTGTTGGGGTAGGCGAAAAAGTAGTCCCCAATCGTGAATACGTAGGCCGTACTCACGTTCTCGCGCGGCAGGAAAATGGATTCCGGCTTGCGCACCACGTACACGTCGCGCGAGTCTTCGAAGCCCAGGTTTTTGCCGTGCTTGTAGCGCAGGTTGGTGTTGGTGTTGCGGTCGCCCACAATCTTGTAGGGGCGCTTGCAACGGATGGTGCCGTGGTCGGTGGTGATGATGAGCTTGCCTTTTTTATCGGCAATCTGCTGCATCATCTCATACAGCGGCGAGTGCAGAAACCACGAGCGGGTGATGCTGCGGTAGGCCGACTCGTCGGCCGCCAGCTCGCGTATCATGGCCATATCGGTGCGGGCGTGCGAGAGCATGTCCACGAAGTTGTACACGATGACGTTGCACTTGTAGTTGTTGTGCAGGTTGCTCATCTTGCTCAGCAAGTCCTTGCCAGCCTGCAGGTTGGTCACCTTGTGATAGCTGTGCTTCACCTTCTGGTTGTTCTTCTGGAAGTTGATTTCCATGAACTCGGCCTCGTGCAGGTTCTTGCCCTCGTCGTCGTCGTCCGTCACCCACAGGTTGGGGTATTTCTTCTGAATATCCGAAGGCATCATGCCCGAAAAAATGGCATTGCGCGCGTAGGCCGTGGTGGTGGGCAGGATGGCGTAGTACATCTCCTCGCTGTCCACAGTGAACATTTCGGTGATGATGGGCTCCAGCACCTTCCACTGGTCGTAGCGCAGATTGTCAATCAGCACGAAGTACACGGGCGTGTCGCCGGTGGCCTTCAGCGTGGGAAACACCCGCTCCTTAAACAGCTGGTGCGACATGAGCGGCGCGTTCTTGTCGCTGCCGTCCACCCAGTCCTCGTAGTTCTCCGTGATGAAGCGGCCGAAGTACGTGTTGGCCTCGTCCTTCTGCATGTTGAAGACTTCGGCCATGCTCTTGCCTTCGGTCTCGTTAATTTCGAGCTCCCAGTACACCAGTTTCTTGTATACCTCGGCCCACTCGGCGGGCGAGAGGCGGTCGGAGAGCTGCATGCCAAGCTGGCGGAAATCGCGCTGGTAGCCGCTGTTGGTGGCTTCGCTCACGAGGCGCTTGTTGTCGAGCACCTTTTTCACGGCCAGCAAAATCTGGCTCGGGTTCACCGGCTTGATGAGGTAATCGGCGATTTTGGCGCCAATGGCCGACTCCATAATGTGCTCTTCCTCGCTCTTGGTAATCATCACCACGGGCACGGTGGGCCGAATGGCTTTGATTTCGGTGAGGGTTTGCAGGCCGGTGAGGCCAGGCATGTTCTCATCGAGAAACACAAGGTCGTAGCTCTTCTCCTGAATCTCCTCAATGGCATCGGCACCGCTGTTAACGGGCGTCACGTCGTAGCCTTTTTCCTTAAGAAACAGCAAGTGCGGCTTGAGCAGGTCGATTTCATCGTCGGCCCAGAGAATGGTAGTTTGTTGCATGGGTAGGGGCTTGGGGTCTTGGGGACTTTAGCGTCTCGGTTACGATGGGTAACGCAGGATGTCCCGAATGGATATACAGAACTTCGGCGGCTTTCGCTCGGCAGCGTTCCCGTTGAGGTGTTGAGCCTGCCCAAACGATGGGCCGTAGCTTCGCGTTCAGTTATTGACGGACTACGGCTGCAAATGTTGCCTATTTCTGCCCGGCCGCGCCATATTTCTCCGTCCTGTGTTCTGCCCGTCATTCCCTCCCACTCGCTCAGTGAATAAAAAGAAGATTTTCAACGACCCGGTTTATGGTTTCGTTACCATCCCGACGGAGTTCCTGTTTGACCTCATCGAGCACCCGTATTTCCAGCGGCTGCGGCGCATTCAGCAGCTCGGCCTCACGGGCTTTGTGTACCCGGGGGCGCTGCACACGCGCTTTCACCACGCGCTGGGGGCCATGCACCTCATGAGCCTGGCCCTGCGCACGCTCAAGGACAAGGGCGTAAAGATTTCGGCCGCCGAAGGCGAGGCGGCGCTGGCGGCCATCCTGCTGCACGACGTGGGCCACGGCCCCCTCTCCCACGCCCTGGAAACGGCTATTTTTCAGGATGTACCGCACGAGCAGCTTTCCCTGTTTCTGATGCAGCGGCTGAACACGGAATTCGGGGGCAAGCTCGACTTGGCCATTGAAATATTTAAGGGCACGTATGCGCGGCCGTTTTTTCATCAGCTGGTGAGCAGCCAGCTCGACATGGACCGGCTCGATTACCTCAACCGCGACTCCTTCTATACCGGCGTGGAGGAAGGCCGCCCCGGCGCCGACCGCCTCATCAAAATGCTGCGCGTGCACGAGGAACGGCTGGTGCTGGAAGAAAAAGCCGTGTATTCGGTCGAAAACTTCCTGGTGAGCCGCCGCCTGATGTACTGGCAGGTGTACCTGCACAAAACCGTGACTTCGGCCGAGCAAATGGTCATTCGCACCGTGCAGCGCGCCCGCGACCTGGCCCGCCAGGGCGTAGAAGTGCCCGCCAACAACTGCCTGAGCTACTTCCTGGGCCGCGCCGTGAGCCTGGCCGAATTCGAGAAAGACAACAAAATCCTCAGCCACTTCGTGGAGCTGGACGATTTCGACATCTGGTCGGCCATCAAAGCCTGGGCCGGACACCCCGACAAAGTTCTGAGCTACCTGGCCAAGAGCATCCTGCACCGCAACCTGCTCAAAATCGTGCTCGCTCCCGAGCCCTTTGACGAGGAATTCCGCCTCGGCATCCGTGAGCTGATTGAGGACAAATTCAACCTCCCGCCCGCCGAAGCCGAGCTGCTCCTGATTTCCGGCCGCCTCAGCAACAGCGCCTACAACGCCGAGAGCCAGGAACCCATCGAAATTCTGACCAAGCGAGGCGACGTGGTCAACGTCATGGAAGCCTCCGACCTGCCCAATATCCGAGCCCTGAGCCAGCGGGTGGAAAAGTTCTACATCTGCTACCCCAAGGAGATAGTGTAGTTGCCTGGCGTCTCGCTGAAATAAAAAAGAACGTCATGCCTCGGTTGCGCTCGGCACGACGTTCAGGCCTTCACTAGCCCAAAAACAAAAACCGCCGCCTACTTTTGCCCCTTATGGAATTTACCGTTCAGCAAATCGCCGAGGTGCTCGGTGGCACCGTGGAGGGCGACGCGGCCCAGCGCATCTCCAGCCTGGCCAAGATTGAAGAAGCCCAGGCCGGCTCGCTCACCTTTCTGTCGAACGCTAAGTACGAGCCGTTTCTCTACGAAACGGGCGCTTCGGCCATCATCGTGGGTAATGCGCAGGAACTGCGGCAGCCAATCGTGCCCGCGTTGATTCGCGTCGAGAACCCGTACACGGCCTTTAGCCAGCTGCTGGAGTTTTACGCACAAGCCACCCGCACCGGCAAGCGCGGCGTGGAGCAGCCTTCGTTTATCGGTGAGACTTCTAAAATCGGCCCTGGGCACTACCGGGGCGCCTTTTCCTACATCGGCGACGATTGCCAGCTGGGCGAGGACGTGCTGGTTTTCCCGCACGCCTACATCGGCGACCGGGTGACCATCGGCGCAGGCAGCGTCATTCACGCGGGAGCCAAAATATATTCCGACACCGTCATCGGTCGGTTTTGCGTGGTCAAAGCCGGGGCCGTGGTGGGAAGCGACGGCTTCGGATTCGCGCCGCAGCCCGACGGCTCCTACAAGGCCATTCCGCAAATCGGCAACGTGGTGCTGGAAGACTACGTGAGCATCGGGGCCAACGCCACCATCGACTGCGCCACGCTGGGCTCCACGCGCATTGGCCGGGGCAGCAAAATCGACAACCTCGTGCAGCTGGCCCACAACGTGGAAATTGGTCAGCACACGGTCATTGCCTCCCAAACGGGCATCGCGGGCTCGGCCAAAATCGGCGACCATTGCGTGCTGGCGGGGCAGGTGGGCATGGCCGGCCACGTCACGCTGGCCAACAAAACCACCGTCACCGCGCAGTCGGGCGTGGGCAAAAACGTAAAGAAAGAAGGCCTGATTCTGCAGGGCTCTACGGCCTTTGACTTTAAGCAGAACCAACGCGCCCAAATTGTATTCCGCCGTTTGCCCGAGTTGGAACAGCGCGTTATCCTCTTAGAGAAGGCCCAAAACACGACGGAAAAGCCCTAGCTTTGCAGCCTATTAGTTGTTCGTTGCTAATTGTCAGTTGTCAGGTTTAAGGACCTTGTCAGCCTGACAACTGACAATCAGCAACTGGCAACCAACCAGATGAACGACAAGCAACACACCATTCAGGCACCCGTGACGGTGCGCGGCATCGGACTGCACACCGGCGTAGAGGCCACCATGACGTTTTGCCCCGCGCCCGTGGGCCATGGCTACAAATTTCAACGGGTGGATTTGCCCGGCCAGCCCATCGTGGATGCCGACGTGGACAACGTGGTTGACCTGAGCCGCGGCACCACCATTGAGCAGAACGGAGCCCGCGTCAACACCGTGGAGCACACCCTGGCGGCGCTGGTGGGCATGCAGCTCGACAACGTCCTCATTCAGCTCTCCGGCCCCGAGCCGCCCATCATGGACGGCTCATCGGCCGATTTCATGACCGCGCTCGAAAGCGTGGGCCTGCAAGAGCAGAACGCGTTGCGTAACTACTACGAAATCCCGGAAAGCATTCGCTACGTCGACAATGCCCGCGGCGTGGAAATTGCGGCCCTGCCCCTGCCCGACTACCGCCTCACGGTGATGGTGGACTACAACTCGCCGGTGCTGGGCTCGCAGCATGCCACGCTGGCCGACATCGGCCAGTTTGGGGCTGAAATCGCGTCGTCGCGCACGTTTTGCTTTTTGCACGAGCTGGAAATGCTCTACAAAAACAACCTGATTCGCGGCGGCGACCTCAGCAACGCCATTGTGGTGGTAGACCGCGTGGTGAGCGACGACGAGCTGAATGACCTGGCCAAGATGCTGGGCAAGCCCCGCGTGGCCGTCAAGAAAGAAGGCATTCTCAACAACGTGGACCTGCGCCACAAAAATGAGCCCGCCCGCCACAAGCTGCTCGACCTCGTGGGCGACCTCGCCCTGGTAGGCCGCCCGTTGAAGGGCCAGATTCTGGCGGCCCGCCCCGGCCACGCCGCCAACGTGGCCTTCGCCAAGAAAATCAAGAAGAAAATGCTGGAGGCCCACTCCAACCCTGTGCCGCAGTACGACCCCACCCGCGAGCCGGTGATGGACGTGAACCGCATCATGCAGGTGCTGCCCCACCGCTACCCGTTTCTGATGATTGACAAAGTCATTCACCTCGACGACCAAATGGTGACGGCCGTGAAGAACGTGACCATCAACGAGCCCTTCTTCCAGGGCCATTTTCCGGGCAACCCGATTATGCCCGGCGTGATGCAAATTGAAGCCCTGGCCCAAACCGGCGGCATCTTGGTGATGAACACCGTGCCCGACCCCGAGAACTATTGGCAGTATTTCCTGGGCATTGAGAATGCGCGCTTCCGCAAAAAAGTGCTGCCCGGCGACACCATCATTTTTCACTGCCAGCTGCTGGCCCCTATCAAGCGCGGCATTGCCAAAATGCGCGGCCAGGCCTTCGTGAACGGCAAGGTGGTGTGCGACGCCGAAATGAGCGCCGCTATCGTCCGCAAAGACGCCTAATTTTTTAAGTTATGAGTTATCAGTTGTGAGTTATGAGTTGGCTTTTTTTACTGAATACGCCTGCTTGCAGATAACTCATAACTCGTAACTCTAAACTCATAACTCCCCCAGAATGCTTTCCCCCCTCGCCTATATTCACCCTTCTGCTCGCCTTGCGCCGGGCGTAACCGTTGAACCGTTTACGACCATTGCCGCAGATGTCGAAATCGGGGAAGGCACTTGGATTGGGCCGAACGTGACCATCATGAACGGTGCCCGCATCGGGCAGAATTGCCAGATATTTCCGGGCGCTGTGATTGGGGCCGTACCCCAGGACCTGAAGTTCGCCGGTGAGCAAACCACCGCCGTCATTGGCGACCACACCGTGATTCGGGAGTGCGTGACCGTGAACCGCGGCACCGTGGACCGTGGCGAAACCCGCATCGGCAGCAACTGCCTGCTCATGGCCTACGTGCACATTGCGCACGATTGCATCATCGGCCACCACTGCATTCTGGCCAATACCGTGCAGGTCGCAGGCCACGTCGAGATTGGCGACTATGCCATTATCGGCGGCTCGTCAGCCGTGCATCAGTTTGTGAAGATTGGCGCGCACGCCATGGTTTCAGGTGGTTCGTTGGTGCGCAAAGACGTGCCCCCGTACGTGAAGGCCGGCCGCGAGCCGCTCTCCTACGCCGGTGCCAACTCGGTGGGTTTGCGCCGCCGGGGCTTCTCGGAAGCCGCTATCAACCTGGTGCAGCAGCTCTACCGTACGCTGTTTCTGGGCGGCCTCAACACCCAGGATGCCCTGGCCCAAATTGAGGCTGAGCTGCCTGCTTCGGCCGAGCGGGATACTGCCATTAGCTTTGTGCGGGCCGCTACCAGGGGCATTATAAAAGGCCCCAAGCGCGGCCGGCCCGATGGCAGCGAGGCCGAGTAGGCCTTGGCAATAACTTAAATAAGAACGTCATGTTGAGCAAGCTTAGCATGACGTTCTTGTTCTTTAACGTCAGCTACCACACAATTGCAAATCACCGCCACTGGCTTGGGCAAGCGCTTTCAGCGCGACTGGATTTTCCGGGGGCTGACGCGCGTTTTTCGCCCCGGCAGTGCCACGGCGGTGCTGGGCCCCAACGGGGCCGGCAAGAGCACGCTGCTGAACACTTTTTCGGGGCAGCTGCTGCCCACCGAGGGCACCCTGACCTACTCCTTATCCGGCCAATCTTTGGCCGTGGAAGATGTGCCCCGGCACCTGGCTTATGCGGCGCCCTACCTGGAGCTGCTGGAAGAGTTGACGCTGCTGGAGCTGCTCCGGTTTCATACCCAGTTCAAGCCCCTGCGCCCGGGTGTCAGTCCGGACAAGTTGATTGAGCTGATGTACCTGGAAAAAGCGCGCCAACAGTTGGTACGCGAGTTTTCATCGGGAATGAAGCAGCGCCTTAAGCTGGCGCTGGCGCTGTACGCGGACACGCCCCTGCTCCTGCTCGACGAACCCACCACCAACCTTGATGCCGCCGGGGTAGCCTGGTATCAGGAACACGTGCAGGCCACCCGCACCGGCCGCACGCTGCTGCTCAGCTCCAACGTACCGGCCGAGTATGGGTTTTGTGATGAGCAGCTGCTGGTGACGGATTTTCAGGGGCTGCGGTTGAAATAACGGAGCTTAATTTGCGCCTGATTCCCACCCCCGACTGCTCCCCATGCGTTGCTTTATTTCAGCCTTGGCTGCCGGCCTGCTGGAACTGGCCCACCCGAACGGGGCTGCGGCCCAAACTCCCCGGCAAAACCCCTTCCGGCAAGCCGAAAAACAACTGCTGGACGGCAAAGGCAACCTGAACTACGTAGCTCCGCTACGCACTTTGCTCGCGGGCAAAACCCAGTTCGACCCGGACGTGTACGGGCAGGCCCTGGCTACCTACTATTCGTTTGTGGGACAACTCAGCCCGGCTCCGCGCAGCACGGCTTCCCGCCCCGGCACTTATCAGCTGGCTGACCCGATGCCGCTCATTGCCGCCCGCGCCAAAATCAGCCGGGTCGTCATCCTCAACGAAGACCACACCCAGCCGGGCCACCGCGCCTTTTGCCAGGAGCTGCTGACGGTGCTGGCCTCACTAGGCTACCACCATTTCGCCGTGGAAGCGCTGGACCCCGCTGATAAGGCAATAAATACGCGCAATTACCCGCTCTCAAGCTCGGGCTATTACACCAGAGAGCCCACCATGGGCCGGCTGCTGCGGGCGGCCAGAGCAACGGGCTTTGAGGTGTTCGGGCACGAAATAACAAGAGGGCAGGAAAAGGAATTTGCCGACTGGCGCCGGCAGTACAATTACCGCGATTCAATGCAGGCGGTCAATATTCTGGCGGTGATGAAGAATAACCCGGCGGCGAAAATCGTAGTCTACGTCGGCCACGACCACGTGCTGGAACACGAGCGCGAAGGCCTCAAGCACATGGCTGCCTACCTGCGCGAGCTGGGCCATTTCGACCCGCTGACAATTGACCAGACCACTCCCTACTACTACGCCGGACCGGCCCCCACCACGCCCCGGCTCCTCACCACCAACGGCCAGGTGCCAACAACTACCGGCTTCAATGCGCAATTGGTCGATTTGCAGGTCATTCACCCGCCCCACGTTGCCCCAGGCAACCGGCCCGCATGGCTGGCTACCGCCGCGGCCGGCAAACTCATTCAGGTTCCCATTCCGAGCCCGTATGCTGGTACGCAGTGCCTGGCGCAACTCTACGACCAGGGCGAATACCAGCGGCACGGCGACCAAGCCATTCCACTCGACCAGTACTTCAGCGCGGCCAGCCAAAAGCAGGTGAGGCTCTACGCCTTGTTTCCAAAGCAGCGGGTGGTGGTGAAGTACCGCCCCGCCAACCTGCGATTAGCAGCCGACAGATTAAGCCACTGAAAAGGCCGGGATGATGTATTATCGATTGGCTAAGACTGGAAAATGCTAACCAGAAATCTCCCCAGTCCGTATCTTTGTCACTCAATTTAGCCCTATCATCCACCTTACTCTTCCCCGCCCTGGCCATGATTGATAACAACGACCTGGACGACAACTTGCTCGACGACGATGATAACCTGGACTCCTACGCTGCCAAAGGCGGTGCGGCTGCTCTGGGCAATACGGAGGACCGGCTCTCGGCCAAATACGCCGATTACCTGATGTGGACCGACACGGGCTCCTCGCACGACGAAGCGCTGGACCTGGCCAACATGACCGAAGAGGAGTTTGTGGAAGCCGAGCGCGCCGAAAATTCCGACCGCGGCGGCTTCACCAGCCTCGATGAGGAGGAGGACGAATTTGCTGACGACGATGACGACGCCGACGAAGGCTACAGCAGTGGCCGGGGGAGCCGTCGCGGCGGCAACACCGACAGCGATGACTATTAGGACAACTCTGCCCCGATAAACCGAAAACGCCCCGGCTGGAACTTCCAGTCGGGGCGTTTTCGGTGTTTGGTTTCGGTGATTACCGGCCAAATACTGTCTTGAGGATGTCACTAGTACGTGCAGCGGGGTTCTTGCGAATTTTGGCCTCCTCGTTGGCTAGCAGGATAAACAGGCCATCCACAGCCTTTTGCGTGGTATAGTCGGCCAGGCTCAGGTTCACGGGCGTCATCAGCGGAATCTTGTTGTATTTATCGGTAACGGTGGCGTAGGCCCGGCCGGCCCCAACCTGGTCGATGGCCGCTTCGATGTCGGGGTGGAAGGCGCTAATCAGCTGCGATTGCGTGGACCGGCGCAGGAACTGGGTAGCCGCGTCGGTTGAGCCGCTGGTGACCAGGGTAAGAGCATCCGTAATGCTGATGTTGGCCAAGGCGTTGAGGAAAATATCCTTGGCCTTGGGCGCAGCGGCCTCGGCTGCGCGGTTGAGCTGGGTTTCGAGCTGGGTGAATACCAGGCCCATGCCCGGCAGGCGGCCCACGGTCGACTTCACAATTTCCAGGTCGGGCGGGGTCGGAATGTGAATGTCGTCGTTGAGGTTGAAACCGTCGGGCTCGGAGGCAAACTGTACGGCTTTGATGATGCCCTTGTTGAGGGCTTCTTTCACGCCGGCGCTGGCCTGGGCTTCGGTGAGGGGCGCAGGAGCAGCTACAGGGGCTTTAGGGGTTACTGCCCTAGCGGCAACAGCCTTTGCAGCAGCGGCTTTGGTGGCGGCAGTTCTGGCGGCGGCGGCTTTTTTGGCGGCAGTGGCTTTTTTGGCGGCCGCTGCTTTTTTAGCTGCGGTAGTTTGGGCGTGGGCGGCAGGTGCCGTAGTGGCCAGCAGGCCGGCTACGAGCAGGGCACTGGCAATGCGAGTAAACATGGAATAAACAGCTGCGACGGGAAAACCGGATGGCCCCTATGGCTGTCCTTGGACCGCCGCTTGTGCAAGTTGAAGACAATTTTGCGGCCAAACCCATTTTACCTCGACAAACCATGCCCCTCGCTCGCCCGCTTCCCGCTGCCAATACCCCGCCTGATGGCCCCACCGCCCCGCCCGATGTGGAAATCATGACCATTGGCGACGAGCTGCTCTACGGGCAGGTCATCGATACCAATTCGGCTTTCATGGGCCAGGAACTGGGTAAGATTGGTTTGCGGGTGCGCCAGATTTCGTCGGTTTCGGACCGCGCCGATGAGATTATGGCGGCCCTGGACCAAGCCCGCCAGCGCGCACAGGTGGTGCTTATCACCGGCGGCCTGGGCCCCACCAAAGACGACCTGACCAAGCACGTATTAGCCCGTTATTTCGGCACCGAGCTGGTGATGCATGAGCCCACGCTGCGCCACGTAGAGCAAATTTTTCAGCGCTTCCAACGGCCCATGCTCGATGTGAACCGCCAGCAGGCCCTGGTGCCGGCCAACTGCGAGGTGCTGCCCAACGCGGTGGGCACGGCCCCCGGCATGTGGTTTTCGGACCAGGGCACCATCTTCGTGAGCATGCCCGGCGTACCCTTCGAGATGAAGCGCCTGATGACCGACCACGTCCTGCCGCGCCTGCAGGCCCAATTCCGCATCGCCCCCATCGAGCACGTGGTGGTGATGACGGCCGGCATGGGCGAGTCGTTTCTGGCCCAGAAAATTGCCGATTGGGAAGATGCCCTGCCCGCCAATATCAAGCTGGCCTACCTGCCCAGCTTCGGGGCCGTGCGCCTGCGCCTGACCGGCTCCGATGACGGCCAACCCGACCTGCGCGGCCGGATGCTGGCCCTGCTGCCCGTGTTGCGCGAGCGCATCGGCGAGTACATTTTTGCCGAGGAAGAAACCACGCTGGAAGCCGCTATCGGCCAGCTGTTACTTGCCCATAACCTCACCATCGGCACGGCCGAAAGCTGTACTGGCGGCCTGGTGGCGCACCGCCTCACCAACGTTTCGGGGAGCTCGGCGTATTTCCGGGGCAGCATCGTGGCCTACCACAACGATATTAAGCAGGAAGAGCTGGGCGTTCAGGCCGCCACCCTGGCCCAATACGGAGCCGTGAGCGAGGTCACCGTGCGCGAAATGGCCGAAGGTGCCCGCCGCCGCCTGGGCGTGGACGTGGCCGTTGCCACCAGCGGCATCGCCGGCCCCACCGGGGCCACCGATACCAAGGAAATAGGCACCGTGTGCCTGGCCTACGCCGACGGCACCCAAACCATCAGCCGCGAGTACGTGCTGGACCGGGGCCGGACCCTGAACGTGGAGTACGCGGCGCAGTCGGTGCTCACGCTGCTGCGGCAACAATTGGCCGCGCTCGCTTAGCCAGCCTTTCGCCACTGCCGGATGCCCGCCCAACGGTTTCAGGCACCTATTAGTCGCTGCTGAATGGCTTCCAAACAGCTTCCGGCGACTGTTCGCCGCTGCCGAATGGCTTCTTAACGCCGCTAACAGGCCCATCGTCAGCAACTAGCCCAACGCAAAAAGGCCGGCTATGCAGCCGGCCTTTTTCTAAAATCATACTTATTCTCATCCCAAACTGGTTTGCGAAAATCGGTTGGCGGAGGTAGAGACGCATACTTGCGTCTCGTCGTTGAACGGCTCGCCTGACGGTCCTACCGCAGGCAGTTCAACGACGAGACGCAAGTATGCGTCTCTACCCCGTTTTCGCAAACTACCTCAGGATGAGGATACCGCACTTACGCAATCGGCGTTTCGGCCGATACGGGGCGCATAATGTCGTGGCCCATTTTGTCACGCTTGGTGGTGAGGTAAGCCTCGTTGTGCGGGTTTGAGTGAATTTCAATGGGTAGCGTTTCCACTATTTCGAGACCGTAGCCGACAAGGCCCGTGCGCTTCTTGGAATTGTTGGTGAGCAGGCTCATTTTGGTTACGCCCAGGTCGCGCAGGATGGATGCGCCCACGCCGTAATCCCGCTCGTCGCCCTTGAAGCCCAAGTCTTCGTTGGCCTGCACGGTATCGCGGCCCTGCTCCTGCAGCTTGTAGGCTTTGAGCTTATTGAGCAGGCCGATGCCGCGCCCTTCCTGGTTCATGTAAACGATGACGCCCCGGCCTTCGCGCTCAATCTGGCGCATGGCCTGGCGCAGCTGCGAGCCGCAGTCACAACGGCACGAACCGAAAATATCGCCGGTAACGCAGGAGCTGTGCACCCGCACCAATACCGGCTCGGGGCCGCTAATATCGCCTTTCACCAAAGCCAGGTGCTTCACTCCGTTGGAGCGCTGGGTGTAGGCGTACAGGTCGAATTCTCCGTCTTCGGTGGGCATCTTCACCGATATTTCGCGGTAAATAAGGCTCTCCGTAGCCAGGCGGTACTTAATAAGGTCCTGCACCGAAACCAGCTTCAGGCCCCACTTTTTGGCTACGATTTCCAGGTCGGGCAGGCGCGCCATTTCGCCGTCTTCCTTCAGGATTTCAACCAGCACCCCGGCCGGGGCCAGGCCGGCCAGGCGGGCCAGGTCCACGGCCGCTTCGGTGTGGCCGGCGCGGCGCAATACGCCTTCCTTGCGGGCCTTGAGGGGGAAAATATGGCCGGGCTTACCCAATTCCTCGGGCTTGGTAGCGGGGTCGATAAGGGCCAGAATGGTCTTGCTGCGGTCGGAAGCGGAAATGCCGGTGGTCACACCGTTTTTCAGCAAATCGACGGATACCGTGAATGGGGTGGCGTGCAGGGCCGTGTTGGTGCCCACCATCAGGTCGAGGCCCAGCTCTTCGCAGCGCTGTTCGGGCAGCGAGGCGCACACCAGCCCGCGGCCGTGGGTGGCCATGAAATTGATGATTTCGGGAGTAGCGCATTCGGCAGCGCAAATAAAGTCGCCTTCGTTTTCACGGTCTTCGTCGTCGACGACGATGACCACCTTGCCGGCGCGAATATCAGCGATGGCAGATTCAATGGAATCAAGCATGGAGTGGGGGTGGTATTTCGGGCCATAACAACAAGGGCCGCCGCAAAGTTAGCCCCGGAGGCCGCCCCCTGCCTGTAATAGCACTTCGAGGCGGGCAGTGGCCCCGGCCCAATCGAAATGCGTTTGCACGAACTGATGGCCCCGAGCCGCCAGCGCTTCGGCGGCATTCGGATTACTCAGCAGCTGAGAAATGGCTTCGGCCAGCGCCGTCGCGGAATCGGCCACGCGCAGCTCCTGCCCGTCGGTGCCGCCCAGCGCGTTGTTGGCCAGCGGCGTGGTCACGCAGGGCAGCTCCATCGCCATGGCTTCGAGCAGCTTGTTTTGCAGGCCCGTACCCACGCGCATGGGGGCGGCAAACACCCGCGCCGAAGCGTAGGCCGCCCGGATATCCGGCACCCATCCGCTGACAATGACGTGCGCCGAGGCCAGGGCCTGCACCCGGGGCGCGGGCGTGGTGCCGGCCACCAGCAGCCGGGCCGCCGGGTGGCGCTGGCGCACCAGCGGCAGTATTTCTTCGGCCAGAAAGCAGGCGGCATCTACGTTCGGGTGGTAGCTCATATTGCCGCAAAATAGGACGTCGTATTCTTTTAAGGCCGCCGGGCGCGGTTGGAAGAATTCGGTGTCGATGCCGTTCAGCACAATCTGAATCTGGTCGCGGCCGGGGTGGTTAATCAACTGCCGGTCCTGGTCGCTGATGATGGTGTGGTGCTGGAACCAGCCGAACGCCGTGGCTTCATAAGCCAGCAAGCGGTGGGCTTCCAAGGCCAGCACGGGTCGCTGCCACAGCGGGGCCTGGGTGGCCCGCCGCGCCATGCCGGCCGAAAACACGTCCATGTAATCCAACGTCATCGGTACCCGGCCGGCGTGGGGCCGCAGGTACTCGGCCATGCGGATGAGCTGGCAGTAGACGTGGTCGGGCCGGAAATCGTGCAGCAGGCCATCAACCTGCCGCTGGGCTTTGGCATCATAAAAATAGCCCACTTGTAGGGGCAATCCCGTGGCTAGGGCGCGCGCCATATTGCGGGCAATGCCGGGCCGGCGCAACCGGTGCACCACCAGCCCACCCCGGCACAGCAGCCGCACCCGGGCCTGCGCTTCGGCCGAAACATCTTCGTCAGTGAGCGCAAAAAGGCAGATTTCGTGGCGCTCGGCCAGGTACCGGAGCTGGTGGTAGGCGCGCAGCTTATCCCCTTTATCGAGCGGGTACGGGAAGCGCGAAAGCAGAACGAACAGCTTCATACGGGCGGCGAATGAGCAGGCGTACCGGCGGGCGCGGGCAGCAACAATTGCTCGTACAAATCAATAAAACGCTGCACAACGCGGCGGTTGTCGTAGAGTGTGGCGGCGGTGCGGGCAGCTTCGGCCCCCAGCTCGCGCCCAGGCAGCTCGCCCCGGGCCCAGGTGCGCAACGCGGTAAGCCAATCGACGGGCGAATCGCGCAGCACGATGTCGTGCCCATCGCGCACGGCAATGCCCTCAGCCCCGAGGCGGGTGCTCAATATGGCTTTGCCCAGGGCCAGGCCCTCGATGATTTTGACGCGCATGCCGCCGCCGCTGAGCAGCGGCACTAGCATCAGGTCGTATTGCTGCATGAACTCGGCGGCTGACTCCACGAAGCCGTGCATGAACACGTTATCGGTGCGCGGAGCCAGCAGGTGAGCGGGGGCGTTGCGGCCGGCAATGTGCAGCTCCACGTCGGGCATTTCGGCGTGTAGCGTGGGCCACACCTCGCGCAGCAGCCACTCCACGCCTTCCTGGTTGGGCAGCCAGTCGAGCGAACCTATCATAAACAGGGTGCGGGGCTTGGGCTGCGCGGCCGGGTTGGCCTGCACGCGGCTCAGCTCGACCCCGGCCGGGATGAACACCACCGGCTCGGGGCAGTGCATGGCGCGCAGGCGCTCGGCATCGGCCTCCGTGATAGCGGCTACGGCGTCGAACTGCCGCAGGTAGCGCCGCTCGAACGCTTCGAGACGGCTGGCCATGGTTTGCAGGAAAACGCGCTTGAGCGGGTTGGCTTCGCGGCGGGCCAGCATGTGCCAGATGGTGTTCTCCACGTTGTGGGCCCGCAAAACCAGGGGCGGCACCCGGAAATCGGCGCCGTGCTGGCGGCCCAGCCACTCGGCGTACCAAGCCACGAAGGTGCCCTCCATCTGCACGATGTCCACTTGCCCGGTCCGCAGGACTTCGAGCAGCCGCTGCCCTACCGCCGGGCTGATGAACCGCTCCACGTTGTAGGGCTGGCGGCTGAAAAGCAGGTTTTTCAGGGCTTTAATGGCAGAAATATCCGTATTCACGTCCACCAGCTCCAGCCGCAGGTTGGGGCCCAGGTGGGCCAGGGCATCGGCCGGCTGGCGGTGCTTGGGCGTATTGATGGCCAGCAGCGTGACGCGGTGCCCGGCCCGAACGAGGCCGGCGGCCACGTCGTACATGGCAATGGCCCCGCCATCGTGGGGCGGGTACGGGACGCGCGGGCAGAGTTGCAGAATGTGCATGTTTTTCATTTAACATTTATCAATTAACATTTAACAGCCGACCTGCTGACGCTTCCTGGCGCGGGCCTGCGCAAACAGCGTGTTAAATGATAAATGTTAATTGTTAAATGAATTAAAGTTGCCGGAACTGCACCTCGAAGCTCTGAATCTGGTCTTCGCTGCCGAGGACCAGCAGCACGTCGCCGGGCGCGGGCGCGTAGTCGACGGGCGGACTCACCAGCAGGGCGCCGCTGGCCTGGCGCATGCCGATGATGGTGGCCCCGGTGAGGGAGCGCACGTCCATCTCCCGAATGGTGAGGCCGCGCAAATCGCGCCGTATTTGGTCGTAGCTCATTTCTTCGAGGCGCAGCTTGTCGGGGCTGAGTCCCGAAATCAGGTCGAGGAAGCGGATGACCTCGGGGCGCACCACCAGCTTGGCCATGTGCGAGCCCCCGATTTCGTCGGGCATGACCACCGAATCGGCCCCGGCGGAAAGCAGCTTGCTTTCCGAAGTTTTGAGCGAGGCGCGGGCGATGATTTTCAGGCGCGGGTTGAGAGCGCGGGCCGAAAGGGCTACAAATACGTTGTCGGCATCCTTGGGCAGGGCCGTGATAAGGGCCGAGGCCCGCTCCACGCCCGCCTGCTTGAGCACAAGGTCGGAGGTGGCATCGCCGAATACGGTAAAGATTCGACCGCCCGCAATGCCATTATCATCATAATCTTCGCCGGTTTGGCCGTCCGTGATGCTTTTCATCAACTCCTGGTCCGATTCGATGACCACCACGCGGGCGCCGTTGGCGCGCAATTCCTGGTGGGCCCGGCGGCCATTGCGCCCAAATCCGCACACGATGACATGGCCGCTGAAACGTTTAATCTCCTGGTCGGTTCGAATCATTTTATAAATTTTGCGCAGCTCCCCGTCAAAGATAAACGCGGACAGGACCGATATGAGGTAAGCCACAACCACGAGGTTGTAGAGAATGTAGAACGATACAAACAGCCGCCCGGCCTGCGAAAACGGTTGAACTTCACCGAAGCCCACCGTGGCCACGGTGGTTACCGTCATATAAAACGCGTCAATCAGCCCGTAATCTTCGATGACAGTGAAGCCCGTCATGCCAATCACCAAGCTCAGAACCGTGAGGATGATGGCCAGTATCAGGCGGTTTATGTTGAGGCGTCTAAGCATTGCGGTGTGGTAAACAAGAGCCAAAGAACGTCATACAGAGCGCAGCGCAACATGACGCGCCGGTTAAGGCACATGCTCAGGCGCCCCGCGCCACCACGGTGCCCAGCATCGCGGCCAGCTCATTATCGAGCTCCTTGAGTCGCTTGATATCACCCAGGATTTCAAACATCTCGGCATCTTCCAGCGGGTGGCGGAGCTTTTCGAGGCACTGGTCGAGCTCGCGCTGCACGTGGACCTTGTTGAGGCGCAGCACGGCGTTGTCGCAGGCCAGCTGGGGCAAGTCCACTTCGTTGAAAACGTAAATTTCCTTATTCCGCCAGTTGGGGCTGATTTCGTAGCGCTCGGTGGCCAGGTCCGTGATAAGGCTGCGGATGTCTTCGCGCTCGTTTTGGGCCAGCAGGCGAGCATCGGGGAAGCGGCCGGCCAGCAGCTCCTGCCGGCAGATTTCCCACATTTCGGCGTAGAGCGGTACGTGAAGGGGGTTTTCGCCGAGCTGGCCCATTAGGTAGGCTGCTACGCTCATTTCCGCCTCAATTTCGCGGCCGGAGTAAAGCACCAGCAGCCGCAGCACCTCCCGCTCGCAGACCTGGAGCATGTCGGGCGTGTCGTCGGCATCGGCAGCTCTGGACTTTGCGGGTTGAAAAGAGGCACCCGCGCTCAGGATTTCCACGGTAGCCTCGTGGCCGCCGTACATCAGCATTTCGGCCTCTTCCTCGTCCGACATTGGGCGCGGCGCGGCAGCCTGACCGGGGCGCTGGCCCTGGCCGGCGGAGTTGCCGCCGTAGCTGTTGCCGCCGTAGTTGCCGGAGCCACTGCTGCCACTTGAGCTGCCGCTGTTGCCGTAGCCTCCACTGCCACTGCCGCCGCCGCGCTGGTCGCCCGATTTTGGCGTGGGTGATTTCACCAGCTTGTTGTATTCGGTGATGAGCACCTGCTCATCAATACCGAACGTGGCCGAGGTCTGCTGCAAAAACACCTGCCGCTTGATGGCATCGGGCACTTTGGCAATGCTGTGGAGCACGTCGCGGATGGCCTCGGCCTTCTTCACCGGGTCGTTACTGGCCTCGCGGGCCACCAGCGTGGTTTTGAAGGAGATGAAGTCCTGGCTTTTGGTTTCGATGTACTCGGCGAAACGCTGGTCGCCCACTTTGCGGATGTAGCTGTCGGGGTCGTCGCCGTCGGGAAACAGCACCACGCGCACGTTCAGGCCGCCTTCGAGCAGCAAATCGGTACCGCGCAAAGAGGCTTTGATACCGGCCGCGTCGCCATCGTAGAGCACCGTCACGTTATCAGCATACCGCTTGATGAGCCGGATTTGGCCTTCCGTGAGTGACGTGCCGGACGATGCCACCACGTTTTTGATGCCGCCTTGATAGAGAGAAAGTACGTCCAAATAGCCTTCCACCAAATAGCAAACTTCCTCCGTCCGGATGGCCTGCCGGGCCTGGAACAGCCCGTAGAGTACATCCGACTTGTGGTAAATCTCCGACTCCGGCGAGTTGAGGTACTTCGCCATCTTGTCGTCACGCTTCAGGGTGCGCGCCCCGAAACCCACCACCCGGCCGCTGATGTTGTGAATCGGGAACATCACGCGGCCCCGAAACCGGTCGTAGCGCCGGCCGGTGTCCTTGCCCTGGTCGTCGGTTTTGATGACGGTGAGGCCGGTTTTTTCGAAGTATTTCTTGTCGTAGCCGGCCGTTTCGGCGGCTTTCATCAGGTCGTCCCAGCTATCGAGCGAGTAGCCGAGCTCGAACGTCTGGATGGTGCTCAGGTTCAGGCCGCGCTCTTTGAGGTAGCCGTAGCCGATGCTCATGCCCTCGTCGGAGTTCAGCAGCAGGCGATGAAAATGGTTTTTGGCGTAGTCCGAGACGATGAACTGCGAGTCCCGCTCGTTCTGCTCCAGCTGCTGCTGGGGCGTTTTTTCCTCTTCCTCAATGGTAATGGCGTACTTCTTGGCCAGGTACTTCAGGGCCTCCACGTAGCTGGTGCCCTCCACGTCCATCACGAACTGCACCACGCCGCCGGCCTTGCCGCAGCCGAAGCACTTATAAAGCGACTTGGCCGGATTCACCGAAAACGACGGCGACTTCTCGTTGTGAAACGGGCACGGCGCCCACAGATTCTGGCCCTTGCGCTTGAGCTGCACAAAGTCGCCGACGACTTCCACGATGTCGGCGGTCTGGATAATCTGGTCAACTAATTCTTTGGGGATGCGGGCCATGGGTGGCTATTCGGGATATTCAGAACGTCTTAACGCGCGCAACAAGACCTCACCCCCTGACCCCCTCTCCAAAAAAGAGGGGGCACCGGAAATGCTTGATTTAGAATCGTCAGGCTCCCCTCTCTTTTGGAGAGGGGCTGGGGGGTGAGGTTACGCTGAGCGAAATGCGCGCTGCATCACGGGCGCTACAACAAATTTCGCCCTACTTTCTCCTACGTCCTACCTTTGCCCGGAATAAACTCCGCGCAAGATGCCCGCATACCGCCCCGAAGAAATCGAAAAGAAGTGGCAAGCCCATTGGAAACAGCATAGCACCTTCCAGGCCCACAACCACTCCGATAAGCCTAAGTACTACGTGCTTGACATGTTTCCCTACCCGTCCGGGGCGGGCCTGCACGTGGGGCACCCGCTGGGCTACATTGCCTCCGATATCGTGACGCGCTTCAAGCGACTGAAGGGGTTCAACGTGCTGCATCCCATGGGCTTCGACTCCTTTGGCCTGCCCGCCGAGCAGTATGCCATCCAGACCGGCCAGCACCCGGCCCTGACCACCGACCAGAACATTGAAACCTACATCAAGCAGCTCAGCAGCCTGGGGTTCAGCTACGACTGGAACCGCGAAATCCGCACTTCCGATGCCAGCTACTACAAGTGGACGCAGTGGATTTTCCTCAAGCTGTTCAACTCCTGGTACAACCTCGACACCAACCGCGCCGAGGCGCTGACCGACCTCACCGCCCGCTTTGCCGAGCGCGGCAGCGAGGGCGTCCGCGCGGCCGGGGATGATGGCGACCGCCAGGTATTCACCGCCGGGCAGTGGCAATTATTCACGGAGCACCAGAAGCTGGCCGCGGTGCACTCCTACCGCCTCGCCTACCAGCAGGACACCTACGTGAACTGGTGCCCCGGCTTGGGCACGGTGCTCTCGAACGACGAGGTGAAGGACGGCCTGAGCGAGCGCGGCGGCTACCCCGTCGAGCGGCGCCTCATGCCCCAGTGGAACCTGCGCATCACCGCCTACGCCGACCGCCTTCTCGCGGGCCTCGACACCCTCGACTGGCCCGATGCCGTGAAGGAAATGCAGCGTAATTGGATTGGCCGGAGCATCGGGGCCGAAATCACCTTCCCGGTGCAGGACCACGCACACGCCCAAATCAAGGTCTACACCACGCGGGTTGATACCATTTACGGGGCCACGTTCCTGGTACTGGCTCCCGAGCACGAGCTGGTGAACGAGCTGACCACGCCCGGCCAGCGCGCGGCCGTGGACGAATACATCGCCGCCACCAAGCGCCGCTCGGAGCGCGACCGCATGGCCGACACCAAAACCGTGTCGGGCGTGTTCACCGGCGCTTACGGCCTGAACCCGGTGAACAACGAGCCCGTGCAAATCTGGCTGGCCGACTACGTGCTGGCCGGCTACGGCACCGGCGCCGTGATGGCCGTGCCCAGCGGCGACCAGCGCGACTACCTGTTTGCCCAGCATTTCGGCCTGCCCATCCCCGCCATCTCCGATGCCCAGCAAGGCCTCGACCAACAAGCCGACCCCACCAAGGAAGGCCGCTACATCAACTCGGGCATCATCAACGGCCTCACCTACAAAGAGGCCACGACCAAGCTCATTGCCTACCTCGAAGAAAAAGGCCTGGGCCGCGGCAAGGTCAACTTCCGCATCCGCGACTCCATTTTCGGTCGCCAGCGCTACTGGGGCGAGCCCATCCCGATTTACTACAAGGATGGCACGGCCTACGGAATTGCCGAGAGCGACCTGCCGCTGGTGCTGCCCGAAATCAGTGAGTATAAGCCCACCGAAACCGGCGAGCCGCCCCTCGGCCGCGCGCAAAACTGGCTCTACCGCGACCAGTATCCCTATGAACTGAGCACCATGCCCGGCTGGGCAGGCTCGTCGTGGTACTACCTCCGCTACATGGACCCCACCAACGAAGCCCGCTTCGTATCGGAGGAAGCCGAGCAGTACTGGGGCACCGTGGACCTCTACATGGGCGGTGCCGAGCACGCCACCGGCCACCTATTGTATGCGCGGTTTTGGTATCTGTTTTTGAAGGATTTAGGCCTCGTCAGCAGCAATGAGCCGTTCCAGAAACTGATAAATCAGGGGATGATTTTGGGGCGGTCGAATTTCGTATACAGAGCTAGTTTAGGTTGGACTGCAATAAATGCGTCAGGCGACATAGTTAGTCAGGACCATTTAGTACATCCTTTTCTATTTGTATCTAAAACAGCATTTGAGATTTTGACATCCCCAAATAGTTTTAAACAAGACTCTCATTTTGAAATAAAAATATCCGAAAAACTTGGCGTCATGCGTGACAACATGCAAACCAGGTATCCTGAATATAAATTTGAGGTTGAGGCGTTTGGTATTGGCAATAATACTGGCTTCACTCCTCTTCATGTTGACGTCAATTTTGTAGACAACGACATTCTGGATATAAATGCGTTTAGAGGGTGGCGCGAGGAATACAACAATGCTGAGTTTATTTTCGAAGACAACAATACGTATTTATGTGGGGTTGAAACAGAGAAAATGTCGAAGTCCAAATACAACGTCGTTAATCCCGACGTGCTGATTGGCAAATACGGTGCTGATGCCCTGCGTCTTTACGAAATGTTCCTCGGCCCGCTGGAGCAGTACAAGCCCTGGAACACCAACGGCATCAGCGGCGTGGGCAGCTTCCTCAAGAAGTTCTGGCGCCTCTTCCACCCCGAGGATGGCGACTTGGCCGTAACCGACGAGCCCGCCACGCCCGCCGAGCTGAAAGCCCTGCACAAAGCCATTCAGAAGGCGCAGGAAGACATCGAGAAGTTCAGCTTCAATACCTCGGTCAGCCTGTTCATGATTACTGTGAACGAGCTTACGGCACTGAAATGCCACAAACGCGCCATCCTGGAGCCGCTGGTGGTACTACTCTCGCCGTATGCACCGCACCTGGCCGAGGAGCTTTGGGAGGAGCTGGGCCACGCGGCCGGCAGCATCAGCCACACTCCCTATCCCGAGTTCCGCGAGGAATTCCTGGTGGAGGACAACGTGATTTACCCGCTGGCCATCAACGGCAAGGTGCGCGAGCAAATGCAGTTTGCCGCTGCCGCCACTGCTGCGGAGATTGAAACTGCCGTACTAGCTTCGGATTTCCTGGCCCGTTTCGGCGAAGGAAAATCGGCGAAAAAGGTAATTGTAGTACCCGGCCGGATGGTCAACGTGGTGGTGTAATAGTTGAAGCTTTTTTCAAAAAAATAGCCCGTTGCAATTGCAGCGGGCTATTTCTTTTCAGTCGATAACTGATTATCACACTTTGTACCTTGGCATGGCAACGAGTCACGTTCCCGTCCCTGATGCATCTTTGTGGCGGACACAGTTTTTCAATTCAATGCTACTTCCACCTGCTTCATTTTTGATGATTCTTTCACGCTTACGTTCCTCCAAGCCAACCGCGGCTCGCGCTTTTCAAGTTTGGAAACACTGGTTCCTGTTGTTTCTGGTGCTGCCATTTGCCAGCCAGGCCCAAACCACCGAAGCGGCCGGCCCGCTCCTTACTCCCGGCCAATTCCTGGGCTATAAGCTGGGCGCTCAATTCACGCCCCATGCCGAGCTGCTGCGCTACGTGGCTCACGTTACGGCCCACACGCCCGGCCGCATGAAGCTGGTGCGATACGGCAGCAC
Organism: Hymenobacter frigidus; assembly: GCF_014640435.1. Taxonomy (GTDB): domain Bacteria; phylum Bacteroidota; class Bacteroidia; order Cytophagales; family Hymenobacteraceae; genus Hymenobacter; species Hymenobacter frigidus. The sequence continues at coordinate 127,156 of NZ_BMGY01000002.1, read as the reverse complement.
CTACGAAAACCGCCCGTTGGAAGTGGTGCAGATTGCCAGCGCCGAAACCTTCGGCCGGCTCGACGACGTGCGCCATAACAACCTCAAGCTGGCTGGCCTGGAAGCCGGTACCGGCCAGCGCCAGCAGCCGGCCGTGTGCTGGCTGAGCTACAACGTGCACGGCAACGAAGCCGTGAGCTCCGAAGCCGTGATGCAGGTACTCTACGACCTGGCCAACCCGCAGGACCAGCAGATGCAGGAATGGCTCAAAAACACCGTCGTTATCGTGGACCCTTGCGTGAACCCCGACGGCCATGACCGGTACGCCAACTGGTACAACCGCGTCCGCAACCAGTCGCCCAATACCGAGCCCGACTCCTGGGAGCACCACGAGCCCTGGCCCGGCGGCCGCTTCAACCACTATTACTTCGACCTGAACCGCGACTGGGCCTGGCAAACCCAACAGGAAACCCGCCAGCGCATCGCCCTCTACAACCAGTGGCTGCCCGAAGTACACGCCGATTTCCACGAAATGGGGCCGAATAATACCTACTACTTCTCGCCCGCCGCCAAGCCCTACCACGCCGACCTCACGGCCTGGCAGCGCAAGTTCCAGGGCATTCTGGGCGATTACAACAAGGTGGCGTTTGACAAGAACAACTGGCTCTATTTCACCCGCGAAGTCTACGACCTCTACGCGCCTACCTACGGCGACACCTGGCCCAGCTTCAACGGGGCCATCGGCATGACCTATGAGCAAGGCGGCGGCGGCCCCGCCGGCGTGGGCTACGCCCGCCTCGACGGCGACACCCTGACCCTGGCCCAGCGCATTGCCCACCACCACGCGGCCAGCCGCGCCACCATCCAGGCCACCGCCGAGCGCCACGACGACCTGCTGCGCGAGTTCCAGAGCTACTTCGCCACCGCTAAAACCAAGCCGCAGGGCGAGTTCAAAACCTACGTGCTGTCGGCCGGCAACGACCCCGGCCAGCTCCGCGCCCTCACCCAGTACCTCAGCCGCAACCAAATCGAATACGGTTTTGCCACCAGGCGCACGAAAACCAAAGGCTTCAACTACACCACCGGCAAAGCCGAAACCGTGCAGGTAGAGCCGCACGATGTGGTGGTGAGCATGTACCAGCCCAAATCCACGCTGGTAAAGGTGCTGTTCGAACCCAAGTCCCAGCTCGAAGACTCGCTCACCTACGACATCACTTCCTGGGCCCTGCCCTACGCGTTTGGGGTGAAAGCCTACGCCCTCGCCGGCCGCCTCGACGCCTCCGGCAGTGCGCCCAGCCCAGCAGTGGTGAAAGGCAGCGCCGCCGCGACCACCGAGCGCCCCTACGCCTACCTCGCCCGCTGGAACAACCTGCAGGACGTGCGCTTCCTTAGCCGCCTGCTCCAGCAGAAAGTAAAGGTGCGCTACGCCGAGAAGGAGTTCGAATCGGAAGGCCAGAAATACGCGCCCGGCACGCTCATCATCCCCCGCACCGGCAATGAGGGCCTCGGGGCTAGGTTCGACCAGCTGGTGCGCGCCCAGGCCGACTCGGTTGGCACCGTGGTTACGGCCGTAAAATCCGGTTTCTCCACTTCCGGACGCGACCTGGGCTCCAGCACCGTGCACTTTGTGAAGCAGCCCACCGTGGCCGTGGTAGCCGGTCCCGGCGTCGACGCTACTGCCTTTGGCGAGGTCTGGCATTTCTTCGAGCAACAGCTGGGCTACCCGGTTACGGTGCTCGGCACCGACTACCTCAATCGAGTTTCGATGAATAAATACGACGTATTAATTCTGCCCAACGGCAGCTACAATGACATTTACACCGACCGCAACCTCGAAAACCTCAAGGCCTGGGTGCGCGACGGTGGCCGCCTCATCGCCCTCGAAGGCGCGGCTAAATTCCTGGCTAACAAGAAGGATTTCCTGCTCAAAACCAAAGCCGTTGATTCCGTTGCCATCAAAAAAGCGAATAAGGAAAACCCCTACAAACTCCTGCGCCGCTACGGCGACTCGGAGCGCGAAGAGGCCGAAGACGTGGTGCAAGGCAGCGTCTACCGCGTGCAGCTCGACAATACTCACCCGCTGGCGTTCGGCTACGGCGATACGTATTTCGCTCTGGTACGCAGCCCGCTCAACTACCGCTTCCTCGAAAAAGGCGGCTGGAACGTGGGCGTCATTAAGAAAAACAGCTACTCGGCCGGCTTCATCGGCACCAAAGCCCGCAAGGAACTAGCCGATACGTTCGTGGTCGGCACCCAGGATTTGGGACGTGGCGAAGTAGTTTACCTAGGCGATAACCCCTTATTCCGAGCCTTCTGGCAAGGCGGAAAACTGATGTTTGGCAACGCGGTTTTCCTGGTTGGGCAATAATCCATAATTTCCAGTAATTGGGCAAAACAGAACGTCATGCTGAGCGAAGCCGAAGCATGACGTTCTGGGTGTTTGTTCTGTTCTCACAGTGCCGCCTATTCTAACGCGGCCTTTACTGCTTTGGACAGCGAGGCCCGCACTAACTCATACGAATGGTCAATCAGCTCGCGCAGTTGCCCTTCGGGAGCGCCGACACCAACGAGTACCGTGTTCCAGTGCCTTTTATTCATGTGGTAGCCAGACAGCACGTAGTCGTGGGTTTCGCGCAACTCAGCGGCCCGCTCGGGGTCGCATTTCAGGTTGATACTGCCGAAGGTGTCAATATCAGTGAGAGCGAAAACCTTGCCTGCCACTTTAAAAACGAGTGTTTCGGGACCAAAAGGTGTTTCTTCGGTCGCGCCGGGTTTAAGCAGGCAATAGTCGCGGAAATCCTCAATATTCATCCCACGTTTTCTTAGAGCACGTAGCGGAACAACATCACTACCAGGCACACCAGAAACATCGCCAAGCTGAGCTTATTGATGAAGTGCATAGTCTTCATGTTGAAGTTGTTCTTGCGGCTGGGGTCGTTTTTCCGGAAGTAATAGCCGAGGACCGGGCCGAAGTTGAAGAGGTTCTTGCCGTTCATAACAGAGCATGTTTGGGTTCAAAATGGTAACACTTGGCAGGGCAGAATGATTTGGCTAAAGCTGAATACTTACGCAAAAACTGCCTTGCAACGCAGCATTGTTTACTGTGTCGTTTTACAAACCAACTTCCATCTTCTTGAAACACATTTCCGCAACGCTGCTCCTGCTGGCCGCTTCCGCAACCAACCCCGCCCTGGCCCAAAAAGCCTCGCCCGAAACTGAGGCAGTAAAAAGTATCATCACCACGTTTTTCGACGGCATGCGGCGCGGCGACAGCACCATGGTCCGCCGGACCCTGGCCCCGGCAGCCGTATTCCACGGCTTCGGCGGCGAGCCCGGTCAAACGCCTACGCTCGAAATTGAAAGCATCAACGGCTTCCTGAAAGCCGTGGGCACGCCCCACCCCCAAATCTGGGATGAGCGAGTAACGTTTGAGCGGGTGCTAATTGACGCTAATCTAGCCAGCGTGTGGGCCCCGTATGAGTTCTACCTCGGCAGCAAATTCAGCCATTGCGGCTACGACTCGTTTCAATTGGTGAGGCTGGCCGATGGCTGGAAAATCGCGCACGTTATCGACACGCGCCGCAAGGAAAAGTGCAAGTAAAATGAAATTTATGTTGCGCGTGACTCTCTTTCCTCCTGCTTGCGAAACGTATCCATTATGCCCTGATTCAAACCGCAAAAACTAACGTCAATCTCATCGAATCCCTCGACATCGTCCACGCAAATGCCACCCTCACATTGGAGAAATTCACCGGTTTCTAATGCTGCTTTTAATTCAATCTGCGTCAATTTTCTCCAATCGGCCTTTGCTGTGCACGAGCGAAAGAATGACTGAAAATTCCCATAATAAGCAGTTGAGGGCTTGAGTAACCCGCCAATAACTCCCATTGAATCGTCAACAATTCTGGAATTAACTTTTCCTAATAGTGTCGACTTCGCAAATAGATAAATTTCCATAGAGAGGAAATTAAACACCCACCGGCTCCTCCACTACCTCCTTCTCAATCCAGCGCCCGTCCTCGCGCATGAGTTCAATCAAGTCGTCTACCGCCCGTTCTTCGGGCACGGATTTCTTGATGACTTCCTGGCCGCGGTAGAGGGCGATTTTGCCCTTACCCACGCCCACGTAGCCGTAGTCGGCGTCGGCCATTTCGCCGGGGCCGTTCACGATGCAGCCCATGATACCGATTTTAATGCCCTTGAGGTGGTCGGTACGCTTGCGAATCATGGCCGTGGTTTCCTGCAAATCGAACAGGGTGCGGCCGCAGCTTGGGCAGCTGATGTACTCGGTTTTGCTCATGCGCGTGCGAGCGGCTTGCAGAATACCGAACGAGAGCTGGTTGAGCGCGTCGATATCGCGCAGCCAGGCGGCTTGCTCCTGCGCCGGCAGCAAATCAGTACAGAGCGAAATACCATCGCCAAGACCGTCGATGAGCAAACCACCCACGTCGGTAGCCGCGTCAAGCTGGGTTTGAGCGGGATTATCGACCGCGTAAGTACGCCGGACGACTACGGGGCAAGTGACCCCCGCATTCATCAGCTCAAAAAACGCCCGCCGCAGTTCGGGCATGGCGTGGGCGTTGGTGGTGGTAAGGGCCAATACCACAGTTGTTTCGGTGCGCAGGCGCTCCAGCAGCGTAGCATCCAACGCGTCCAGCTCAGCAGTCAGGAAATTGAGCGTAGGGTGCAGCTGGGAAAAGTCGGCTACATACGTGGCCACGGTCATGAGCGGAAAATGTTCGAGGCGCTGGCCGGCATCGACCCAGGCGCTGTGGGTCACGATTTCCTTCAGGCCGTTGGGCAGCATGAACGGCACCGGCCGCTCGCCGCTGTAGATGTAGTCGGCCCCAAGGTCCGACATCTGAAACTTGTCGAGAAACGATGAATACAGGTGTCCAGCCGCCCGCAAATCGGCGTATTCCAGCTGCGGCAGGCGCGACAAATCGGTAATAACGCGCGGCACGTTCAGGCCCCCGAAGTCGCCGACTTCGTGCGTGGTGCGGCGGATGTATTGGAACGGATTTATGGGCTCCTCGCCCACCAGTGGCTTAATCGGCTTGGCTTGGGCAGCGCGGCCGGTGTAGCGGTCAATCAGCATGCGGGCTACCGGGGCTTCGGCTTCGGGGGCTTCGGTGAGGCTCACGCGCACGGTGTCGCCGAGGCCGTCTTCCAGCAGTGTGCCAATGCCCACGGCAGACTTAATGCGGCCGTCTTCGGCCTCCCCGGCCTCGGTCACGCCCAGGTGCAGCGGGTAAGGTTGCAGGCCTTCCTCGTCGAGCTTCTGCACCAGCAGGCGGTAGGCCTGCACCATTACTTGGGTGTTGCTGGCTTTCATGCTCAGCACCACGTCGTAGTAGTTTTCTTCCTCGCACAGACGCAGGAATTCCAGCGCCGACTCCACCATGCCCAGCGGCGTATCGCCGTAGCGGCTCAGAATCCGGTCGGATAGTGAGCCGTGGTTGGTGCCAATGCGCATGGCCGTGCCGTACTGCTTGCAAATCTGAACCAGCGGGCGGAACCGCTCGCGGATGCGCTCCACCTCGGCTGCGTAAGTGGTGTCGGTGTATTCTATCTCCTCAAATTTCTTCTTGTCGGCGTAGTTGCCGGGATTCACACGTACTTTTTCCACGATGCGGGCAGCCAGCTCGGCGGCATTGGGCGTGAAGTGGATGTCGGCGATAAGCGGCACGTTGCAGCCGCGCTTGCGCAGCTCTTTCTTGATTTCCAGCAGGTTTTGAGCCTCCTTGATGCTGGGCGCGGTGATGCGCACGTACTCGCAGCCGGCCTCCACCATGCGCAGCGTCTGCTCCACCGAGCCGAGGGTGTCCATCGTGTCGACAGTGGTCATGCTCTGCACGCGAATGGGGAAATCTCCCCCCATCGGCAGGCCGCCAATGTTGACTACGCGGGCCACGCGGCGCTTATACTCGGTCAGGCTGGGGCAATACGTTTTGTTCATAACCCGAAAACTAGGGGAGGAAGGCGAAAGTTGCGTCGTGGTGCAAAGGTAAAGCTGAGCGAGGCGGCACTTTGCTTTGCAGCGCCGCAACTTCTGCCTTGGCTTTTCTGTCTATATCAAGCACATGCCCCAGCACCTTCCAATGGCCCGCTTAACCTATATTCTACTGATTAGCAGCTTACTGCTGACCGTTCCCAGCTTCGCACAAAACGTGACCGTTGTCAAGTTCCTCGAGTTACAAAAGCGGCTTGCGCGGCCCACTGACACTACGTACGTTGTAAATTTCTGGGCCACCTGGTGCGCGCCCTGCGTGAAGGAGCTGCCCAATTTCGAGCAAGTCCGCACTGTTAATGCTGGCAAAAAGGTGAAAGTGCTGCTGGTGAGCCTGGACTACGCCTCGCAGGTCGACAAGAAAATAAAGCCCTTCGTGCTGAAGCGCGGGCTAAAGTCGGAAGTGTTGGTGCTGAATGAGCCCGACCCCAACGACTGGCTCGCTAAAGTGGACGCCAAATGGTCGGGCGCACTGCCGTTTACTCTCATTATCAACAATAAAACGAAGCAGCGCGCTACTTTCGAGAAGGAACTGTCGCAAGCCGAGCTGGCTGCTGCGTTGCAAAAGTTTCTGTGAGTCTCATTTTCAACCAACTCCAAACCCTTCCGCACCATGAAAAAAGCCCTGCCCCTGCTCGCCCTCTGCTTTGCCCTGTTGCTGAGCAGTTTCATTCTGCGCCCCACTGCCGATGGTTACAAAGTGGGCGATAAAGCCGCTGATTTCAAGCTGAAAAACACCAACGGCAAACTGGTGTCCCTGGCCGACAACAAGGCGGCCAAAGGCTATATCGTGGTGTTCACCTGCAACACCTGCCCCTACGCCAAAGCGTACGAAAGCCGCATTATCTACCTCAATACCAAGTATGCGCCGCTCGGTTACCCGGTAATGGCCATCAACCCCAACGATGCCAGCAAAGTACCCGGTGACTCTTATGCCGCTATGCAAACCAAGAAATACGCCTTTCCCTATTTGCAGGACGAATCGCAGCAGGTGGCCAAAACCTTCGGTGCCACCCGCACGCCGCACCTCTACATACTCACGCGCCAGGGTTCAGCTTTCGTGGTTTCCTACATCGGTGCTATCGACGACAACTCCGAAGATGCCGCGCTGGTGAAAACGAAATACGTGGAAAACGCCATGACTGAAATCATAGCCGGTAAAGCGCCTTTCACTAATTCGACCAAGGCCATCGGCTGCACCATTAAATGGAAGCAGGCATAAAGTCATGTTTGAGTTTTCGTTAATTGGAACGTCATGCTCATCTGGCGTCCGCGCAGCCGAAGCAGCTCTACCGCATAAGTAATCAGTTACTATTGCGGTAGAGCTGCTTCGGCTGCGCGGACGCCAGATGAGCATGACGTTCTTACTTTACGCCGCTTTTACGAACCCACTTCCAGCACAATTTTCCCAATGTGCGCGCTGCTTTCCATCAATTCGTGGGCAGCGGCGGCATCGGCCAGCGCAAAGGTTTTATAAATAACGGGCCGAAACACACCCGCCTCAATCAGCGGCCAGACGTGTTTTTCCACCTCCGCCGCCAGCGCGGCCTTAAAATTGGCCGAGCGGGGCCTTAGCGTGCTGCCCGTGATACTAAGGCGGCGGCGCATCACATCCAGCGCGTTGAATTCGCCCTTGCCGCCCTGCATGGCATTCACGAATACCAGGCGGCCGTCGTCTTTCAGCAGGCGCAGGTTTTTGCCGATGTAGTCGCCCCCAACCATGTCGAGGACGACATCTACTCCTTCGGTATTCAGTACCTCTTCAAAATCCTCGGTTTTGTAGTTGATGGCCCACTCCGCGCCCAGTTCCCGGCAGGCAGCGCACTTGGCCGCGTCGCCGGCCGTGATGGCCACCCGGCTGCCCAACGCCGTAGCCAGCTGAATGGCCGTGGTGCCAATGCCGCTGCTGCCACCATGCACGAGTAGCGTTTCGCCGGGTTGCAACGCCCCCCGCTGAAACACATTATGCCACACCGTAAACACGGTTTCGGGCAGCGCGGCGGCCTCCACCATGCTCAGACCGGCTGGGATGGGCAGGCAGTGGCGGGCGTCTGCCACCACGTATTCGGCGTAGCCTCCGGCCGGTAGCAACGCGCACACCGCGTTGCCCGGGTGCCAGCGCGTTACTTCTGAGCCGCACTGCTCCACCATTCCCGCTATTTCCAGGCCGGGCACCTGGCCCGAGACATCGCCGGAGCCCGCGTACTTGCCTTGGCGCATCAGCACATCGGGGCGGTTCACGCCGGCGGCCCGCACCCGGATGAGCACTTCGTGCGCGACCGGCTGGGGCACATCCAACTGCTGTAATTTGAGCACCTTAGCGTCGCCGGGTTGCTGGATGACAATGGAATTCATAAACATTGGGGGATGCTGAGGTCGTTGCGGTTGAGCACCCGATTTTCCACCGAACATTCCCCGCCAAAATAATCGTCGGGGAGCTGTTGTAAATTTATATCAGTCAGCAAATCAACCATGCCGTTACAAAAGCCAATGGCTTCAGATACGCTGCCAGCATTTCTGATAATCAGCAGATACTTCTGGGCTTTTTACTCGCGGGGCTTAACCCAACTGTAGGCCGACACGTTTCCTGACTGACGCACCAAAGCGCATTTCTGGCATCTATTTTATGAAAACGCCCCGTTTTATTCCCTCACTTATCGGAGCCGCCCGTTTCACCGGTTTAGCCGCCTGGCAAACCGGCCGCCTTTTCCGCCAGCTGGCCGCCCGTGCCCTCGACTCGGTGCAGGAAGTGCTGCGGGCCGAAGTGGAAAAGGGCAACCTCAAGCTGGTAGCTGATTTTTTGGCCGACAAAGCGCTACCTGCCGCCCGCGTTCTGTTGGTGGAACAAATGACCGTGCGGCTCTTGGTGCGCCTGGGCCTGCGCGGGGCCCTGGCGTCGAATATAGTAGGTTGGGTGCTGCCTTTCGTTATCGAGAAGCTGCTGGTGGCGGGCCACAAAAGCGGCGTGTTCAATAAGCTGAAGGCCAATGCCACCGTCAGCGAGTCGCTGGACCGGCTGGACGAGCTGCGGCGGGCTACCTGGAAAATGCTGGTGCCGGACCCCGGCAGCAGTGCACAGGTTGTGACCGAAGCCAAAGCGGATGCGCATACCCCGCGCCTGCCCTTGCTACTGGCCGCGCCGCCACACGCTGCTGGCAAACCCACAGAACCAAAAGCACCTTCGGCTAGGAAAGCGACTTAAACAATCGATACCGCAAACGATTGTTGCCGCCCTCCAGAAAAAACCATCTCAGCCGAGATGGCTCTTTCAAAACCGGGGCGCGGCGAGAATTCCCACCCAACACCGGACCCGATTCCGTCCGCTGATGAATTACCGGCTGAACAATAGTTCGCGGTACTTCACCAGAGGCCAGTCCTCGTCGGCCACCATCTGCTCCAGTTTATCAACGGCGCGGCGGATGGGATCGAATTTTGGTTTCACTTCTTCGCAGTACGCTACGGCTTTGGCACGGGCATCGCCAATCTTGTTGGCTTGCTTGCGCGCCTCGGTCATGGCGTCGGCGGTGGTTTTGATAGTCGATACGTAGCGGGAAATGGCTTTAATCATTTCCACGGTCACCTGGCTGTGCTCGTCGTCGAGGCCCAATTCACGCAAGCCGCGCACGTTATCCACCAGCTTGGTTTGGTAGGCCAGCGCGGTGGGAATAATGTGGTTGATGGCCAAATCACCCATTACGCGGCTTTCAATCTGAATTTTCTTCTGGTATTCCTCCAGCAAAATTTCGTGACGAGCATGCAGCTCCACCTCCGAGAAAATCCCGTGGCGAGCAAAGAGCGCCGCCGAATTAGTGTTCACAATAGCATCGAGCGCCTGGGGTGTGGTCGCAATGTTGCTCAGGCCGCGCTGGGCCGCTTCTTCCTTCCACTCATCGGAGTAGCCGTTGCCTTCAAAACGAATGGCTTTGGACGAAATCACGTACTCGCGCAGCACTTCCACAATGGCTACTTCCTTCTTTTTGCCCTGCTCAATCAGCGCATCCACCGACTGCTTAAAGTCGATGAGCTGGTCGGCAACAATGGTGTTAAGCACCGTCATGGCCGACGAGCAGTTGGCTGATGAGCCCACGGCGCGCAACTCAAACTTATTGCCGGTGAAAGCAAAAGGGGAAGTCCGGTTGCGGTCCGTGTTATCGAGGAGAATCGCGGGTATCTTATCGATACCCAGCTTCAGGTAAATGTTGTCACCCTTATCAAGGGGCAGCTTGGCGGTGCGCTCTAACTCATCGAGCACCGAGTCCAGCATCGAACCCAGGAACACCGACATGATGGCCGGCGGGGCTTCGTTGGCCCCAAGGCGGTGGTCGTTCGACGCCGAGGCAATGCTGGAGCGCAGCAAATCGGCGTGGCGATGCACGGCCTGGATAGTGGTGATAAGGAAAGCCAGGAATTGCAGGTTCTCCTTGGGCCGGCGACCGGGCGCGAGCAGGTTCACGCCGGTATCGGTGCTCAGGGCCCAGTTGTTGTGCTTGCCGCTGCCGTTTACGCCAGCGAAGGGCTTCTCGTGCAGCAGCACTTTGAAGTTGTGCCGCTCGGCCACGCGGTCCATCACATCCATCAGAAGCTGGTTGTGGTCCACGGCCAGGTTGGCATCCTCAAAAGTTGGAGCGCACTCAAACTGATTAGGAGCCACTTCGTTGTGACGGGTCCGCAGGGGAATGCCGAGCAGGTTAGATTCCTCCTCAAACTCCAGCATGAAGCCGTGCACCCGGGCCGGAATCGAGCCAAAGTAATGGTCGTCGAGCTGCTGGCCTTTAGCCGGCGCGTGGCCAAACAAGGTGCGGCCGGTCATCACGAGGTCAGGACGGGCGTCGTACAGCGCTTTGTCGACCAGAAAATACTCTTGCTCAATGCCGAGCGTGGTGTTCACGCGGCTTACGTCTTTGTCGAAATACTGACACACTTCTAGGGCAGCCTTTTCCAGGACGGCCAGTGACTTGAGCAGCGGGGCTTTGTAGTCGAGTGCTTCGCCGGTGTAGGCCACGAAAATTGTGGGGATACACAACGTTTTGGCTCCTACCGTTTCGATGATGAAAGCGGGCGAAGTGGGGTCCCAGGCCGTGTAACCCCGAGCCTCAAACGTGTTGCGAATGCCGCCGTTCGGGAACGACGAAGCATCGGGCTCCTGCTGCACCAGCGCGGAGCCTTTGAAGTTTTCAATCGGACGACCGTCGGAATTCAGGTCGAAGAACGAGTCGTGCTTTTCAGCAGTTGAGCCCGTGAGGGGCTGAAACCAGTGCGTGTAGTGGGTAGCGCCCTTGGCCATAGCCCAGGTTTTCATGGCCGAAGCCACGGCATCGGCCACGTTGCGCTCCACGGTAGCGCCTTGCTTGATGGCGGCCTGCAGTTTCTTAAAATAATCACCAGGCATGGTAGCCCGCATGGCTTCCAGATTGAATACATTTTGCCCAAAGCTGTCGGAGCGACGCGCGGCAACCGGCACCACCGTAATGGGGCGACGCTGATTGACGAGTTCTAGGGCTTTAAAACGGAGGATGGCCATGTGGTGGAAACCGGCGGGGCTAAGATTACTGGTAACGTATTCGGACTACTAGGGCAAAGATAATTGGTAAATGTGTTTTCTAAACAACACACCTATAAATAAAAGGTCTTTTTCAGCAAAAACTGTGCGTTCAGTCGCATTACCCCTTGTTCACACACCCTCCCGGCCTGTATTTTACTCAAATCATAACAAAAAGGCCTCATACAAGCGCAATCACTACCACCAAGAGTACAGCAAGCCTATTAGTTTCTATGGATACTCGAAATTTGGAGGCTGTGGCTTGCCGGCTGCGCTAGAATTTATAATCCAGTTTTAATGTAACAAACCTATATAATCTGCCTTAGTCAAGTCATTCCGGTAGCGCTTCCGACAGGTTATCTTTGCCGGGTGAAAAACCGCTTTGCGTTTCAGCCGCGCTACTTTTTGTTCTGGCTGCTTTTTTTTGGGCTGGCTCGGGCTCTTTTTTTGGGTTATCAACATGGGCTAACGGCTCAGCTCCCGGCAGGCACCATTTTAGGCACATTTGGCTATGGGCTACGGCTCGATGCTTCGGCGGCGGCTTATGTGAGCTTAATGCCGTTCTTACTCCTTGTAATAGGCAGCTTGTTCCCCCGGTTTCCGGTGCAGCGTTTGGTGAGCGGTTATACGGCGGCAATTGGCATTGTACTGGCGCTGCTGATTACGGCCGACCTTGAACTGTACCGCGCCTGGGGGTTTCGGCTTGATGATACACCGCTACAATACCTCAACTCACCGACTGAAATGGCCGCGTCGGCGGGCAGCGCGCCGCTGCTGCTGCTGGCGTTGGCACTGCTAACCCTGGTGGGTGGCGGCTGGTGGCTTTACAGAAAAGTAGCGGGGCACCTTGCGCCACTACCCGCTTGGTTTGGACGCGGCCGGGCCACGTTGGCGGCCCTGCTCTACGCCACGCTGCTGGTAGTGCCGTTGCGCGGGGGCACGCAGCAGATTCCGGTGAATCAAAGCGACGTGTATTTTTCCCGCATTGCCTTTGCCAATCACGCAGCCGTCAACGCTCCTTGGAACCTGATGAGTGCGCTGGTGCTGCGGGCCGCCGAGCGCCCGCCACAGCCTTTTATGGCCGATAGTACGGCCCGGCGGCTGGTAGCAACTATCTACCCGCGCGCCGTGGGGAAGCCGGCCCCGGCCGATTCTTCGGCTTCCATCCTGGCCGAAGCCCGGCCCAATGTGCTGTTCATCATCCTGGAAAGCTTCACGGCCAAGCTGGTGGGCAGCGTGGGGGGCGAAGTCGGCGTGACGCCAAACCTGGACAGCCTGGCCCGGACGGGAGTATTGTTCAATAATATCTACGCGGCCGGCGACCGCAGCCAAAAAGGGCTGGTATCGCTGCTATCGGGCTACCCCAACCAGCCCACAACCAGCATTATCAAGTTCCCACGCAAAAACGAGCACCTGCCCCACCTGTGCCGCTCGCTGACGGCAGCGGGCTATAGCTCGCGCTATTACTACGGCGGTGAGCTGGCGTTCGCCAACATGAAAAGCTACCTGCAAACGGCCGGGTACGACCAACTCACCGAGCGCAATGACTTTGCTGCGGCCGACCAGAACTCAAAATGGGGCGCGCACGATGGGGCATTATTCAGCCGAGTGCTGAGTGACCTGAAGCAGCAGCCGCAGCCTTTCTTCGTCACGGCCTTCACCCTGAGCAGCCACGAGCCCTTCGAGGTGCCCATGAAGCCGCGCTACCCCAGCACCAATGAAGCCGACCTGTTTCGGAACTCGGTAGCCTACACCGACGCCACGCTGGGCCAGTTTCTACGCCAGGCCCGCCAGCAGCCCTGGTACGCTCACACGCTGATAGTATTGGTAGCTGACCACGGCCACGTACTGCCCGGCAACTCCTCCAACCAAAGCCCGGCCAAGTTCAAAATTCCGTTGCTGCTGGCGGGCGGCGCGCTGCGGCCCGAGGCCCGGGGCCGAATTATTTCAACCCTGGGCTCGCAAACCGATGTAGCGGCCACGCTGCTCCACCAGCTGCAGCTGCCGGCCGCCGCCTTCCACTGGAGCCGCGACCTGCTCGTGCCCCATGCGGTGCCCTTCGCCTACTACTGCTTCAACAACGGGTTTGGCTCGGTGACGCCAAACGGCACGATTACCTTCGATAACGTGAGCCGCCAAGTGTGGGAGCGCGACCCCGCCGTGACCGATGCCCAGCTGCAGTTGAGCCAGGCGATGCAGCAGGTTTCATTGGAAGATTTCGCCCGCAAGTAGGTCCGCAGCCCGGCCTTACCTTTGTGGGGCCATGACTACCCCCCAATCCGTTGCCTTTTACACCCTCGGCTGCAAGCTCAACTTTTCCGAAACCTCGGCCATTGGCCGGCAGTTTGAGGAAAAAGGCTTCCAGAAAATCCCCTTCGAAGCCGGGGCCGACCTCTACGTCATCAATACCTGCTCCGTCACCGACCACGCCGACCGCAAGTGCCGGAAGGTGGTGCAGCAGGCCCTGAAGCACAATCCCGAAGCATTTGTGGCCATTGTGGGCTGCTATGCCCAGCTCAAGCCCCAGGAAATTGCCAACATTCCCGGCGTGAGCGCCGTGCTGGGCGCGGCCGAGAAGTTCATGCTGGTTGATATTCTGGCTGATTTCAAGAAGCCTGCCGCTGGCCAGCCGGGCCAGGTGTACGCCTCGCCCATTGCCGAAGCTACCGAGTTTCACGCCGCGCACTCGTTCGGCGACCGCACCCGCACCTTCCTCAAAGTGCAGGACGGCTGCGACTACTCCTGCTCCTTTTGCACCATTCCGCTGGCGCGTGGCGGCAGCCGCTCCGGCAGCATCGCCAGCGTGGTAGCGCGCGTCGCAGCCCTGGCCGAAACCGGCGTGAAGGAAATTGTGCTCACCGGCGTCAACCTCGGCGATTTCGGTCTGCAAGGTGCCGAGCGCGAGCGCCGCGAAGATTTCACCCAGCTGGTCGGAGCCCTGGATAGCGTGGCCGGTATCCGCCGGTTCCGCATCAGCAGCTGCGAGCCCAACCTGCTCACCGACGAGATTCTGGACACCGTGGCCGCTTCGGCGCGCTTCATGCCGCACTTCCACATCCCGCTGCAAAGCGGCTCCGACAAGATTCTGAGCCTGATGCGCCGCCGCTACAAGCGGGCGCTCTACGCCAGCCGCGTGGCCCGCATCAAAGAGCTGATGCCGCACGCCTGCATTGGGGTTGATGTGATTGTGGGGTTTCCGGGCGAAACGGATGCGGATTTTCTGGACACGTACAATTTTCTGAACGAACTGCCCATCAGCTACCTGCACGTGTTTCCCTACTCGGAGCGGCCCGATACGCTGGCCCCCACCCTGCCCGGCCGGGTGCAGGACCGGGTGCGGCACGAGCGCACCACCCAGCTGCGCAGCTTGTCAGAGAAGAAAAAGCGGTTTTTCTATGAGCAACACCTTGGCCTGGAAACCGAAGTGCTTTTTGAAGACGACGTGACCGACGGCTACATGGAAGGCTTCACGCCCAATTACATCCGCGTGGTGGCGAAGTACGACCCCCTGCTGGTGGGCGAGCTGAAGCTGCTACGCCTGACCAGCGTAAATGCTTTCGGGTTGATGGAGGCCGAAGAAATGGGTGTGTTTGCCTAAACCATGGCCTGCCGAGCCATGGCCAGCATTTCACGCAGCATTTGCTGCTGCTCCACCAAGTGCTGGTTGCGTATTTCAGCCAGCGCCAATTGGTGCTGCAGGTGCTGGGCATGCAAGGCAGCCGTCACATAAACCTCGGGGGAAACGCCAGTGGGTGCCGCCTGCACAGGTGAAGCCACCGCAACTGGTGCCGTGGCAGCAACTGGGGTAACGGTCGCCTCGGGAAATGGCGTAAACCGGGCCGACGCCGGAGCCCCGGCCGCGACTTCGGGAACTGGCGATGCAGCGGGCGACGCCGCTAGCTCAGCTTCCTGATTCGGACGCGGAATTTCGGCAGCTTCGTGGGGTACCGACGCGGTGGCGCGGGCGGGCTGAGCTACCGCAGCCGCCAGCACCAGGGTGGCCGTTATTTCAGCGGGCTGAAGGCGGGAACCCGCTACGCCTGCCCCGGCCCGACGCTGAACCGGCACTTCTACATCGGTCAAATCAATGGGTTCCAGCGGTGGCTCAGCCGCGACTAGCGGCGCAACGGCAACTGGTTTTGGCGCGTGTTCGCCGCTCACCAGCATGGGTCCGCGACCAAGCAGCAGCCAGTCGCGCGACACATTTGGATAAATTTCAAAAACTTTGCAAAGCAAGTCATAACCGGGCTTATTCCGCCCATCGATGAGGTGCTGAACCACGCTCGCCGTTTTGCCCAGCGAAATTGCAAAGCTGTTTTTAGTCAAGCCAAACTGCTTGATAAGCTGCGCAAAGCGTTGGTCGATGGGAACTATAGCGGAGGCAACCATGGTATTTGCACAAATGAGTAGTTGTGCAAATGTATAAAGAACCCTCTTAGCAGTCCGCATTAACGACTTATTTGGCAATTGACACATATCCACAGAAAAGCCCCGCAAGAATAGTCCGAAGCAATATCGGCTCACTCTTGCGGGGCTTTGCTTTGGGCCAAAGGCCGCTCAGGCCAAGGCGTTATTTATTCGTAGCGTAGCGAATCAATCGGGTCCAGAGCGGCAGCCTTGCTGGCAGGATAGTAGCCCGAGGCCAGCCCTACGCCCACGCAGATAACGAGGCCCACAATCATCCAAACCCACGGCACGAGGAACGAACCGGAGCCGACGAACTTGGCCACAGCGTTGCCGCCCAGCACACCGAGGATAATGCCCAACGTGCCACCCAACAAGCAGATGACGATGGCCTCAATCAAAAACTGCAGACGGATTTGCTTGGCCGTAGCCCCCAGCGCCTTGCGGATACCGATTTCGCGGGTGCGCTCGGTCACCGATACCAGCATGATGTTCATGAGGGCGATGCTGGCCCCGAGTAGCGTGATAAAGGCCATGATGCTGCCCCCTACCCGCACTTTGCCCGAAATAGAATCCAGCGACGAAGCCAGTGACTCGCTGCTTTCCACCACGAAGCTGTCTGGCCGGCCCAATTTGTCCTGCCGCACGGCCCGCATGATGCCGGTGGCCTGGCCCATCACAAAATTCAGGGTTCCAGACTGGTCAGTGGCGGTCTTGATGTCGAAGGAGAGCGCCCGCTGCCGGGGCATGTGGTTGCCGGTTTCGAGGGGTACTAGGGCCAGGCGGTCGGCCCCGCCGCCGCCCATGCTGGCACCGCTCTTTTCCAACAGGCCCACAATGAGAAACCGGCGGCCCAGGGCAGCCACGTACTGGCCCACCGGACTCTGCTTGGGAAACAGCTTGAGGCGAATTTCATCGCCCACAATCAGCACGTTGGCTCCGCTATTGAGCTCGGTTTGCGAGAAGGTGCGTCCTTCGGCCAGGTTGTAGCCCTGAATTTTAAGGTAATTCTCATCGCCCGCAATGACCTGCATGTTGGGATTGGTTTTAATGCCGCTGGCTTTCATTTCCACGGCCCCGGCAATGAAGGCCGACACGCCTACCTGGGCTTCGTCGCCCATGGCTTTCTTGTATTGCCTGGCCTGGAAATAGCTGATGGGCGGGTACTGCCGCGCCTGCACCCCGCCGCGCCGGCCGCGATTGCTGTAGCCCTTGGCGTGCAGCTCGAACGAGTTGGCACCCAGGCTGGCGAAGGTTTCCGAGAGCGAATTCTTCATGGCATCGATGCCGGTGAGAATGCCGACCAGCGCAAACAGGCCAATGCTGAGAATAAGGGCCGTGAGGATGGTGCGCAGCAGGTTGGTGCGGATGGAACGGAAGGCTTCGCGAACGTTTTCGAAGGGACTCATAGTCGGTGATTACAGCCGGGGGCTGAATAATCGTGGAGAGGGAAATAGCCGGTTGCGCCGGCCCTGCGCCGACGGCGGGCCCGGCGCAACTGCCCAAAGTTCGTTGGGCGGCGCTTAACTTGAACCACTGCCCCACAAACCTCGTTGGTTCGGTGCCATTATTTCTCCCCTAAATATGCTGCTTAAGCGTCTTCTGCTCGTTCTGCTGCTGGCTGTAGCCGGCGTGGCCGCGCCCTTGGCGGCCCGCGCCAACCACGTGTTCATCCCGATGGATAACACCCAAAAAGAATGCCTCAAGGCTTACGGGGTGGCCTTTTGGCTGCTCCAGCGGGAGGTGCCCGTCGACTGGCTGCTGAACTACCGGGGCGGCTCGTTCGCGTTCGAAACCACGCCCGGGGCCGAAAATGAGCTGGCCGTGCGCGGCGTCACCTTTCAGGTTATCAGCGAAGCCCAGTACACCGGCATTCTGCAGGAAATAGCCGAGCCGAACGCCAACATGGACGTAATGAAGCTGGAAAAGGTGCCCAAAATTGCGGTGTACACGCCCAAGGGCAAGCAGCCCTGGGACGATGCCGTGACGATGGTATTGGCCTACGCCGAAATTCCTTACACCCAGATTTACGACGATGAAGTGCTGGCCGGTGCCCTCCCCAAGTACGACTGGCTGCACCTGCACCACGAAGATTTTACCGGCGAGTACGGCAAGTTCTACGCCGTGTACCGCTCCTACCCCTGGTACCAGCAGCAGGTGCGCGACGCCGAAGCCGCCGCCAAGCGCAACGGTTTTGCCAAAGTGAGCCAGATGAAAGCCACTGTGGCCGTGAAAATGCAGGAGTTTATCGCCGGCGGCGGCTTCCTGTTTGCCATGTGCTCGGCTACCGACAGCTACGACATTGCCCTGGCCGGCCTGGGCGTGGACCTGGTGGAAACGATGTACGACGGCGACCCCGCCGACCCCCAGGCCCAGTCCAAGCTCAACTACAACCGCTGCCTGGCTTTTCAGAATTTCCAGCTGACGCGCAATCCCTACGAGTACGAGTACTCTAACATCGACATGCAGCCCAACGAGCGCGGCCTGGGCGAGCAGAACGACTACTTCTCGCTCTTCACGTTTTCGGCCAAGTACGACCCGGTGCCCACCATGCTCTGCCAAAACCACGAGAAAACCATTCACGGCTTCATGGGCCAAACCACGGCTTTCCGCAAAAACCTCATCAAGTCCGACGTCATTTCGATGGGCGAAACCAAGCAGACCGGGGAGGCCCGCTACATTCACGGCACGTTGGGAAAAGGCACTTGGACCTTTTATGGCGGCCACGACCCCGAAGACTATCAGCATTTGGTGGGCGAAGAGCCGACGGACCTGGCCCTGCACCCCAACTCGCCCGGCTACCGCCTGATATTGAATAATATCCTGTTTCCAGCGGCCAAAAAGAAGAAGCAGAAAACCTAAGCCGACCCGGCCGTGTGCAAGTTTGAAGAAGCCTTGGCGAGTACAGCCAGGGCTTTTTTGTGCGCTGCCCTCAAAAGATTATGGCCAAGAGCCAAAAGACATTTATAACGGGCAACCAGCATGTAACTTTCAGGGCCCCAAATACAACTTACCCAGAAGTTATGCGTTTGCGCCTCGTTTTGCCTTTGTTGATTTTATGCACAGGGTTGCGGGTGCAGGCCCAGGTGCCGGTTGCGGACAGTGCCGCGGTAGTTGTAGTACGCCCGTTGCCGCCCAGTAGCTTGCGGTCGGTAGCGTTGCGCATAGCCGTGCCGTCGGTGCTGGTGGGTGTGGGCGTACTGGCCCACAGTCCCCGCTTCAACCAGACCTTATATGAGGCCAAGCGGGAGATGCAGGCAGAAACCCGGGAGATTTTTGGCGGCTTCAACTCCCACGGCATCGACGACTACACCCGCCATGTGCCGCTGGCTGTGGCCTACGGCCTAATGGCGACCGGCCACCGCGGCGAACGTACGGCCCTGGGCTTCACGCTCATCTACCTGGCCGCGCACGAGCTGGACGCTGGTGTGGTGAGTAACCTCAAGCGCATCACGGCTGAGGCCCGGCCCAACAACGCGAACGATTTGACCTCCTTTCCGTCATCGCACACGTCGCAAGCCTTCCTCACCGCCACGCTGCTGCACGAGCAATACGGCCGCCAATATCCCTGGGTGAGCGTGAGCGGCTACGCCGTGGCGGCCGCCACGGGTGCCATGCGCGTGCTCGGCAATAAGCACTGGGCCACTGATGTGCTGGCGGGCGCGGGCATCGGCTTTTTATCAGCCGAGACGGTGTGGCATTTGTATCCGGTCCTCACTCGCCTGTTGCCCAAAGGGGTTGCCCACAAGCTGCTCGTAATGCCCACCTATGCCGCGGGCGGGGGCACAGGTTTTGCCCTGGCATATCAACCCTAAGCGCCCCCAAAGGGCTGAGCGTTGGGAAGAATAGGGGTCTTGTAGCGGCATTTTCGAGCCAACGCCTTATTCGTTCTGCGCGGGATGAATGAGCTATTGCCGTCAAATGCATCGCTGGCCAGCGGTTAGCCGTTAGGCCTACATCATAGTCAGAATGCGGCTTTAAGACATGACCCGGGCCGCCGACTCTCATTTCAGCTTCTGCATGCACCCGTTGCTCCCCACCAACTACAGCACTTCGGTAAGTCGCGAAGAGCAGCCCACCCCGGCCAACCTCCTGCCCCGCGCCGTACTGCGGTCCAACAGCTACTTGCTACTCGATGGGCCTTGGCACTTTGCTCACGACATCGACGACCAGGGCCTGATTCACAACTGGGCCCAGGGCCACTCCTACGAACACATGGCCCAGTGGCCCGGGTCGGTTGAAACGCATTTGCGCGAAGCCCGGGGCCAGAAAGAAGGCAGCGCCTGGCACGACCGGGTGGTGGTATGGTACGAGCGCGAATTCGACCGGCCCGCTATGGACGTGCCGCCGGCGCTGTCCATGCTTCAACTCACGTTTGGCGCCTGCGGACATGAAACGCGGGTCTGGCTCAACGGGCAGCTCCTGAAAACCATCGAGGGCGAAGACGTGCACTACGGCGAGTACACGTCGTTTACCTACGAGCTGGACGAAGCCGCTTTGCTCCCCGTGAACCGCCTTACCGTGCGCATTGCCGATACCATGGATGCCGAGCTGCCCCGCGGCAAACAGGAGTCGCACGTGTACAAGCGCGGCGGAATCTGGTACCAGACGTATACCGGGGCCGTCCGTAGCGTGTGGCTCGAAGCCGTGGAGCGCAACCGCCTGCGCTCGCGGGTGGGTGTGGTGAGCGAAGTAGAAGACCAGCTGGTGCGCTTCAACCTGACGCTACGCCTGCACGATGCCGGGGATTACGTCATCCGCTTGCAGGTGTTTGACCCCGCGCAGCCGAATGATGCGCTGCCGCTGGCCGAGTCAGACTTTGGCCTGCACATGGCCGCCGGCCAATGGCAGCAGCGCGTGGTGCTGGAAGTGCCCGAAGCCCGCCTCTGGGCGCCCGAATCGCCGAACCGCTACCGCCTAGTGGCCCAGCTCATCGATGCCAACGGCTACGCTGCCCGCATCGAAACCCTGTTTGGCCTGCGTAAGATTGAAGCCCGTGGCCGCCATGTGTACCTCAACAACAAGTCGATTTACCTCGACGGCATACTGTATCAACCCGGTGAGGCCACTTACGAGGAAATGCAGCGCCACATGCACGCCATGAAGGCCTTGGGCTGCAACCTGGTGCGGGTGCACATTGCCGGCATCGACCCCCGCATCTACAACCTGGCCGATGAGCTGGGATTACTGCTGTGGGTGGAAGTGCCCAGCCCGCACAGTTCCACCGTGCGCAGTCGCATCAACCACCGCGCCGAGCTGCTGCGCATGCTCACGCTGAGCGAAACCCACCCGTCCATTGTCATTTGGAGCCTGTATAATGAAGATTGGGGCGTGCAGGACATCGCCACCAACGCCGACACCCGCAAGTACATCATCGACACCTACCACTTCATGCAGATTGCCTACCCCCAGTTTCTGGTGGTAGACAACGACGGCTGGCACCACGTGTCCTACACCGGCCGCCTAAAATCGGACCTGCTCACGGCCCACCTCTACACGCCGGATTTGGGGCGTTGGCAGGAGCTGCTCGACCGGCTGATAAATGGCGAGATGAACGGCACGGCGGCCTACCCGCTGGTCGTCGGCGACCCGTTCTTTTACCGTCATCAGGTTCCGCTCATCGTGAGCGAATGGGGCGGCTTTGGTTTTCCTGACTACGGCGGACCGCAGGACGCGGAAGCGCGCACGGCCAGCATCAGCGCATTCAAACAGGAGCTCCGCCGCCGGCCCATCGCGGGCGACGTGTACACGCAAGCCACCAACATCGAGGACGAGCGCAACGGCCTGATTGACCCGCAAACCGGAGCCCTTAGCGTGCCGGCGGGGCTGCTTGCTTCGGGGAAGTAGCTAATCGGGATAGTTCGGATTGGGGGCGCGGCGCAGCCGCTCAGTGTCTGAGCGATAACTCGGGCCGGCTCTCAGGTTGCGACCAGGGTAGCCGTGATGCACCAGACCGAACCCAGGGCCGTGTTGTTGGTCCGTAGTTGGGTGAGTATTTGCTTGGGCACAGTGCTCGTGATGGAAGCCGGATGCACCAGTTTGGCTACTGCCACGGACTGGCTCAGAGCAGGCACTTTGGCCGCTACGGGCACTACCAATTCAAAGGTAACTGATTGCTCGTTTTCTTCGCAATCAGCAAAGCAGCGCATATCTACGCTGCCGGAGGCGGAGGTTTTGTCGAAGTCTTGCATAAAAAAAGCGGATAGGGCGGTGCGTACTGGGCTTGAAGTCAGCCTGGTGAGGATGGGGTGAATTTATGAATTTATTTTGATTTATTTTAATAAAAATGCTAAGGCTGTGCTAATAACTATATTTTTTCTGCTAATACACTTTCCGGCACGCTGAGCAACCCAACTACCCCGGCAAGCGGACTTGCCATTCCCGGTGCAATATTTTTAGCTCACGATTGCCTGTACCTTGAAAAAGGCAATTTGCGCCGGCCCGAACCGGTCCGGCGCTTCCGGGGTTATCTTTGCGAGCCGCCATTTTCCGGCGCTTTGCAGCCTTATGACCATCACCAAAGAAGCCGTTCTCAAAGCATTGAGCTACGTGGAAGAGCCCGACCTGGGCCAGGACCTCGTGACCCTCAACATGATTGAGAATATTGAGATTGACGGGCTTACTGTCGCGTTCACCGTGGTGCTCACCACCCCGGCCTGCCCGCTCAAGCAACTCATTCACGATGCCTGCGAACGAGCCATCCACACAATGGTTGACAAGGATGCTAACGTAGTGATTACCATGACCTCGCGCGTGACCACGCTGCGCAACAACCGTGGCGACCTGCTGCCCGGCGTGAAAAACATCATCGCCATTGCCTCAGGCAAGGGCGGCGTGGGCAAAAGCACGGTTGCGGCCAACCTGGCGGTGGCGCTAGCCGCCACCGGAGCCAAGGTTGGCTTGGTCGACGCCGACATTTCAGGTCCCAGCATGCCCGTTATGTTCGGCGTAGAAAACGAGGCTCCGCACGTGTTTCAGGGGCCCAATGGCAAAAACCTGATTCAGCCCATTGAGAAATACGGTGTGAAACTGATGAGCATCGGTTTCCTGGCCCCGGCCGAAAGTGCCATCGTATGGCGTGGGCCCATGGCCTCGTCGGCCCTCAAGCAATTTATCACTGAAGTAGACTGGGGCGAGCTCGACTACCTGCTGCTCGACCTGCCGCCCGGTACTTCCGATATTCATCTCACGCTGGTACAAACCGTGCCCGTGACGGGGGCCGTTATCGTGACCACGCCGCAAAAAGTGGCCCTGGCCGATGCCCAGAAGGGCTTGCAGATGTTCCGCCAGCCCCAAATCAACGTTCCCGTGCTGGGCGTAGTCGAGAACATGGCGTGGTTCACACCGGCCGAGCTGCCCGACAACAAATACTTCATTTTTGGAGAGAATGGCGGACAGCGTCTGGCCGAGCAGCACGATGTGCCGCTGCTGGGCCAGCTGCCGCTGGTGCAAAGCATTCGGGAAAACGGTGACGAGGGCCAGCCCGCCGTGCTCGACCCGACTTCGGTAGTGGGCCAGCTATTTGCTAATTTAGCCGAAGCCGTGGCCCGTCAAATAAGTATTCGCAACAACGTGGCCCCCAAAACGGCCGTCGTGCAGATGAACTCCTAAATGCCCGTGGAAGAGACTATCAACATTGCGCCCGCTTTCGAGCATCCGCTTATGCCCCGCATTGAGGCGGCGCTGAATACGCTACGCCCCTACCTCGCCACCGACGGCGGCAACGTGCGCGTGGCCAACATCACGCCCGAGGGCGTGCTGCAGCTGGAATGGGAAGGCGCCTGTGGGGCCTGCCCCATGTCGCCGATGACCCGCGCCGGCCTGGAGGACACGGTGAAAAAAGCCGTACCCGAAATCACGGCTGTAGAAGCGCGATAAGCGTTTTTGGGCGGCTATGTTCGAAGAATAAGAAGAACGTCATGCTGAGCGTAGTCGAAGCATCTCTACCGCGTAAGTAATCATTTACTTGCGAAGTAGAGATGCTTCGACTACGCTCAGCATGACGTTTTTTTTCGTTTTGGTGCTCCGTCTGCCTTATTTTTGCCCCGTACCTCCCCCCTGCTATGCCCAACGCGCTCAACTCGCCCGCCCTCCGCTCCTGGATTGACATCCGCCCGGAAAGCGACTTCCCCATCCAAAACCTCCCATTTGGCGTGTTCGAAACCGAGGAGCGGGGTCCGCGGCTGGCGGTGGCTATCGGGGGCTACGTGCTTGACTTGTACGCGGCTAGTCAGTTGGGCTTTTTTGAAGACCTGACGGAGTTGGGGGATGCGCAGCCCAAGGTGTTTCGCCGCCGCTCGCTCAATGCCTTTTTACGCCTGGGTCGCCCAGCCTGGCGGGCCGTGCGCCAGCGCGTGAGCGAGCTGCTGCGCCACGATGAACCCCGCCTGCGCGACCACGAAGAAGCCGTGCGCGACTGCCTGCTGCGCCAAACCGAGGTGCGTATGCTGCGCCCCGTGAAGCCCGCCAACTACACCGATTTCTACAGCAGCATCGAGCACGCCACCAATGTGGGCACGATGTTTCGTGACCCCGCCAATGCCCTGCTGCCCAACTGGCGGCACTTGCCCATTGGCTACCACGGCCGCACCAGCAGCATCGTGGTATCGGGCACGCCCATCCGGCGGCCCAATGGCCAGCGCAAGGCCCCGGACGAAGCCCTGCCCACCTTCGGCCCCAGCCGACAGCTCGATTTTGAGCTGGAAATGGCCTTTGTGGTAGGCACCGGCACCGCCTTGGGCGAAACCGTACCGCTGGCTGATGCTGAAGCCCATATTTTCGGCCTGTGCCTGTTCAACGACTGGAGCGCCCGCGACCTGCAAAGCTGGGAATACGTGCCGCTAGGGCCCTTTCTGGGCAAGAACTTTGGCAGCAGCCTCGCGCCCTGGGTCGTCACGCTCGATGCCCTGGAACCCTTCCGCGTGGCGGGCCCCATGCAAGAACCAACGCCCCTGCCTTACCTGGCCCAATCGGGGGAGCACAATTTCGACGTGCACCTCGAAGTGGCCCTCACGCCCGCTCACGGCCCCGCCACGGTCATCAGCCGTGCCAATTTCGGCCTCATGTACTGGAGCATGGCCCAGCAGCTCACCCACCACGCTTCCAACGGCTGCAACCTCGAAGCCGGTGATTTGTACGCCTCCGGCACCATCAGCGGCCCCACGCCCGACTCCCTGGGCTCGATGCTGGAGCTGGCCTGGCGCGGCACCCGCCCCGTGCCCCTGGCCGATGGCTCCGAGCGCAAGTTCCTGCTCGACGGCGATACGGTGACCATGCGAGGCTACGCCGAAAAAGATGGCGTACGTATCGGTTTCGGTGAGGTTAGCGGCACCATTCTGCCGGCTGAATAATGCTAGAATTTATAATAAAATAACGTCATGCTGAGCGCAGCCGAAGCATCTCCACCGCAACACTGGAAGTTAATTAGTGGCGCAGTAGAGATGCTTCGGCTTCGCTCGGCATGACGTGCTAATTTACACCTCTTTCAATTAGTGCATTCTATCGTCGCGCACGGGCAGGTTGGTCACGATTTCACCTTCAATTAATAGCAATTCCTGCAGGCGCTCTTCTACCAGTTTCGGGTCGGCGTATTCTTTGGCTAATTCGACGTAGGCCACGAAATGCGCAGCTTCCGAAACCATCAATTCATAATAGAATTTACTCAGCTCTTTATCGGCGATATTCTGCCACAATAATTTGAACCGCTCGCAGCTACGAGCTTCAATCAGGGCCGAAACCAGGAGCTGGTCTATGAGCTGACGCTCGCGGGCTCCGCCCTTGCGCACGTGGGCCAATAGCTGCACCACGTACTCATCCTTGCGGGGCCGACCAAGCGCAAAACCGCGTTTGCGTAGCTCCAGCAGCACTCGCTCGAAGTGGCTCCACTCCTCGGCCACAAGGTCAGTGAGCTCATCTACGAGGCGCGTTTTCTCGGGATAATGGATAATCATGCTGATGCCGGTGCTGGCGGCTTTCTGCTCGCACCAGGCGTGGTCGACCAAAATATCTTCGATATTTTTCTCAGCAATATCTACCCAGCGCGGGTCGGTATTCAGCTTTAATTTTAGGATTGTTTTTTCTTTCATCTACTGATTTCTAATTAAAGAAATTCCATTTTAAACCCAGGGTGAAACGCCGCGGATACCCGCTGTAATATGGCGTCGTGAAATAGCCGTCATTGAGTATTCCTTGGTTAACGTATGATGCTTTCAGAAAGATGGAAACAGCCCTGATATCAGCGGAAAAAAACACGTTGACCACCGGATAATTCCGAATAGTGAAATGGTCCTGCTGATAAAACTGCTGCGTGCTAGGGCTGTAGTCAAAAGCCCGCAGGCGCGACTGGTAATACATTTCAGCCCCCACTTGGCTGAACATGGCTTTGCGGAAAATATAGCTCTCGTAATAAATCCGTGAGTTGCTCACCAGGGTGGGAATACGTACCCCATCGACGTTGCCGCCCTGGGTGTATGTGGCTTCATTATCAATCCCAACCCGGCCCAGCCGCACCTGATGCCGCGCATGGACAATCTGCAGATTGCGGGCAACGCTGGCTTGCTCCGGCACACCTTGCGTGTTGTAGAATATGAGGTCGGCAATATTTACGAGGCTGGCGCTGGCTTCGAAGCGCTGCTGCGTGAAACTACCGAAATCGGGCAGCTTAAGGCGCAGTCGGCCCGTGAGCTGGGTAGTAGAAGTATTTCTAAAAGCACTATCGCTTTTTGGCAAGTGGTGCCACTCGTAATTATTACCTACCAGCTCCTGCTGCGTGAGTGTGGGAGCATAGGATGAGCGGAGTATTTCGGCCGACAGCGGACCGGTGCGCACGGAAGCCCGCAGCCAGTATTCATCAAAGAATTTATATTCGCCCGCCGCCTCAATGGCATAGATTTTTCGGTAGTTAAATGCCGCCGTACCGCCCACGAATCCCTGCCAGATATTGCGCGTGGGAGCCCCTTGAACCAGAGCCAAACCGGTGGTGGCCGGCGTGGCCGAAAACTGGTTGATGGTCAGTGATTGGGAAGTTAA
This sequence comes from Hymenobacter frigidus, assembly GCF_014640435.1. Classification (GTDB taxonomy): domain Bacteria; phylum Bacteroidota; class Bacteroidia; order Cytophagales; family Hymenobacteraceae; genus Hymenobacter; species Hymenobacter frigidus. Next base: position 100,196 of record NZ_BMGY01000002.1, on the reverse strand, counting down.
ATTAGCATTACGCAAGCGGCCGTAGAGGCGGTATTCCACGGCTTCAGTGCGGCCGAGTACGCCCACGGTATTTTCTACTTGCTGGTATTCGGCGCGGTCCAGTATCGCAGTCGTGTTGCGTATTACGCGGGGATAAAACAGCACGCGTGGGTAATTCACCTCTCGGGTATTTAGTCGAACCAAGGATTGGTCTAAATAGCTGTTGTATTGTCGCTTGGCATCAAAGGTATGGTACACCGTGAGGCCACGACCGAGCAGGCGGTAGGTTTGGGTGAAGTAGAGTTCGTCGCGGGCTTCGGTGTTGGCAGCTTGGGTTAAATACACCCGCTGTTGCGCGTAGTTGAACAGGTCGCGGGGGCGGGTTTCGCCCGTGGGGATGCTGTCGCGACCAGCAGGGTTTTTCACAAGCCGCGTAATGGGCCAAATTCCACCCTGCTCGATGGACCGATGACGCACGTTACTAAAATTGAAGAGCAAATGGTACCGCTCGTTCTCCGACTGCAGACGCCCAAAAACCAGCAAGTTGGAGTGCTCCACCAGAGCATCGCGCGAGGAACGGGCTGCCAGAATTTTATTCGAGGCAATCCGTTCATAGACGAACCCGATGCTGAAATTCTTGCGCAGGCTCCGGCTGTAGCTAAGCTCGAACACCTGCTCGCCCGAACCCGACTGGATTACCCGAAAGAATGAATAAGGCGAACGGGAATCGTAGTACGGCACGGCCGTGGCATCGCGGGCATACCTATCAAATACGTTGCGGCCGAAGCGGGCCCCCAGCTGCAAGTTGGGCTGATAAAGCAGCGGCCGCGAAGCCGTGCCCAAAGCCCCCAAATCCTGCTGAAACGTGGTGTCGTGGACCCAGTACCGGGACTGCGGAAAGCGCGTGAGCGTGGTATCGAGCAGGGTGCCGCCAGTGGAATCGCGCAACACCTCGGCCTCGTAGATGACGCGCGTGGTTTTGGGGCCATAAAGAACCTTGGTGGAGTCGTCGAGCACCTGGGCGCGGGCGGCGGGCACAGCCAGCAACAGCAGGCAAGCCATTATGAGCCCCCAAAGTGGCCACAGCAGTAATGAATTTCGTTGCAGGGCCTTCAAGCAGGTAACAAATACGCCGGGCTTCGAGGAAGCAGCCGGCTGCGTAAGGGGTAAATCAGGGTTTCGAGGCAAACGCTTCGGGCAGGAGGCGACACAACCGTGCGGCTCCATCGCCCAAAAACGCCACCCGCACCGGAATGATATAGAGGGGCAGCCCGGTCAGAGCAGTCCGCAGTTCGGGGGCGAGCAGGCGCGTGGCGTCCTTTTCGGTCGTAAAAATAGGCCAGGCCGCCCGCCAATGCGCCCGCACCGCCACCAAGTCAGCGGGCTGGAAGGCGTAGTGGTCGGGAAAAGCAGCTTGGTATTGAATAGAGTAACCCCAATGTTCAAGGTGTTCGCGCAACGGGCCGGGCTGCGCTATTCCGGTGAGCAGCAGCGCCGGGACCGGCCCGGAACCGGCAGCTGGCAGCGTTAACGGCAGCGTTTCGGACATCACGGCCGTTGGCTGACCATAGTCATACGCTGAAAAAATAACCGGAATCACCGGCTGGCAATACCGCCGAACGCGCTGAACTGCAGCTTGCTGTGCGGCCAACGACAGGTCAATGGGGCACTTCGTGAAAATGATAATATCGGCCCGGCTCGCGCCGCCCCGGCTTTCGCGCAGGCGGCCCGCCGGCAGTACCTCATCGTCGTAAAAAGGCCGGGCAAATTCCGTTAGCAGCACATTCAGGGTGGAGCGCACGGCCCGGTGCTGGTAGGCATCGTCGAGAACGATGACCGTGATTTCGGGATGATAACGCAGAAGCAGATGAGCTCCCAGTCGGCGCTCTTCAGCTACTGCCACGGGCACGCCCTGCGCCGCGAAGGCCTCCATGTACTGCCAGGGCTCGTCGCCCACGGTCGCGGCCGAATCGGTGGGGCCAGCCAGCCGAGGGCCCTTCGTGCGGCGGCCGTAGCCCCGGCTCAATATGGCTGGGTGGTGGCCCTGGCGCAGCAATTCTTCCACCAGCCACATTACGTGGGGGGTTTTGCCGGTGCCGCCCACCCGCAGGTTTCCCACATTGAGCAGAGGCACCGCAAAGACTTCGGACCGTTTCCAACCAATGTCGTACAGCCAGTTGCGCACCGCCATCACCGCGGCGTAGAGCCAGGAAAACGGCAGCAGTAAAATAGCCAACACGGACAGCATACGGGGGCAAAAGGCCAAAGCAACGGCCCGCAAAAGTACGGAAATGGCCCGGCCGCCCGCACAAACTCACGGCGAGACGGTTGCTTGACCTCATTACGCTTCTCCAAAATGACCATTCCCATGCGCCTGCCCCCGCTCATTTTTGGGCTGATGAGCCTGCTGGCCACGCCGCTCGCCCAAGCCCAGGCCTTGGCCGACTCCCTGCCCAAAGCCTCGGCCGCGCCCCCGCTGGCCCTGGCCGATTTTGCCGCCGGCCGCACCCGCCTCGACCAGCGCGGGCTGACCGTATTAGGCGGCTGGGCCGCGGGCAATTTGCTGGTCAGTGGCATCGCCACGGGCCAAACCACCGGCTCCGAGCACTATTTTCACCAAATGAACATTGGCTGGGGGGCGGTGAACCTGGTGCTGGCCGGCACGGGCTACCTGGCCGCCCGCCGGGCCACCCGCCGCCCCGCCAACGACCGCGCCAGCAACGTGCGCGTCCAAATCAAGACCGAAAACCTGTACCTCTTCAACGCCGGCCTTGACGTGGCTTACCTGGCCACCGGGCTGTATTTGCTGGAAAAAAGCCGCAACCCCACCGCCGCCGGCTCCTCCGACCGCTGGCGGGGCTACGGGCAGTCGCTGCTGTTGCAAGGCGGCTTTTTGCTGCTCTTCGATGGGTTCCAGTACGCCGCGCACCACCGGCACGGCCAAAAGCTATACCCGCTGCTCAGCCGCGTAAGCATTGGCCCCGGCGCGATAGCCGTGACCTGGCCGCTGGGCCCGGCCGGGGAATAAAACTGCGGTTATTTGCACCGCGTGTTTAAAACCAAAACAGAAAAAATGCCCACCGTTCAAGACCTGGCCCGCCTGCTGGAAGCGGCCGCCCCCCTCGCTTACCAGGAAAGCTACGACAACGCCGGCCTGCAATGTGGTGACCCACAGGCCGAAATAACGGGCGTGCTGATAACGCTGGACTGCACCCCGGCCGTGGTGGCCGAGGCCCTGCGGCGCGGCTGCAACGTGGTGGTCGCGCACCATCCGGTCATTTTTCGGCCCCTGAAGCGGCTTATCGGGGCCAATGAAGTCGAGCAAACCATCATTGCCGCCCTCAAAAACGACGTGGCCATTTACGCGGCCCACACCAACCTCGACAACGTGCGCGGCGGCGTGAACGACAAGCTGGCCGAAAAGCTGGGCTTGACAAAAACCCGCGTGCTGGCCCCGCAGAGCGGCACCCTGGCCCGCCTCATCACCTACGTACCCAACCGGCCCGAAGACCAGCAAGCAGACCTGGCCGACCGCGTGTTGGCCGCGCTCTACGCCGCCGGAGCCGGCCAGGTGGGCCAGTACGCCGACTGCAGCTTCCGAACTGCCGGCACTGGCACCTTCACGCCCGGCGTGGGTACCCAGCCAGCCATTGGCACGGTAAATCAACCCGAAATCGTGCCTGAAGTGCGCCTCGAAGTGCTGCTGCCGCTGCACCGGCAGGCGGCCGTGCTGCGAGCCCTGCGCGCCGCGCATCCCTACGAAGAAGTGGCTTACGAGCTGATTAAGCTAGAAAACGTGCACACCGAAGTGGGGGCTGGACTGGTGGGCGAGTTACCCACCGCGCTGGCTCCGGCCGCGTTTCGGCAGTTGCTGAAGCAACAGCTGCTCGTGCCCGTGGTGCGGCACACGGCCTTTGAACAAGACATTAAAACCGTGGCCATTTGTGGGGGTGCGGGGGCGTTTCTGATTGGCGCGGCGCGAGCGGCCGGGGCCGACGCCTACGTGACCGGCGATGTGAAATACCACGAGTTTTTTGGGGCCGAAGGCCAACTCATGCTCTGCGACGTGGGCCATTTCGAGAGCGAACAGTTCACAAGTGAGGTGTTTCAGGATTTGCTAACCGCCGGATTTGGACGTACTTTTGCGGTCTTAATCTCCGAAACCCCTACGAACCCCGTTCAGTATGACTGCTAAAAGTGCCGCCGTGGCCCCCGCCGACGTTCCCGTAGCCGCCAAGCTCGAAGCCCTGCTCACCTTGCAGCACCTCGATTCGCAGCTCGATGAAATCCGGCGCGTGCGCGGTGATTTGCCCGAGGAAGTCCGGGATTTGGAAGACGAAATTGCTGGCTACGAAGTGCGGGTCAAGAAATTTGACGAAGAAATTCAGGGTCTGAACGACTTCATCAAGAGCCGCAAGCAGGCCAGCAAGGACGCCGAAACGCTCATTAAAAAGTACGACGAGCAGCAGCAGAACGTCCGCAACAACCGCGAGTTCGAAGCCATTGCCAAGGAAATTGAGCTTCAGCGCCTGGAAATCCAGATTGCCGACAAGAAAATCAAAGAGTCGCAGTACCAGATTGACGTGAAAAACGCCGAAATCAGCGGTACGAAGTCGAAACTGGACGAGCGCCGCAAGGACCTCGACAACAAGAAAGGTGAACTCGACACGATTGTGGGCGAGAACGAAGAGGAAGAGCGCGGCATCATGGTGCAGCGCGAAGCCGCCACCCAAGTGGTGGAAGCCCGCCTGCTGACAGCCTACACCCGCATTCGCGGCAACGTGCGCAACGGCCTGGCCGTGGTGCTGGTGCGGCGCGATGCCTGCGGCGGCTGCTTCAACACGGTGCCGCCCCAGCGCCAGGCCGACATCATCTCGCACAAAAAAATCATCGTGTGCGAGCACTGCGGCCGTGTTCTGGCCGACGTGGAAGCTCGCGCGGTTTAAGTGCAGGCTTGGGCAACTTCAGTTTTTGATTTGCTGATTGAAATTGTGAAAAGGAACGGCCCGGTGCCGTTCCTTTTTTTGTTGAGAACAAGTAGCTGATGGCGATGCTGGCCGAATTATTTCGAAATCTGCGGGGGCTTGGGCGGGTACCGGCGCGCCGGTGGCGGGGGACGCTGGGCGTAGCGGGCTGGGCGCTGGTTTCGGGTTTTATTATCCCACCGCAGGCTGCCACGCCCGCCACCGCTGCCACCAGCCTGCCTGCGCCCGCAGACGGGCAACTCACGCCCAATAGCCGCCGCGCCTACGCGGAAGTGCTGAAACTGCGCCTGGGTCCGGCCCGCGAGCTGCTGCGGCTGGAGTTGGCCAGTACCCCCACGGCCCCCGCTCCCCTATTGGTAGCCAACTGCGCCGATTTTGTCGAACTCGTGGTTTCGCAGGATGCCCGCCGTTTTAGTGAGTTGGAGGAAGCGCAGGAGGCCCGCCTGGCGGCGCTCGATAAAGCGCCCGCCAGCGCCCTGCGCGACTATGCCCGCGCCGAAATCACCCTGCACCTGGGCCTGAGCCAGCTGCTGTTCCAGCATCTGGTGATGGGCGGCTACCATTTGCGCAGCGGCTACCACCAGATGCAAAATGTGGTGCAGCGCTACCCGGCATTTGCGCCGGCCCGCAAGACGCTGGGCGTGTGCGAGTTTGCGGTAGGCTCGTTGCCCGAAGGCTACCACTGGCTCCTGCGCCTGCTGGGCTTCACGGCCAACGTGGATACGGGCCTGAAAAACCTTGCCCTGGCCGCCGCCCAACCCAACGACTTCCAGACCGAAAGCCAGATTTACCAGTCCCTGATTCGGGAGAGCTACTACAAAAAGCCGGAAGACTGCCTGCGGCTTACCGAGCGCCTGGTTGCCCAGCAGCCTGACAACCTGCTGTTTGCTTACCTGATGATGAGCGTGAGCAAGCGCCAGCACAACGGCGAAGCCGCCTTGGCGGCTTATCGGGCCCGGCCCACCGGTGCTGGCTACCTACCGGTGCCTTACCTCCACCACATGGCTGCCGATTTGTTGCTCTACAAGGGCGACTACGCAGCATCGGAACGCGAAAATCTGGCGTTTCTGCGCGATTTCAAAGGTCTGCATTATCGCAAGGATGCGGCGTTTAAACTGTATCTGGCCGCGTGGCTGGGCGGGCAGCCCGTCGTTAGCGTGGGCCGCTACCGCGAGCAAATCAACCGCCCTGGCCCTTCCGATGTGGAAGAGGACAACTATGCCCAGCACTACTACCACGAGGCCCAAGCGCTAAACCCCATTCTCACCCGTGCGCGCCTGCAATGCGATGGCGGCTACAACCAGCAGGCGCTGATTACGCTGCGCAGCTTTCGCGTCTCGCCCACAATGCTGTGGCGCGACCGGATTGAGGAGCCCTACCGCCGTGCCCGCGCCTTCCAGGGCCTGGGCCGGCTCGACTCGGCTTGGTTTTATTTTGAGCGCACCCAAACCGTGGCCGGCCCCAAGGCCCCCTACTATTTCGCCCCCCAGGCGGCGTTGCAGCAAGGCTACATGGCCCAAAACGTGGGCAAAAACGCGCAGGCCCGCTTCTATTTCGAAAAAGCGTTGCGCTACCCCTGGCACGAATACAAAAACAGCACCGATGCCAAAGCCAAACTGGCCCTGCGCGAGTTGAGATAGAGCCAAACCGAGCACTTTCTTGTTGAGTGAAAGCCCAGCCCTCGGGGTGTACTCTTTGATTGATTTTCTGTGTCTACTGCCTCTTCCACTACTACTCCCCTAAGCGTCGCGCTGGCTGACCTGCCCGCCGATTTTCGCGAACGGGCCCTGCAGTGGGCGGCCGGATTTGTGCACTGCGCGTATTTCGAGCCCAACGGGCTGGATTACCCATATGGTCCCTTCAGCCGGCTGCTGGCCGTGGCTCCCGCCGAAGCCGGCGGCGTGGACTCGCTGGCCGGATTAGCGGAGCCGTCGCCCGGGCAAGGGCCTCACTGCGGCTTTCTTACCTACGATGTTAAAAATGATATTGAGGCGCTGACCAGTCACAATTTCGATGAGCTGAATTGGCCGTCACTGCACTTTTTTACACCCCAAACCTGGCTGTATTGGCGGGCTGAGCAGGTGGAAATTCATGGGCAAACGGCCGGAATTCTGGACCTGATTCTGGCGCAGTCGGTACCGGCCGTGCCCGCGCCACAGGTACCGGCTATGCTCCCCCGCTTGCCCAAAGCGGATTATTTAAACGCCGTGGCCGCCATTCGCGAGGACATTCTCAACGGCGAAGTGTACGAGTTGAATCTTTGCCAGGAATTCTACGCCGAGAATGTGACGCTGGCTCCCGTTGATGTGTTCTTACGCTTGATGGCGGCTTCTCCCGCGCCATTTGCCGGTTTCGTGCGCTGGCACGACCATTTCCTGCTCTGCGCCTCGCCCGAACGGTTTTTGGCGCGTCAGGACTCCCGCATCATTTCCCAACCCATCAAAGGCACCATCCGACGCGGGGCCACCCCCATCGAAGACGAGCAACAGCGCCAAACCTTGCTCAATGACGAAAAAGAGCGCGCCGAGAACCTCATGATTGTGGACCTGGTGCGCAACGACCTCGCCCGCGTGGCCCAAACCGGGACCGTTCGCGTGCCCGAGCTTTTTGGTCTTTACCCCTTTCGCCACCTCTGGCAAATGATTTCGACCGTCACCGCTGACCTGCGCCCCGACACGAATTTGGCAGACGTGCTGCGCGCCACCTTCCCCATGGGCTCGATGACCGGGGCTCCAAAAATTCGGGCTATGCAGCTCATCGAGCACTACGAGAACAGCCGGCGCGGCCTCTACAGCGGCAGCATCGGCTACGTGTGGCCCAACGGCGATTTCGATTTCAACGTGGTTATTCGCTCGCTGCAGTACCGCCAGGATACCGGCTACCTCAGCTTCCAGGTCGGGTCGGCCATCACCTACGACTCCGACCCCGAGCGCGAGTACGAGGAGTGTTTATTGAAAGCCAAGGCTTTGCTGGAAGTGTTGGGCACCAGTATTTCGTAGGGGCGGGTTGCACCCGCCCGGCGTTACCCGATTCCTTGCGGCGTGGCTTAGGCGGCCAGTTGATTACCAGCGAAGTTGACTTGTCCGGCGTTGTCCGATTTCCGCCTGAGCGCTCAACGCCGGGCGGGTGCACCCTGCCCCTACATTATTCTGCCATTCTGTCATTTCTACCCATACCGACGTATCTTTGTGCCCCGCCGAAACGCGCCTTTATTATGTCCCAAGCCCTGTTAACCCTTGATTTTTTAGACAAAGAAGCGCCCGCTGCCGAAGCAACCCCCAGCGGTGAAGTGCGCATAACGGCCCCTACCCGCACTGGGCGGCAACGCAAGCTCTACATCGAGAGCTACGGCTGCCAGATGAACTTCTCGGATTCCGAAATCGTGTCGAGCATTCTGTTCGACGAAGGGTTTGACACCACCGACGACCTGGCCAGCGCCGATTTGGTGCTGCTCAATACTTGCTCTATTCGGGAAAAGGCCGAGCAAACGGTGCGCATGCGCCTCTCCCAAATCAACTCGCACAAAAAGCGCAACCCCGGCATGCTGGTGGGCGTGCTCGGCTGCATGGCCGAGCGCCTGAAAAGCAAGTTTCTGGAAGAAGAAAAGATTGTCGACTTAGTGGTGGGCCCCGATGCCTATCGGGATTTGCCCCAGCTTATCAGTCAGGTCGACGGCGGCCAGAAAGGCGTGAATGTGCTGCTTAGCCGCGAAGAAACCTACGCCGATATCACACCGGTACGCCTGAATTCCAACGGCGTATCGGCCTTTATCAGCATCATGCGGGGTTGTGATAACATGTGCTCGTTCTGCGTGGTGCCCTTCACCCGCGGCCGCGAGCGCAGCCGCGACACCCACAGCATCCTGCGCGAGGCCGCCGACCTGATAGCCGCTGGCTACAAGGAAGTAACCCTGCTGGGCCAAAACGTGGATTCCTACAAGTGGGCCAGCACCGACGGCACCGAGCACGTCAACTTCGCGCAGCTGCTGGAGCGCGTGGCCCTGCTCAGCCCCGCGCTGCGCGTGCGCTTCTCCACCTCGCACCCCAAAGACATTACCGACGAGGTGCTGCACACCATGGCGCGCCACGAGAATATCTGCAAATTCATCCATTTGCCCGCCCAGAGCGGCAATTCCCGCGTGCTGGCCCTCATGAACCGCACCTACGACCGCGCCTGGTACGAGGAGCGGGTGCAGGCCATCCGCCGGATTCTGGGCGATGACTGCGCCATCAGCTCCGACATGATTTCGGGCTTCTGCTCCGAAACCGAAGAGGAGCATCAGGACACCCTGAGCCTGATGAACCACGTGCGCTACGACATGGCCTACATGTTCTTCTACTCGGAGCGCCCCGGCACGCTGGCCGCCCGCAAGCTGGCCGACGATATTCCGCTGGAAACCAAAAAGCGCCGCCTGCAGGAAATCATCGACTTACAACAAGTCCACAGCGCCGAGCGTAACCAGCGCGGCATCGGCCGGGTACACCGCGTGCTGGCCGAAAACTTCTCCAAGCGCTCGAAAGAGCATTTGAGCGGGCGCAACAGTCAGAACCAGGTCGTCATTTTTCCGAGGCAGAGCTTTGTTAAAGGGGATTATGTGGATGTATTGGTGCATTCGGCTTCGGCTAGCACGCTGCTGGGCACTCCTGTTTAAACTAGCAAGCCTCGTGTATTTTACTGAACGCTTCAATGGCATTTGACAAAACACTAATCCTTGAACGCTGGGAAACTCCTTGCTCAGATGCAAAAGGGCTGTTTATCGTCAGACTAATTGAAGAAGAAGGCTTGACTTTTTGCGTACGAGACGACGAATACGAATACGCCTTCAAATTCGATAGTTTTGGCCCCTACCAAGTTGCAGATGAGGCGTTTTTGGAAGCATACCAGATTGATGTAGTAGAGTACAGAGCGTCAGCTAACTCAACTAAAAACGCTCTTGGTTGGACGTGTCTGGTTTCGAATTCACTTTGGGAAAAATCCTTTAATGAAGGCCTGATGCACCACATATATTTTCAAGAGGGGCTTCAGCACTATTCAATTCAAACCTGGGATAGCTGCTTGGATATCTTAGCGCCTCAGGCCCCTGTTATATCTATCTCAAGACTAACAGACAAAAAATAAACTCTCTGAAATTGACTACCCAGGAAATACAATCCATCAAGCTCCGCTTCGGCATCATCGGCAACGCGCCGGCGCTGAACTATGCCATTCAGGTAGCCGCGCAAGTCGCGCCGACTGATATGACGGTGCTCATCACTGGCGAAAGCGGGTCGGGCAAGGAGTCGTTTTCCAAAATCATCCACGCTTTGTCACCGCGCAAGCACGGGCAGTTTATTGCCATCAACTGCGGCGCTATTCCCGAGGGCACGATTGACTCGGAACTGTTTGGGCACGAGAAGGGCTCCTTCACCGGAGCCAACGAGGCCCGCAAGGGCTACTTCGAAGTAACCAACGGCGGCACCATTTTCCTGGACGAAATCGGCGAGATGCCGCTGGGTACCCAGGCCCGCCTGTTGCGCGTGCTCGAAAACGGCGAATTCATCCGCGTGGGCTCTTCCAAGGTTCAGAAGACCGATGTGCGCGTAGTGGCGGCCACCAATGTGAAGCTGCTCGACCGTGTGCAGGCCGGCACCTTCCGCGAGGACCTGTACTACCGCCTCAACACGGTGCCCATCACGGTGCCCGCACTGCGCGAGCGCGGTGAGGACATCTATTTGCTGTTCCGCAAGTTTGCTTCGGATGCAGCTGAGCGGTACCGCTCCCGGCCCATCACGTTGCTGCCCGATGCGGTGCCGGTGCTCACGCGCTTCCGGTTTCCGGGCAACATTCGCCAGCTCAAGAACATCGCCGAACAGATGTCGGTGCTTGAAACCGAGCGCGACGTAGACGCCCGCCGCCTCACGCCCTACCTGCCGCAGGACCAGGCCAGCCGCCTGCCCATGCTGCTGGGCCCCGGCGCGGCCGATGGTGCCACGGCCGGCTACTCCGAGCGGGATTTGCTCTACAAAATCCTGTTCGACATGCGCCGCGATATGACGGACCTGAAGAAAGTTGTGCTGGAGTTAGCCGCCGGCCAGCGCCCCCACGAAACCCAGGAGCTTTTACGTCAGAACAGCCACCTGTTTAGCAATACCGCGCCGGCCGGACCGTTTGAGAGCAGCCCAACCGCCGACTACTTCCTGCCCGTTGCTCCCAACGCTTACAAAAATGAGCCGGTGGCCAGCTACGACGACGAAACGCCGGTGGAAGATATTTCTCACGAAACCGAAGAGGAAACCCTCTCCCTCGACGTGAAGGAACGGGAAATGATACTCAAAGCGCTGAAAAAGCACAACAACAAGCGCAAATACGCCGCCCATGACCTCGGTATTTCGGAACGTACGCTGTACCGCAAACTCAAGCAATATGACCTGGAGCAAGTGTAAAATTGCTATCAGCTATCAGCTTTTAGCTGTCAGCTTTTTACTAAGCGGCTGCGGCGTGTACTCCTTCAACGGAACCAACATCGACCCCACGATACGGACCATTTCGATTGCCACCATTCAAAACAACTCGCCTACCGGGCCGTCCTTTCTCACCCAGCGTTTCACCGAGGACCTGAAGGACTACTTTCAGCGCAACACCAACCTTAAGCAGGTGCCGCGCGATGGCGACCTGCAATTTGAGGGCAACATCGTGGCCTACGACTTTGCGCCCGCCACGGTGCAGCAGGTCAATGGCGTAGAGCAGGCGGGTACCAATCGGCTCACTATTCAGGTCAAAATCCGGTTTACCAATACCAAGGACGACAAGCAAAGCTTCGAGCAGGTATTCCAGAACTTTGACGACTACCAGGCCAACCGCAACATTGCCACCATCAACAGCGACCCAACGGCAGTGCGCTCGACCACCGACAAAATCATTACCGATATATTTAATAAGTCGGTGGCCAACTGGTAATTTAACCGCCAGACTATTGAACGCGGCCGGATTCATTTCCGGGTTTCTGGCGCTTGGGTGCAGATTTATCGCGCCGTTGCTCGTTATTTTACAGATTCAACGCTTCGTAATTTAAACACAACAGTACTACTGTGACCCGCGCCACGCTTTTGCATGTTCTGGACCGCCCAACTGCCCTCGGTGCGGCAGAAGTGCGTGAGCTGGAACAGCTGGCCCAGGCCTTTCCCTATTGCCAAACCGCGCATCTGCTGCTAGCCAAAGCCGCTCACGACCAAGGCACCATGCTGGCGGGCCAGCGCCTGCGCCGCGCCGCCACCTACGCCGCCGACCGCACCTTGCTCCGCCGCCTCATCGAGCAGGTGGAGCCCGCCCCGGCAGCCACCTACTCCGAGCCCCCCGCTTTGGCTGCGGAAGAGCCATCAGTGGCTTACTACGACACCGAAACACCGGTTTCTCCAGCACCTGCACCTGATGTAGTTCCGCTGCCCGTAACGGCTGCTCCCGCTTTCCCAGCGCCTATTTCCGAGTTCGAAGCTCCCCAAATCCTCACGCCGGTTGTATTGACAGCAGTTGTGGAACCGGTGCCAGCAGTGGAGGTGCCAGCAGCGCCACACGTAGCCTTGCCCGAACCAGAACCGGCGGCTACGCCCGTAGTGACGGAAGCAGAAGCTGCATTAGAAGCCCAGGGAACGGCTACTCCCACTGCGGAAATCGAAGCGCCTGATACCACTTCAGCCGGACTAGTTACACCGACTCCAGTAGCTGAATTGGTACCGTTGGAATGTGAGAAAGCGCCGCTGCTTGTTGACCGGGAAGATGTAACCACCGAATCGGTGGCCCTTGGTGAAGAGGTAGTGTCAGCAGTTACCCCCGAACCAGCTGCTCCCGAAACCGGAACTGTTTTGCCGGCCCAGGCACCGGCTATTCGCCCGCCGGTAGAAGTTGGAGAAGCACGCTTCGAGTTCGGACTAGCCGAGCCATCATCACCGGCAGTGCCCACCTACGAGTTGCCGGGCTTGGTTGATGAGTGGGCCGCCTCGGCTGTTACGCGCAGCATGGGTACCCCCGAGGCGTTGCCGGTGGTCACCCAAGTCACAACTGTGGCCGTGTTCACTCCCAGCGCTTTCACCGGCGACGAAGAATTGGGCTATGCCTTTGGCGAAAGCAGCCGCTTGGGCCTCTCCCTGCAACTGCTTAACCTGTTCACCGACAAGGCTGAAAACGCTGATAACACGGCCCGCTACGCCGCAGCCGCCCAACCGTCCGCGTCCCCGCTGCCCCCAACCGGCACCTTCTTTGAACCCGACCAACTCCTATGCGAGCACTGGGCCGCCCACTGCCCGCCAGCCGTGGCGCTGCCCTCAACGGTCGACCTCATCAACAACTTCCTGCGCCGCCAGCCGCGCCTCACCCGGGCAGCCATGCTGCCACCCGCCGCCAGCCACCAGGCCGACTTAAGCGTACGCAGCACCCGGGCTGAGCCTGATTTGGTGTCCGAAAACCTGGCCCGCATCTTCGTGCGGCAGGGCAAAACCACCCGCGCTATTGAGATTTATGAGAAGCTCATGGTGAAACAGCCGGAAAAAATGGCGTACTTTACGGCCCAAATCAAACAATTGCAACCTTCTGCATAATTCGCTTTTTTAGCTTTTTTGCCCCTCATGTACACTGCTATCATCATCCTCATTCTCGTTGTGTGTTTCCTGCTGGCCCTCGTGGTATTGGCGCAAAACCCCAAAGGCGGCGGAATCTCCAGCCAGTTTAGCGCCGGCGGGGCCGCCAGCATGATGGGCGTGAAGCGCACCGGCGACCTGCTCGAAAAACTCACTTGGGGCTTCGCCATCGGCCTGGTTGTGCTCTCGCTGAGCACCCACATGCTCACCCGCAGCACCGCTGGCCCCGTGCGCAGCGTGAACCAGGAGCGCGCTCTGGAAACCAAGCTGCCGGCACCGGCCCCCGCACCTGGCGCACCGGCTCCGGGTGCTTCTGCTCCGGCTCCCGCAAACACAGCTCCGGTTCAGCCCACTGCTCCCGCGCCGGCCCCGGCTCCGACGCCCGCCAAGTAATCGCGCTTATTCATTCGACTTTAAAAAAGCCGGTGCTTCCCTCGGGAGACGCCGGCTTTTTTGTTAGCTATTGGGCCTATTCCGGCAGTCCTTATCCCAGCCAACTCCGGTTGAATTAATAGAACCCTGCCCGGCAATTACGCCACTTCTGCCACCTGTTGCATTCAAAAACTGCTCATTTTGTCAGGTTTGCGGGGCTGGCACGGGAAATGAGATAGGGCAGCACACCTAGTTTTTCCACCTAATTCAAACCAAACACACACAGAATGGCACTTAGCATGAAACCGCTGGCCGACCGCGTCATTGTCCGCGCTGCCGCCGCCGAGGAGAAAACCAAATCCGGCATCATCATCCCCGACACGGCTAAGGAAAAACCCCAGCGCGGTGAAGTAGTAGCAGTAGGCGAAGGCAAATTTGCCGACAGCGGCTCGCTCATCAAGCCTCAGGTGCACGTAGGCGACCAGGTTCTGTACGGTAAGTACGCCGGCACCGAAATCACCGTCGACGGCGAAGACCTGCTCATCATGCGCGAGTCGGACATTTTCGCCGTGCTCTAGGCCGGTTGAGAATTCTAAATTCCTAATTCTTAATTTTTAATTTCCCCAGAAGTGGCTAAGAACATCCAATTCGACACCGAAGGCCGTGCCCGCTTGCAGGCCGGTGTAAACAAACTGGCGAACGCCGTGAAGGTGACCCTCGGCCCGAAAGGCCGCAACGTCATCATCGACAAAAAATTCGGTGCCCCCACGATTACCAAGGACGGCGTGACCGTAGCCAAGGAAATTGAGTTGCGCGACCCAATCGAGAACATGGGCGCTCAGCTCGTGAAGGAAGTGGCGTCGAAAACGGCCGACCAGGCCGGCGACGGCACCACCACGGCTACCGTACTGGCCCAGGCCATCTACATGGCTGGCTCGAAGAACGTGGCCGCCGGTGCCAACCCCATGGATTTGAAGCGCGGCATCGACAAGGCCGTAATTGCCGTGGTCGCCAACCTGAAGTCGCAGTCGAAGAAGATTGAGAACTCGGCGGAGATTGCCCAGGTAGGTACTATTTCGGCTAACAACGACGCCGAAATCGGCCAGATGATTGCCGATGCCATGGAGAAAGTGGGCAAGGAAGGCGTTATCACCGTGGAAGAAGCGCGTGGCACCGAAACCGAAGTGAAAACGGTGGAAGGCATGCAGTTTGACCGCGGCTACCTCTCCCCTTACTTCGTGACCAACCCCGAGAAAATGGAGGTTGAGTTCGACTCGCCTTACGTTCTCATCTACGACAAAAAAGTGAGCACCATGAAGGAGCTCCTGCCCGTGTTGGAGCAAGTGCTCGGCACCGGCAAGCCCCTCGTCATCATCTCGGAAGATGTGGACGGCGAAGCCCTCGCTACCCTGGTAGTGAACAAGCTGCGCGGCTCGCTGAAAATCGCGGCCGTGAAGGCTCCCGGCTTCGGCGACCGCCGTAAGGCCATGCTGGAAGACATTGCTACCCTCACGGGCGGTACCGTTATCAGCGAAGAGCAGGGCTACAAGCTCGAAAACGCGACCTTGGAGTACCTCGGCACGGCTGAGAAAATCATCATCGACAAGGACAACACGACCATCGTGAACGGCAAGGGCTCGAAAGAGAACATCACCGGCCGCATCGCCCAGATTAAGGCGCAGATGGAAACCACCACGTCGGACTACGACAAGGAGAAACTGCAGGAGCGCCTCGCCAAACTGAGCGGCGGCGTAGCCATTCTCTACATCGGTGCCAGCACGGAAGTAGAGATGAAAGAGAAGAAAGACCGGGTTGACGATGCCCTGCACGCCACCCGCGCCGCCGTTGAGGAAGGCGTGGTACCCGGCGGCGGCGTAGCCCTGGTGCGGGCCATTGAGGCCCTAGCCGCAGTGGACACCCACAACAGCGACGAGCGCACTGGTGTCAACATCATCCGTACGGCCCTGGAGGCGCCCCTGCGCTGCATCGTGCAGAACGCCGGTGGCGAAGGCTCGGTAGTGGTGCAGAAAGTGCGCGAAGGCAGCGGTGACTTCGGTTACAATGCCCGCGAGGACCGTTACGAAAACCTGGTGGCCGCTGGCATCATCGACCCAACCAAGGTGACCCGTTTGGCCCTCGAAAACGCTGCTTCCATCGCCGGCTTGCTGCTGACGACTGAGGCTGTGATTTCGGACGAGCCCGAGCCCAAGGATGCTGGTCATGGCCACGGCGATGGCGGCATGGGCGGTATGGGTGGCATGGGCGGCATGATGTAAGTCGAGCCGCTTGTAGCCTCTCGTTACAAGAACGAAAAACCCCGCTGGTATTGCCAGCGGGGTTTTTTTGTGTCGATTGTAGTAGCGCCTCAGAAATTCAATGAACGGTCATGCTGAGCGCCGCTGAAGCAACTCTACCGCTTCGTTAGAGTTGCCCAACGAAGCGGTAGAGATGCTTCGGCGGCGCTCAGCATGACCGTTTTGATTATAATTAACAAGCAAAAATCCCCGCTGGAATGGCCAGCGGGGATTTTTGCTTGTTGCCTTCAATGACTATGCCGTTACCGGCTCGGCCATCATGGTGTTGAGCTTCTTGTAGAGCACGAACAGGATGAGTGAGGCCACGGCCGACAGGCCCACGAAAATCATGAAGAAATCGTAGAGGCTCGTGATTTGGAAGCCGAGGAAAGTGGGCCATTTGGCCGTCAGCTCCAGGGAAGTGAGCTTGGCGCTGATTTCGGCCGTCATCTGCGAGGCTCCATTGAGGATGCCGGGCAGGTTGATACCTTCCTTGGCAGCCTTGGCGAATTCGGCTGGGCCGGGAGGATACAGGCCGGAAAGTACACCGGCTAGCTTATTACCCGCCGCGGTGGCGAGGAACCACACCGCCATCAGCAGCGAGGCGAAGCGGGCGGGAGCCAGCTTGTTTACCAGAGCCAGGCCGATGGGTGACAAGCACAACTCGGCAAACGTATGCACCATGTACATGGTAATGAGCCAGAACATGCTCACCTTGGTGGAAGCATCTACGCCTTTCACCCCGAAGGCGATGATGAGGTAACCCACGGCCATCAGCATGAGGCTGATGGACATTTTTAGCGGCGACGAGGGCTCCGTGCCGCGCTTGCCCATCCAGGTCCACAGCACGGCGAATATTGGGGCGAAAATGATAATGAACAACGCGTTAGCCGATTGGAAGTAGGAAGCGGGCACGACCGTGGAACCCAGGGTCCGGTCGGTTTGCTCGTCGGCGAAGAACGTGAGCGAGGCCCCGGCCTGCTCAAACGTGCCCCAGAAAAAGATTACGAAGAAGCTCAGGATGAAGATGACGTAGATTTTCTGCTTCTCGCGGGATGTCAGCGAAGGGTCGGTGAGGATGGTGACGGGAGCTACAATCATGGCCGAAAACACCAGCGCGCCAATCCAGTCGCGGTTCATGAGCCAGGCAATGGCAGCGTACACCACCACAAACAGGCCGATGAGCATGGGCAGCTTGCTGGCGAAGCTCTTGGTGGGGGCGGCAATGGTTTCGGCGCGCACGGGGCCGTCGGTTTGCACCGGCACCACGGGCGAATGCTCCACCGTGCGCTCGGGCTTGGCCCCGAGGGGGTTACCTTCGGCAGTTACCACGTACTTGTGCTTCAGCAGCTCAAACGTGAGGCTGCCGATGAGCATGCCGAAACCAGCCGCCAGAAAGCCCCACTTGAAATCGGCCGGATTGCCGGTGTCGCCGAGCGTGCCACAGACCAGGGGCGAGAAAAACGCGCCCAGGTTGATGCCCATGTAGAAAATAGTATAGGCCGCGTCGATGCGCGAATCACCCTTGGGGTAGAGCGAGCCCACCATGGAGGAGATGTTGGGCTTGAAGAAACCGTTGCCGAAAATGAGGCAGCCCAGGCCCACGAAGAACAGTAGCAGCTGCGCCGAGGGCACGGCCGTTTGGCCGGTGGTGTACATCGAAGCCGAAAAAAACAAGGCAAACTGCCCGGCCGCCATCAGCAGGCCGCCCACCAGAATGGAACGGCGGTTGCCCCAGTAGCGGTCGGCCACGTAGCCGCCGAGTAGCGGCGTGAGGTACACGAGCGAGGTATAGTTGCCGTAGATGAGCGACGACATCTCCTTGTTCATCAGCAGAGCCTTGAGCATGTACAGCGACAGCAGGGCCCGCATGCCGTAGTAGCTGAACCGCTCCCACATTTCGGTGGCGAACAGGACGTACAGCCCCTTGGGATGACTCGTGGATGCCGCGGCGAGCGGATGCTCGGTTTGAGCAGGAACAGTTTGCATAGAGGAAACTAGCGTGAGAAATGAGTGAGTGAATAAGCGGAAAACCGACTCCGTTGGGCAAGCAATGCAATACGGGCACGGTAAATCTAGGAAAGTTTCGGCATTATGGGGCCAATCAGGTGTTGCAAGCGGATGCCGGTGCTGTCATCCTGAGCTGGCAAAGGACCTTATCGTGCCTGCGCCGATTGTGAGCAAATTTTCCAACGTGATAAGGTCCTTCGCAAGCTCAGGATGACAAGGCGGATTCCCCTCTCCCGTTCTTTCCTCCTCCCTCGCTGCGGTAGGCTTTAGCGCGGTAGGCGGCCGGCGCCAGGCCGGTTTGCTTGCGGAAAAACCGCGTGAAGTAGCCGGGGTCGACGAACTGCAGCTCGTAGGCAATTTCGGCCACCGAGAGCGACGTGTACAACAGATAGTTGTGGGCCTTGCGAATGGTGTGGGCCTGCACAATCTGCTGGGCCGTTTTGCCCTTCACTGCCTGGCAGATACGATTGAGGTGCACCTGCGTAATCTTGAGCTCGTGGGCGAACTGCGAGATTTTCTTCTCGAACGGCGCGGTGCGCTCAATGGCTTTCTGGAACTCGCGGAAGTAGTGCAGGGCGCGGTTGGGGCTCTCCTCTTTGCGGCGGTTGTGCTGCAGCAACCGGAATATTTTCACAAACAGCAGCTTGAAATAGCCATTCAGCGCGAGCTGCTTGCCGGGCAGGTCGGAGTAAATTTCTTCGTGAATCTGCTGCTCCAGAGCCAGCAAATCTTCGAAGCGAACCTCGGAGTTGAAATCGGACAGGATATGCACCGAGTTCAGCTCGACCAGCACGCCGGGCGTGGCCTGCAGGATGGTGTCGAGCAGGGCCTCCGAGAGGGTGAGCGTCCGGCCTTTCACCTGCGGGCTGAAGGTGAAGCCGTGCACCGTATTGGCCGGGATGATGACCAGGCAGGGCGTGTGCAGCTCCAGCGGCTCGGTGGCTTCGAAGGACGCGCGGCCGGCTTCCAGAAAAAACAGCTGGAACAAGTTTTCGTGCAAATGCGGCTTCAGGCCCCAGTCGGTGAGGCGCTGGCGGGGCACAATGGACTGGCTCTGCAGGTAGTCGTGCGAAATCCGGGCCTTGCTATCGCCGTAAATACCGTTGTAACGGGCAATGCTGGTAGTCATGGGGGAAATTAAAAGCAGGGACAAAGCAAACCTGAGCGCAGCTGGATATTCTAACTTTCTCCCCTCACGCGTGTTTCGCACCCTCTATTCTCTCTCAAATGTAGCGAATTAGCGGGGGCAGGTTTAATTTGTCCTGCTAATGAAACGAATTGTTTCACTGCGTCGCCGCCGAATAATTCTACCTTTGTCTCTTAATTCACGCCAACTCCCACCCAACTTTTTCTTCGCCATGCAAGAAGCCTCCAACCTTGCCGATTCGTCCCGCAATCGTTTGCAGCCGCTGGGCTTCACCGATACCGCTACGGTGCACCTCAACCTGACGCCGGCCGAGCTCGTGGAGCACGCCCTGCGCAACAAGGAAGGCCACCTCACCGACACCGGCGCCCTGATGGCCGACACCGGCAAATTTACCGGCCGCTCGCCCAAAGACCGTTTCGTAGTAAAAGACGAAAACACCGAAAACAGCGTGTGGTGGGGCGATATCAACATTCCGTTCGATGCCGACAAGTTCGACCAGCTGCACCAGAAAATGGTGACCTACCTGGCCGACAAGGAGCTGTATGTGCGCGAAGCCTACGCCGGCTCCAACCCCGACTACCAACTCAAGCTGCGCATCGTGAACGAGCAGGCTTGGCACAACCTATTCTGCTACAACATGTTCCTGCGCCCTGCCGAGGGTGCTGACACCAGCTGGCTGCCCGATTTCAGCATCATCTGCGCCCCCGGCTTCGAAGCCGACCCGGCCGTGGACGGCACCCGCCAGCCCAACTTCGCCATTCTCAACTTCACCAAGAAGATGATTCTGATTGGTGGCACGGGCTACGCCGGCGAGATGAAAAAAGGCATTTTCGGCGTGCTGAACTACTTGCTGCCCCACGAAATGAGCACGCTGCCCATGCACTGCTCGGCCAACGTGGGCGAAGCCGGCGACACCGCCATCTTCTTCGGCCTGTCCGGCACGGGCAAAACCACCCTCTCAGCCGACCCCAACCGCGGCCTCATCGGCGACGATGAGCACGGCTGGACGCCAGATGCCGGCATCTTCAACTTCGAGGGCGGCTGCTACGCCAAGGTGATTGACCTGAGCAAGGAGAAGGAGCCCCAGATTTGGGACGCCATCCGCTTCGGCTCCATCGTGGAGAACACGCGCTTTATCCCCGGCACCCACACCGTGGACTACGCCAACAAGTCGGTGACCGAAAACACGCGCACCGCCTACCCCATCAACTTCATCGATAACGCCATTGAGCCCTCGGTGGCCGATGCGCCGAAGAACATTTTCTTCCTCACCGCCGACGCGTTCGGCGTGCTGCCTCCCATCAGCAAGCTCGATAAGAGCCACGCCATGTACCTGTTCATGTCGGGCTACACCGCCAAGGTGGCCGGCACGGAAATGGGCGTGACGGAGCCGCAAACGACGTTTTCGGCCTGTTTCGGCGCCGTATTCCTGCCTCTGCACCCCACCAAGTACGCCGAGATGCTGGGCAAAAAGATGGACGAGAACCCCGACATCAACGTGTGGCTCATCAATACCGGCTGGACCGGCGGCAGCTACGGCACCGGCTCGCGCATGAAGCTGAACTACACCCGCGCCATGATTACGGCGGCCCTCAACGGCCAGCTCGAGCAGGTGAAGTTCACCAAGCACCCCATCTTCGGCATGGAAGTACCCGGTGCCGTGCCCGGCGTGCCCTCCGAAATCCTGGACCCGCGCAACACCTGGGCCGATAAGGCGAGCTACGATAAAACCGCCGCTTCACTGGCCGAAAAGTTCGTTGAGAATTTCAAGAAGTACGCCGACTTCGCCAACGAAGAAATTCTGGCCGGCGCTCCCAAAGTGGCGGTAGAAGCCTAAGATTACCCCACGTTCACTCACCAAAAAGCCCCGTCAGTTGCAGCTGACGGGGCTTTTTGGCATCTATTTTTCCGAGATTACATGTCCCAAACCTGTCATGAACTGCTTTAGCTCCTGATAGGCAGCAGTACCCGCCGTTACTTCCCGTTGCTGATGCGTAATCATTTTATCGAAGCCAAAACAGCTATTCAGCACCCCGCATAAATTGTCTTGGCCATCATAAAATGCCAACGCATCTCGATAGACCGGCGCGCACATCCAATGGTCCTGCTCCGAAACCGATGCCGCCATAATTACGGCTAAACACGCGGCTTCCGGTGTTTCTGCCGCTATTTTAGCTACCGGCGAAGCATGATTTGAAACGTCTTGAGTTCTTCCGTCAGGGGCAATAGCGTTAGGTTCCGCCCCCGCTCCAAACTCCTTAGATTCTCTCACATTGTCGGCAGCCACTCAGTGGGAGCCGGCAGTAATTCCTTGCGCACTTCCGCAAATTGCTGATTGGCGGCGTGGAGCAAGGCATCCAGTTTTGCCTCCTTGACTAAATGAGTAGGTTAAGTGCCCACGCATAAGTAACCGGATAAATAAGAACGTCATTCCGGGCTTGCCGAGGAATCCCGCTCGCGCCAGTAGGCGGCGCGGATGACTCCGGCGAGATTCCTCGGCAAGCTCAGAATGACTTTCTTTTTGGTTGACTACGGTTACTTATGCGAGACTGCTTAGGATGTAGCTAAACGATTGGGCGCGCCAGAATTGATTAGTTGTCATTTCTTCGGTTTTGGCGGGTTCGGAGGCTGTAGGTTACTGGTTGCCGTCATCGCCTTCAGCATAGCGTTGATATCGAAGCCGGGGCCAAGGTTGATGCCAGGACCGGGCGCGGCCGGTTTGGCCACCACTCGGCGCTGGTATTCGGCCAGCATGGTATTTTCCTGCGCCACAATTTCGCGCAGGTGCCTTAGGTCGAGGTTGTATTCGGCAAGGGCAAATTCTTCGGGGTCGAATTTGCCGAGGCCGGCGTATTCGCTGGGCAGGCGCTTGCGCGTGCCGGCGGCCTTTTCGGCCAGCACCTCCAGCAGCTGCTCGTAGCCGGGGAAGCCGCCGATGTCCTCTGGCGGGGCGGCGCGCTTGCCGGTGAGGCAGCGCACGGCGGATGCAGGGTGGCCTGCGGCCAGCGGAATCACCTTTTCCACCACGATGTCGTGCTCCCAGTAATCGCCGAAATCATACACGTAGGTGAGCTTGTCTTTGGGCTTGGTCAGGATTTCATCGAGCGTCGTTTCGCGCGGGTCGAGCTGCCACTCGGGCATGTTATCTTCATCACCGGGCAGCACGGGCGGCGAGCCGGTGAGGAAGTCGTTGATGAAGCCCCGCCCCTGCCGAAACTCGAATAAATGGCTGTTTTCCCAGTCGAACAGGATTTGCAGCACGAAGTGTAACTCCCAGAACGTGAGCGTATCGGGCACTTCCACCCGCCGCCAGATGGGCGGCTTGAGGTAGCGGAGGGCAATTTTGAGGTGGAGCAGGTTGGCCATAGCAGCGGACAGTGAGGGTGAAAACCGGGGCAAATTATTAGTTTTCGCCCGAACTTCGCGCCATGCTCACCTGCTTCGCCCCCGACCTCACCCCCGCCGCCGCCACCTACCAGCTTTCCGAAGACGAAAGCAAGCACGCCGTGCGCGTGCTGCGCTTAAACGAGGGCGATGCAATAGACCTACTCGACGGCCGGGGCGGCCTTTACACGGCTACCGTGGCCGCCGCCAACCCCAAGCGCTGCCAACTGCGCATCACGCACCACGAAACCGTGGCCCCTCGCCCCTACTTTACCCACGTAGCCGTGGCTCCCACCAAAAACCTCGACCGCATGGAGTGGTTCGTGGAAAAGGCCGTGGAAATTGGCGTGGAGCGCATCAGCTTCCTGCGCTGCGCCCGCTCCGAACGCCGCGAGCTGAAGCTGGAGCGGCTGGAGAAGATTGCCATCAGCGCCCTCAAGCAGTCGGGCCAGGCCTGGCTGCCGCAGCTGGATGAGCTGGTGGATTATGCCGCGTTCGTGGCCAGCGTAGCGCCGGAAACTACGTTTATCGCCCACCTGGAAGCGGGCGAGCGCACGGCGCTGGCGCAAGTAGCCAGCGCGGGCCTAGGCTGCTGCGTGCTTATCGGGCCCGAGGGCGACTTTACGCCCGCCGAAATCAACCTGGCGTTGGGCCGGGGCATTCGGCCAGTGACCTTGGGCACCTCGCGGCTGCGAACGGAAACGGCGGCGCTGGCGGCGGTATTCACGGCGCACCTGGCTCGGCCGCAAGGCTAGGTTGCGTGTGCTACACCGAGGCAGTACCGGCGGCTTGCGGTTGCGCAGCGCTGGGCTTGGCACCGCAAGTAGCGCAAAAAGGCAGGTGACTAAAGTTTTTACTGCCGCAGTTGTGGCAGTTTGAAAACAGTTCCAACCCGCAGTGGCGGCAAAAATCCGTTACCAGCCGGTACGCATTGGCTACGTCGGCGGAGAGTGGAAACTCCCATTTTCTCAAGATAAAATCTTTGCCACAGGAAGGGCAAAAATGGTTTTCCAAAGCTTTTTCCGCCACTTCCAGTTGCACGTGTTTGGCCCGCTCCTGGCTCGATGCCTGCAATTCTTGCTGCTTGCGCTCCATGTAGGTCCGGAAGGTTTTAATGGCGTAGTAGCCCAGCCCGACCGACAGCGCGACACCTACCGCCGAGCGCACGTAGCCACCGTAGCTTGGCAGGTAGGGCACCAGTCCAAAGAAAAAAGCGTAAAGCGAAAATAAGGTGAAGCCCATGTATAGGGGCCAAAACTTGTGCCGGCGGTAGCGAATGAAAAAGAAGATGCCTAGGCCCAGCACCGGCCCCACAAACAGCAGCCGGAGTAAAAACACCTTCAACTCGTAGCGCTTCAGCTCTGCCTCGAACTTATCTCCGGCCCGCCCGTTCTCTCGCTCCAGTTGCTGCTGCAGCTGCTCCTGCTGCCGCACTTTGCTTTCGATAGCGGCTTGCCGGACCGCCAGCTGCGCGCGCCACTCCTGCTCCACTTTGTAAAATTCGTCGAGCCGGGTAGCCCGGCTCACCACTTCCTCGTCTTTGTCGGGCGAGCCCAGGGTTTTGCGGGTTTTCACCCAGTTTTCGAACGACTGCTTCTCGTTGGCGTAGTTCTGCTGGGCGGTCTGCATCGTCTGCTCAATCACCGCGTTCTTATTCCGAATGGCCTGCACCTCGGCCTGCAGACTGTTTTCGCGGCGGGTGAGGTTAGCCACAACGTCTGCATCTAAAAAGCTTTCGACTTCCGGCCGAATGGTGGCCGTGTCCAGGTCGCCGATGAGCTGGTTGGAAAGCAGAATCAGGAAAGCGCACAAAACGATGGAAATGGCGTAGTAAACTAAGCGCGAAGTGCTTTCTAGTTTTTTGCTGTTGAATTCCATAATGAAACTTTTCGTTGCGGCTATCTGGGGGGTATAGAATTCACGCGTTTGCAATAGTAAGCACTGCCGCTCCGGCGGCGCTAATTTTACCTTTCTACGCCAGGCGCCGGCCCGGCACACTCGTCACGGCTCTGCTATTTATTTCCTCCTGACTTATGTTTAAGCTTCTGCTGCTCAGCTTTGCCTTTTTGCTCTCGCTCACTGCCGCCAGCCCAGCGCCCGCGCCCAGCTTCCGCATTGCCAAGCTGCACTACGGCGGCGGGGGCGACTGGTACGCCAACAAAACCTCGCTGCCCAACCTCATCAGCTTCTGCAACCAGAGCCTGAAAACCAACATTGCCCCCGACGAGGCCACCATAGAGCTCGACGCCCCTGAGTTGCTTTCCTACCCCTTCGTGCACATGACCGGGCACGGCAACGTGAGCTTTACGGCGGTAGAGGCCCGCAACCTGCGCCGTTACCTCACGGGCGGCGGCTTCCTGCACATCGACGATAATTACGGACTCGACAAATTTATTCGGCCCGAGATGAAGAAGGTTTTTCCCGAGCTGGAGTTTGTGGAACTACCCTTCTCGCACCCCATCTACCACCAGAAATACCAGTTTCCGCGCGGGCTGCCCAAGGTGCACGAGCACGAAGGCAAGCGCGCCCAGGGCTTCGGGCTGCTCTACAAGGGCCGGCTGGTGTGCTTCTACAGCTATGAGTGCGACCTGGGCAACGGCTGGGAAGACGCGGGTACCTACCCCGAGGACCCACCCGCCGCGCACGACGCCGCTCTGCGCATGGGTGCCAATCTCGTCAGCTATGCCCTGACGCAGGATTAGCGGATGCCCTTTTCGGGGAAGCGCCCGGTTTTGGTGCGGTAGAAGGCCTTGATTTTGGCTTCGTCGGCCTCGTAGTCGCCCGTGGGGTACACGGGCGGGCCGATGCCGGCTTCCTGGTGCTTGTAATCCAGATAGCCGAGGCGGATGGGCACGTGCGCGCTCAACGCGGCGAAGTAGTAGCCCTTGCGCCAGCGCGGCTGGTAGGCACGAGTGCCTTCCGGCGTGATGAGAATCACGAGCTCGTCGTGCTCATCAAACAGCTTCACCATGCCATCGACCAAGCTGTTGTTCCTGCTACGGTCGACGGGCAGCGCCCCGATGGACCGCACGAGGCCACCCAGCAGCCAGTGCTCGGTCCACTCTTTTTTCACGGTGAAGCGCACGTCCACATCCATCAGGTAAAAGGCCGCGCGGGCCATGATGAGGTCCCAGTTGCTGGTATGCGGGGCCGCAATCATCATGCTCTTCTTGATTTCCGGGTTGTGGATTTCGCCCAGTTTCCAGCCAGCAACCCAGAAGACAAACTTGGCCATGTAATACCAGAAAGTAGAAGTTTTGCGAGCGGGCATTCGAGGAGGCACTGATAAATGAGAAATTGATTGGCTGATTTCGGCAGTAGCCGTCTCCGCCGAACATTATTTTGAGGTGCAAAGATGAGCAATTAGCCCGGAATGGGGCATTTATCCTCACAGCAGTGCCTGCAAGGCAGCGGCTTGGCCCATGGTGTAGCGGTAGCCGATGTCGAACAGCTCGGGCCCGCGCCGGTAACCCAGCGGCCGGTAGTGGCGCAGCTCCGGCGGCTCCAAGAGCAGGTCGCACTGGCCTTTGCGGGACGACGTGTTGGCGTTGATGGCCAGATGCAGCGTGCGCTCGATAAGGCGCCGAAAATTGGGAATGCGGGCTTCCGGATTAATGGGGTTGCAGTTCACGCCTACCACCCGCAGGTTTTCGTGGCCGAGCAACGGCTCCACGGGCAGGTTGTTCAGCAGGCCGCCATCTACCAGCTGCCGGCCCTGGTACTCTACCGGCCGGTAAATGATGGGCACCGCCGACGAGGCCAGTAGCGGCGGTAGCAGAGGCCCCGAATTGAAGTACACCGACTCGCCCGCCATCAAGTCAGTAGCCACCAACGTCAACGGCCGGCTCAGGTCTTCAAAAGTGAGCGTGCTGCCCAAGTGTCGGGCCAGTAATTGCGCCACCGCATCGAGACGCAACAAACCAAACCGACTGAACGCCGGTCGCGTCAGCCGGAATACGTTGGTGGTGAGCAGCATCCGCAAAATCTCACGGGGAGGAAAGCCGGCCGCGTAAAACACGCTCGCAATGGCTCCGGAGCTCACGCCCGCCAGCCGGGCTACGGGCAGCTGCAGCTCATCGAGAGCGGCCAGCACCCCCAAGTGCGCAATTCCCCGGGCTCCGCCGCCGGATAAAGCCAAACCCAGCTCGGCCATATTGAAAGTTGTTTTGATGAAAAACGGTGGCTTACCGAACCGCCGCTGCTCCCGTTACGCAAAACGCCTCCCCAATAACCGACGCCAGGCTCGAAAACTACAAGTCGGCCAAGCGCAGTGTTTCGCCGAGGCGCACGCCCCTGTCCGTCATCTGCACGGTGCAGGCCTCGTTCGTAGGGTCGTGCTCCAGCAGCAGCACCCAGTTTTCTTCGGCCGCACGGCGCAGCACCGCTTCCTTTTCGGTCATGGTAATGAGCGGGCGCACGTCGTAGCTCATCACATACGGCAGCGGAACGTGGCCCGCGCTGGGCAGCAAATCGGCCATGAAAGCCAGCTTACGGCCTTTATACTCCATCAGCGGCACCATCATTTTCTCGGTGTGGCCATCGGCCCGAATAATCTCGCTGAGCTGCGGCAGCGCATCGGGCACGCCGGCCTGCAGGTCGATGAACTTCAAGTGGCCGCTTTCCTGAATCGGCAGAATATTTTCCTTCAAAAAACTGGCTTTCTCGCGCGGATTGGGTTCCACGGCCCAGTTCCAATGCGCTTCGTTGCTCCAATAAGTGGCATTGGGAAAAGCCAGCTGAAGCACGCCATCGGGCCGGCGCACAACGGAACCCCCGCAATGGTCAAAGTGCAAATGCGTCAGAAACACATCGGTAATATCGGCGCTGGTGAAACCCAGCTTGCGCAAGGACTTCTCCAGAGTGTCATCGCCGTGCAGGTAAAAATGGCCCCGAAATTTCTCATCCTGCTTCTCCCCGATGCCATTATCGATGAGCAGCAACCGGCCGCCATCCTCAACTAGGAGACAGCGCATAGCCCAGGTGCACATGTTGTTGGCATCGGGCGGGTTCAGCTTTTGCCACATGCTGCGCGGCACCACGCCGTACATAGCGCCGCCGTCAAGTTTGAACAAACCGGTGTCAATAGTATGAATTTTCATTCGTCAGTGAACAGTTATCAGTGAGCAGTGAGCAGTTGTCAGGAGTTGCCGAACGACGCTGTTCACTACTCGCTGATAACTGTCTACTGAATTTATTCCACCACCACGCCCATCGCCGAAAACTTGTCGATACGCTGCGAAATCCGGTCAGCCGGCGCAATGGCGGCCAGTTCTTTCAAGGTTTTGAGCAAGGTGCTTTTTAGTATGTCAATCATTTGTTCGGGCGCGGTATGCGCGCCGCCCAGCGGCTCCTTCACAATGCCATCGATGAGGCCCGCGCTTTTCATATCGATTGCCGTGAGCTTGAGCGCCTCGGCCGCCTGCTCCTTATAATCCCATGTGCGCCAGAGAATGCTGCTGCAGGATTCGGGCGAGATAACCGAATACCAGGTATTCTCCAGCATCAGCACTCGGTCACCGATGGCAATACCTAAGGCCCCGCCCGATGCCCCTTCGCCAATAATGATGCAGATAACTGGCACTTTCAGCATGAACATCTCCTTCAGATTGCGGGCAATGGCTTCGCCTTGCCCGCGCTCCTCCGCCTCCAAGCCGGGAAATGCCCCCATTGTGTCAATCAGGGTCACGATGGGCACGTTAAATTTTTCGGCCAGTTTCATCAGGCGTAGCGCCTTGCGATAGCCCTCGGGGTTGGCCATGCCGAAGTTTCGAAACTGCCGCTCCTTGGTATTGTGTCCCTTTTGCTGGCCAATGAACATAACGGAGTGGCCATCTAACTCTCCTAAGCCGCCCACCATGGCCTTATCGTCGCCCACGGTGCGGTCGCCGTGCAGTTCCGTAAACTTGTCGACCATCCCGCCGATATAGTCCAGCATTTGGGGCCGCTCCGGATGTCGCGACAGCTGCACCCGCTGCCAGCGCGTGAGGTTGGCGTACGTTTCCTTCTTCAGGGCTTTAATCTTGGCTTCGAGCGCCGCGACAGCTTCGCTTACGTCTACTTCACTCTCGGCCGCGAGTTTCTGCATTTCATGCAGCTTGCCTTCAAGGGCAACAATGGGTTGTTCAAAATCAAGGAGCATGGGCCGCGGAGGGAATTGCGTGAAGGGGGAAAGCTAAAAATACGGCTGCGCACCGGCAAGTTCCCGAGAACCTGCCGCCGCACGCCACCAAATACCGCTGCAAAAACGGTTGGCAAAGGTAAATCATCCACCGTTGCGATACCGCGCAAAAATTAATCCCCTTGAGAAACAACCCTCAAGCCCCAATTACGGGTTGTTTTCAGAAATATATTAGCCCATTGCTTGCAGGACGCGGTTTTCTTATCCTACCTTTGTATCACCAAAACGGAAAAGCACACGGCTTCTCCACCAAGGCAAACGGTTTGGTAGTTCAGTTGGTTAGAATGCCGCCCTGTCACGGCGGAGGTCGCGGGTTCGAGTCCCGTCCAGACCGCCAGTTTGCAAGTAAAGGCCCTGTAAGCATCTAACTTACAGGGCCTTTCTCTTTTAACAGATTTCTAGGGGACAGCTCAGGGGACAGATTTAAATCTTAATCCTGCCTTCGTGGGAGAAGGGAACATCACCTGTACTTTCCCAACTTCGGGTTAACAGTGACCCGTGTCCCCTACTGGTGAGAACGCAGGGGACGAACAACGCCGTCTGTAAAACGCAGGGCGGGTTGTGCCTTCCATCTGTATGGCTGTAGCCGGACGAGACACACCAAAAAAAGCACCCGTGCAGGGCTATCAGTGCCTATTTTACGCAGTAATATTCTTGCACAATCGGTAGCCCAACAGGCGAAAAACAGGTAACGGCCAGCATTAATCCTACAGCCCGTATCAGGGTAAAAAAACGAGAAAACGATAACCGGCAGTACCAGCCAGTGCCGGCTTAAGGTGCGGCCAGTAGCAAACCCAATCTCCTGAATCCGCTGTTCCGCCGCGGTGGTTCCAGCCTGCGGAAGGTCTGTATTTGGAACCGGGCCTCGCGGTCTAGCTGGACGGTGGTTGCATTGAGGTCCTGCGGCAGCTGCGGTCATGGCTGCTTATAGCGGGCTCGGGCTGGATGGGAGTGTCGGAAAATTCTTACGCTACGTTACGCTACGCGGTGGTTCATGAATAACTGCTGGTTCTGCGTGGCCATTTCAAAGTTTGCTTGGAGTTTGGTTCTGCCCAAGACGGAGCCTGGCAAACTCGCGCAGGGGGTAGAACCGTTTGCCGACCGTGGCCAGGCGCAGCCATCATCCGGCACTATCGCCTTAGCACCAACCGGCACACAATCCATGCGGCGCTGAATCACTAGCGCCGAAAGCACCGTGAGCCCGCCAATGGCTGCCAGTGCCGCCGCCAGCCCGAACGCATCGGCCAGGAGGCCCGTGAGCAGCGCCCCAATGGCGTAGCCCGCGTCGCGCCAGAAGCGGAAGATGCCCACGCTGCGCGCCCGCTGCGCCACCGGCGAGTACTCGGCTACGGCCGCCAGAAACGTGGGATACACCAGCGCCGTGCCTGCCCCGAGCAGCGCCGCCAGCCCCATAAATGCGGGGTAGGAATCGGTGAAGAGCATGGCCAGCAGCACCGCCCCTTGCAGCAGCATGCCCCAGAAGAGCAGGTCCTTCTTGCAGAGCCGGTCGGCCAGCGGGCCGGTGAACAGCTGGCCCAGGCCCCACACGGCCGGGTACGCGGCGGCCACCGTGCCGATTTGCGTCAACGAAAAGCCCTTGCTGGCCAGCAGCATCGGCAGCAGCCCCCACACCATGCCGTCGTTTAGGTTGTTGACCAGGCCGGCCTGCGTGACGGAGCCCAGGTTGGGATGCCGCCACGTGACGTCCCAAAACGACAGGGGCGGCCCCGCCGGACCGGCCGGGGCCTGCGCCGCCTCCAGCGCCACGTGGGCGCGGGTGTCGCGCACCAGCAGCGAGCCCAGCAGGCCCAGCACGGCCAAGGCGATGCCCAGGTAAAATGGGTAAGGCCGCAGGCCGTACTCGGTGGCCAGCCAGCCCGAGGCGAAAGCCGCGGCCCCCACCGCCAGATAGCCCGCCGACTCGTTCAGGCCCATGGCCAGCCCGCGCTGCCTGGGGCCCACCAAGTCCATTTTCATCACCACGGTGCTCGACCAGGCCAGGCCTTGGTTGAGGCCCAGCAGCACGTTGGCCGCAATCACCCAGCCCCAACTGGGGGCCCAGAGCAGCAGCAGCGGCACCGGCAAGCCGAAGAGCCAGCCGATAAGCAGCAGGTTTTTGCGGCCCACCCGGCCCGCCCAGGCCCCGGCGTAGTAGTTAGCCACGGCCTTGGTCAACCCAAAAACGACGATGAAGGAGAGGATGGCCGAGTGCGTCACCAGGTGAAATTCCTGCTCGGCCAGCCGGGGCAGAATGGTGCGCTCCAGCCCCACCATGCCGCCTACGAAGGCGTTGATGAGGACCAGCAGTAAGAATTGCCGCCAATTGGCGCGCAGACCGAGTTGGGTTGCCATGGCGTCAGGACGTTACGGATGCACGATGGCCCAGCCCTGGGTTTGGCGGATAATCAGCTCCCCGTTGCCGGTGGGCACGTAAAAGATGAACGGAAACAACTCTTCCTTGCTGATGCTGCGCTCTTTCATCGTGTTCAGGCACTGGGCCAAAATCACGCCTTTCTCCTTCAGCGCCAGTAGCTCGGGCTCGTAGGGCTGGGCCTTGCGGAACACATCCGTCCCTCCCCCGTAGGCGACCAGCTCCATTTGCAGCTTGCCCTTCAGGCGTGGGTCTTCCAGCGCGTTTTTCATGTTGCGCAGGGTCATCCTGATGAGCTTGGGGTCGTCGCTGTCGAGCTGGTACACGACTTTGTAAGCAGCCTGGTCGGCCACGGCCCCGGTAAATTCCGGGGTGGACGGCGCCGGAGTGGTTTTGGCCGCAGCGGGCCTAGCCGGGGCGGTTTGGGCCTGGACGACGGCACCGTCCACTATCAAGGCAGCGGCAGCGAAAAGACGAAGTGAAGCGTACATGTAGAATGGAAAAAGGGTAAGAACTCGTAGTTGAGAATCACATTCAGCAGGTGCATATCGACCTTATTGACCACGTAGCGGCCTTCGCCGCAGGTTCAACCCAAGGCATCCTTCCACACGTAGAGCAACAGCCCCCGCAGGCCCGGCAGCCAGGGGGGCCTGGCATAGCTCAGTGAGGCATTCAGCTGGTGGTACGCGGGCATGCCGTACTTATTGAAGCGGGTGTCGCGCACGTCGGGCAGGTAGTAGCGGCCGCAGCCCGCCTCGGCTTTGAGGCCCGGCAGGTGCGGTGTAGCCCAGCAGCAACACGGCCGCGTCGAGGCCCCCGAAGCCTTCCTCCCGCCTCGCGGGGCAAAAACATATAAAATGGCTCCCGCCCCCACTCGCGCGGAAACAGAAAGCGCCCGGCCCGGGTGATGCGGGCGAAAAAATAGCGCGCCGACTAATCCAGCCGGTTAGCGGGGCAGCTTTTCGCGCAGGGCGCTGTAGGTCCAGGTGCCGGCCAGGGCGGCCAGAATCATTACCAGCACCGCACCCATGCCCACGCCGGAGCCCAGCTGCGCGAAGAGCGGACCGGGGCAGGCCCCGGTCAGAGCCCAGCCCAGGCCGAAAATGGTGCCACCTATCCAGGTGCCGTGGCTGTATTTCTTGTCGGCGATGCTGATTTCCTCGCCGTTGATGGTTTTAAGGCGGTTGCGCTTGATGAGCTGAATCGAAATCATGCCCACCACCACGGCCGAGCCGATGACGCCGTACATGTGGAAGCTCTGGAAGCGGAACATCTCCTGGATGCGCCACCAGCTGATGACTTCGCTCTTGGTCAGGATGATGCCGAACAACGCGCCCAGCACCAGGTATTTACCGTTTTTCATGATTGCTAACTGTTAAAACAAGCGGGGGTAGATAACCCAGGTCATGAGCAGGCCGCCCACGAAGAAGCCGATAACCGCCACCAGCGACACCCACTGCAGATTCGAAAGGCCCGAGATGGCGTGGCCCGAGGTGCAGCCCCCGGCGTAGCGCGTGCCAAAGCCGATGAGAAAGCCGCCGAGCACCAGGAACACCCACCCTTTCCAGTTCGACAGATTCTCCAGGGCGAACAGCTCGCGCGGCAGCAGGCCCGTAAAGTCGGTCAGGCCCATTTCGGCCTTGAGGTCGCGCACGGTTTCGGGCGAAATGGCGATGGTATCCGGATGGCCCAGCAGCTGGTAGCCGATGAAGCCGCCGAGGGCGATGCCCACCACGAACACCAGGTTCCAGATTTCGGCCCGCCAGTTGTAGGTCAGAAAGGGAATGCCGGCCGGCACGCAGGCCGCACACACGTGGCGCAACGCGCTGCTGATGCCCAGGGCCTTGTTGCCGACGAGCAGCAGGGCCGGGACCGTGAGGCCGATGAGGGGCCCGGCCACGTACCAGGGCCAGGGTTGTTGCAAAAAGTCTATCATAATAAGGGGCGGATTTAGCGGGTAAGGGGCTGGGGCCAGTCGAGGACCCCGCCGGGCAGGTTGTACACCTGGGTGAAGCCGGCGGCGCTGAGCTGGGCGGCTGCTTTCGAGGAACGGGCCCCGCTGCGGCAGTACACGTAGGTGGGCTTGGCTTTGTCGAGCGCGGCCACTCGCTGCGCAAAATCGGGGGCCGTTACTTCGATGTTCACGGCGCCGGGAATATGACCGCCGGCAAACTCGTCGGGGCGGCGCACGTCCACGAGCACGGCACCGGACCGGCGCACGCCCTCGGCAAACTGCGCGGCCGTCAGGTTGTGGTACGCGGGCGGCGTACTTTTAAAAAGACCAAACATGGCAAGGAGGGAAAGAAAAAGGGAGTAGCTAAAAATAAAGGGAGGATAAAGGGGTATGAGTGGGGACGGCCGCTTCTGGAAAAACCCGCAGCAGCCACCGCCCCAGACCCGATTAGTGCGCAGCGGGAAGAAAGGTTTTCACGGCTTCGCCCAGGTCAAACACCTCGGTGCCGCGCAGCGCGGGGGCCACGATGCTGCTGCCCGCCGCCGAGCGGTAGCCGCCGGCGCAGTGCACCACCACGGGCTTGTTAGTCGGAATTTCGGCGGCCCGCTCGCGCAGCTCGGGCAGCGGGATGTTGAGCGCGCCGGCAAACAGGGGCTCGGCTTTCACTTCCGAGGCGTTGCGGATGTCGACAATCGTGTAGCGGTCGGGGTGAGCGCGGAAGGCTTCCACGTCCAGCTGGGGCAGGGTGGCCTCCGTGGACGGCGTGCCCACCATGCCCCCCTGGATTAGGGACTCGTAGCCGATTTTGGCAGTTTTCTCAATCAGGTCCTCCAGCGTTTTGTCGTCGGAGGCGACCAGGTAGAACATCTCTTCGGGGCCCACGATGGAGCCCAGCCAGGTTTCGAACTTGCCGTCCTGCTGCACGTTGAGGGCACCTTCGTAGTGGCCCTTTTTAAAGTCGGCTTCGGGGCGGGCATCCACCACCAGCACGCCGGGCGCGGGGTCGGAGCCGGGGGCCAGGCGGGGCACGGCGGCCACGCTGGGCGCGAAGGCGGGCGCGCCGGCTTTGTTGAGTTCCACGTCGTAGCCGAAGTACTTGGGGATGAAGGACTGGTCGGCCAGCAGCTCTTTCACAAATGCTTCTTCCGAGAGCGGGCGCAGGGCGTAGTTGCCGGTTTTCTCGGTGCCGATGGTGCTGCTGTTGGCCCCGCCCATGCCCTTGCTGCAGAGCGAGCCCGCGCCGTGGGCGGGGTACACCTGCACGTCGTCGGCCAGCGTCATGAGCTTTTCGCGGGTGGAATGGTACATCTGCTTGGCCAGCTCTTCGCGCCTGGCGGTCATGTTGCCGGCTTTTTCGCGCAGGTCGGGCCGGCCCACGTCGCCGATGAGCAGCGTGTCGCCCGTGAACACGGCCACATCTTTTTCCGCGCTGGCGAGCACAATGCTGATGGAATCGGGGGAGTGGCCGGGGGTATTCAAGGCGCGGAAGGTCAGCTCGCCCACCGTGAAGGATTGCCCCTCATCGAAAGCCTCGTGGGCGTAATCGGCCCCGAGCAGCTTGCTTACGCGGATAACCGCCCCGGTGTGCTGTGCAATTTCCAGGTGCGACGACACGAAGTCGGCGTGCGGGTGAGTTTCCAGCACGCACACAATTTTGGCGGCGTTTACTTTAGCGAAATCGTTGTATTGCTGCGGGTTGCGGGCCGGGTCCACCAGCACGATTTCACGGGTTTCTTCGCTCAGGATGGCGTAAGAGAAATGGGACAGGCTCTGGTCTTCAAACTGTTCAATTTTCATGACAACGAGTGGGTTGGAGGATGAGGAAAAAAGCGATTAGCTGACAGCTGTCAGCTCGGTGAAATAACTTAGTGAAAACCCAGCTCGCGCACCAAAATGAAGGTGCCCATGGCTAGCGTGAACCAGCCAAACGCCGGCTTGAGCTTGGCCCCCGGGATGAAGCGGGCCAGGTAGGTGCCCAGCACGATGCCGCCGAGGGCAAAGGCCAGAAAGCCGAGCAGGAACGACCAGGCGATGGGGGTGCCGGCGCTCAAATCGCCGGTGAAACCAATCAAGGAGTTCAGGGCAATGATGGCCAGGGACGTGCCCACGGCCAGCTTCATGGGCAGGCGCGCCCCCAGCACCAGGGCCGGGATGATGAGAAAGCCACCGCCCGCGCCGACAAAGCCCGTGAGCAGGCCCACCACCAAGCCGATGCCCAGAATGAGTGGGTAGTTGAGCGGGGCTTTGTGGCCCAGCTCGTGGTCGAGCACTTCTTCGGCCTGCTTGCTGCGAATCATGGATGTGGCCGCTACCACCATCAGCACCGCGAAGGCCACCAGCACCAGCAGGTCCTTGGTGAAGACGATGCTGCCCACCGTGAACAGCTCGTGGGGAATGGCCGGCATCAGGACTTTACGCACCAGAAACACCGCCAGCAACGAAGGCAGCAGAAACACCATGGCCGTGGGGATGGACACCAGTCCCTTGCGGAAGTAACTCGAGGCCCCCACCACCGACGTGCTGCCCACCACAAACAGCGAGTAGGCCGTGCTCAGCACCGGGCTCACGCCCATCAAATACACCAGCACCGGCACCGTGAGAATGGAACCGCCACCGCCCATGATGCCCAGCGAGAGGCCAATGAAGATGGCGGCGAAATAGCCGAAGTAGTGCAGCATGACAAAACAGGTGAACGTATGAAGTTATGAAAGGTTGTTCATGTTCATTTGCAAAAAAAAGCCGGGCGACCTACAGGAAGGTGCACCCGGCCAGGCACTGAATCACGTCAATGACTTCGCGCATCTTCAGGGCGTAGAAAATGTTTTTACCCTCCCGATGGGAGCTCAAAATACCTTTGAGCTTCATGCCCGAGAGGTGGTGCGAAAGCAGACTTTGCTCCACGTTCAGCTTTTCGCTGATATCGGTCACCGACAGGCTATCGGTAGCCGCCAGCAGCTGCACGATGGCAATGCGGGTGGGGTGGGCCGTGGTCTTGAGGATAAAGGCCACCTTCTCCATCTTCTCAGTGGTGAGGTTTAAGTCAACGGGCGTGGCAACGAGGGTGGCTGTCATATCTGACACAAATGTATGAACGTACTTTCATACGTACAATCTTTGCGCATTCATTGGTTCATCTTTTTTCAAAAAAACATGCCGCAGCGCTTCCTTATTCACCAAGCAGTTAACCGACCAGCCATCATGCGCTTCCCTTTTGCCTGGGCCGCGGTGGCGGTGCCGGGCCCTGGGCTAGTTCCAGTCCGTGCAGTCGCTGGTGTTTCCCGATACGCAACACCTGCGCGGCTATTTGCGCTCCGTCCAGCAGGCAGTACTCGTAACCAGGCAAGTCTTTAGACTTATTCCTCAATAAGAAATCGGTGGTTTTCCAAGTCGTATTTGGCGCCAGAAACGGGAACTGCTCAAAGGATACAAGCTTGGCCAAACCAAAAAGACAATTCAGGCATCATAGTCGGCTAAAATCTTTGACCATTTCTTATTCAAGAACAAGTCTATGATGCAACCGCCGCCGAATGTTGCAAGCGCTAAGCTCAATTCTACACATCTATTGCCAACGGAAAGGAGTTTAACAGGTGTTGTTAAGACGTCAGTGGTTTTCCCACTGGTTCGCACTGTACCTTACTTGCTATGGAAATTACCCAGCACCATCACCCGGCTCCTGCCGCGCCCGTGGGCCCGCCCCCGGCGCCAGTTGCCGGCACCGAAACGGCGACCCTCAACATTGAGGGCATGACCTGCGCTTCCTGCTCCAACTTTGTGGAGAAAGCCCTGAGCCGCACGCCCGGCGTCAAAAGCGCTACCGTCAACTTAGCCAGCGAAAAGGCCACCATCGAATACCTGCCGAGCCAGATTGACCGCGCTGGCCTGAAAGCCGCCGTAGAGCAGGCCGGTTACGGCGTGCACGAGGCCAGCCCGGCCGTGGCAGCCAACGTGCTGGCTTCCGACGAGGAGCTCGACGCCCGCAAAGCCGCCGCGTACGAAAATCTGAAGCGCCGCTTCCAGATAGCCGTGGCCCTGGCGGTCGTGGTCATGACCCTGAGCATGCTCATGCTCTGGCCCGCCATGATGAGCCGCATTTCGATGCCCGTGCTCAACTACGTGTTGCTGGCCCTGACCCTGCCCGTGCTGCTGTATAGCGGCCGCGAGTTTTACGTGTCGGCCTGGAACGGCTTCCTCCACCGCACCGCCAGCATGGACACGCTGATTGCGGTGGGCACCGGCGCAGCCTTCCTCTACAGCCTGGCCGCCACGCTGATTCCGCAGTGGTTCAAGCAGCACGGCATCATGCCCGAGGTCTACTACGACACCACCGCGACCATCATTGCCCTGATTCTGCTCGGCAAGGTGCTGGAGAGCCGCGCCAAGTCCAAGACCTCGGCCGCCATCAAGGCGCTGATGGGGTTGCAGGCCAAAACGGCCCGCGTGGTGCGGGGCGGCCAGGAAATGGACGTGCCCATCGAGCAAGTGCTGGTGGGGGACGAAGTAGTGGTGCGCCCCGGCGAGAAGGTGGCCACCGACGGCACGATTCTCTCCGGCAGTTCGGCCGTGGACGAGAGCATGCTCACCGGCGAGAGCCTGCCGGTGGAAAAGAAGGAAGGCGACAACGTGTTCGGCGCCACCCTCAACAAAACGGGCTCCTTCCGCTTCCGCGTGAGCAAAGTGGGGGCCGAAACCATGCTGGCCCAGATTGTGAAGCTGGTGGAGGAAGCCCAGGGCAGCCGCGCCCCCATTCAGCAACTCGCTGATAAGGTCAGCGCCGTGTTCGTGCCCGTGGTCATCATGATTGCCATTGCCACGTTCGTGCTCTGGTTTGACTTTGCCCCCGAAGCCAGCCGCGTGCCGCTGGCCCTGGTCAACTTCGTGGCCGTGCTCATCATCGCTTGTCCCTGCGCGCTCGGGCTGGCCACGCCCACGGCCATCATGGTGGGCACCGGCAAAGGGGCCGAGCACGGCGTACTGATTCGCAACGCCGAAGCCCTGGAAAAGGCGGAGAAAGTAACCACCGTGCTGCTGGACAAAACCGGCACCATCACCCGCGGCGAGCCCGCCGTGACGGATTTCGTGCCCACCAACGGCGACACGCCCGCCCACCTGCTGCCCCTGCTGGCTGCGGTGGAGCGGCAGAGCGAGCACCCCCTGGCTGAAGCCGTGGTGCGCTACGCCGACGCGCAGGGAAGCGCTTCCGGCACCGCGCCGCTGGTTGCCACCGCATTTCAGGCCTACGAGGGCCGGGGGGCCGGCGCTACCGTGGATGGGCAGATTATTCTACTCGGCAACCGGCGCTTGCTTAGCGAGCACAACGTGGTGCTCTCCAGTGAAACGGAGCAGGCCGCGGCCCAGCTGCTGAGCCAGGCCAAAACGGTGCTGTACGCCACCATCGGCGGGCACGTCGCCGCCCTGATTGGCGTGGCCGATACGGTGCGCGAGTCTAGCCTGGCCGCCATTCAGGCGCTGCAGGCCGATGGCATCGAGGTGGTGATGATGACTGGCGACAACCAGCAGACCGCCGCCAAGGTGGCCGAGCAGGTGGGCATCAAGCGCTACTTCGCCGAGGTGCTGCCAGCCGACAAGGCCAGCAAGGTGAAGGAGCTGCAGGCCGAAGGCCGCGTGGTGGCCATGGTGGGCGACGGCATCAACGACGCGCCGGCCCTGGCCCAAGCCGATATTGGGCTGGCGATGGGCGGCGGCACCGACGTGGCCATGGAAGCGGCCGGCATCACGCTCATGCGCTCGGACCTGCAGGGCGTGGTCACGGCCATCGACCTCTCCCGCCAAACCATGCGGACTATCAAGCAGAATCTGTTTTTCGCCTTCATCTACAACACGCTCGGCATTCCCATTGCGGCCGGGCTGCTGTACCCCTTCACGGGTTGGCTGCTTTCACCCATGATAGCTGCCGCGGCCATGGCCCTGAGCTCGGTGTCGGTACTGACCAACTCGCTGCGCCTGCGCGGCTTTGCTCCAATTAAAAATGAAGAGTTAAAAATGGAATCAGTTCCCTCCTAAACCCGGTTCGTTTTTACTCACCAATTTTTAATTCTTCATTTTTAATTTTTAATTCAAGAAGATGGATACTTCTCAAATAATCGTGACCCTGGTGGGCGCGGGCCTGCTGGCATTTGTCGGCTGGTTTTTCTTTCTGGCGCCGCACCGGGTGGCGGCGGCCGTGTCCTCCTCAGCGGGCGTGCAGCAGGTCGACATCGTGGTGAAGGGCGGCTACTCGCCCAACGTCATCGAGGTGGAGCACGGCAAGCCCGTGCAGCTCAACTTCTACCGCGACGAGGAAGGCACCTGCTCGGAGGAGCTGCTGCTGCCCGACTTCAACATCCGACGGGACCTGGCCCCGTTTAAAACCACGGCCATTGAATTTTTGCCCAAGCAAGCCGGCACCTTTGAGTTCACCTGCGGCATGCACATGCTGCGGGGCAGCCTGGTCGTTAAATAAGAGGGATGCTGCAATCCGCTACTTCGGTGTTGCCGGCCCCCGCGGCCGGGGCCATCCGCCTTTCCATTCGCAACATGGTGTGCCCCCGCTGCGTGCGGGTGGTGCTACTTTAGCCCTATAAATTTCAACGATAACAGCAACTTGGCAATGTCACCCAATTCTCTCCTGCTTAACCAGACCACCTCAGACCAGTGACCACTCCCTTGGTCCCTGACCGGCCCATGAGCGCCAACGCTGTACAGAGGGCCGGAAAAATGGCACATTCTCGCTCAGGCACGTAGTAGTGCTGTTCACCTTACCCGATTTGACCGATGCGTTACGCCCCACTCTTCCCGTTGGCCCTGCTACTGGGCTGTGCCAGCACCGAGCAGCCCACTTCCGAATCCCCGTCGATTACACCGGCATTGAGTTTGAACCGGGCTTTCGATGTGCCGGCCCTAATTGGCATGAACGCCGACCAGATAGCCAAACCCCTAACCGGCCAAGCCATTCGGCCCGACCACGACCGGACGCCTCGCGAATCGCCCACGGGGAACACGGAGGCGATTTACACCTATTGGCGCGATACCACCGCCTTGGTCGTTAGCTACAATCCGACTACGCTGAAAATCAATAATTTCTTCCTGAAAACGAAGCACGGCCTCACCTCCGACTACACCAGCCTGCTGAAACTGGCCAATGTTAGTCAGTACGATAAACGCCTGAGCATTGAGCCCATGGCTTCGGTAAGCAACCCGCAGCTATTTACCGGCGTGAGGCTGGTACCGGTACAATAGTTTACTGTCCGGCTTATTCCGCGCCCAGAGCTACTTAGGGGCGCGGGCTATGCCCCCACCGGCTGGTAGCTGCGCACAAAATCAGCCTGCTCATCGGTTTCCGGCGAGCGGAGTACGCGCTGGCTTTTCTCGACGCCTTTCCATTCTTCCGCAATGCGGGCCAGCGCCTCATCACCACTCAGACCGTGCTGGTGGCGCAGGTGGCAGCCCACCACGGTGCCGGTGCGCCCAATGCCGCCCCAGCAATGCACCACGGCCCGGCGGCCCGCTGCGGCACTGTCGGCCAGGGCCGCCAGCACCTCGGCCAACCGCTTGGGTGTGGGCACGCTCACATCCGGAATGGGGAAGCGGCGAAAGCGTACGCTTTCAGCTGACACTCCCAGATGCGCCGCCCGCTCGCGCAGCAGGGCTTCGTAGGGCTGTAATGGCTCATCGGCTTCGGTCAGGTCATAAAAATCGCGAATACCAGCGGCCAGTAACGCATCGAGCCGATGTACCGCAGTGGCCTCTTCCCTGGCTCCCGGGTACTCGGAGGCGAGCAGTAGTGGGGTGGCCCAATAGGAGTTGGGCAGCGGGCGGGGCATGGGGGTTGTGTTCATATAACAAGATAGCAAAATGAGGGCAACTTTAAACCCCTGATTAATATGCCTGACACCGCTTCCACAGCCTTCCTGCTAGCGTGTCAGGCGTGCCGCTAAATTTTCGATATCGGCGCGGCGCGCCACTGCTACCAGCCACTCAGCCGGTATTCCTGCTTCGCCATATGCTAAGCCCGCGAGGCCACCGGCCACAGCCCCGGTAGTGTCGGCATCATCACCCAGGTTCACGGCAGCCAGCACGGTGGCAGCATACGTGTCGTGCCTGAGCAGGCACCACAGGGCCGCTTCGAGGGTGTGCACAACGTAGCCGGAGGAATGAATTTGCTCCTCCGGGAGGCTGGACAAAGCGTCGTTCAATACGCGTTGGTAGTGCTTGACTTCAGCGACGGCCGGAATGCTTCCATTGTTCAACCACGGGGTTGCTTGGAGCCGCATGTGCTCACAAGCCTTGGCCGGTGAATGGCCAGCGAGCAAACTACGAGCCACCAGCAAATAAAGAAAACAACCCAGCGTAGAGCGCGGATGGCCATGCGTCACGTTCGCCACTGCTTCGGTCAGGGCCCAGGCAGCATTCAAATCCAGCGCTTCGGCTTGCCAGGTTTGATGAAACACCAACGGCAAAATCCGCATCAGCGCACCATTTCCGTTATCAAATTCGGAGCGAGGGCCGGCCAAAGAGGGCGCAGCGCCCCTTTCCAGGCGGTTGATGGCCGTGCGGGTGGCGTTTCCTACGTCGAAGGTTTCGCCCGTGGCCGTCCAATAGGAATTATTAAGCCAATCGATGCTCCGCCGGGCAAAGTCCCCCAGGTCGGGCACGGCAGACCGGCCATTGGGCAGGGCCAGCGTTTCGGCCAAACAAAAAGTCAGCGACGAATCATCGGACCAGGTACCAGCGGGCTGTCGGTGCGTGCCGTAGGCCCGCATACCGGTCACGGGGTCAGGGATGCGGGCCGCGCGCGGCTGGAATTCGACGGGGACGCCAAGGGCATCGCCCACCGCCAGGCCCAGCAGGGCGGCGCGGGCAGCAGCGGGAATCTTATCGGGCATGAGCATGGG
The DNA here is from genome assembly GCF_014640435.1 of Hymenobacter frigidus. Lineage (GTDB taxonomy): Bacteria > Bacteroidota > Bacteroidia > Cytophagales > Hymenobacteraceae > Hymenobacter > Hymenobacter frigidus. Next base: position 58,022 of record NZ_BMGY01000002.1, on the reverse strand, counting down.
TACAAAGTAAGTGCCGTGGCGGCCCAATGGAGTCGGTCAACCATTGGCGCACCATTCCGGTCAGTAGCGCCTGCAAGCTGCGAAGCGTTCCAGGCCCTTAATGCCGAGGGAAAAATCGCGCAGGGCGAGTAGGTTTGCGTATTGTGAAGCCATTTCATGGCTGGCTTCCTTCCTGCTTTTAGCGCTGCTTCTCGTGTCTGATATTGTTCCTGCTGCCCCCACCGGCCCTTCCCTCACCGATTTCGCCTGTTTTTATCTCTATGGCTTCACCAATCAGCCGTATCGGCAATCATCTGATTTAACGAGGTTTGGAGAGCTGTATAGCCTTGTTATCGGCAACCACGGCGGGCTGGGCGTGGCCAGCTCATTTCACCCCTACCAACTGATAAATCCAGCCGGTATATCGGTGTGGTACACGGCCTACGCGCAGTTCTACGCCCAGCCCAACCGCTTCGAGATGCACGCGGAAATGACCCTGGAGAAGGCGCAATTTGTGGTGGTACCACCAGCTTCCTTCGGCGAGTTTCACCTGTGGCCCGACACCCGGCTGACCAGCGATGAAAACCCGATTTTTAGCCGGTTTATCCCCTTCATAATTCCGTTTTTGGTGCGCAAAGACCCGGGGGCGTTGCGCTGGGACGCCGAAATGACTGCTGCCGATGGTGATAAGAACCGACTCAGCCCCTACTTGCAAGCGGTGAATCAAGCCATCAAATTTGTGCAGCCAGCCCCGGCCTTCGTGCTTGGCTTTGGGGAATTTGACGAGCAGCAGCCGGAGCAGCTCATTGAGAAGTTTCTGAGCTGCCGGGACATGCTGCTGTAGCATAGCGCAAACCTAGTGCGGCCACGCTACACCCGTTCCGCAGCGGCGCGCTCCGGCTCACTCGCCACTGCAGTACCGCCCAAAAACTGCTGGTACCAGCGCCCGGAGTCCTTCACAATCCGCTCCTGCGTTTCGTAATCGACGTGGATGAGCCCAAAACGGGGGCCGTAGCCTTCGGCCCATTCAAAATTATCGGTCAGGCTCCAGGCAAAGTAGCCGCCTACGTCGATTCCTTCCTGCTGGGCGCGCAGCACCTGGCCGATGGCGGCCTGCAGGTAGGCGCGGCGGGCGGGGTCGGGCACGCGGCCGTCCTGCACCACGTCCGGAAACGCTGAGCCACTTTCGGTTACCAGCAGCCTGGGGGCGTTGGGGTAGGCAGCAAACTGCTTCAGCATGTGGTAAATTGACTCTGGAAACACCTCCCAGCCCATGTCGGTGTGGGGCACGCCGCGCTGCTTGGCAGGCACCAGCGTGGCCCATTGCAAGGGCAGCCAGGGCGAGAATTTCACCACCTCGCGGGTGTAGTTCTGCACGCCCCAAAAGTCGAAGCTGAACTTCATGCGCTGGTCGTCGCCGGGCTTCAGGTAGCGTTCCAGCAGCCAGCGCAGGGCGGGTAGCTCAGCCACGGGGTAGCCCAGGCCGAGGGTAGGTTCCACGAAAAAGCGGTTTAGCAGGGCATCGGCGCGGCGGGTGGCGGCCTCGTCGTTGCGGTTGCCCGGGCGGTGCGGCGTGAGGTGCGAGCACGAAAACGTGGTACCAATCTGGGCCGAATCGGGCAGTAGGGCGCGCAGGGCGCGGCCACCTTCGGCCTGGGCCAGCGTGGCGTGGTGGGCCGCCGCCAGAAACGCCCCAAGGTGCCGCCGGCCGGGCGCGTGCACGCCCAGCAGGTGCCCCGCGCCCACAAATACCATTGGCTCGTTCAGCACCGCCCAGTGCTGCACCCGGTCGCCGAGGCGGCGGGCCATGATTTGGGCATAGTCTGAAAACCAGCCCACAATGCTGCGATTGGTCCAGCCGCCACGGGCTTGCAGGGCACTGGGCAAATCCCAGTGGTAGAGGGTGAGCCAGGGCCGCAGGTCGCGCTCTAAGCAGGCATCCACCAGACGGTCGTAGTAGTCGAGGCCGCGGCGGTTTACGGCCCCCAGGCCTTCGGGCAGCACCCGCGACCAAGCCGCCGAAAAGCGAAAATCAGTCAGGCCGAGGCCCCGCGCCAGGTCCAGGTCGGTTTCGTAGCGGTTGTAGAAATCGGCGGCCACGCGCCCGTGCTCGTTGCGCCGAATGGTGCCTTTGCGGCGCGTAAAATCGTCCCAAATACTGGGTCCCTTGCCCTGGTGCTGCCACGCGCCCTCCGTTTGGTAAGCCGCCGCGGCCGCGCCCCAGTGAAAGTCAGCCCCAAAATCAGCGCGAGAAAAGGGTAGCGGAGCCGAAGCCGGATAGAAAGCCGCCGGCAGCGGCTCGTGGTAGTTAATAGGTAATTTAATCATGCGCGGGGCGCGGGGGAATGGAAACGATAGGAATAAGATGAGGTGGGATACCTGAAGGATAGAATAGACAACAGAACGTCATGCTGAGCGCAGTCGAAGCATGACGTTCTGTTGTCTGCAGTTCAGTTCATCAACGGCTTTGCGCTGCCCCAACACGCTTCCGCTGCAATTGCTCCCGCAGCAGCTGGTCAATCACGGCGGCGGTCTGGTCGGGGTAATCAACGGGAATTACCTGGTCCTGGTGCAGCCATTGGTCTACTCTGTCCAGGTTTTTGTCTTTGAAGTTTTTGATGACGGGCACGCCCATTCCTGCCAGCGCCGCCGCGTTGCACTGCTGCTCGTACTGTTGCTTCATGGGCATCACCAGCAGCTTTTTACCGAGGAATAATGCTTCGGCCGGGGTTTCAAAACCGGCCCCGCAGAGCACGCCGGCCGAGCGAGCCAGGCTGTCGAGAAAAGCGGGGCCGCTCACGGGCCACACCCGCACGTTGCCGTATTCGGCGGGCGTATGGCTGTGCTTGCTGAACACCTCCCAGCGCACGCTGCGGCTCAGGTACTGCAGGCGCTCCACCAAAATTTCTTCTTCGTACGCCGGCAGATATACCGTGTAGTAGCCCTCGTTGGCGGGGCTCAGCTCGCGCACCTGCTGCCGGATGACGGGCGTGGAAATCTCCGGCGCATAGCGCTGAAAGTGAAAGCCATACTGCGCCGTGCTGGGTGCGTAGTGCTTCAGCACGGCGCGGCCGGCGGGGTCCTCGCTGTCGGGGCGCGGGGCGGCGGGGTTCAGCACGGCGCTCTGGTGGCTGAGGGCAATGCAGGGCACTTCGCGCAGCTTGCAGGCCCAACTGCTCACCGGCTCGAAGTCGCTGATAACCAAATCGTAGCTTTCCACCGGCAGGTGCCGCACCTCATGCAGAAACTTGGCCGAGTTGAATTGCAAAAAAGTTTTCACGAAGTTGATACCGCCCTTTTTGCCAAAAACGAAGCCCATGCCCTGGGCCTTGTATTTCACTGCGAAAGGCAGCGGTAAATCAGCCGGTGGGCCGCTCACCAACACGTCAAGTTGGTCGCAACGAGCTTGCAGCAGCGGTATCACATCGAGGGCGCGGCTAAGGTGGCCATTGCCAGTGCCTTGAATGGCGTAAAGTATTCGGGACATTTGGTTGATATCGGAATTAAATTTTTAGAATGTCATGCTGAGCATGACGTTCTACTGTGATACGCAATGGCCGTCTGTTATGCCCTAATTTTAAACTCGGCCAATAACCCTTCCAGCAACTGCGCCGGGTTTGAATCGGCTAATTCTTCCGCCGCATCCGCGGCATCAGCTTCGGCGGCTTGCTGCATCAGCGGGTCGTCGTTGTAATAATACAGCTGCCAGCCGGTCTCGGCCGTGTATTCCAGCGACGTCAGGTTTTCGACCCAGTCGCCGGAGTTCAGGTAAATCACCTCCCCTTTTTCGGTATGCAGCGTCTTGATTTCGGGCTGGTGAATATGCCCGCAGGCCACGTAGCGGTAGCCTTCGTCGGCGGCGATGGCGGCTGCGGTTTCCTCAAAATTACTCACCGCCGACCCCGCCGATTTCACCCGCTCCTTCACCAGCTTGCTCAGGGCCACGCGGGGCCGACCCAGCTTGGCCAACAGGTAGTTCACCGAACGATTTATCAAAATCAGCAAATCATAGCCGTGGCCGCCGAGCTTGGCCAGCCAGCGCGAGTGCCGCATGGTTACGTCGAACACGTCGCCGTGAAACAGCCAGGTGCGGCCGTGGGGCAGGTCGAGCACCAGCTTGTTATCGAGGCGGAAATTGCCCAGCTTCAAGCCCGCGAATTTGCGCAGCAGCTCGTCGTGGTTGCCGGTCAGGTAATGAATTTTGACGCCCTTGGCGGCCAGGCCGGCCAGGTAGCGCACCACCCGCATGTGGGCGGGCGGCCAGTAGTTTTTACTGAACTGCCAGATGTCGACGATGTCGCCGTTGAGCACCAGCACCTGCGGCCGAATGCTCTTGAGGTAGCGCAGCAGCTCCGTGGCGTGGCAGCCGTAGGTGCCCAGGTGCACGTCGCTGACGACGGCCACCTGCACCCGGCGCTTGCGGCGGGCCTTGGGCTTGGCGGGTTCGGCGGGAATAATCAGGATGGTATCGGGCATAGCAACGGTCACTGGGCTCATGCGGCGGCTGGCTGGGTGAAACGCCCCCCGCGGGCCGGGCCCACCGAACGGCGCGGCCGAATGGCGGGGCCCCGTTGGCCGTCCGGCGCCAACGCGCCCCCGCCCCCAAAGGCCGAGCGCAGGCTACCCAACGTGTGCAGGGCATAGGCTACAAACAGAACCACTTGGAACAACTCGTACACGAGCCAGCGCCCCAAGCGGCGCAGCCCCGAAACCAAAGCCGGGAAGTACATAGCAGGAATTTTAAAACCGGTGATAATCCTGCTTTCAAAGTTCGTCGGCTCCCGTGAAGCCCTCATTACGGTCATATTAACGTTAAGTCACCTTACCAGCTGGGCGCGCAGTCCAATTTCGCAACATTGGTGGCGCACCGGATTTCGGCTGGGTTTCTGTTTCTTTGTTGGCCCGATTATTCGTAGTTCGGTTATTCCCTTATTTCATTCTTCATTTTACGTCTCTTTATGCAGTTTTTACCCCGCCTGGCCCGCCATATTCTCACTGTGGGCCTGCTCACGCTGTGTGCCGGTACCGTCGCCCTGGCCCAGCCCACTGGCAAGGCCGCCAAAGGCCGCAAGCGCTATGCCTTCGCGCAGCGCGACTCTGAATCGTCCTACGTGCAAAACGTCACCAAAAACACCGATGAGGAGCAGGACGTCGACGGCTCCTTCACCCGCCTCGGCTACCGCTCCTACAATGACATGCTCACCGAAATCACGGCCCTCAAAAAGCTGCACGACTGGGCCGATACCACCTATCAGCGCCGCGTAGCCGCTATTCCGGCCGGTGGCGCAATGGTCGTCATAGTCCACCGCCAGGGCCCGAAAGGCGTGGAAATGTCCAACCTCACCCTTACCGCTACCGATAAAGCCGGCAAAGAGGTGTTCGCCCAAACCCTGGCTCCGGCCACCGGCCGCTTCTTCGGCCGCGACCTCTACCAAGGCAAAGCCGTCATCCCTTTCCCCAAAATGGAGCCGCAGGAATTGAACGTAAGCATCCGCGACGCGAAGCTGTACCAGACCTACGATTATACGCTGACGCTGCCAGCCGCGCAGTAGGTCTGATTTCTAATAAAATAGCAACAAAGAAGCCCGTCTGGTTCTCCAGACGGGCTTCTTTGCATTAGATTGGAACCGTTAGCTGCCTAACTTGGCTTTCAGATTCTCGTCCAGCGCGGCCAGGAATTCCTCGGTGTAGAGGTAGTCGCGGCCGTGCTCCACTTTGTTGCCGTGGATGCAGACGGCGAGGTCCTTGGTCATTTTGCCGCTTTCCACAGTTTCGATGCACACCGCTTCCAGGGCGTGGCAGAAGTCGATGAGCGGCTGGTTATTGTCCAGCTTGCCGCGGAATTCCAGGCCCCGCGTCCAGGCGAAAATGGAGGCGATGGGATTGGTCGAAGTGGGCTTGCCGGCCTGGTGGTCGCGGTAGTGGCGGGTCACGGTGCCGTGGGCGGCTTCGGCCTCCATCGTGCCCCCGTCGGGCGTCACCAGCGTGGACGTCATCAGGCCCAGCGAGCCGAAGCCCTGGGCCACGGTGTCGCTCTGCACGTCGCCGTCGTAGTTTTTGCAGGCCCACACGAAGTTGCCGTGCCATTTCAGGGCCGAGGCCACCATGTCGTCAATCAGCCGGTGCTCGTAGGTGATGCCGGCTTCCTTGAACTTGGCCAGGTAATCCTGTTCGTAAATCTCCTGGAAGATGTCCTTGAAGCGGCCATCGTACTTTTTCAGGATGGTGTTTTTGGTGCTCAAATACAGCGGCCAGCCTTTCATTAGGGCCTGGTTGAAGCAGGCGTGGGCGAAGCCGCGAATGGATTCGTCGGTGTTGTACATGGCCAGGGCCACGCCGTCGCTCTTAAAGTCGAAGACGTTGAACGACTGCACTTCACCGCCGTCTTCGGGCGTGAAGGTGATGGTGAGCTTGCCCTTGCCTTTGGTCACGAAATCGGTGGCGCGGTACTGGTCGCCAAACGCGTGGCGGCCGATGCAAATGGGCGCGGTCCAGTTCGGCACCAAGCGGGGCACGTTGCTCATCACAATGGGCTCGCGGAATACCGTGCCGTCCAGAATATTGCGGATTGTGCCGTTGGGCGACTTCCACATCTGCTTGAGATTGAATTCCTTCACCCGCTCCTCGTCGGGCGTGATGGTGGCGCATTTGATACCCACACCGTACTGCCTGATGGCATTGGCGGCGTCAATGGTCACCTGGTCGTTGGTTTCGTCGCGGTACTCAATCCCAAGGTCGTAGTACTTGATGTCCAGCTCCAGGTACGGGGTAATCAGTTTGTCCTTGATGAATTTCCAGATGATGCGCGTCATTTCGTCGCCATCAAGCTCCACTACGGGGTTAGCTACTTTGATTTTGGTCATTACTTCGTGGGTAGTCGTGGGTGGTTCAATTTCAGCACAATGCGTGGTGCTGTGACACGTTTTCAAGAGCTTCTCAAGCTGCCTGTATCAACGCAAAGGTATTTGTCCAGTCTTAGCATCGGCTATCAACATTTGGGTTTTGATAGCACTGAGAAATTCAGGAAATATCAATGACATTAGTTACAGATGTACTTTAAAGTAAAAGTATTCTCAAAGAGCCCGCTCCTAACAAATACAGTTAAGGAGTCCTTTTCTTTTTCGACATAATCTCCAATTTTGACAATTTTATACACTCGGCTTGTATCAGTAATGAAGTATAATTTCTGTAATGAGCCTTTATCATTAATTAACAAGGTTTTATAGTGGTGATTGAGTGTGTCACGGTACTTACCCAAGACCATACCTTGCCAACCAAGACCTTTATAGTAACTGATTCCTTCGCAATATTTTTCATTCGTATTTAAGCAATAAATCATTGAAGCGAGTAGAGCCATACAGGTTACGAATGCAATGGATTTGATAATAGCCTTCATTTCGATATTTTAATTTAGAACCAGATGTAGGCTTACCAAAAAAGTAGGCCACCCGAAAAACAGATGCTACTTCACCGGGTGTAATTCAAAACTACGCGGCTCTTCTTCAAGCAGGAAAATCGGACCTGTGTCTGATGCCCTCAACGATGCATAGAGGCCAGTACCGATGACCGATGAAAAGGGCAGCGCGTAGTTTTGAATTACACCCTACTTCACCCACGTTAGCTACAACCAAGCCCGCAGCCGCACCCACTGCACGGCAATCACCGTCTTCGCATCCCGCAGCGGCTCCGCTACCAAAGCTTCCCAGCTAAGCTCCACCATTTCGATGTGCTCGTGTTCCTCGGCCAGCCCGCCGCCATCGCCGGTCCGATGGCTCACTTCGGCGTAGTACACGGTGATTTCCTCGGAGCTGGTGCCCGGCGAGGGCCAGATGCACACGATTTCCTCCAGCTTGTCAATTTCGTAGCCCAGTTCCTCGTGAATCTCGCGGCGCACGGCCGTTTCGGGGGCTTCGTCGCCGTCAATCATGCCGGCCGCGATTTCCAGGATATCGGCTTCGGGGCCGATGCGGAACTGGCGGGTGAGGACGTACACCTGCCGGGCCGTGTCATAGACCAGCGCGGCCACGGCTTTGCCGGGCGCAAATTGCTCGCGCCGGAGCTGGTGCTCGCCGTCCTGAACGATTAGCTGGTTGACTTTGTAGTGCCCATTGAAAACACGGCTGCGCTCGATAATCTGCATGTTCGGATTACTGTGTTGTACCTTTGTTGACACCAGGGCCGCCGTCGGAGCAGCCCGCTGCCCGGCTGCGTCGGGCAAAGCCCCGCGCCTCGGCTGTCTCCGCGAAGTAAGCGCACCTCACTCCAATTCCTCTTCATTAAGGGAATCGGTCGGCCTCCGACGAGCCGCCCACCCCCGCCCACGCCTGGCTTCGTCCGGCGTGGCCATGCCCGCCTGTGCAACCCCGCAGGCTCAACCCCTCATTTTGTGGACGACTGTCCACCACTATTTTATTTCAGCACGAAGAGCCTGCTTTTAATGGCCCGGCATGCTGAGCACCGCCGAACCATCTTGCACGGGGCAGTAATTCAATCGCAAGAAAAGGATTGCTACCACACGCAAGATGCTTCGACTACGCTCAGCATGCCGAACCGCAAGGGCTGATTCCAGTGCGCCCAATTACCCCCTCAACATGACGTTTGACGATTTAAACCTAATTGACCCCATTCTCAAAGCCCTCAAAGAAGAAGGCTACACCACCCCTACTCCTATCCAGGAGCAGGCCATTCCCCACGTGCTCGAAGGCAAAGACCTGCTCGGCGTGGCCCAGACCGGCACCGGCAAAACGGCCGCCTTCACCGTGCCCATCCTGCAGGTGCTGCACCGCACGGCCCAGGTTTCGAACCACGCCCAGCGCGCCATCCGCTGCCTCGTGCTCACGCCCACTCGCGAGCTGGCCATCCAAATCAACGAAAGCTTCGGCGCCTACGGCCGCCACTTGAGCCAGATTCGCCACACTGTCATTTTCGGTGGCGTAAGCCAGGGCTCGCAGGTTGCGCAGCTCAAACGTGGCGTGGAGGTGCTCATCGCCACTCCCGGCCGCCTGCTCGACCTCATGAACCAGGGCTTCGTGGACCTGCGCCAAGTGGAAGTATTTGTGCTCGATGAAGCCGACCGCATGCTCGACATGGGCTTCATCAACGACATCAAACGCATCCTGCCCAAGCTGCCCACAAAGCGCCAGACCCTGTTCTTCTCGGCCACCATGCCCGGCCAGATTCAGGAGCTTGCCGGTACCATCCTGCGCCCTAACCCCATCCGCGTGGCCGTCACGCCCGTCAGCAGCACCGCCGATACCGTGACGCAGTCCGTGTACCTGGTTGAGAACAACGACAAGCCCGCCCTGCTCCGCCACATCCTGCAGGACAAGGAAATCAAGCGCGTACTCGTCTTCACCCGCACCAAGCACGGAGCCGATAAAGTAGTAAAGGCCCTCGCCGCGAATCAGATTCCGGCCGAAGCCATCCACGGCAATAAGAGCCAGAACCACCGGCAGCGGGCCCTCTCCAATTTCAAAGCCGGCAGCACCCGTGTGCTGGTAGCTACCGACATTGCCGCCCGCGGCATCGACGTGGACGAGCTGACCCACGTTATCAATTACGAAATCCCGAACGAGCCCGAAACCTACGTGCACCGCATTGGCCGCACCGGCCGGGCCGGGGCCTTCGGCACCGCGTTTTCCTTCGTGGAAGACGAGGAGCGCGCCTACCTCCAGGATATCCAGAAGCTCATCAGCCGCCAGATTGACATTGAGGCCGAGCATCCGTTCGTGACGGGCCGCGTCAAGCCCGTCATGCTGCACGGCAACGAGCGTATCATCCGGCCCAAGGGCCCGGCTGGTCGTCCGGCCCGCTCCGGTCCCCGCGAAGGCGGTCAGGGTGGCGGCGGGCGTTCGGGCGGTGGCCAGGGCGGCGGGCGCTCCGGCGGCGCCAGTAGCGGTGGTGGCCGCCCCAGTGGGGGCGGCGAACGCAGCCGTCCGGCGGCTCCGGCCAGCAATGGTCAGTCGGATACCGCTCGCCGCTTCGGCAGTGGCGGGGCCCGCGTGAACGTGGGCGGTGCCAGCCGCGAAGGTGGCGACCAGGGCGGTCGTCGTCGCGGCGACGCAGGCGGCTCGCGCCGTGGCTCGTTCTAGGCAGCGTATGAAAGCACGTCGGACTGAGCGCAGCCGAAGCATCTCTACCGCGCAACTAACCAGATTTAGTATAACAGTAGAGATGCTTCGACTGTGCTCAGCATGACGAACTCTTTAAACGTCGTTCAATTTCAGTTAAAAGCAGCAGGCCCCGGAAAACTTTTTCCGGGGCCTGCTGCTTTTAGGGGCCGGTAACTTGCTTTGACTGCGGATAATTAACCCTGCCTCCCCCCTATGGCTCAGCCCACACTTCCCGTTATTCAGGCCCTGCGCAACACGGCCCACCGTCTCGCAACTGCTCCCTACCAGTGGGGCCACATGGGCAGCTGCAACTGCGGCCACCTCGCCCAGACCATTACCCGTCTCACCAAGGCCGAGATTCATGCCCGCGCCATGCAGCGCTACGGCGACTGGGAGCGCCAGATTATCGACTATTGCCCCACCAGCGGCCTGCCCATCGACCAGACCATCGACGAGATGCTGGCCCTCGGTTTCTCCCGCGCCGACTTGACCCACCTGGAGCGCATCTCCGACCCTACCATCCGGGCCGCCATCCCTTTCGAGCGCCGCGATGCCCTCCGCCACAACCAACGCGACGACGTAGTGCTCTACCTCCGGACCTGGGCCGACCTATTGGAGCGCGACCTGCTGGCCGATATCAGCCTGCCAAGTTTCGAAACGGTGCCCACGCCCGTGCTGGTTGCCGCCGGCTAGTACCCCCCCGACAAAAAAACGAAAAAGCCCCCGCCAGATTTTTGGCGAGGGCTTTTTCGTTTTCTAACCAACATCGCCGCCTAAGCAAGCGCCGAATGACTGGCTGGTTTAATTACGCGTGACGTTGGAGCGCTGGGCTTCGCGGTAGCCTTCGGCACGGTGGGCACGCTTGTAGGCGGCATCGGCGCTAGGGTCTGTTTCAGCGTCGGGAGCCTGGGCGCAAGAGGCCGTCAGGAGCATTGCCGCGGCGGCGGCCAACCAAAGATTCATGCGGGTCAGTTTCATGACGCGAAGATAACCCCCCATCGTCAAACGAACAACCCCTGACAATTCCAACCCCTGTCGGTTGTGTAGGTAAGACAACATTTCTGCTCCTCTTTGCTTTCCGCATTTTCCGCTCTGCGAGAAGCAAATATCAAAGGTTAACAATTGTCAATTCAAGCCCGACAAGTGGCCTTGGCGATATGTTTATGCTCAGCAACCTGGAGCAGAAGAACCCCTATCAGTAATCGCATTTTTCTAGCCAGATAACTGTGACTTACCGGCTGTAGAAAAAAGCCAAGTCTGAACTCTATCCGTTAGCATCCCTCAATTCGTATGTTTCTGGTTTTTATAATTTTCCTTATCCGCGTATTTGTCAATATCATTAGCAGCAAGAACAGCTTGGGCTGTATTATGAATGCGCCATGATTACTAATGAAGCCGAATAACAAGGTTCCTACCACACGATACATGCATGAATGATACAGGTTGAATTACTTCCTCCAGTCATTTCATTAGTAGTAATTAATTTATTGAAAGTTAGTGATTTATGTAAGACATATAGATAGTAACAGCCTGCCCAAATTTGAAACCATACTCATTAGCAAAGCACAGAATGCGATATAAGATTTTTTTAGTAAAATCAGCAGCAGCATCCTTGTCAAAAAGCCTGCTGCCAGCGGGCACTGGACTAGCATGACAATTTATACTTTTCCCTATGGCACGGTACGCCGGGCATGAGTGAATACAAAGACCACTAAGTGCCTTAGAGCGCGTGATTGCCGCCCTATCTGCTCAGTATTTCTACAATACAAATAGCTCTTGAATCTGGGCATTGCACCCCTACATCCACTCAGAGCAACGAAAGAGATTTAGTAGAAATGCCGTCCTGAACTGGCAAGACACCTCCTTTGTATTTTCGTTTGGTCACGACACAGGACTGCCATTTGACCACGCTGTGAGCTTAGTCAAAGACCGATTCACCGAACGAAACAGCGGCTTTATTCGGGCTGATAGTCGGCAAAGGAGCCATCCCGATAGAAAATCACAATCCGTCGAATTGGCTTTTCAGCCCCGGCAAACAGCGCGGTGGCGATTGAAGCGTCATCCTTGAATGAGGCAGCCCCAACGACGGCAACTGGTAATGTCTCTACTTCGGGTGCTGGCTGTGGCTGGTCTGCCACTATGGGACTGGTTTCGCTAGCTGGGGCTGTGGCTGCGGGCGCAGTGAAGGCGGGTTGGGGCTCTGCGGCCTTGGGAGTGAAACGCTTGGGGGTAGGTCCGCCCATTACAACTCTTTTTGCAGGTTTTGCAGCTGAAAATGAGGCGTCTATCTGGACGGCACGCGAAGGCGCGACTATTAACGGGGGAGCAGTAGCGGTAATTGGAGGCACTACCCTTGATGCAGGCGCTGCTTCCGCTGCTTGAGTGACTTCCACATACTGCTTGTCAGCGGTGGCTGAGGGCGCGCTAGGAGCGGCCGAATACATGGGGCCGCTGCCATTCAGCAGCCAAGGCATTGAGAGGTCTGGTAGAGCTGCCAAAACGCGTTGCACCACTTCGAGGCTGGGCTTATTCCGGCCCGATAGAATATGGCTCACGATGGGCCGGGCCACGCCAATAAGGTCGGCGAATTGAGTAGGAGTTAACTGCCGGGTTTCCAGCAAATTTCGGATGCGCTCAACCATGATATTCTTTTGATTACAAATGTAGTCAAAAGAATGTGTTGGTGGGAAAGCGTCTATTCTCCCCTCTGTTTACATTTGAGTTAGCGCTGGTTCGGCTATTCAATTCCTTTGTCACTCATATGTAAACAGAGATTCCAACAAATCGCTGCGTCACATTTGTTATCATGCATTGCCGTTCCCGACGGAGTGCCCGTCTGTTTACATAATCTCACGCCTCATTCGTATCCGCTCAGGCCAGAGCTTCCTATTGGCAGCAAAAAAAGCCCGGCAACTTTGCAGTTGCCGGGCTTTCAAGAACGATGCCTTTGCTTTGTGATTGGCTAATCAAAGTACTCGCGAGCGAGTTTTTTATCGAGGCCGTAAATGTCATCGCGGAAGTGGGGGCGGCCGGCTTCATCGGCCCAAGCGGTGAAATAAACCAAGTACACGGGCAGTTTCTTTTTGAGCGTAATGTACTTTTCGCGCCGGGTAGCGACGGTATCGAGAATGGTTTGCTGGTCCCACTCCGGGCGGTCGCGCAGCAAGTAGCTGGCCAGTTTCATCGGTTCGGCCAGGCGCACACAGCCGTGGCTGAAGCTACGATTGCTCTGCGAAAACAGCTCGTCGTGGGGAGTATCGTGCAGGTAAACATCGTTGGAGTTCGGGAAGATGAACTTCACATCACCCAGGTCATTTTTGGGCCCAGGGCGGCGACGCAGGGTGTACTTGAAGGTTTCTTGCGTGACGTTGGCCCAATCGACCGAACCGGGGTCAATGACCTCGGCTTTGCGGCCGTAGCCCTTCACCACTTCCATATCGAGGCGGTCGAGGTAGTTGGGGTTGACAGCCAGCTTACCGCGCAGCTCTTTATCGATAATGCTGAAGGGCACATTCCAGTAAGGCGCCAGCACTACATATTCCAGCTTATCGCTGAACACGGGCGTCTCGTGCAACACTTTGCCCACAATCACGCGCATGTTAAACGCTTCCTTATTCTCTTCGATAACGTGCAGCGTATACTCCGGAATATTCACCAAAAGGTAGCTCGGCTCGAAGCGTTTGGGAAGCCAGCGCCAGCGCTCCATGTTGAGGATGAGTTGGTCGATGCGCGTGCCAATGGGCACGTTAAGCTGGCGCAGGGTTTCGCCCCGCACGATGCCGTCGGACTTCAGACCGGCATCCTGCTGAAACTGCTTAACGGCACTTACCAGTTCGGGGTCATACACCTGGGCAACGGGGGCTACCCCTGCCGCTGGGGCCGTAGCAGGAGCCGCAGTCGTGCTGGCGATGCTCCCGCCAGCGCTATCGAGCAGGCGCTTTCGCAGCGCTGCAATGGCCGGCGAGGTATCGCCGGGCTTCAGGGCCAGCGTGGTGGGCAGTATGGGCCAGCCACCGGCCCGCTCCTGAGCGCGGTAGGTAGCCAGTGCCTTTTTCAGCTGGTCGTATTCGGGGTGGAGCGGGGCAAACTCGTAGTAATTGTAGCGGCTTTTGCGGTCGCCCAGAAACGTTAGCAGAGCCTTGTTCAGCTTAATCTTATTGGGCTTCACCTGCCAGGCCGTGCTCTTGGTATCGCGCGGGTTGGCCACGCCCCTATAATAGTCATTAGCCCATTTCATGTATGTCCCGGTGAGGGCTACATCAATCTGGCGCTCGAGGGCAGTGCGACGTGCAGGGTCGTCACCGGCCTTGTCTAACGCTGCGAAAAGTTGCTTAAAGTCCTTAACTTGGTAATCTTTAGCATCAAGGCCTTCATCTGCTGCTTTAGCTACTATATTCTGTAGCGTTTGAGCCTGCGGCACGAGCTTGTGGTCTTTAAACCAACCAAGTCGGAAACCCCGCTCTCGGTAGAACCGACGAGCAGGCAGGAGTTGGGATTTGAAAGCTGGCTCGGCCCGGAAGGTCTTGATGAGGTAGGTACTGTCCATGAGCGGCTGCGCGCCAACCAAGGAATTATCGGCAGCAGTGCCACTCGACCGGCTCTCATCGGAACCAGGGCCGCAGGCTTGCAAAGTGACACCGCCTAATGCTGCCAGCAGCAGCACCCATAGCAGGGAAGTAAAACGAAGGAACAGGAACATTGAATAAAATAAAGCGGACGAAAGAAGCACGGCAGTTGCCGTAAGCCGGGCATTGTACTGCCAGGCCAAAGGTGGGGTTGCGCCAAGCTGCGTGTCGGCAGTCCGTTCACAAAGTACGCGACTATGGCGCACAGCCCACCCATGCCAAGACCGTAATCATGCCAACTTCGGGCTGTGAGCCCGTGGCCCAGTGGGTTAGCACAAGTAACGGGGCCATGTGTGTTCCCATTATTTACCGGTCAACCAAGGGTTTAGTTCTGGCTCAAGCCTCAATTAATGAGTTGTTAGGCCCACAAGCTTGTTCCTGATTTCATGGAAAGGTCATCGGAGGTTACTTACTTTGGCAGCCCCAGCGTTTCACTCATGGCAGTAATAGCTGCTCATTTTCTCACCTCTCTTTATGGCAATTCCAACTTCGCCCCCTATCAGCCTGCCCACCGACCCGCACAGCTATGCGGGCAGCAGCCCAGTCCGGGCGCATCATTTAGCCCTCGACCTGAGAGTTGACTTTGATAGTCGCACCCTGGCTGGCAGCGCGACGTGGCACCTCACACCGGCCGAGGCTGCCACGGAGGTTGTGTTCGACACCCGCGACCTTGCGATTGAAAACGTAGAGCATCTTAGGGTAGATGGTTCCGTTCACCCGGCAGAGTTTTCGCTGGATGCGCCAGACCCGACATTGGGGCAAGCGCTGCGCGTGGCCCTGTCGGCTGAGACTGCTGCCGTTCGCATTCACTACCGCACGGCTCCTACGGCGGCAGCGCTACAGTGGCTCCTCCCCTCCCAGACGGCCGGCATCCAACCCTTCCTGTTCACGCAGTCGCAGGCCATTCTGGCACGCACCTGGCTGCCGTGTCAGGACTCGCCGGGCATTCGCTTCACCTACGAAGCCCAGGTGCGCGTGCCGGCCCACCTGCTGGCCCTGATGAGCGCCGAGAACCCGCAGCAGCTTAACGCCAATGGCGAGTATCATTTCCGGATGAGCCAGCCCATTCCGGCTTACCTCATGGCCCTGGCCGTCGGCGACCTCGCCTTTGCTACGCTCAGCAACCGGACCGGCATCTATGCCGAGCCGGCCACGCTGCCCATGGCCAATCATGAGTTTGCCGACCTTGAACACATGGTGGCCGCCGCCGAAGAACTTTATGGCCCCTACCGCTGGGAGCGCTACGATTTGCTGGTGCTACCACCCAGCTTCCCCTTCGGCGGGATGGAAAACCCACGATTAACATTTGTAACACCAACTATTATGGCTGGCGACCGCAGCCTGACTAGTTTGGTGGCTCATGAGCTGGCGCACTCGTGGTCGGGCAACTTGGTTACAAATGCAACGTGGGATGATTTCTGGCTGAACGAAGGATTCACGGTTTATTTCGAGCGGCGCATCATGGAACATTTGTATGGCCGTGAGTACGCCGACATGCTACAGGTACTGGGCCGGGCAGCTTTGCATCACACCATCGCCGAAATCGGGGTGGCCAGCCCCGATACCCACCTGCACCTGGCGCTGGCCGGCCGCGACCCCGACGAAGGCCTCACCGAAATTGCTTACGAGAAAGGCTGCAGTCTGCTGCTGACGCTGGAGTCCCTCATTGGCCGGCTGCGGCTCGACACCTTTATTAAGGAGTACTTCGCTCGCTTCAGCTTTCAGGCCATGGACACGGCCACGTTTCTGCACTACCTCCGCGCCGAGCTACTGGACCAGGAGCCCGGCCTGGAAGACCGGCTGCAGCTGGCCGCCTGGGTCGACGGCCCCGGCCTGCCCCCCAATGCGCCGGCCGTCACGTCGCGCCGCTTCGAGTTGGTAGATGCCGCCCTGGCCCGCCTGAAAAGTGGGACTCCCTCCGGCACCTTCCGGGCCGATACCACCGAGTGGAGCAGCCACGAGTGGGTGCATTTCCTCCATGGCCTGCCGCCTACCCCGCCGGCCGGGCAGTTGGCGGAGTTAGATGCAGCGTTCCAATTCACGAATTCCGGGAACTCTGAAATTCTCACGGCTTGGTTTCCGCACACGCTGCGGGCAGAATATGCAGCTGCTACCCCGGCGCTGGAAAATTTTCTGAGGCACGTGGGGCGGCGCAAGTTTCTGGTGCCGCTGTACCGGGCGCTGTTGGCCCAGCCCGATGGAGTGGCCCGCGCCCGGGCTATCTATAAGGAAGCGCGCCCCAACTACCACTCTGTGGCCACCGGCACGCTCGATGCGCTGCTGGCCGTTCGGCCATAGCGTGGCCGTTTGGTCATCCGGCCCGAACTTTGCCCCGGGCTCAACTCCCACTGGCCGCCATTTGGCGCCTACTATTCTGCATCACTCCGTAATTTCCGCTATCCGTTGAAAACCATCATTCCGCTCGGCAAGCTCATCGCCGTCGGCGGCAACGAGGACAAGGGCACTTACCCCAACCCCCGGACCCGCCGCAAATACTACCTCAACTTTTTTGAGTTAGGCATTCTTAAGCGTATTGTGCTCGAAACGGGCAAGCTTGACCCGCGCATCGAAGTCATTACCACGGCCTCGATGATTCCGGAGGAGGTCGGCCCAGTTTACACGGGCTCCTACGCTATGCTCAACTGCCTGAATGTGGGCATCATGGACATTCGCACGCCCGAAGATGCCCGGCAGCCCGAGTACTTGGAGCGCCTGATGGCCGCCGACGTGGTCATGTTCTCGGGCGGCAACCAGTCGCGTCTGCGCGAGATGTTCGGCGAAACCGATTTCCTCAACCGCATGACGCAGCGCTATATCACCGAGCCCAACTTTGTAATTGCCGGCACCAGCGCCGGAGCCATGGCCATGTCGCACCTGATGATTCGTGGCGGCTCAGTGCCCGATGCGTTGCTGAAAGGGGCCGTAAAAATGGGCACGGGCTTGGGCTTGCTCTCAGCGGCCATCATCGACTCGCACTTTGTGAAACGCGGCCGGTTTGGCCGGCTCATCGAGTCGGTGGCCCTGCACCCTAAGCTCATTGGCATTGGCCTGGGCGAAGACACCGGCGTGCTCATCACCGAAGGCAACCTGGTTGAAACCATTGGTTCTAACCTGGTTATCATTCTCGACGGCCATAATATCCAGCACAACAACACCGCCGCCGCCAAGAAGGGCACCGTGATTTCCATCGAAAATATCACCATGCACGTGCTGGCCAAAGGCAACGTGTACGACATGCGCGAGCGAAAATTCTACGTCAGCAAAGAGGCACAAGCCCACCAAATCGCCTTGTCCATTACCGCTGCTCCTGAAGCAAAAGTGGCATAAGCAGCCTTCGGCTGAAACGACGAACTGCACCGAAGGGTGAGCAGCCACAGCGGCCGCTCACCCTTTTTTTAACATTTCTACTCCTTATAAATAGCTACCATAGCTCCGCCCCCTTCCACCCGGCTGGCGCGGTACATGCCTTCCGAGTTGAACGGCAGCGTCACGTTGCCGGCGGCATCCACGGCAATCAGGCCGCCCTCGCCGCCCACGGGCGCGAGCTTGTCCTGCACCACAATACGGGCCGCTTCTTCCAGCGACAATCCTTTGTATTCCATCAGGCAGGCCACGTCGTAGGCCGCCACGGCCCGGATAAAGTACTCCCCGTTGCCGGTGCAGCTGATGGCGCAGCGCGTATCGGCCCAGGTGCCGGCCCCGATGAGCGGCGTATCCCCGATGCGGGAGTAGCGTTTGTTGGTCATGCCGCCGGTGCTGGTAGCAGCGGCCAGGTGGCCGTGCTGGTCGCGGGCCACGGCCCCCACGGTCCCCTTTTTCCAGTTGGGGTCGGCGGCGTGGTCGAGCTGCATTTTGCCCACGGCAAGGGCGTCCTGCAGTTGGTCGTAGCGCTTTTGGGTGAAGAAATATTCCACGGGTTGCAGCGGCAGGCCGTGCTCACGAGCCAGCTCGTCGGCCCCCGGGTAGCTCAGCAGCACGTGCTCAGTCTGTTCCATTACCAAGCGGGCGGCCCGAATGGGGTTCTGTACCTGGCGCACGCCGGCTACGGCCCCGGCCAGGCGGTTGTGGCCGCTCATGAGGGCGGCATCCATTTCGTGGTGGCCGTCGTGGGTAAACACAGCCCCGCGCCCCGCGTTGAACAGCGGGCAGTCTTCGAGGCTGCGCACGGCGGCTTCCACGGCATCAAGGGCGGCCCCACCATCACGCAGCAAATCGTAGCCGATGCCGATGGCTGCTTCAAGGGCCGCACGGTAGCGCTTTTCGTCGTCGGGCGAGAGGGAGGCGCGGGCAATGGTACCGGCTCCGCCGTGGATGGCGAGTGCGAACATATAATAAGGAGTAAAAAAGCGAAGAAAAGTAGCCCCAAAGGTAGCCGGAGGGAACGGCGGACGGGCCGCTTGCGTTTTTTTTCGTAGGTTTGATGTTCAAGTCTACAAATCAAAAAACACCCCCTTTTTATGGCATACGACGTAACCGGCCGGCTGCACGAAATATTTGACGAACAGCAGGTAAGCGAGAAGTTTCGCAAGCGTGAGTTCGTGCTGGAAGTCCAGGACGGCCAGTATCCCGAGCATATTAAGTTTCAGATGGTTCAGGACAAAACCAGCCTCATCGACCCTTTCAAAATGGGCGATGAAGTGAAGGTGACCTTCAACCTCCGCGGCCGTGGCTTCAACAAAAACGGCCAGATGCTGTACTTCACCAACCTCGAAGCCTGGAAGATTGAGGCCGGCGGTGGCGGTGGTGCCAGCTACGGCGGTGGCCAGCAGCAGCAGGCGGCTCCCCGCCCGGCAGCCCAAAACCAAAACCCTACGCTCCGTGCGCAGCCGTCGGCCGCTCCTATCGCGAGCGACGACGACAACGACCTGCCTTTCTAAGGCGCGTCCGGTGTTCGGACTGCTCACTAGTCCAACATTTTAACTGAAAATGCCGTTTCCTTTGCTGGAAGCGGCATTTTTGTTGTCCGACAATTCGTACAGAAACGCATGGATTTATTGGAGCTAATAGCGCGGGGCGAAAGCGAGGAACTGGAATTCAAGCAGAAAACCACCCACCCGCACCGGATTTCGCGCACGCTGGTATCGTTGGCCAACACCCGGGGCGGGCACGTGCTGGTGGGCGTCGACGACGCCGGCCACGTGGTAGGCGTGCGCGATGCCGAGGAGGAGTTATTCGTGTTGCGTGATGCCGCCCAGCACTACATTGAGCCGCCACTGACCACGCTGCACTACCGCGAGCTGGAAGAAGACGGGCGTACCGTGCTGGTGGTAACTGTGCCCGAAAGCCCCCACAAGCCCCACCGGGCCCAGGTGGCCCCCGGCGACTGGCGCGGCTACGTGCGCGTGCGCGACGCCAGCGTGCAAACCAGCGGCCTCACCGAAAAACTGCTGGCCCGCCAGCATCCAGAGGAACCCCGCTTCAAACAAATCCCCCTTAACAAACAGGAACTAGCGGTGCTGGACCACCTGAAGAGCCACCCCCGCATTACCCTGGCCCAGTTCATGAAGCTGGTGAATTTTGGCAAGCGCCGCGCTTATCAAACCCTGATTAAGCTGGTCCTCCACGGTTATATCCGCCACCACGATAAGGAAAAGGAGCCATACTATACTGTCTGAACCACAAATTTGCAGTATTTGATGCACGAATGAACATATTACCTTCAAACAGAAAAGGCCCGCATCAGCGGGCCTTTTCTGTTTTTGTTGCGGGGTTCGCAAGAAGAAGCCCCAAAATCCGGGGTTCTTATTCCTGCTTACGGGCGCGGGCCACTTTCTTTTCGTCTTTCTCCGCCTTTTTTTCCTTCGTGGTTTTAACGGGTTCTTTCTTTTTTTCTTTGCGGGCGTCTTGCGCTTTGGCCATGATTGAAAAGTGTATAAAAGTGAAAGTTGGTTTACGGGTATTTCAACGCACGGCCGAGCCGAGGTGTTGTATCGGGCGAAGGTAGAAGTTTTACCGAAAACACCTACAGAATGGGCTGGTAACGCTCCCGAATGATGTTGAGGTGATGGCGCTCATGGCCGGGCACAATGTAGAGCAACGCCCGCACAGTGGCCGGACCGCCGTTGGCAGTGCCGCGGCAGTTCAGTTGCTCCTCGGTGAAGCTATCAAACAGGGCCACGGTGGCGGTGCGGGTAGCATCGTACTCGGCCAGCAGGCTGGCCACGGTGCGCTCATTGGCGGCGCTGTGGCTCACGTAGTCATCCTGCTCGAAACCAGGCAAGTCCTGGCTGTCGCCGCGGGCGAAGCGCATGGCCCGGTACGCGAATATGCGCTCAGAGTCAATCTGGTGCAACAGCATTTCCTTGAGGGTCCATTTGCCGGGCGCGTAGGCTTTTTCGGTCTGCTCCTCACTCAGGTTGGCAAATAAGGCGTGGATTTCGGCTGGTTGGGTGCGCAGGACTTCGCGTGGGTCCGCGTCGAGCGGTACGAGGTTGATGTAACCGGCGGAATAAGGCAGAAAATCGCCTTCGACGGGGCGGGTGATGGGCATAATGGGTGTATTGGAGTGAGGTGCAATGACAGAAGCGGCGGGCGGAAGTTGCCCGACCAGGCGGGTAGTAGATGGCAATACCAGCGGAACGGCTGCTTGCGCAGGGGCAATATCAGCCGTGGCTAGCAGAATAGTGGGGGCCAGGGCCGGGTTGAGCTGCAGCCGCACCATGGGCAACGGCCGGGGTAATTCGGCCCGGCGTCCCTCCTGCCCAAAGGCCCAGAGCAGGAAATCGGGCAGGACGCGCCCCCAGGTATCAGGGTGGTGGTGGCCACCCTCCACCTGCACGTAGCGAATGGACTGCTGGGCATCGAGACCGTGGCGAATCAGCTCTTCCATCAAATCGAGGCAGTCCTCAATGGAGTCGATGACGCCGTTTTCGTTGCGGTCGTTGCGCTCATCGAGGGTGCCGGTCTGGAACCAGAACCGATGATTTGGGTGCAAGCGGCCGGCCCGTACCAGGCCGTGCATAATGCGGTCGGCGGGTGTGTAGCCGGCTCCTACGGCGCGTTGCCGCCACCAAAAGGAGCCCGAAAAAACCCCGGCCCGGCTAAACGCCTCAGGGTGATGCCATACTAGGTCAAACGCCGACAGCCCGCCCAATGAGAACCCCGCCATTACCGCGTCTTCCGGCTTGGCAGAAACCTCGTAAGCAGCCTGGCAATAAGGCAATAGCTCCTGTAATACAAAATCGGAATAAGCCGCTGCCTGGCTGCCCCGACCGTTGAAATCGGGGTGGCCGGCGGTGCCGTATTCCTGCACACGCTGCTCGTTGGCGTGAATGGCCACCAGCACGAATGGCCGCACCGCCTGCCGGGCATAAATCGCCGCGAGCGTGGCCGGCAGACCCAACCGCTCCAGGTCCTGGCCATCGTTGAGGTACAACACCGGGTACGGAGCCGGGCCCGTAGCCAGCGGAGGCAGCAGCACGCTCAGTTCTACCTCCCGCACTAAGAATTGGGAAAAAAGCACCGCCCGAGCCAGCCGTGGTGCGGAAGGTGCCGTAAGTGGGTTGGTGGTTTCTAAAAGCATCAGACAAAGTAACGCAGCCGGTCGCAGTCGGGACGGCGCACCGAATTTATTTGGTGCTACTTGGCACTGTTCCGCTTTTCTTTATTAGTTTGCCTTGCCGCTTGAGTAAGTGTTGCCGCTTCACCCTTTTCCCATCATCGTGCAGGAACAACATCGCCGCTTTTACTCGCACCATCTCGGCCAGGACATCGACATGCTGGTTTTCGGTACCTGGGGGTATCCGGTACTGATTTTCCCCACCTCCGGCGGCCGGGAATACGAAGCCCGCGATTTCAAGCTCATCGAAGCGGCCCGCCCGCTCATTGAAGCCGGACGCGTGAAATTGTACTGCATCGACAGCATCGACCAGTATTCCTGGTATGCCAAGCACCTGCCCCCGGCCGTGCGCGTACAGAATCACGTTTTGTACGACCAGTTTCTGAGCGAGGAACTAGTGCCCCTGCTGCAGCAGGAATGCCACGTCGACAAGATTGGTGTAGCCGGATGCAGCTTTGGAGGCTATCAGGCCCTGAATTTCGCGTTTCGCCACCCCAGTCAGGTAGCGCACCTTTTCACGATGGGAGCGGCCTTTGACATCAGCCAGTTTGTGGACGGTTACCACGACGACAACGTGTATTTCAACAACCCGCCCGAGTATTTGCCCAATGCGCAGAGCGAGCATTTCCAGTGGATGAATATCATCCTGGGCACGGCCGAGCACGATTTCTGCAAAGAGTCGAATTTTCAGATGGCCAGCCTGCTGAGCCAGAAAGGCATTCACTACACCCTGGATGTGAAGCCTTTCGGCGACCACGACTGGCCCGTGTGGCGCGAAATGTTCCCGCAATACCTTAACACTGTTTAAAGGCCGTCGTGTCTTAAACCGTCATGTCGAGCGCCGCCGAGACATCTCGCGTGCAGAACTATACCAATCGTTGAACGAAGCGGGCGAGATGTCTCGGCTGCGCTCGACATGACCGTTCAAATCACTTCTTGCGCCCCTTCTTACACCAAGCACCAAACCCCTTTAGCATGAAAAAAATCGGCATCCTTTTCGGCCAGGAAAACACCTTCCCCCAAGCATTCGTCGACCGCGTAAACGAAAAGGCCCCGGCCGACATTCGCGCCGAGTTCGTGCACATTAACCAAGTAGAGCAGCACGTTGCCTCCGACTACGCCGTCATCATCGACCGGATTTCGCAGGACGTGCCCTTCTACCGCGCCTTCCTCAAAAATGCTGCCCTCATGGGTACAGCCGTGATTAACAACCCCTTCTGGTGGTCGGCTGATGAAAAATTCTTTAATAATGCCTTGGCTGTGCGCCTCGGCGTGCCCGTGCCCAAAACCCTGCTCCTGCCCAGCAAAGAGCGACCTGCCGACACCAGCGAGGGCAGTTTCCGCAACCTGGGCATGATGGATTGGGACGCGGCTTTCCAGCACATCGGTTTCCCGGCCTACATGAAGCCCCACTCCGGTGGCGGCTGGAAAAGCGTGTACAAGCTGGAGTCACCCGATGATTTTTTCCGGGCCTACGCCGAAACCAGCCAGTTGGTAATGCTGCTGCAGGAGGCGGTGGACTTTACCGATTATTTCCGGTGCTATTGCATTGGGGGCAAAGAAGTCCTCATCATGCCCTACGAACCCCGCAACGAACCGCACCTGCGCTACGCCACCGAGATGAAAACGACCGGTGAGGCCGGCCGCAAGCTCTTGGCTACCATGAAAGACTACGTATTGAAGCTCAACAAAGGCTTGGGGTATGACTTTAATACCGTGGAGTTTGCCGTGCGTGATGGCATTCCGCTGGCTATCGATTTCGGCAACCCCGCGCCGGATGCCGACGTGAACTCCGTGGGCCAGCAAAACTTTGAATGGGTAGTGGAAGCCGCGGCAAACCTGGCCATTGCCCGCGCCAAAGCCCAAAAGCCCGGCCAGGACAATCTGACCTGGGGTACGTTTGTGCACCCCACCACGGCCGTCGCCCGGCCCAAAGCAGCTGCCAAACCAGCCTCTGCCAAGGCCCCCGCCGCAAAAAAAGCCGCAGCTCCGAAAGAAACGACCCCGGCTAAAAAATCAGCCAAGAGTTCCAGCTAAGTCCTCTAGCCAACCGGCTTGGGGGTTTTCTTCTTTATTTTTCGCTTCCAGCTTCATTCCGGACGGGGCCGGTTTCCACTGGCCCCGTCCTTTAATACCCGCTGCATATGTCACTGCCCAAGTTCACGCTCGGAATCGAAGAAGAATTTCAGACCATTGACCCCACCACCCGGGAGTTGCGCTCGCATCTGTCGCAGATAGTGGAGGGTGGCCAAATGACCCTGCAAGAGCAGGTGAAGGCCGAAATGCACCAGGCGGTGGTGGAAGTGGGCACCACTATTTGCAATAATATCGACGAGGCGCGTTCGCAGGTGCTGTTATTACGCCGTCACGTTATCGAATTGGCCGACAAGCAGGGCCTCAAGATTGGGGCTGCCGGCACGCACCCCTTCTCCCGCTGGCAGGACCAGCCCATTACGCCCGATGTCCGCTACGACAAGATTGTGGAGGAGCTGCAGGAAGCGGCCCGCTCCAACCTGGTGTTTGGTATGCACGTGCACATCGGCATCGAGAACCGGGATATTGGCGTGTACATGATGAACGCGCTGCGGTATTTTCTGCCTCACTTGTTCGCTTTGAGCACCAATTCGCCCTTCTGGGAAGGCCGCGAAACCGGGTATAAATCCTTTCGCACCAAGGTGTTCGAGCGGTTTCCGCGCACGGGCATTCCGGGTTATTTCCACAGCGCGAGCGACTACGATGAGTTTATCGCCCTGCTGGTGAAAACCGGCTGCATCGACAACGGCAAGAAGATTTGGTGGGACTTGCGCCTGCACCCGTTCTTCGATACCATCGAATACCGCATTTGCGACATGATGATGCGCGCCGATGAAACCATTGCCGTGGCTGCTATCATGCAGGCGCTGGTGGCCAAAATATACAAGCTCAAAACCCAGAATCTTAATTTCCGCATCTACCGCAGCGCCCTGATTAAGGAGAACAAGTGGCGGGCTGCCCGCTACGGCATCGACGGGCGCATGATTGACTTTGGCAAGCAGGAGGAAGTACCAACCCGCAACCTGATTCTAGAGTTACTCGATTTTATCGACGACGTGGTGGATGAGCTCGGTAGCCGCCACGAAGTAGAATACGTGCTGAAAATGATGGAGATGGGCACCGGCGCTGACCGTCAGCTGCAGGTATTCCGCGAAACCAATGACCTGCACAAAGTGGTCGACTATATTCTAGCTGAAACGGCTTACGGGCTGTAAGACAATTATCTTTGTTGGGGCAACGTCAACCTCACGGTTGGCGTTATCTGTTTTTAGCCAGTATTGAGCGCGACTTTCCTCAAGCCTGAATCTGTATAAATCAGTCATTTTCATATTTTTATACAAAACACAGCCGATTCGCATCCCTCTGTTTGCCGGATTCATTCGGCCGCTTGCTCCCTGATTTTATGTCTTCTATTCGTATTGCCATCCTTGATATGTACAACAATGCCCCCAACGAGGGTATGCGCTGCATCCGACAGCTGCTCAGCCGTGGGGCAATCGAGAACGGCCTCCCCTTCAGCGTCGACACCTTCAATGTGCGCGCCGAGAACGAAATACCTGGTCTGAACTACGATATCTACATTTCCTCGGGTGGCCCCGGCAGCCCGCTGGCTTCATCTGAAGCCTGGGAGCCCCGGTACTTTGCGTTCATCGATTCGCTATTAGCTCATAACCAGACGCACGACCACAAGAAGCACCTGCTGCTGATTTGCCATTCGTTTCAGTTGGTGAGCCGGCATTTGGGCATTGGTGAGGTAAGCCGTCGCAAGTCCACCTCGTTCGGGGTATTGCCGGTACACCTCACGGCGGCTGGCCAATCCGAACCCGTATTTGAAGGCCTTCCCGAACCCTTCTTCGTCGTCGATTCCCGCGACTATCAGCTGGCCCACCTCAACTACGCCCGTCTTGCTGAGTTGGGAGCGGAAGTGCTGTGCCTGGAAAAAGAACGTCCGCATGTGCCCCTGGCGCGGGCAGTGATGGCCATTCGCTTCACTCCGGAAGTACTTGGCACGCAATTTCACCCCGAAGCCGATGGCGAAGGCATGCTCCGCTACATGCTCACCGATGAGCGCAAGCAGCAGGTTATCACCGCTTACGGTGAGATTAAGTACGACGAAATGGTCCGCTTACTTGCTGACCCGGACACCATTGAGCATACCGAATCAATTATCCTACCTACCTTTTTGCGACGAGCCGTAGCCCAGGTGGCTCAGCTTACCACTGCTTAGCCGGCCCTGGCCGCCGTTGCCCTGCCCATGATTCCGGAATACCGCCAAACCTACAACGCGGCCTTTAGCCCCGCCCGCTACCAGCAGATGCTGGCCGACATTGACCGTCAATTGCCGGGACAGCTCGAATTCCGGGTAGCGGAAACGCCGGTGTTTGTTCCAACTCAGCTACGCGATAAACTGATTGCGGCCGGCGAAAGTATCATTAAGGTAATTGAGCGGCCGGATTTCAAAGAATTAACCGAAGCGGCGATTCCACCGCATCAGCGGGTACCGAATGAAAGCCAGCGCCCCGAGTTCCTGACGTTTGATTTTGCGGTGTGCCGAAATAGTAATGGCGAACTAGAACCGCAGCTTATTGAGATGCAGGGCTTTCCCTCGCTCTACGCCTTTCAATCCTGGCTCCCAGGCGAGTTTGGTCGGTTTTTTCCCATCCCTGATTCGGTCTCTCCTTTCCTGACAGTACCCGATTTTGAGGCGTACCAGACCCGGATGCGTCAGTTTATTCTGGGCGGGCAACCTGCCGAAAATGTTATTTTACTGGAGCTATTTCCGGAGCAGCAAAAAACGCGTATCGATTTTGCGTTATCCAACAAACTCTGGGGTGTTGAAACCGTTTGCCTAACGAAAATTCGCAGGAAAGGACGGAAGTTGTTTTACAAGAAACAAGGACAATTACTTCCAATCACTCGTATTTATAACCGTATTATATTTGACGAATTAGCACGTTATCCCGAATTAAATACCGAATTTAATTTAACCGAAGACGTAGATGTAAGTTGGGTGGGGCATCCTAATTGGTTTTTCCGTGTCAGCAAGTACACGCTGCCGTTGCTACAAGGTCAATTCGTGCCGCCCAGCCACTTTCTACAGGACCTAAGCAGCTACCCACCAGACCTATCCAACTATGTTCTGAAGCCACTATTTTCCTTTGCCGGAGCTGGCGTACGCCTCCACATTACGGCTGCTGAGCTGGATGCTCTGCCAGACAAGCATAATTATTTATTGCAGCGCAAAGTAACCTACGAGCCGGTGGTGCAATCGCCCGATGGTTTAGTAAAATGCGAAATTCGGCTGCTGTATATCTGGCCCGATGGTGAGGCTAACCCGCAATTGCTTACGGGCCTCAGCCGATTGAGCCGGGGCGAAATGATTGGCGTCGATTTCAACAAAGATAAAGACTGGGTGGGCGGTACTACGCCGCTGTTTGAACGCTAGGCGCGGCATGGGCTTTCTTTAACTTAAAACAACGCGGGAGAGCGGTCGCGCGTAAGCCCCGCCTCACCACTCTCATGTTTCAATATGTCATCTCTATTCAACAAAGGCCTTAAAATCTCAAAAAACGCTCTTTTCAATGTCTTTATTGGTCGAGCTACTCAATTACTGGGGCGTCCTTTTAAAGTTGTAACGGTCCTCAACGAAGTGGCCAACAAACTGACGAGCAAAGAACGTAAGACCAATAAATTCCGTCAACTCTTCGAAGTAGCCCTAACCCTTGTGCGCCTCGTGCGCAGCTACATCAGTGGCGAATACCGTGAAATTTCGACCAGCACCATTATTTCCGGGCTGGCCGTGTTACTTTACGTGCTTTCGCCTATCGATTTGGTTCCGGATTTTATTCCCGTAGTCGGTTTCCTCGACGACCTCAGCCTCGTCAGTTGGTTTGTGGGCAAATTCCAGAGCGAAATTCTTCGCTTTCACGAGTGGGAAGAGTCGGCCCACCGCCCGCCGGCTCGCACGGCAATTGCTTTGCCCAACGCAGCTGCCCGGCCGGCTCTCGGCGATGCCACCCAGTCCAGCGCAGCTGAATTAGGACACTCCTAGATACCATAAAAACGCAAGAGCCCGAACCAGACCAATAGGTCAGCTTGGGCTTTTGTCGTTGTGTTCGGATTCGTAAGGGAGTCTTTTTTTGCGTCAAGCCGCACAGTAATTTCACCAAAGCACCAACCACATGCTACCGGGCCAGACAAACGCGCTTTTATCAACTTTCTAAAGACCGCAAGCATTAACTTATCAATTAGAGCGATTCTCCATTTGGTGTGCAATTGTTGGGCGATGTAGCAACGCATAGGTTGCGCCTCGTCGCTGAACAGCCGGACTTGAACCAATTAATCAACGTCCGCAACCACGAGACGCAAAGTGTTGCGTCTTTTACCACGTACACCAACCTGAGAGCCGCTGTAGCTCACCCTGTTTTATGCCTAAGTTTGTTGTTTCTCTGCGCTTACCGGATGCTTTTGACGGGGCGTTCATTAATCTTATTCCCCAGCACCGAACTTTCATCAACCAGCTATTTGCCGACAAAATGGTGGAGGTTTACGCTATTATCAGCAACCGGAGCCGGGGCTGGGTTACGATGAATGGCGACGATTCGGCCGTTGTTCAAGCCGTAATTGAGCAATTTCCGCTATACCCGTACCTACATGGCGTGGAAATTGATGAGCTATTTATTTTTGACAGCGCATCCTCGCGCTTCCCCCCGATTAGCCTTAATTGATTACCGCTAATCGGCAGTTTGGCACTCACCCGATTTTTATTCTATGTTCGCTTCGTTAGCTCCCTACGTTTCTTCTATTCCATTTCGCGCCGCTTTAGCTGTTGGAGCATTGGCGCTGGTAGGAGCTACTGCCCCCACCGCCCCGCCAGCCCTCACCACCGAGCAGCTCAGCACTCGCCTGAGTGCGGCTATCGAGAACCTGAAAACCCTGCGTTGCACCGTGAAGGCCCAGGAGCGAATTGGTGGAAACATCAACCAGACCCGCAGCACCATGAAACTGACGTACAAACCATTACGCATCTATATCAAAAACCAGAAAGGAGTTGAAGTCCTTTGGGTGGCCGGCCAGAACGGCGGCGATGCGTGGGTGTATCCAGCTAGCTTTCCCTACGTCACGCTCAGCCTCGACCCCAAGGGCAAGCTCATGCGGAGCAGCCAGCACCACACCGCTTTACAGGCGGGCTTCGGTACGATTTCTGACCTGCTTCGGACCACCGGCCTGCGGCAGGACAACTCCTTCAGCCGCTCGTTCCGGCTCGTTGGCGACACGGTGCTGCAGGGCCGTCCCGGCTACGTGCTACGGTCCGATTATCCGCAGTTCCGATACGTAAGCTACAAAGCCGGCAAGAACGAAACCATTTCCACGGTAGCCGAACGGTTTGGCTGTGGCGAATACCGTGTAGTTGAGCGCAACGGACTTAGTATTGGCGATAATATCCCGGAAGGCAAAGTGCTGCAGGTGCCTAATTCCTACGGCCGTCGCACTATTGTTTGCGTGGATAGCAAAACCTATTTGCCAACGGTTGTTCAGGTAAACGATGACAAAGGA
This sequence comes from Hymenobacter frigidus, assembly GCF_014640435.1. GTDB lineage: Bacteria > Bacteroidota > Bacteroidia > Cytophagales > Hymenobacteraceae > Hymenobacter > Hymenobacter frigidus. The sequence continues at coordinate 28,158 of NZ_BMGY01000002.1, read as the reverse complement.
TTATTCGAAAAGTTTGAATTCTCTGACGTAGTTCCCAATCAAAACATTCCTTTAGCCGAATTCACGAAAGATTACAAAGAATACAAATTGTAATCTTTCACAGGCTCGAATTCTATATCAGGGCTTTAAATACAATAAGCTGCTCAATGAGCAGCTTATTGTATTTAAAGCCCTGATATAGAAGATGTTTAAGAATTAATCAAAGCTAAATTGAAACGTCATGCTTATCTGGCGTCCGCGCAGCCGAAGCATCTCGCCCGCTTCGTGTGAGCGGTTCAACGAAGCGGGCGAGATGATTCGGCTGCGCGGACGCCAGATGAGTATGACGTGCTTTCGACTTTCTGAATAGCTTTATATTCAATAGTTGCCTATTAGACTTGTTCCCTAATAAGAAACGCTGAGAAAAATTAGCAGTCATGCTGAGCTTGTCGAAGCATCTCTACCGAACGACACCCAAACGATGCGGTAGAGATGCTTCGACAAGCTCAGCATGACGTTCTATATGTACGTTTGCTAATTTAGGAACAAGTCTATTCAATAAACCAAGCGTTTAGCGACGCATTGTTTTTTCAATTTGGTCCCACATATCGGGGGTCAGCATTTCGAGCTTGTTAAATTCGCCTGCTCCGTTCAGCCATTCACCGCCATCAATGGTTACGACTTCGCCATTGACATAGGCTGAGAAATCCGACACCAAATAGGCCGCCAGGTTGGCTAGCTCCTGGTATTGGCCCACCCGCTTGAGCGGCACGCTGGCTGCCGGGTCGAGCTTGCTGGCCAGCGGCTCGGGGAAGAGGCGGCTCCAAGCACCTTCCGTCGGAAACGGCCCCGGCGCAATGGCATTGGACCGGATGCCATATTTGGCCCATTCTACCGCCAGGGAGCGGGTGATGGCCAGCACGCCAGCCTTGGCCGCTGCCGACGGTACCACAAACGCCGACCCTACCGAGGCGTAGGTCGTCACGATATTGAGGATGGTACCGGGCTTTTTATCAGCTATCCAGCGCTTGCCCACGGCTAGGGTGCAGTTGTAAGACCCACGCAGTACAATGTCCACAATCACATCGAAAGCCTTGTGCGACAGCCGCTCCGTTGGGCTGATGAAGTTGCCCGCCGCATTATTCAGCAATACGTCGACGCCGCCAAACTCCTGAATTGTTCGCTCCAGCATAGCCTCCACCTCATTGTACTTGCGCACGTCGCAAGCAATGGCCAAGACTTTACCACCGGTTTGCTGGCGTAGCTCATCGGCGGTTTTTTCCAGCACGTCCAGCTTTCGGCTGGTTATGGTAACGTTGGCCCCCAACTGCAGGAAGTAGGTGGTCATGGCCCGGCCCAGGCCGGTGCCTCCGCCAGTTACAATAATGGTTTTGCCGGCCAGCGCATTGTCGCGCAGCATGGGCTGGGTGTAGGGAGTTGTCATGCGCAAGCTGATAAAGTATTAAGGAGCGCGGCGTAATCCGCGGGCCGAAGGTACTAGGCTGCTGGTCCGATTATTAGGAGGCAGAGCCAGAAACTTCGCTTTTTTATTTTCGGTGTTGAATATAGGGTTACGCAATTTCTTCGCACCTTCGTACCTCCAAAACACACGTAGAGGCTGATGTATGACTAGTTCCAATTCTGAGGGCTCCTCGCGCGAATCTTCTGGAGCTGAGCCCCCCATTGTATTAATTCTCGGTTGTGGCTGGCTGGGCATGGCTTTGGCGCGCAGCCTGGTAGCAGCTGGCCACCGGGTATTAGGCACCACCACTTCGCCCGAAAACATTGACGGTATGCAGGCCGCTGGTATTGAGGCGCATCTGCTGCAGCTCGGCACTAACTTTGGCGCGCCAGGTGAAGCCCTGCTCCACAGCCTGTTGACCCAGGCCGATGTCCTGGTCCTAAACGTACCGCCCCGCACTGCTGCTACCGGGGCCTACCCCACGTTGCTACGGCCCGTGCACCGCGCCGTGGCCGCCGCCGGCACCCGGTACGTGCTGTTTGTGAGCTCTACCAGCGTTTACCCCAACGAGGCCCGCGAAATGCGGGAATCCGACGCTATTAGCACCCGCGACGCGGCTTCGGATATCTTGCGCGCCGAAGGACATTTCGTGCCGCGCTACGGCCAGTGGAAAAGCACAGTGGTTCGCCTCGGCGGGTTAATTGGCCCTGGGCGAGCTCCCGGGCGCTTCCTAGCCGGTCGCCGCGAACTTGCTCAGGGCAACGCTCCCGTAAACCTGGTGCATCTTACCGATGTGGTGGGCGTGCTGGCGGCCATCATCAAGCACGAAACCTGGGGCCACACCTTCAACGTGTGTGCGGCCCAGCACCCTTTGCGGCGGAATTTTTACCCGTTGGCCGCCCAATTTCTGAAGCTGGAGTCGCCCACGTTTAAGGACGAGCATGAGGCTACCGGCAAAACCATCGATAGCAGTTTGGTCCGCAGCTTGTTGCCTTACCAGTTTCAGCACGATGATGTGCTGGCGGCCCTTCCCTACTGTTAGGCAGCCCTACCCGACTGCCACGTCCGGCGTACCTTTGCCCAGTGAATAATGCAGTAGCTTCCCCCGTTGTGGCCGTGCTTGGCGGCGGCGCGGCGGGTTTTTTCGGGGCCATCGCCTGTGCCGAAGCCAACCCCAATCTATCGGTCATCCTCTTCGAAAAAACGGGCAAACTGCTCAGTAAAGTTCGTATTTCGGGCGGTGGGCGCTGCAACGTGACCCACGCCTGCGACACGCCCACCCAGCTGGCGGCCCATTACCCCCGCGGCAGCAAGCCACTTAAAGCCGCTTTCCAACAGTTTGGCGTGCCCGAAACCATTGCCTGGTTCGCCAAGCGGGGTGTGGCTCTGAAAACGGAGGCCGACGGCCGCATGTTTCCCACCACCGATTCCAGCGAAACCATTGCGCGGGCGCTGGAAGACGCCGCCCGTAAGGCCGGGGTACGCATTCTCACCAGTACCAGCGTCGAGACCATTGAGCCCTTGGCAGATGGTAGCTTTCGGCTGACTTTAAGCGGCAGCGGCGCAACTCAGCACAGTGGCAAACTGCTCGTCCGCCGCTTGCTGGTAGCTACCGGCGGTAATCCTAAAAGTGCTAACTACGACTGGTTGCGGGCTTTGGGCCACACCGTTGCCGAGCCCGTACCGTCGTTATTTACCTTCAATGTACCCCAATCACCCCTGAGCGAGCTGATGGGCGTGAGCGTGCCCCAGGCCCGCGTGGTGCTGGCCGGCGAAAAACTGCATTACGAAGGCCCGCTGCTGGTTACGCACTGGGGCGTGAGCGGCCCGGCCGTGCTCAAGCTTTCGGCCTGGGGTGCCCGCCGACTACACGAACTGGGCTACGTGGGCACGGCGCTAATCAGCTGGGTTCCCTCGTTTTCTGACGAAACCCTGCGGGCCTGGCTGCAGCAGTTCCGGCAGGAAAATGGCAAAAAGACCGTGGCCTCCAATCCCCAATTTGGCTTGCCCCAACGCCTGTGGCGCAACCTGACGGAGCAAGCTGGCATTACCCCGGATATTCGCTGGAGCGACCTACCCGCTAAAGCGCAGAATTTGTTGCTTGAATTACTGTTGCGCACATCTCTGGCGGTACGAGGCAAAACGACATACAAGGAAGAATTCGTGACTTGTGGCGGCATCACACTGGCCGAAGTTGACTTAAAAACAATGGAAAGCCGCCGGGTGCCTAATCTGTATTTCGCGGGCGAAGTGTTGGATATTGACGGCATCACGGGTGGTTTCAACTTTCAGGCGGCTTGGACTACGGGCTTTCTAGCCGGCCAAGCCATGGCAAAACGGATGGAGAACTGAGGAAGTGAGGTCCATTTCCCAAGCCTGCATTGACAGTAGTGTTTGTAACCTTCGCGGCAACGAGGCAGTAAAGAGTAGGGTAAGTTTTCATTTCATTTATTCCTTTTTCCACATGGAAGCCAAAGCAACCCAAGCCCTGCTCAACGAATTGGTTGAAACCCTCAAGGATGGCCAGAAAGGCTATGCCGACGCCATGACCGACGTAGAGGATGCCAGTCTGAAAGACACCTTCAAAAAATACGCTGCCCAGCGCGCTGAGTACCTCACCGAGATTGAGGACCAAATGTTTAAGCTGAACCTTACGCCAGACGAAAGCGGCTCCGCAACCGCCACTGTCCACCGCGCCTGGATTGACCTCAAAGCCGCATTGACCAATAAGGACAATAAAGCCGTACTCAGCGAGTGCGAGCGCGGTGAGGATTACGCCGTGAAAACCTACCAAACCGCCCTGAAAGCCCAAGACCTGCCCGCTCCCGTTAAGTCGGTTATCGAGAAGCAGTACCAAGGCGTGCAGGCAGCCCACAACGCCATCAAGTCGTTGCGTGATTCAGCCAAGTAATTCTGCTGTTGCGAATACATCAGAATAACACGAAGTTATTGACAACAAAAAAGCCGCTCAATTGAGCGGCTTTTTTGTTGTCAATAACTGATAGTACCTTAAAAAATAAACACTTCAATCGGATAATGAATAGCTAATTAGCGCACAAGAAATCGGAATAATTCTAATGGACTGACTGAAGCAACGCGCTATTCGTCGAAGCTTTCGTTGCGAGGTGTGCGGGGCGTTTCGTACTCGCGGGGCGCGCCGGCGCCGGGCTTGTTGCCATAGCTCGGCTTGTTACCATAGCTGGGCTTATCCCCGTAGCTGGGCTTATCCCCGTAGCTGGCCTTATTGCCACCGTAGCTCGGCTTGTTGCCATAGCTGCTGCCACCTTCGCGGTTGCCGTAAGCCGGCTTGTTGCCGTAACCGCTACCGCCTTCGCGGTTACCACCTTTGTAACCACCGCCGCTACCACCTTCGCGGTTGCCATAGGCCGGCTTATTGCCGTAACCGCTACCGCCTTCGCGGTCACGGTTGCCTTTGTAGCCACCGCCGTAGCCGCTGCCACCCTCGCGGCGGTCGCCACCGAACGAGCGGCGCTCACCACCACGGTCGCCGCCGAAGCCCCCGGGACCACCGCCGCCAGTGCGGCTGAAGCCTTCTTCCTTAGCTGCGCCTTCCTGAACGGGAGTAGCAATGCTGAAGCTGACCGGGGTGCCCTGGATGCTGGTGCGGCCCAGTTTACCCACGATTTCATCGGCATATTCCGACGGTACTTCCACAAAGCTAAACTTGTCGTAGAGGGCGATATCGCCTACTTTGGCACCAGTCAGGTTGCTTGACTCCGAAATCAGGTCCACGATGTCGCGGGGATGAATCCGGTCCTTCTTGCCCATCGTTACGAACAGACGAGTGAAGCCGGGGCGGGCCGTACCGGCCGCCTTGCTGGCGTCGAGGCTCTGCTGAGCACTCTTATCCTCCTTCATCGTCATTTTCAGCAGTGCGGCGGCGATGTCGAGCGAAGTAATTTCTTCGCTCTGGTCGAGCAGGCGCTGCACGCGGCCCACGTATTTTTCGAGATTGCCCTTTTCGATAAGCTCCTTGATTTGATTCAGGAACAGCGTGGTTTTTACTTCCGAAACATCGGCAAACGACGGCACCTGCTCCAGTTTAATCTGGGCCTTGGTGAAGCGCATGATATCACGCAGCTTGTAGATGTCGCGGCCGCTCACAAACGTGAAAGCTTTGCCCGACTTACCGGCCCGGCCCGTGCGGCCGATGCGGTGAACATAATATTCTTCGTCAGCCGGCAGGTCGTAGTTTACTACTGCTTCTACGTTGTCAACGTCGATACCACGGGCAGCTACGTCGGTGGCTACGAGTACTTCGATAGTTGACTTGCGGAATTTGTCGAGGGTATTCTGACGCTGCTGCTGGCCCATGTCGCCGTGCAGGCCTTCGGCAAAGTAGCCTTTAGCTTGCAAATCAGCCACAATTTCGTCCACCATACGCTTGGTGTTGGCGAATACGATGGTCGACTTCAGGTTGAACATGTCGAGCAAACGGGTCAGCACGTCCTTTTTCTGGGGGCCGCGCACCTCGTAATAGCTCTGCTCCACGTTGCTCACCGTCATGGTCTGGTGGTTCACCTTCACTACCTGCGGGTCGCGCTGGTACTTCTTGGTGAGCTCCATAATGGGCTTGCTCATGGTGGCCGAGAAGAACACCGTCTGGCGTTCCTTCGGCATCTTACTCAGAATGAACTCGATGTCATCGCGAAAGCCCATGTCAAGCATTTCGTCGGCTTCGTCCAGAATGATTTTGGTGGTGTTCTCCAGCTTCAGGGTGCCACGCTCAATGTGGTCCATGATACGGCCGGGGGTACCCACCACAATCTGCACGCCACGCTCCAGAGCACGCAACTGCCGGTCGTAGGGGCTGCCGCCGTAAATCGGCACCACCATCAAACCGCGCTTGTACTTGCCCAGCTTCTGGACTTCGCCCGACACCTGCACCGCTAGTTCGCGGGTGGGGCAGAGCACAAGCACCTGTACGTCACGGCTCTCGGTATCCACGCCATCAATGGCCGGAATGGAGAAAGCGGCGGTTTTGCCAGTACCCGTCTGGGCTTGGCCGATTACGTCTTTGCCGGCAAGCAGCACGGGGATAGCAGCAGCCTGAATGGCTGAAGCTTCTTCGTAGCCCATCTCGGTGATGGCGCGTTGTACTTCCTCGGAGAGGTTTAGTTCGTCGAAACGAACTACAATTTTTTCAGCTTCCATGAATGTGGAAAAAGGTAAGGGGTAAGAGACTCGCTCCGAAAACAGCCGTACTCAGCGACGTTTCCCCTCCTTCTACCTTGTCACAATCAGGCGGGAAAAACAACCAAAAAACTATGCGGCCAATGCGTTATGCCTCTCTTAGGCTTGCGCGGACTTAGGGCCGTCCTCAAATGCGGGTGCAAAGGTAGGATTTTTATTTTGAAAAAGCTAGAGAAAACCAAAATAAGGTCATGCTGAGCGTAGCCGAAGCATCTCGCGTGTGGCAGCAATCATTTATTCAACGATGAGTTACTACAGCAAGCGAGATGATTCGGCTGCGCTCAGCATGACGCTTTGATTTACACTAATCCGCCTCCCCCTACCGGGCACAAAAAAAGCCCACCAATGGCGGGCTTTTTTATTACAAAGTCAAGGCAGGACTAAACCAGCGATACTTTAACAGCGTTCGGGCCTTTTTTGCCCTGGGCTACTTCAAATTGAACTTTGTCGTTTTCGCGAATCGAGCTTACTTGCAGGTCGCTGATGTGTACGAAAATGTCTTCGCCAGTTTCGTCGTTTTTGATGAAACCAAAGCCTTTGGTCTCATTAAAGAATTTTACCGTTCCGGTGGGCATGGTGGTTGTGTTGTGGGTTTCCCTAAGCTTTTGGGCCACCGTGGCTTGGTTTCTTAGGTTACGTCAAAGATAGGCAGAAATTCCATATGACCAAGTCGATAGGTATTTTTTTCAACTGATACCGACCTTTGTCCTCCCACCCATCTCCTATATAGTATGCCCGACGCACCCGCTCACGCTTTTTCGCACGAATTTCAAGTTCCGGAAAACGCCATTGATGCCTTGGGCCATGCCAACAACGTGGAATACGTGCGCTGGGTGCAGGATGTAGCCGGCGCGCACTGGCTGAGCATTTGTCCGGCTGAGATGCGCGACAAAATAGTTTGGGTGGTGCGGGAGCACCGGATTCGTTACCTGCGACCGGCCTTCGCGGGCGAGACGCTACGGGCCACCACCTGGGTGGGCGAAACCAGCGGGGCCACGTCGCTGCGCTACACCCGCCTCACCCGTGCGGCCGATGACGTGCTGCTGTGCGAGGCAGAAACGACCTGGGTGCTGCTCGACCCCAAGAGCGGCCGGCCGGTGCGAGTGACGGCGGAGATGGTGAGTTGGCTGAATATTAACGCCTAATTTTTGTATCAATCATGAAGATGCTATTTGCTCTATTTGTGTTATTGTGTGCCACTTCTTGCAGGCAACAAAGCAAGCTTGTAACTGAATCCTGTGTACTGATTCAGCATAGAAATCAATTTGATTTAGTCATAATAAGCTCAAACAAATCATTAGACACATTAAGAAACATTGATAAAATAGCTTGGAGCAAACAAGAGTTATTACTTCATAAAAAAAGCAGTAAAAAAGGCTGGGTATATATATATTCGATTCCGGCGATATTATGATTAAAATCTATGGCCCTTATTCGAATAAAGAATGGCTATTAAGAAGCAAGGAACTCCAAGTTGAAAATAAATTTGAGGTAATACCTGTACTCAACGCTTGGGAGATTTTGAAATGAAGACGATTTACGTGCATTGGTTTGAAATAGCCGCATTCGATTTTTATTTAGTTTATTACAATATGTTAATTCTTGGTAACAAAAAAGATATTATCAATTAAAATGATATTAAAGACACAGTCCTTTGTTAACATACTAAATGCCTCCCTCCTTCCGCATCTACTCCTCTTCTGCCGGCTCGGGGAAGACGTACCAATTGACAAAAGAATACCTGCTGCTGGCGCTGGGGGCCGATGACCCGGCGTATTTTAAGCGCGTGCTGGCCATTACGTTTACCAACGATGCAGCGGGGGAAATGAAGCACCGCATTGTGGATGCGTTGCGGGATTTTGCCCGCCATGAGGAAGGCGAACCGGATACGCTACTGGCCGAGGTAGCTGATGAACTGGGCCTGTCGGCAGCGGAGGTGCGGCGGCGGGCGGCGGCCACGTTTCGGCTGGTGCTCTACCATTACGCCGATTTTGCGGTGAGCACAATTGACTCGTTCGTGCAGCGGATTGTGACGGCGTTTACCCGGGAGTTGGGCTTGCCAGCCACGTTTGAGGTGGAACTGGATACGGACGCCGTGCTGCAAAGCGCCGTGGCCGCGTTGCTGGACAAGGTGAACCGCGACCCGAATAGCAAGCTGCTCTCGCAAACGCTGGCAGAGTATGCGCTGGGGCAGGCCGAGGAGGGAAAAAGCTGGAGCCGGCTGCCGGAGGAGCTGGCCGGATTTGGCCGGGTGCTGTTTAATGAGTCGGTGCAGGAAGCGGTGGCGCAGCTGGACAAGCTGAGTTTGGCCGATTTTCGGCGGCTGGACCGGGAAATCCGCGCGCGGCGGGCGGAAATTGAAGCCGCGTTTGCGCAGACGCAGGAGGTGGGGGCCGCGATTTTGGAGCAGGCCGACGTGAGCGTAGACGACTTGTACTACGGTAAGAGTGGTATTGGGCAGTACGTGCAGAAGGGCGTGGCGCTACTGCAAGCCGATACCGGCCCGAACAGCTACGTGCGCAAAACCCTGGCCGAGGACAAATGGTACGGCGGAAAAATCAAAGCACCCGCCGACAAGGCCCGCGTGGATGCGGTGCGCCAGCCGCTGACCGATTTGGTGGCGACACTGGATAAATTACGCGAAGATTATTTGCCAAATTATTTATTATTGGCGGCAATGCAGCCATATCTATTTCACGCTTCTTTGCTGAGTGAATTAAATAAAATAGTAGAGCAAATTAGCCGGGAGCGGAACGTTGTTTTAATATCGGAATTTAACCGGCGTATTGCCAGCATTGTGCTCACGGAACCAGTGCCATTTCTATACGAACGACTAGGCGAGAAATACGAGCACATCCTGATTGATGAATTTCAGGACACGTCGGTGTTACAGTGGAATAACCTCCTGCCGCTGGTGGAAAATACGCTGGCAAATGGCCATTCCAGCCTGGCGGTAGGCGATGCCAAGCAAGCTATTTACCGCTGGCGCGGGGGCGAGATGGAGCAGATATTGCGCCTGCACCAAGGCAACACGGCGGCGCTGGTGGCGCGGGCGCGGGAACCGGAGATGCGCGACTTGCTGCGGGCCCGCTACGAGTCGTTTAATGGCAAGCTGGAGGCGAAAGCGTTGCAAGTCAATTACCGGTCGGCGCGCGCGATTGTCGATTTCAATAATACTTTTTTTAAAGCGGTGAGTGACCGGCACGAGGCGCTGGGGCTGGTGACCGGGATTTTTGATGAGCATTTCGGCCAGCAGGTACCGAGTTCCCTGAGTACAGCGGAGCAGGGACACGTTGAATTATTATTCACCCAAAAGGATGCACCGGCGCTGATTTACGACCCAGCCGCTGGCGCTTACACGGCCGAAGTCCTGCCCGGCCACGCGCCCGGCACCCTGCTGGGCTACGACGAAAGCACCTGCTACCTCACGCTGCAGCTGGTGGAGCAGGCCCTGCGCGACGGCTACGACTTGGCCGATATCGCGGTGCTGTGCCGTACGCGGGGGGCCAGCAAGACCATTGCCAAGTTCCTGAAAGAGCGGGGCTACGCCATTATTTCGGCTGATTCACTGGCGCTGGAATTTGCGGAGGTAGTGAATTTACTGGTGAGCATTCTGCGGGTGCTACACCAGCCGGCCGATACGCTGGCGCGGGCCGAGGCCCTGCTGCTTGTGGACAAGGTGGTGCGCGGGCTGGCCCCCACCCCGGCCCGCGCCCGGCACATTGCCGAAGTAGCCAACGCCGCGGGCGGCACGTCGTTTTTTGACGAGCTGCGCGACCTAGGCTACGACGTGCACGAAGGAATAACTGGCAACCTGGGCCTCTACGAGCTGGCCGAGCGGCTCCTGAATTTGTTCGGCCTGCTGGGGCGCAACGGCGAAAGCGACTACCTGTTCCGCTTCCTCGATTTGACGCTGGAATACAGCCTGAAATTTGGCAACAACCTGGGCAATTTCCTCACGCATTGGGAGGAGCGCAAGGGGCGCATCAGCATTAATGCGCCGGGCGGGCGGGCGGCCATCACCATCACCACGGTGCACAAGGCCAAGGGTTTGGCGTATGGGTGCGTCATCGTGCCCTTTGCCGATTGGAGCCTGGAGCCGCACCGGGGCACGCTGCTGTGGGGGCATCTGGAGGCGGGCCAAAAGCCCATCGAGCTCATGCCCGACGTGGCGGTGGTGAGCCTGAGCAAGGGCATTCAACAGACGGTACTGGGGGCGCAGTACGACGAAGAGCGCGAGAAAACCTTTCTCGAAGGGCTGAATACGCTGTACGTGGCTTTTACCCGGCCGCGCCACCGGCTGTACGTCATCAGCAAGCGGCCGGAGGAGAAGCGCAGCGCCAAGGCGACGGAAGAAACGGACGCGACTGCTCCCACCGCCACGGCCCGCACCGTGGCCGACTTGCTCCACGGCTACCTGCTGGGGCGCGGCGAGTGGCAGGAAGAGCAAGTATCTTTTATCGTTTCACAAGGCACGCCCGCCGCTGCAAAAGCTATTAGTCATCAGCCATTAGCTAATAGTTATGAGTTAACGAACCTGGCCGCCGCGCCTTGGGAAAACCGCCTGAAGCTGCGCCGCCATGCCACCGCTCTCTTTGATTTTGACGAGCAGCAGGCCCAGGGGGAGTGGAACCGCAAGCTGCACTTCGCGCTACGCCGCCTGCTCACGGCCGCCCACGTGGGCCGCGTGGCCAGCCAGCTCGTGGCCGAGGGCATCCTCAGCACCCGCGAGCGGCCGGAGCTGGTAGCAAGTCTCGAACGACTGGTGGGCGACCCGCGCCTGGCCCCCTACTTCGCCCCGCACCTGAGCGTGGAAACGGAGCGCGAAATCCTGGTGGGCGGCGTGAAGCTGCGCGACTACAAGCCCGACCGCATTGTGCTCGAACCCTCGCTCGAAGCCCACCACCGCCTGGGCGGCCGGGTCACACTGCTCGATTTCCGCCTGCCCCCGCCGCAGGAGAAACACCAGCGGCTGCTGCGAAATTATACCACGCTATTCGAGCAGTTGGGGTACGCGGAGGTGCGCGGCGTTATTTATTATTTCGGCACGGGGGAAGTGGTGGAGGTGTGAAAAAACAAACTAACCTGTTTGTAAGTTTTCCATTCGCATCAATAGGTGGGAATTCATAACCAATCAAGCCTTTCTTTACATTGAAATCGGCCTTTGGTTCGGCTGATACTCTATCCGCTTCGGCATTGTTGGATGAGCCACCCGTCGTATTCCCGATAATTGATTAGCGAACCACAATGCCGCTAAGAAAACGTCATGCCGAGCGCAGTCGAGGCATCTCGCGTGGGGTAGTAAACCAACCGATTTGGTTACTACCCCACGCGAGATGCCTCGGCTGCGCTCGGCATGACGTTCTTTTTTTGCTGGTGATAGCCCGTACCGCCCAGCCGGCCGACCTTTGCCCCCATGCATACCCTCGACCAACTGCGCGCCGGGCAGCTCGCTGGCACCAAACAGCTCAATCTTTCGGCTGACCTGACTGAATTTCCCCGCGAAATATTTGCCCTGGCTGATACGCTGGAAATCCTCAATCTCACCGGCAACGCCCTCTCCTCTTTACCGGATGACTTTGGCCGGCTACACCAGTTGCGGGTGCTGTTTTGCTCTGATAATCAGTTTGCCGAAGTGCCCGCCGTGCTGGGCCAATGCCCGCAGCTGCGCATGGTGGGCTTCAAGGCCAATCAGATTCGGACGCTGCCGGCGGCGGCGCTCACGCCGGCGTTGCGCTGGCTCATTCTCACCGATAACCGCCTGGAAGCGCTGCCGCCGGAAATAGGGAATTGCACGCAGCTGCAGAAGCTGATGCTGGCCGGCAACCAGCTGACCGAACTGCCCGATAATCTGGCTAACTGCACGAAGCTGGAGCTGCTGCGCATCGCCGCCAACCAACTTGCCGAGCTACCCGCGTGGCTGCTGACCATGCCGCGCCTGGCGTGGCTGGCTTACGCCGGCAACCCGTTCTGTGCGCGGGCCGAAGCGGCGGCGGTAGCTAAACACCCCATCCAAACGATAGATTGGGGACTGCTGGCACTGGAACAGCAATTGGGCGAAGGGGCGTCCGGGGTAATCTACCGCGCACGGTGGCAGCGCGGGGGCACCGCGCCGGCCGAGGTGGCCGTGAAAGTATTCAAGGGCGCAGTCACCAGCGACGGGTTGCCGCACAGCGAGATGCTGGCCTGCATCAGCGCCGGCGCGCACCCCAATTTGATTGCCGTGGAAGGCAAATTGGGTGGGCATCCGGCCGGAGCCGAAGGGCTCGTGTTGGAGCTGATTGACCCCGCATTCGGCAACCTGGCGGGGCCACCCAACTTTGAAACCTGCACCCGCGACGTGTACCGGCCCGGTACCACGTTCCGTCCGGAAACGGCGTGGCGCATTGCGCACGGCATCGCGGCCGCAGCGGCGCATCTGCACACGCAAGGCATCCTGCACGGCGATTTATACGCTCACAACATCCTGAATACGCCCGAAGGCGAGGCGTTGCTGGGTGATTTTGGGGCGGCCTGCTTCTTCGACCCCAGCCATACCGCTGCGGCCAACGCGCTGCAGCGGTTGGAAGTCCGGGCCTTCGGCTGCCTGCTGGAAGAGCTGCTGGAACACAGCCAGGCAGCGGCTGAGCCAACGGCGCTCGCGACGTGGGGGCAGCTGCAGCAGCAATGTATCGCGCCGGAACCCGCAACCCGGCCGCTGTTCAGCGAAATTGTGGGGGAACTGGAGCGGTGGCAGCCCGCCGTACCAGCGGCCCAAACTGAACGCTGACGCAGTTCGGGTAGTAGCCCAACCTCACTTATTCGGCCACTCGGCTAATATTCCAACCGTTGGTAGCGAATGCGCGGAACCTGGCTGGTGGTATCCACATAGAACGCGAAGCCGCTGCCGCTGCTTTGCAGCTCAAACCGGACTTCGGCGGGTTTCCGGGGCGGCGTGTAGGGCCTCATCGCCGCAAAGCGGACTTCGGTAGGCAAGTTGGCTTTAGCCAAGGGCACCAGGCGCAGGCCGCGCTGCTCATCGAGCAGGTAGTGGGTAGCGGTGCCGTGCAAGTAGTGCCGCGGAATGGTATAACCCAACTCCTCATAGAAACCGCCGTAGCGAAAACGACTCAGCACCCGGCCATTGTGGGTGTGGCGCACGTAGGCATTGGGGGCGCGCAGCTGCTGCTGGGTGGGCGTGCGGCCGTAAGTTTCGGGAGCGCCGGGCGACTGAATCAGGTGGGACTTGCCCGGCGCGTACACGACCAGCAACGTGGTGTCGCTCAGCAAAAAAGCACCGGCCAGGTCAGCATCGGGCTTGGTGAGGCGCAGGGGCGGCTGGTGGGGCCGCAGCAGCTCAGAGCCCGTGAGCAGGGCACGGCCGTCGGTGGTCAGGGCGGGGTCGCAGTCGGGGCCGCTGCCGGGGCCCCGGCCGTCGCTCAGGCGTAGTACCCGGCCCGTCAGGTCCAGCAGCAACACCACCTGGGAGCCCACGTCGCTGTCGGGCACCATGAAATCGAGGGTAAAAACCAAGGCCCCGAATGGTGCGCTGTACGCCAGCAGCTCGGGCAGCAGCGCTTCGCTTTCGGTCACGATGTCGCCACCGGCGCTTTTAAAGAAATCGGTCTTGCGCAGCTGCCGCCGAAACACCTGGCGGCCGCTGCCGTCGTGCAGCGTAAATGTAAACCGTCCCTGGTAGCCTCGCGCCTGCTCAAAGTGGCCCGCATAGGGCTGATAGGTGGTTTTGAGGCGCTCAGTGGAGTCCGTTTCGGCCCGCACATGCAGCCGATAAGGCTGCCCATTGAGCACCAAAGCAGTATCCAACACGGCGGGCGGGCTCCAGCCAGGCCGATACACGGTTGGCTTTTTTTGCACCGGGGCCGGGGGCGGCGTATTCGCCGGGGGCGCGGGCAGAGTCGCGGGCGGGCCAATGGTCGTAGAAAGCGGAGGGGCTTTCTCGGTCATAAACGCCTTCTGCTCGCAGCCAGCCAACGCCGGGGTCAAGACCAAAATGAATAAAAGCGGCCTCATCCTTAGTTAGCCAGCCACCCGTTGGCGTCCAGCCAGTTGCGGAGGCGGTCGGTCCACAGGTCTTTAGTGGTTTTGTTGTCGAGGCCGAAACCGTGGCCGCCCCGTGGGTAGAGGTGCAGCTCGGCGGGCACGCCGTGGCGCAGGCAGGCCTGATAGAACACGATGCTATTGTTTACGGGCACCGTTTTGTCGTCCTGGGCATGCACCAGGAAGGTGGGCGGCGTTTGGGCACTCACTTGCAGCTCGTTGGAATACTGCCGCACCTCCTCGGCCGAAGGACTGGGGCCCAACAGGCTCGTGCGTGAGCCGGCGTGCTGGAGGCTGTCGGCGAAGCTAATAACGGGATACAGTAGCACCAGAAACGCCGGCCGCACCGATTCGGAACCAGCCACAACCGGGCGCGCGAAGTGGGTGCCCGCCGTGGCCGCCAAGTGGCCACCAGCCGAAAAACCCATTATGCCAATCCGCTCCGGGTTGATGCCGTACTTGGCGGCCTGCTGGCGCACCAGGCGCAGGGCCTGCTGGGCATCCATCAGGGGCGCGGTGGATTTATCGGGCTGACTCTCGTCGTTGGGCAGGCGATACTTCAGCACGAAGGCCGTCACGCCCATTTCGTTCAGGCGCTTGGCTACGTCATAGCCCTCGCTGTCGATGGACAGCCGGGCATAGCCGCCCCCCGGGCAAATAATAACCGCCGTGCCGTTGGCCGTGCCCGCGGCGGGCAGGTAGGCCGTGAGGGTGGGCTGCACCACGTTGGCGATGCGCACCCCACCACTTGCCAGGGTCAGGCTGGTTTCCTGCACGGTGCTGGGCTTGGAATTGGGCACGGTACCGGAGTAGACAGGGAAAGTCTGCTGGGCCAGCAGGCGGCCGGAAAGCAGAAGCGCAAGCGCGGCGACACGGAGTACGGACGGTATTTTCATGATGGAAAGAATTGTACGCAGATGCTGTACAAATAGTCGAGCACTGGCATTTTGATAAAATCCTTTGGTATTATCGCCAGAACACTGTGCGAAGCGTAACCTAAAATGAACTCTGACGTAGCCGGGGCGGTCTGGTTGGCATGCGCAAGACCACTCTGCTAGCCGCCGCTGCCTTGCTGGGCAGCCCCGGCCTCGCCCTGGCCCAAAATACGCCGGAAGAAAACAACCCCAACGTAGATGCCCCTTTCGTGCGCAACATTCGCGCCGACCGCCCCGGGCAAACCATCACGGCCCAGGTGCTTCGGCCTGGCCGTTTTCAGCTCGAAACCGGATTTCAGCGCCAGTTTGGCGGCCCTGTCCCGGCTCAAAGTCTGAGCGCTGCCACACTCCGCATTGGCTTTTTCAACAGCATGGAGCTGCGCGTGAGCCAGCCCTATTTCCACAGTGGCCCCACCCGGCTGACCGAATCCGGCCCCGTCGATTCGAGCGGCTGGGCTCCGGTGATAGTGGGCGCGAAGTTCATGGTATCACCCAACTATGACACGCGCACTCAGGTAGCTATTCTCGTCGAGTCGGCAATACCCGGCACGGGCAGCGCGGGGCTGCGCGGCACCAAATGGGGCCCGGGCGGCCGCCTGCTGGTGAGTGAGCAGATTGGCGAACGGTTTGGGTTGGAAGCCAACTTTGGCTTTCACCAGCGCGGCCTGACCACCAAAGACATTGAAGCGGGCCAGTTTCTGGGCACCCTTGCCCTCAACGGGCCCTTGGGCAACAAAGCCGGCTTTTTTGTGGAAGCTTACGGCACCGGCCGCGCCACTTTGAGCACGGGTACCACGGCCGGGCTCTACTTCCGCCCCTCGCCCCTGCTGCGCCTCGATGTGACGGCGGGCCAGGCAGTGAGCGGCCCGGCCGCCGGCACCGCCCTGGTGGGTGCGGGCCTCACGTTTAAGGTTGGAAAGTAGCCCGCATGCGGGTATCGGCCCATAAGCTTAGTGCGTCAAGCTGCTATTGATGTGCTGCACCATGGCCGCGAGTTCTTTATCGGTCCGGGGTTTGGTTTTGGCATTCATTTTTGACGTGCTGCGCCCGAGCAAGAGGCAAGACACCAAGCCAGTGAAAGCAAGTTGCTTGGGCGCATAGCAGGGGTATAAGTCATACATTTACCTCATGCTTTACCGCTCCATTTCAGTAGTTGCCGTCATGATTGCGACGGCGGGTTGCCAATCCGGGCCGCCTACGCAGGTGGCCTCACCCGCTCGCACCGTACCAAATGCCGTCCTGCGCGAAACCCACTGGGTGCTACGCCAAATAGCAGAAAAGCCGATTTCAGTACCAGCCAACACCGCCGAACCGTTCCTGACGCTTCGCACCAACGGCGCGGCCGAAGGCAACGGCAGCTGCAACCGCTTTCAAGGTAATTTTTTCAGCGAATCGTCGAACGAGTTGACGTTCAGCCCGCTGATGAGCACGCGCATGAGCTGCCCGGCCATCGAAACGGAGAGTGATTTTATCCGGGTGCTGGACCAAAGCCATACCTATCGCATTAGCGGCGACACCCTGCGGCTATTTGATGCGGCGAATGCGCCACTGGCGCGACTGGAAGCGGTGTATTTACGCTAGCGCGCTTGGTCGTCGGTGAGCGACGGGATGCGTGTGGGGGTTTGGCGGCCAGCCACAATGCCGGTGGCACTCTGCGCAATGGCCTGGATGACGGCCGTCATGTTGGTCAGGTTCAGGCTTTCCACTTCGTCGTCTACCGAATGGTAAAGCTTATCGGTCGGAAGCTGGTCGGTGCTGATGGTGTGAGCCGGCACGCCCAAGCGGGCCAGCGTGGCGTTATCGGACCGGTAGAACAGGTTTTGCTCAGGGTACGGGTCGGGTTCGAACCGAAATTTGCTGCCGACCAGATTAGCCTGAAGCAACTTGCCGAAATCGGACTTGTCGTAGCCGGTGATGAAGGCGGTGTTGGGACCAAACTTGGCCTCTTTACCAATCATCTCAATATTAAAGAGGGCCGTGACCTGCTGCGGGTTGAGCTGCCGGGAGAAGTGCTGGGCCCCAAAACCCCCAATTTCCTCGGCTGCAAAAGCCACAAAAAGCAACGGGCGGGCATTGTCATTTCGTTTTTTGAAGTACTCGGCGAGGGCCACTACGGCAGAGGTGCCGCTGGCATCGTCGTCGGCCCCATTGGCGATGGAATCGCCGGCTACGGGTTTGATGATGCCCAAGTGGTCGTAGTGTCCGGAGAACACCACGTATTCGTTGGTCCGCTGCGGGTCGTGGCCCGGCAATTGGCCCACCACGTTGCGCAGCTCCACCGGCCGTACCGCCGTGCTGGCGCTGATGCGGTAGGTGAGCGCCACTGGCCGGGCACCCAGCACAAATACCGTTGAAAAAAGACTTGGCGGCTCGGCGCTGGTCGTGCCACGCGCAACATACCGGGCCAACTGACCGAAAGCTTTGGTGTGAGCTGTGTCCACGAATACCAACGTATTGGCCTTGGGCTGCCTGAATGAAAACAGCTTGCCCCGCTCCGCCGGCTCTGGGCCAATAACCACCACTGCGGGCGGCTGAGCGTCCTCACTCGTCCAACTCAAGGTAGGCTGCCCGGAGATGGCAATGGCCTGCTTCGGGGCCAGCGTTTGACCGTTGACGACGGCCCCGACCGGGCTGGTCTGGCTTTGGTACACGGTGAGCACCTGCTCAAAATCCGCTTGCCCCGGCAGCGGCTGCAAGCCAATACGGCCGTATTCGGCGGCCAGGAACTGCGCGGCCCGCAGGCCGCCGGGCTGGCCAGTACCGCGGCCCTGCATGTCGTCGGCCGCCAGGGCGCGCACCACGCGGGCTACCGTGGCCGCCGATACTGCCGTGGTTTTCCCAGCCCCGGGTTTAACCTTCGTTTTGATTTTGGTTTGGGCCGCGAGGGGCCCGGCGACCAGCAAGCAACTCAGCAATAGCAGGGATTTCATCGCCGTATTAGTTCAGGGTTAGCACCAGGTCATCGGCGGCTACGCGGCTGCCTTCTTGCAGCGTCACGGCCGCTACCGTCAGGTCTTGCGGGGCGGTGATGGTAGTTTCCATTTTCATGGCTTCAATGACGAAAAGCGGGGTGTTTTTGGGCACGGCCTGGCCGGCTTTCACCAGTACTTTGCTGAGCATACCTTGCAATGGCGCGCCCAGTTGGCGCGGGTCGGCTTTATCGGCTTTGGCGTTACTGATTTTGGTAACGGCTACCGAATTGTCACGAACCTGCAGGTTGCGGGTCTGGCCGTTGAGGGTGAAGAAGATGGTGCGCTGCCCTTCCTCGTTGAGCGTACCCACCGACTCCAGCCGCACGATAACGGACTTGCCCCGGGCAATTTCAATGATAGTTTCCTCGCCCGGTTTCAGCCCGTAGAAGAACACCGAGGTCGGCACCTTGCTCACGTTGCCAAACTTCTGGCGGAAGACCCAATATTCCTCAAACACCTTGGGATAGAGCAGCGAAGACAGCATATCGGTGAATTTCGCGCCGGAGAATTTTTTCTGAAACGCCGGCCATTCCTTGTCAAAATCAATGGGCGCGAGGTGCTCGTTGGGCCGGTCAGTGAAGGGCGTTTCGTTCTTGAGAATCAGCTTTTGCAGCTCGGCGGGCCAGCCGCCTTCGGGCTGGCCGATGTCGCCGCGAAACAGGTCGCGCACGGACTCCGGGAAGTTCAAACTTTCCCCGCGTTCCATCACATCGGCCGGCGTGAGGCCGTTGCTGACCATAAACAGAGCCATATCGCCCACCACTTTGCTGCTGGGCGTCACCTTCACGATGTCGCCAAACAGGTCGTTCACGTCAGCGAAACGCTGCTTCACTTCCTCAAACTTATCGAGCAGCCCCAGCGAAGCGGCCTGCGGACGTAGGTTGGAATACTGCCCGCCCGGAATCTCGTGCTGAAACACTTCCGACGTGCCCGCCTTCAGGCCCGACTCAAACGGGTAGTACATTTCGCGCACCGCCTCCCAGTAGTTGCTGAACTCGTTGAGGGAAGCTTGGTTGAACTCGCGGTGGCGCGGCGTGTGGCGCAGCATTTCGACCACCGAATTGAAGTTGGGCTGCGAGGTCAGGCCCGATAAGGAGCCCAGGGCCACGTCGATGACGTTCACGCCAACCTCCACAGCCTTCAGGTAAGTGGCGGTCTGCAGCGACGACGTGTCGTGGGTGTGCAGGTGGATGGGCAGCTTCACCGTGTCGCGCAGGCCCTGAATCAGCTCCGTGGCGGCGTAGGGCTTCAGCAAACCGGCCATGTCCTTGATGCAGAGGATGTGGGCGCCGGCATCTTCCAGCTGCTTAGCCAGCTTGAGGTAATAGTCGAGGGTGTACTTGGTGCGGCTGGGGTCGAGGATATCGCCGGTGTAGCAGATGCAGGCTTCGGCCAGTCGGTCGGTTTTGTTCCGCACGAAGCCGATGCAGGATTCCATACCCTTGAGCCAGTTCAGCGAGTCGAAAATGCGAAATACGTCAACGCCGGTTTCGGCGGCCTGCTGCACAAACCGCTCGGTGAGGTTGTCCGGATAGGCCTTGTAGCCCACGCCGTTGGCCCCGCGAATGAGCATTTGCAAGAGGATGTTCGGGACGGCTTCGCGGAGCTTGGCCAGCCGCTCCCACGGGTCTTCGTGCAGGAAGCGCAGGGCCACGTCGAAGGTGGCCCCGCCCCAGACTTCGAGCGAGAAGGTTTGGGGGTGCTGCTGGGCGTAGGCCCCGGCCACTTTCAGCATGTCCCAGGTGCGCATGCGGGTGGCCAGCAGACTTTGGTGGGCATCGCGCAGGGTGGTGTCGGTGTAGTGAATCAGGGGCTCATCGCGCAGCCATTGGGCAAAGGCTTCGGGGCCCAGCTCGGTCAGTTTTTGCTTGGTGCCGGGCGCGGGCGCGGTGTGGTTGGAGTGCGGCTGGCGCGGGCGGCGCGGGTTGTGGCGCGGGTCGAGCAGGTTCTTCACATCGGGGTTGCCGTTCACCACCACATCGCCGATGAGGCTGAGCAAGCGCGTGGCACGGTCCTGCCGGGGGTCGAAGGTGAACAGCTCAGGGTGGTCCTTGATGAAATCGACGTTGGCGTAGCCTTCCTGAAACTCCTTGTTGCCAACGATATTTTTCAGAAACTGAATGTTGGTCTGCACGCCGCGCACCCTAAACTCATCCAGGGCGCGCAGCATTTTCTGGGCCGCGCCGTGCAGCGTGGGCGCGTGGGCCGAGATTTTGACCAGCATCGAATCGAAAAACGGCGACACGACCACACCTTGGTACACCGAGCCCTCATCGAGCCGAATGCCGAAACCGCCCGCCGCCCGGTAGGCCACGATGGTGCCGTAATCGGGCTTGAAGTCGTTCTCGGGGTTCTCCGTCGTCACGCGGCACTGCATGGCAAAACCAATCCGCAGCGGCACCACGTCGGGGCCCAGGCCAATTTCGGGGTCACTGAGCTTGTAGCCGGCCGCGATGAAAAGCTGCGTTTTAATCAAGTCCACGCCCGTAATCATCTCCGTCACGGTGTGCTCCACTTGGATGCGGGGGTTGACTTCAATGAAGTAAATCCGGTCGTGCTCGGGGTTCACCAGGAATTCTACGGTGCCCACGTTATCGTAGCCCACGGCCCGGCCAATGCGCAGGGCGTACTCATACAGCAGGTGGCGCTGGTGGTCGGGTAGGTTCATGGCCGGGGCCACTTCCACCACTTTCTGGAAGCGGCGCTGCACCGAGCAGTCGCGCTCGTAGAGGTGCACGAGGTTGCCGTGCTGGTCGCCCACCAGTTGCACTTCAATGTGCTTGGGGCGCTCCACGAATTTCTCCAGGAACACGGTGTCATCGCCGAACGCATTCAGGGCCTCGTTACGGGCTTCAAAAAAGCCTTTTTCCATCTGCTCATCGTCGCGGATGACGCGCATGCCGCGCCCGCCGCCGCCGCTGGCCGCCTTCAACATCACGGGGTAGCCAATGCGGTGGGCCTCGGTACGGGCGGTTTCGAAATCGACCAGCTCGGCCACGCTGCTTTCAATTTGGGGCACTTGGCACTGCATCGCCACTTCCTTGGCCCGCACTTTGTCGCCGAGGGCTTCCATCACCTCGGGCCGGGGGCCGACGAAGATGATGCCTTCCTCGGCACAGCGCCGCGAGAGCGTGGCGTTTTCGGAAAGGAAGCCGTAGCCGGGATGAATGGCATTGGCCCCGTTCTCCTTGGCTACGCGCAGCAGGCCTTCAATGTCCAGATACGGCTTGAGGGGCTCGTCGTCGCGACCAATTTGGTAGGCTTCATCGGCCTTGTAGCGGTGCAGCGAGTACCGGTCCTCGTAGGTGTACACGGCCACCGTGGGGATGTTGAGCTCGGTGGCGGCGCGCAGCACACGAATGGCAATTTCGCCGCGGTTGGCGACCAGGAGTTTAGTTATATTCATGGAGTGGGGTGGGAATTTGGCGCGCTTACGGCGAAACTACGCACAAGGCTGCTAGCAGCGCTTTATCAGGAGCGAAAATTCGCTGTTTTTCTCTGGCGCGGCCAATCTGGCCGGTGGACGACTCCCGCGCTTCACCGGGCCAAACCTTACACGCTTTCTGGGGTTTGCAAACCACGCAAACCTCACCTGAACAGCCTCCGGCATGCAATTCTCCGACAAAAACATTCTCATTATTGGTGCTTCCTCGGGCATTGGCTTAGCCACGGCCACCCTGCTGCACGGCCTCGGCGCGAACCTGTTCACGGCCTCGCGGCACCGCTCGCCGGAGTTGGAAGCGTTGCAAACCACTCACTTTGAATACAATGCCACCCAGGAAGTGGGCACAACATTCGATACCCTACCCGACGTGTTGCACGGCGTGGTGTACTGCCCCGGCAGCATCAAGCTGCGCCCTTTCGAGCGGATACCAGTAGCTGACTTTGCCGCTGATTTTGACCTGAACGTGCTTGGTGCCGTGCGGGTACTCCAGGCCACTATCAAACGACTGAAAAAGGCTGAAGGCACAGCATCTGTCGTACTTTTCAGTACCGTAGCGGCCGATACGGGCATGAGCTTCCACGCCAGCATTGCCACGGCCAAGGCCGCCGTGGAGGGCCTCACCCGAGCCCTGGCCGCCGAATATGCCGCCAGCAATGTGCGCGTGAACTGCATTGCGCCCTCGCTCACCAACACGCCGCTGGCCGCCGTGCTGCTCAGCTCGCCCGAAAAGGCCGAAGCCGGAGCCAAGCGCCACCCCTTGCAACGCATCGGCCAGCCCGAGGATTTGGCCTACACGGCCTCCTTTCTGCTGTCGGACCACAGCTCGTTCGTCACCGGCCAGACCATGGCCGTGGATGGCGGCATGGGCAAGCTGAAGTAACCAAGAAGCATGAAAATCTGCATTTTCTGGCACCGGCGCGACTTGCGCATTCACGATAATGCCGGGCTGGCGGCGGCGCTGGCCAGCGGCTTGCCCGTGGTACCGCTGTTCATTTACGACAAGGAAATTCTCAACCATTTGCCCGATAAGGCCGATGCCCGGCTCACCTACATCTTTGACGAAGTAGAAAAGCTGGCGCAGGAAACCGAGGCAGCGGGCGGCACTTTTTTGGCCCGCTACGGCCAGCCGCTGGCCGTGCTGGAGGCGTTGGTGAAGGAATTTGAGGTGGCCGCCGTGCACACCAACGAGGACTACGAGCCCTACGCCGCCGAGCGCGACACCGCCGTGGCCAAGCTGCTGGAGAAGCACGGCGTGGACTTCTACCTATATAAGGACCAGGTCATCTTTGCCAAGGATGAGATAATGACGAAATCGGGCACGGTGCCCAAGGTATTTGGCGCTTATTTAAAGACCTACACCGCCAGGCTGACCGACGAAATGCTGCTGCCCTACGGCTCGACGGGGGACTTCAACAAGGAAAACCTACACCCAATAGCCCCGGAGAGAGCCGGCAAGCGCCCGACCCTGGAAAGCATGGGTTTCGAGCGCCGTGAGCAATACTTTCCGCCCGATAAGCTGCCGGCCGATAGCCTGGTCCGCAACTACCACAACACCCGCAACACCCCCGCCAACGAGCACGGCACCACCCGCGAGTCGCTGAGCCTCCGCTTTGGCACGCTTAGCGTGCGCCAGGTGATGCAGCAGGCCAAAGCCCTGAATCAGAAGTTGCTGGCCGAAATTATCTGGCGGGATTTCTTCATGATGCTGCTCTGGCACTATCCTAACACCGCCACCGAGAGCTACGACCCCAAGATGCGGCACCTCTCCTACCGCAACAACGAGGACGAGTTCCGGGCCTGGTGCGAAGGCCGCACCGGCTACCCGCTGGTAGATGCCGGCATGCGCGAGCTCAACAAAACCGGCTACCTCCCCAACCGCGTGCGCATGACCGTGGCCGGCTTCCTGGTGAAGCACCTGTTCATCGACTGGCGCTGGGGCGAAAAGTATTTTGCCGACAAGCTGCTCGACTACGAAATGGCCAACAACGTGGGCAACTGGCAGTGGATGGCCGGCACCGGGGCCATTTCCGCCCCGTGGTTCCGGGTATACAGCCCGGACAGTCAGCTCGAAAAAGTGGACCCCGAAATGAAATACGTGAAGCGCTGGGTGCCGGAGGTCGGAACGTCGAAGTACCCCGCCCCGATTGTAGAGCACAAGTTTGCGCGAGAGCGTTCGGTGGAGGCCATTCGGGCGGCCCGGATTGCGGCCTCGTAATAATACAGACCGAACCTACCGGCCTTCCAATCGGTTACATTGGCATGGAAAAAGACCGCATCAAACAAGCCTATCTTGACTTCGTGCTCAACGAAGGCCACCCGCCGCAGTCGGTGTTCAAGCTCACCAAGCAGCTGGGCATAGCCGAGCAGGAGTTCTACAAGTTTTACGCCGATTTCAGCGCCATCGACCGCGAAATATGGTCCGACTTTGGCCGACGCGCCCGCGAAACCGCCGCCGCCGAACCCGTGTATGCTGGCTACGGCAGCCGCGAAAAGCTGCTGGCATTCTATTACACGCTGCTTGAAATCCTCAAAAACAACCGCTCCTACGCCCTGATGAGCCTGCGCCGCTCCATCCAGAAAATGCCCGGCCTCACGCCCCGCGTGCTCGACGATTTTCGGCAGGACTTTGAGCACTTCGTGGGCGACTTGCTGCGCGATGGCCGCGTGAGCGGCGAAATTGCCAACCGCGCGCTGGTGCAGGATGGTTACCCGCGCTTTTTCTGGCAGCAGGTGCTGTTCGTGCTCGGCTTTTTTGCCAAAGACAAGTCCGCCAATTTTGAGCGTAGTGACGCCGCCGTGGAAAAAGCAGTGACCTTGAGTTTCGATTTGGTGGGCCGCAACACGCTGGATTCGGCCGTGGACTTCGTGCGGTTTCTGATACAGAGGTAGTTCGTGATTAGTGGTGAGTAATTAGTGATTAATCGAACGTCATGCCGAGCGCAGCCGAGGCATCTCGCGTGCAGCAGTGACTCAATCGATTGGTTTACTCCCCCACGCGAGATGCCTCGGCTGCGCTCGGCATGACGTTCGATTAATCACTAATTACTCACCACTACTTACAGATGCCCGGGTGGCTCTCGGCACGACGTTCAATTCGCTAAACTGATAACTGCCTTAATGGATGAACCCCAAACTTCGCTGCCTACCACCAAGGTAGCCCGCGCCGCCCGCTTTGCCAAAACTGGCTTCAACGTGGGGGCCAACTACGTGAAGCACTACGCCAAGAGAGCCGTCGGGGCCGAGTCGACCACCGAGGACCTGCACACCGCCAACGCCGCCGAACTCTACGGCACGCTGAGTGAGATGAAAGGCTCCGTGCTGAAAGTGGCCCAGATGCTGGCCATGGAGAAAAATATGCTGCCCACGGCCTACGCCGACCAGTTTGCCAAGGCCCAGTACTCGACGCCGCCGCTTTCCGGCCCGCTGGTGATAAAATCCTTTCGGGACGCGTTCGGGAAATCGCCGTTTCAGCTTTTTGATGAGTTTGAGCCCGAGGCCCGGCAGGCCGCCAGCATCGGGCAGGTTCATTTTGCCCGCAAGGATGGCAAAGCATTGGCTGTGAAGGTGCAATACCCCGGCGTGGCCGACAGCATCAAGTCGGATATCCGGCTGGTGAAGCCCATTGCTCTGCGCGTCATGGGCCTGAACGAAGCCCAGGTACGCCCCTACCTGGAGGAAGTGGAAACCCGGCTGCTCGAAGAAACCGACTACACCCTGGAGCTGCGGCGCGGCCAGGAAATTGCGGCCCGATGCCAGGAGCTGAAAAACCTGGAGTTCCCCGCCTACTACCCCGAGTTCTCCACCAAGCGCATCCTGACCATGGACTGGCTCGGCGGCCAGCACCTCAAAGAATTTCTGGCCACCACCCCCACTCAGGAGGTGCGCAACCAGCTCGGCCAGGCGCTCTGGAATTTCTACCAGTTCCAGTTCAACACGCTGCACCAGCTGCACGCCGACCCGCACCCCGGCAATTTCCTGTTGCGCGTTGAGAACGGCGGCACCCTCGGCGTGCTCGATTTTGGGTGCGTGAAAGACGTGCCGATGGACGTGTACCATCTCTTCACCGCTCTGCTGGCCGCTGAGACCATAGCCGACGAATCCCGACTGGCCGAGCTGCTCACCGAAGCCGGTGTACTCCGCTCCACCGACGCGCCGGCCATGTGGGCGCTGTACCTGCGCACCATGCAAGTGTCGTTGGAACTGGTGGGCCGCCCCTTCCGGCAAGCCACCTTCGACTTCGGCGACCCCAGCTACATGGCGGCCCTCTACGCCCTGGGCGACGACCTGATGGCCGACCCCGAGCTGCGCAAACAGCGCGAGCCCCGCGGCTCCGAGCACTTCATTTACCTCAACCGAACCTACGTGGGCCTGTTTGCGCTGCTCACAGAGTTGGGCGCGGTGATTGAAACCCACATTGTACTGAGCTAAGCCAATCCGTTTTTTGGTACCGCAGCCCTGTTCCGCTTACCGAGCGCCGGCCCCCATTGGCCGGCGTTTTGCTGCCACTCGCCCCCAAGACACAGGTTGACTTAGAACGAGCCGGGTAGTTTTGGAAATTAGCTGTTGGTACATCAATCAGTTTCTCACTCACACTCTCCATTTCACCTTACCAATGAAAAAAATTCTCACCCTCGGGGCCCTGGCCTTGGGCCTGACCTTCTCCGCTTCGGCCCAAAAAATGGCCAGCTGCTGCGCCCGGCCCGCCGGCAACCTCTCGGCTTCGGCCACGGAGGCCTTCGCCATGCTCGCCGCCGACAAAGACTTCTCGGGCGGCCACGATGCACCCCTGCCCTACGAATTTAAGGGCGAAGGCAAAATGATTGAATTCAAAACCCCGGACGGCAGCACCGGCAAGGGCTTCGAAATCAAGAGCGCCAAGCCTTCCAACAAATACCTGTTCGTGATTCATGAGTGGTGGGGCCTGAACGATTACATCAAAAAGGAAGCCGCCACTTTCGCCGCCGAAATGCCCGGCGTGAACGTCATCGCCGTGGATTTGTACGACGGTAAACTGGCCACCACGCCCGAAGATGCCGGCAAATACATGGGCGAGGTGAAAACCGAACGCGCCGCGGCCATCCTCAAAGGTGCCCAACTGTACGCCGGCCCCAAGGCGCAGCTGGCCAGCATCGGCTGGTGCTTTGGCGGCGGCTGGAGCCTACAGGAAGCCCTGCTCGGCGGCAAGCAAACCGTGGGCTGCGTGATGTACTACGGCATGCCCGAAAAGGACGTGGCCAAGCTCAAAACCCTGAATACTGACGTGCTGGGCATCTTCGCCAGCCAGGATAAATGGATTAACGCCGAGGTGGTGGGCCAATTCAAAAAGGACATGGCCAGCGCTGGCAAAAAGGTAACCGTGGTGAGCTACGAAGCCGACCATGCCTTCGCCAATCCCTCCAACCCCAAGTTCAACAAGGAGTACGCCGCCAAGGCCCACGGCCAAGCCCTTACCTACCTGCGCGGCAAGTTCAAGGTGAAAGCGTAAGCTTTTGGTCTGCCGAAATCCGAAAAGCCTTCCCGATTGGGAAGGCTTTTTTTGTGCTAATTTGGCGGGTGTCCGTCCCGCCTTCTTTCATTCTCTATGGCCGCCCTCTCCGCCCTGCTGTCCGAATACGGCGAAAGCCACTAAAACTCCACCAACAAGCTGGTGCACTGGGTGTGCGTGCCGCTGATAATGTTCTCGCCGCTGGGCCTGCTGTGGTCAATACCAGCTCCCGTGGCCATCCAAAACAGCAGCCCGTGGCTGAACTGGGGCACCCTGGTAATGGCGCTGGCCCTGCTCTACTACGTGCGCCTGAGCGGCCGGCTGGCGCTGGGCATGGTGCTGGTGTGGGTGGCCATGGCGGCTATGCTGCGCGTGGTAGCGGGCGTGGCGGTGCTGCCGTTATGGGGCATTTGCCTCATCATTTTTGCCCTGGCCTGGGTGGGCCAGTTCTGGGGCCACAAAGTGGGAGGCCAAAAACCCAGCTTCCTGAAGGACCTGCAGTTCCTGCTGATTGGGCCGCTGTGGCTGCTGCATTTCGTGTACCGCCGCTTGGGTTGGGGGTATTAAGTAGTCACGCAAAAGTAACGGTGTACTTTTGGCCGACCTCCATTAAGACGTGTTCGATGCGT
>NZ_BMGY01000001.1 GCF_014640435.1 Hymenobacter frigidus | reverse complement strand
TCCGACTTTTTTGGGAGTCTTTTTGCTGCCCACTCTGCCCGCCGCCAAAAACCCTAAACAGGCTCACGGTCAAAGGCAGCCTTGATGGTAATGAAAATAGGTAACAAAAAAAGCCCTGGCTCTCAGAGCCAGGGCTTTTACCCATGTTAAGCCAAGCGCAACGCGCTAGCTATTGGACTAACACGGCGCTGAAGAAACGGCGCTCAGTGGTGCCGTTCCCCGTAGCATCGACTCTGAGCGTATAGGTATTGGCGGCCCGCGACGAAACGGGCGAGCTGCCCGCCCCAACAGGCAGACCGTCGCCAGTGGCGCGGAGGCTATTAGCCGGAACTGATATCGTAGCCACGCCATCAACCACCGGAATGTTTCCCAGGTTGACCGTGCGAGTTGTTCCCGAAGTGTAGGTTGTCACAATGCTTACCGATGTGGCACCGGCGGCCGCCACCCGCAGGCTGAAGGTGCTGCCCACTTTGTAGTCAGCCGTGACTTTGTCGATGTCGTTATCGAACACGATTTGGAGCTTGGGCCCCACGTTGTAGTCCGTTTCGGTTTTTTTGCAGCTGGCAAGTGTCAGCACGGACAAGAGCAGCAGCAGCAGCGGCGATAAGGGATTCTTTTTCATGCGAAGAGATTTATAAGAGGAGGTGAGTTTGGGCGCTGCGCTTGCTGCAAACAGCGCCCAAATGGCGCACTATTTGTCCCAGAAGACCGTCGGCGTAGTCAGGTTTGGCCGTGCCGGGGTGTTGGGGTTTGAAGTGCGCTCCAAGTCAGAATAGGGCAGCACCCGCAGGATGGCCGAAATGCTTGAATTGGCTGGGACAGCCAGCGTTGGAAATCCAGTGCGGCGGTAATCAGTCCAGGGCTCTACCGCCACACCGTAGTTGGCAATAAATTTCTCCTCAACAATGATTTGCACGGCGTTTGCCGCCGTGAGGGCTGGCCGGGCAGCAATGTAGGCGGTGCGGTCAGCTGATGCTACGCCAGCGTCGTCCATCGAGGCCGTGATGCCAGCCGTGAGCGACGTTTGAGCCGAGGCCAGGTTACCGGTGCGGGCGTAATACTCGGCGAGAATGAGGTTGTACTCAGCAAACGTGAGCATGCGGATGGGGGCGGTACCATCGAAGTTATTGAACCCCGAGCCACCCGGAATTGGGTTGCCGCGCAGGTAAGTGTTCATGCGCGAAAAATTCGAAAACACACCAGTCACACCTGTTCCGTTAGCTGCCCCTACATAAGCGGCCGGAATTGCCGGAGTGGTTGGAGTGGCCGGAACGGCCGGGAGCAGCGTCAGGTAAGCTGGCCGGCGGGGGTCCGCCTTGGCATTCATCAGGTTCACCAGCGTCACGCTGGGGAAAAAGGTGTTGTTGCGCGACTTTTCGAACTGGTCAATCGGGTTGTTCTTATTCGCTATCGCCTCAAAACGCAACAGAAAGTTGTCGGCGTTGTTGCGGAAGAAAATTGATGCGGGCGCGGCGAGCAGGGCCGCGAAGTCTGCATTTGAAGCAGCAGTTACTTTCGGGAAAGAGTGCAGATAGAGGCGCAACTTCAGGGTGTTGGCCAGCCGTTCCCATTTTGCAAGGTCGCCGCCATAAATCAAGTCGTCATTGCCAGGGGTAAGCAATGACTGCTTCTTGAGGTCGCTGATACCATCGTTGAGCAAGGCAATGATGCCGGTGTATACGGCAGCGGACGCGTCGTACTTGGGCGCAAAGTTCTTGTCAAATAGCAACGCTTCCGAGAATGGAATGTCGCCAAATGCGTCCGTAGTTACTGAAAACAGGAAGCCTTTAGCAATCTTCGCGATGCCGGCATACTTGGGGCTGGTGGCCTGGGTCTGGTCAATCAGCTTCTGCATGTCGGCCAGGCTGCCGGCGTAGATGGCGCCGCGCCACACGTTGTTGATGTCGGTGGGCGTGATGTTGTAGCGGTCGAACTCAGCTGCTTGAATACCTGAGCCGCCTTGCCCGGCAAACTGCTGTACGATGAGCGAAGTGTAACGGTGCAGGTCCGACCCCATCAGGAAGCCCAGCGACGTTTCGGCGGCTACCAGAATGTTGGAAGCGGGGGCCTCCAGCACGGCGTTGGGGTTCTGGTTAACGTCCAGGAACTTCTCGCACGAGGCGAATAGCCCCAGGCTCGCGGTACCGGCTGCGGCCAGGGCGAATAATTTGAAAGCTCTCATAAAATCCGGATTATTCAATTAGAAGGAAAGGCGAATCGAGCCGCCATAAGTACGCGACTGGGGCAGGGCGTTGAATTCCAGGCCCTGCGAGTTGCTCTGGCCTTGGGCGTTCACCTCCGGGTCGATGTGCGGCACGTTGGGCGCGTACAAGAAGACGTTGCGCGCATTGAGCCCGATTTCGACGCTGCCCAAGAAGGTTTTGTCGGTCAGGGACTTGGGCAGCACGTAGTTCAGCGCCACTTCGCGCAGCCGCAGCCAGGAGGCATCGAACACCACGAACTCGGCTCTGCCAAACCCGTACAGGTCGTCGAAGTAGTTCTCGGCCGTAATCTGTACGTTGTTGGTGCGGAACGTACCATTGGCACTGCCATCAGCATTCAGGTTCGGAATGACCCCGTCGATGACATAGGTCTTGTTGCGCTCGCCGGTTTCTTTGGCTGCTCCCTGACGACGCAGGTCACTCACGTTGCGCGAAATGATGTCGCCACCGTAACGAATGTCCAACAGCGTGCTCAGGGTGAAACCCTTGAACGAGAAGTTGTTGGACAGGCCACCCACCCAGTTTGGGTTGGGGTCGCCGATGATTTGGTTATCGGAAGCAATGTCGGTGCGGCCGTTCTGGGTAAGCAGCAGCTTACCCTGGGGCCGGCCCTTTTCGTCCACGCGCTCACGCTTAAACACGCTGCCGAAAATAACCCCGTACGGCTGCCCGGCAATGAGGCGGGTACTAGGCGTAGTGAAGCCGCCCAGCGTAATCTGGGGTACACCCACGGCCAGCTCGACCACCGTGTTGCGTATCCGTGAGAAGTTGAACGAGTTGGAGTAAGTGAAATTTTTCGTTTTAATCGGGGTAGTGCTAATCAGCAGCTCAATGCCTTTGGCTTCGGTAATGCCCGCATTCTTGAAGGCATTGGAAAAGCCCGAACCCGCAGCCACGGGCACAGCAAAAATCAGGTCGGTACTGCGCTGCTTGTAGATAGTAGCCTCAACGGCAATCCGGCCGCCGAAAAAGCCCAGGTCTACGCCTGTTTCGTAGCTGGTCGTAAACTCAGGACCCAGGCTTGCGTTGCCGCCCGTGTCATTCAACGACTGCCCAAGCTGCCCACGAAAGGGGTACGTGATGTTCGGGCCAAATCCGTCGGCCGGGTTGTTGGCGGCCGAGAAGTACGTGTCAGTCACGTAAATGGGTGCTTCGCGACCAACTTTGGCCGCTGCCGCCCGCAACTTGACCAGGTTTACCGTGGTATTGCCTTTCAGCATTGGCAAGGCGTCCGACAGGACCAAGCTAGCCGAGGCAGCGGGGTAGAAATAGCTGTTTTTGCCGGGGACTCCGCTGTTCGTGACAAACGAAGACGAACGGTCGTTACGCCCCGACAAAGTGAGGGTAGCGAAGCCACGGTAGCCCAGGGCCAGGTCGCCAAAGAGGCCGACGAGGCGGCGATTGGTGCGCTCGCCAAAGGGCTGGTACGCCACGGCGTTGTTGATGCTGTTGAAGTAGCGAACCTGCAGGTCGCTGCCCAGCACTCCGATGTCGACCGTCTTGCGCTGGTTTATCTCGTTGCCCAACAGCAGACGAACGTTGAAGTCTTCGGTGATGTCGTGCTTCAGGTTGGCCGTCAGATAGGAGCTGATTTCGGTGCGCGTTAAGGATTGGTCCCGCAGGTTGCCCACTAGTGCCGCACCGCCGCCGATGCTCACGCCGCGGCTGCCGCGGCCGTTAACCGCCTGCGATGCTTGGTTGTAGGTATCTACGCCCAGCTTATAATCCAGCGACAGCCACGGGGTGAAGTCGTACCCCATGCTGACGTTGCCCACCACGCGGTTGACCTCGTCTTGGTAGGTGTTGTTTTTGATGGTCCACAGGGGATTGTCGTCGTTGCTGTACCACGTATTGTTCGGCGTGAAGGTGCCAGCTACGGCCGCGCCCTGCTGGCTGCCGTCGGGCAGCTCGGAAGGGTAGCGGTTGATATCGTAGCTGCGCGGCAGAAACCAGGTGCGGAAGAACGGATTGGCCAACACGTTGCCCTGAGGAGTCCGCCGTGATTGGTTATTCGTGTAGATAACGCTGGTGCCCGAGCGCAGCTTGTCGGTGAGCTGCGCGCTGCCGGTAAAAGTGAGCGTGTTGCGGTTCAACTCGTTATTGCTCAAAATGCCGGTTTCCTTCAGGTTGCCGTACGAGGCATAGTAGCGCAGGCGGTCGGTGGCACCCGACAAGGCGAGGTTGTTCTGAAAGTTGTAACCTGATTTGAACAGGTCCTTCACGTTATTCGGGTTGATGGTAAGTGGCTCCTGCTCGCCGCGGAAGTTGGTGACATTCTGACCCGTTGCCGCCGGACCCCACGACGAATTACTCAGGGGTCTGAATATGCCCTGGTTGCCCTGGCCGTAGGTGTTCTGGTAATCGGGGGTGCGGCCTACCTGCACTAGGTTGTAGTTCGAGGTGATGGAGACGCTCTGCTTTTTGGCTCCGTACCGGGCTCCCTTCTTCAACGTGATGATGATAGCCCCCGAAGCGGCCCGTGAGCCGTAGAGCACGGCCGCCGCCGGACCTTTCAGCACCGAGATGCTTTCCACGTCGTCCTGGTTGATGTCGATGGCGCGGTTCGAGTTCGATACGCCGTTTTGCAGGGCGTTGTCGCCGCCGCCGTTGTCAATCGGAATGCCGTCCACCACGAACAAGGGCTGGTTGCTGGACGTGAAAGTGGTCATGCCCCGAATAAAAATGCTCGACGAAGCGCCCACCATGCCGTTGGCGGCTTGCACGCGCACCCCGGCCACCTTTGCCGTGAGTGAGTTCGAGATATTGGTAGCGCGGGCCTGCGTCAACTCGCGCGATTGAATTTCGGCAACCGAGAAGCCAATGGCTTTTTTCTCCTGCTCCCGACCGAATGACGTGATGACGACTTCGCTCAACTGCTTGGTGTCCTGCGCCAGGGCAGCATTAATCTGCGATTCGGAGCCGAGGGCCTTTTCCTGGGTAGCCATGCCCACGGAGGAAAACACCAGCGTCCCGCCGCTCTGGGGTACGGTGAGGGTGTAGGCACCGTCCGAGTTAGTCGAAATACCGTTGGTCGTGCCCTTGAGCAGAATCGTTACGCCGGGCAGCCCTTCGCCGGATTTCTGGTCTGTTACTCTGCCCGAGACCGAGCGCGTTTGCGCAACTGCCCCATGAAGAAGAGTAAACATGAGCACAAGACTCATGAGTAAGATTTTTTTCATGAATAAAAGGTTAAGATTAAAAAAACATCAAGAAATTTTTCTACTGCCAAAACTAAGGCACAGCCACCATATTTTGGAGAAGAATCAAAATCTAATTCTGAATACATCCAAGCAGGTATGGAGAGATATTATTTGAAAAAAAACGATTTTGAAGCGTTTTTCTGCTTCGCGCACTTGTCATTTCTGGTGTTCTTAATTTGGCGTATGCTCGCGAAGTGCTTTCTCCCGAGCGATTTACCAGTCGGGATACTTGATTTGCCAAACGGGTGGAGAAACGTGAAGGGTCGCATCTCATCTGATGTATACTAATCTGGAAATCGTAGTAATTCTGACTACTGATTATTGCGGTTACGCCGCCGCCGGCGCGCATCTGTGACGCGTTGCCGCTTGGTTTCGAGCCTCTGGCTCGCGTACCGGGCCGTTGGCAAGTCCTGCCGCCAGTCGTTTGCGGCCGAGTCGCAGACTCGATGCCGGTGGGCAATGTGTCGCAGACGCGCGCCAGTAGCGCAGTGCGTAAAATCAGTGATTGCCAGGCAGCTTTCGTGTTTCCTTGGGATTTACAGTTGTAGCTATTTGGTTGATTTCCTGATTCAGGCAAAATGAAAGGCGTGCAGATGAAGAAGGGGAAACAAGTTGAAACCAGGCAAACGCAACAGCGCCTTCGGATTCGTTGAATCCGAAGGCGCTGGAAAGCAGGCCAGCCATTGGGCCAGTGATGCCAAGCGGCAGGTTAGTAGGCTTAAATTACCTTAAAACTACCGTATAAAGCGTAAGGGGCATTAATCTGAGTCCCCGAGATGACTCTGGCCGGGGGGGTGCCCACTCCATCCAGCTTAACATCCGTGAGCGGGGTGAGAATTACCCGCGAACCATCCTCCAGCACGTATTCGAACGTGAAGATGATGGCGTCGCCACTTGAGATAGGGTTGGGCGTATTGGGGGCACTGGGAGTCGCCGCAAGAAGTAGGCTGAGCGAGGGCAGGGGGGCGGTTGAGAACAACAGCCGTTGCAGACCCGAAAGAGCTTCCTGGCTGGTGAGCGACACGGTAGCCGGGAAAGAAGTGTAGCTGCCGGATAGGGCACGCGGCCCAATGGGCTGACCGAGGCGCTTGAAGCTTTTGTAGACTTCGACGGTCTTAATCTTCACGTCGCGCTGGTCGGGGATATCAATGAAGAACTCCAGCACCGGGCGCGTCGGGTTGGGTAGGGTGGCCAACCTGTTGATGCTGACGTTGGCCCGTTGGGTATCGAAATACGTCTTGGCGGGGTCTGAGCTGAGCCGGGGGAGGATGAGCGGCACGCTGGTTACTTCCGGAGCCGGAATCTTACTGCTGTCCTTGCAGGCGCTGAGCGAGCCCATTGCCGAGAGTAGTATCAGGCCAAAAATTACCTTTTTCATAAACTGAGCTGGTTAAAGCGAAGGGAGTGGAGGGGGCTATCGGTCCCAGAAAATGCGGTAGTTGGCATCCGACTCGGTAAGCTGGCGCTTGGGGGCTGCCGGGTTGGGATTGGCCGTGAGCG
This sequence comes from Hymenobacter frigidus, assembly GCF_014640435.1. GTDB lineage: Bacteria > Bacteroidota > Bacteroidia > Cytophagales > Hymenobacteraceae > Hymenobacter > Hymenobacter frigidus. The sequence continues at coordinate 250,603 of NZ_BMGY01000001.1, read as the reverse complement.
ACCCCTGCGAATAGAACAACCGGCGGGGGAATAAGCCGGCCCCGCGGGTATCGGCATCGCCGTCCTCCACCAGGCCCGCGTTGCTGCCGATGTTGGCGTTGTCGGGCACGGTAATGATGGGGAAGCCCGTGCGGCGCCAGTCGGTATAGATGTCCGGGCCCATGCCGAAGCTGGAGACATACTTTTCCTCCATGATTATCTGGAGCGGCTGGGCCGCGGCATCGAACCGTGCCAGAACGGCATTGCGGTAGGCTTCAATAACCAACGGTGGAATTACTCCGAGCACTGGCGGTGGAACAAGAGGATTTATAGGCGTCTGGGAGGGCGGCGAGGAAGGTGTTGCCGGAGTGGAAGTGCCTTCTGCCAATGCAATGGCGTTCACCTTTGCGAAGGAGGCATCTATGGCCGCTTCCAGGGCGGTGCGGGCTGCCATCCGGTCATTGAGGACGACCAGTTGGGCTTCAGCTTCCAAAAACTTAAGGTTGAAAAAGGGCAGCAGGCGCTGGGCTACGGAGCCCCGCCCGAAGGTGGTGTTGGCGTTGCCACCACGGCCATCGTCCCAGCGCCCGCCCACGGGATACAAGCCAGGTAGGGTACGCGTATTGGACGATATCCCGTTGCTGGCCGGACCTGTGCTGCCTTGGCGAATCGTGATGAAGGCCGGTCGCGCAGGGTCCTGGAAGTCGTAAGTGGCGGTGCTGGCGGCAGCGGTGGCTGCTGGTTGTTGGTTGAAAAAATAATAAGAAATGCGAGGGTCAGGGGAGCGTAAGTTACTGCTCGGTACCCTGACGCCGTTGCCATACCGCATCAGCAGGTAGAGGTACCGCCCGATGCTGTTTTCGCGCCCAACATCAACATAATCCGCCAGGAAACCGATGTTGCGGTTAGCAGGCGTGCTCGAGGTCCCGTACTTGAACTCAAAGTCGTTGTTCGGTGCGCTACTCATCAGGTTACTGGGGTTCGCCAGCAACGCACTGATTTCGGGCCGGAAGCCATCGGCGCGGGTCTTGCGAATCTGCACGTACAGCTTCAGCTTGAGCGTGCGGCCCAGGCGGGCCCACTTAGCCAAATCACCTTCGTAGATAAGGTCATTTCGCACAATGACGCCTTTGCCCTTGTCCAGGTTGGCAATGCCGTCGTCAATCAGCGAAAACAGGCTTTGGATGCCCAGGCCGGGGTTGCCGTTGTAGATGTCCGCGTCCTTGTCGTAGCGCGGGGCCAGGTTGGCCGCCCCTTTCAACGCCTCCGAATAAGGGATATCGCCGAACATGTCAACCATCTGGCTGATGACGTAGGCTTTCTGGATTTGCGCAATGCCCACGTAACTCAGGCGCTGCTCGGTCGTGCCTTGCGTGATGATTTGCTCGTTGTTGGCGAGCATGTCGGAATACAGGCCGCCCCACTGGTTGCCGAACGAGTCGCCGTTCTGCTGGTAGGTGCCAATGCCCCGGCCGTTGGAGAGCTGCCCCATCAGGGCCGACGTGGCCTGGCCGATGCCGGCAATGCTGAAGCCCAGGTACGTAGAAGCCGCCGTCTGCGTCACGGGCAGCAGCTGCTGCAAATCGGCTTTAATGGGATGAATAGGGTCGACGTTGACGTCGTAAAAGTCTTTGCACCCCGAGGTTCCCAGCAACAGGCTGGAAACGACCAGCGCGGTGGAAATAGAACGTAGTTTCATGAGAAGAATATGTCGAGGTCTGAATTAGAAGTTCACGCGCAGGTTCACACCGTAGCGCCGGGTGTTGGGCGCGTTGGTGTACTCGAAGCCCTGCTGGTTGCTCGAGCCGAACGTGCTGGTTTCGGGGTCGAAGTTGGTGTACTTCGGAATGTTGGGCGAGTACCAGTACAGGTTGCGGCCCGACACCGAAACGTTGACTACGCCAAAAGGCGTTTTGGCCAGCAACGCCTTGGGCAGGTCGTAGCCCAGCGAGATTTCGCGCAGGCGCACCGTGGTGGCATCGTACACGCCTTTCTCGTCGATGGCCCCCACCAGGCCGGCCGCGCCCGAGCTGAAGTAGTAGTCGTTCACCGAGATGGCCGTGTTGTTGGGAATCGTCGAGCCGTCGGCGTTGCGCAGGGGCGTGCGCGTGGCGGGGTCGCCCTGCACCCCGTTGATGATAAGCAGCCGCTCACGGTCCTCGGTATCCTTCGTTACGCCACGGCCGAGGTAGGACTGCAGGGTGGTCGAGTACAGGTCGCCGCCCTTGCGGTAGTCCACCAGCACGTTCATCGTGATGCCTTTGTAAGTGAACTGGTTGATGAAGCCCATTTGGAACTGCTGGTTCGGATTGCCGATTACCTGCTGGTTCTGGTCGGCAATGAGGTAGCCGGTGGCGGGATTAATCAGGTATTTGCCGTTTTCATCGCGGGCGGCGCGGCGGCCGTAGAACACGCCGTAGTCTTCACCCGGCTTCAAAATGGCCTGAATGCCGCCGCCGAAGCTCGTGCCGAACGCGATTTGGGGCAGGCCCTCAATCAGGCTCACCACCTTATTCTTGTTGTGCGTGAAGTTGAACGTGCTGCTCCACTGGAAGTCTTTAGTTTGCACGGGCTTGCCCGTGAAAGCGATTTCCACGCCCTCATTGGTGATTTCTCCGAAATTGGTGAAGTACGAACCGAAGCCGGTACCCGCGTCGAGGGCAATGGGCGCAATCTGATTGGTCGAGCTACGGTTGTAATACGAAGCCTCCAGCGTCACCCGGTTTTGCAGGAACGAAAACTCGGTGCCAAACTCGAACTCGTTGGTGAACTCCGGCGTAAGCGCGGGGTTGCCGATGGCGCCGCCCAAGCTTAGGCCCGGCGTACCATTCAAGGGGAATTCGGTGCCGATACCCTGGCCGGCGTTGCCGAATGAAGGGTTGATGGTGTAGCGAACGGGACCCGCTACGTACGGGTTGGCATCGCGGCCCACGCGGCCGTAAGCTGCGCGCAGCTTGGCCAGCGACAGCCAGGGAATATCCAGCGCCAGGGCTTCGTTGATGATAACTGAGCCGCTGAGGCCCGAATAGAAGAACGACCGGCCGCTGTTGCCCACCTCGCCATTCTTGTTCAGCGTCGATGACCAGTCGTTGCGGGCCGTGCCGGTAAGGAAGGCCCAGTCCTTGTAGCCCACGGTAGCTTCGCCGAGCAAGCCCATCAGGCGGCGCTTGGAGAAATCGTAGCCGTTGGTGTTCTTCTCCCGGGTGTTTTCGATGTTATCGATGCCGAACACGATAATGCCGCGGCCGGCATAGGCCAGAAAGTTCTGGCTGCGCTGGTTGATGTTTTGCCCCACGGTGGCGCGCAGGCTGATGTCTTCGGTCAGGTTCTTATCGAAGGTCAGCAGGATATTCTGGTCGAGCTCCGTATTCTGAATGTTGTCTTCCAGTACGTTGCCATCGCCGCCGTAGCCATTGGAGCCGGGGCGCACGGTGGTGCGGCGGTTGTCGGTGTAGGTGTTCACGCCGCCCGAATACGTCAGCGACAGCCAGTCGCGGAAGGCGTAGCTCGCGCTGGCATTGGCCGTCACGCGGTCTACCCGCGAGATGTACTGGTTGTTTTCGGTGCTCCACCGGGGGTTATCGGCCTGGGCCGACAGCCAGCCGAAGTACTGCTGGCGCGTCACCGGGTCGATGTAGGGAAGGCCCTGCAGGTCCATGTTGCGCGGGATGAACAACGTGCGGGCAAAGGCCGACGCGCTGCCAAAGGCGTTATTGGCACCCAGCTGCGGGCCCTGCTGCTCGGTGTTGGAGTAGCCCACGGTACCCTTCACGGTGAACTTGTTGAAGTGGCCCGAACCACCGGCGCTGATGTTGCTGCGCACGAAGCGGGAGTTGGGGATAGTGCCCTCGTTGTCGGCGCGCGACACGATGGTCGTGAACGTCGTGTTCTCGCCGCTACCCGTCAGCGATACTGAGTTTTCGAACAGGTGGCCGGTGTTGAAGTAGTCTTTAACGTTGTTGGGGTAGGCCTGGTAGGGAATCGTGGCACTCAAATCAATGCCCAGGTTACTGTTGCCCGCCTGGGGGTGGGGGAGGGTATTGCGGGGGAGCCCCGGTAGCTCAATGCCGGTGCTGAACGAAGGGCCCCACGAGCCGTTGGTGCGGTAGTCGTTGCCGCCACTGCCGAAGTTGGCCCCGGTGCCGTACTTATTCTGGTACTCGGGCAGGCCCGCGATTTGCTCAATCGAATAGCCCGTGCTGTACCCAATCTGCACCCCCTTGGCTCCGCTCTTGCCGCTGCCGGTTTTGGTGGTGATTACAATAACGCCACCAGCGGCCCGTGAGCCGTAGAGCGCCGAAGCCGCGGCACCTTTCAGCACCTGTATGTCCTCGATGTTGTTGGGGTCGATGTCGGCCGTGCGGCTGGAATAGCCCGCGCCGCGCACCAGCTGGTTTTCCGACTCGGTCTGCGAGTTGTCGTAGGGCACGCCATCCACTACGAACAGCGGCTGGTTGTTGCCCAGCAGCGACGTGTTGCCCCGAATGGTGATACGCGACGAAGCGCCGGGTACCCCGCTCGAGCTCACAATGTTCACGCCCGGCACCTTGCCCGACAGCGTGCGCAGAATATCCGGCTCGGACTTCTGCACCACTTGCTCCGCTTTTATACTGGCCACGGCATAGCCCAGGGCGCGCTTCTCGCGCTGAATGCCCAGCGACGTCACCACTACCTCGTCCAGCTGCTTGGCATCCACGACCATCGAGGCGTCAATGGTAGCGGAGCTGCCCACGGCTTGTTCCACCGATACGTAGCCCAGGTATTTGAATTGCAGCACGGCGGTGGGGCCGGCCACGTTCAAAGCGTAGCGGCCTTCCGCATCGGTGGCCGTGCCGGTGGTGGTGCCTTTCACGATAACACTCACACCGGGCAAGCCTTCGTTGGTGCCTCTGTCCAATATACGGCCCGATACGGGCCGGCTCTGCGCCCAGCTCCGCCCGGTCAGGGTCAGGAGTAGAAGCAGACTTAATAGTAAGGTTCTCTTCATTGATTTACAAAAATGGGTGTGTGAGAAAAGCGGGAAAAAGAGTTAGGATGGCAAGAATTTAAAAGCTGAAAGTACGGCTTTTGCCGAAAACCCCGCCACGTACCGGACTACCTGTAGTTGCAGAGCCGATTATTAACTGATGTTGCGCACGCCAGCAACACACTGCCTAACATCAGTTGATAGGTAGCGAGAGGTAGAGTGTGAGGCTTGGACCTTAAGCCGGCGCAACAAGAAACATCAACTTGATGCCGTTGTGCGTGGATTTATATGGCAGCACCCTGATGAAAAATGCCTCGAAATCCCGACCATAAGCAGAGGTTAGAAATAGCGTTAGAGCGGTTCCGGGGTTAGTGTATGTGTAGCGTGGACTCTGCGAGTCCGCGTGTCGGCTGGGCCGAGCCGGGCCAGGCGCGGACTCGCAGAGTCCACGCTACATCGCCCATGCACACGAACTTCGAAACTGCTCTAAAATGCTATGAAGGCAACTGTGCTAAATACCTCAGAGGCCAATGCCTCAAATAAATAGCCTCTTCACCTATTGAAAATGCAGCCTAAACGGCAATCTGCTATTTGGTTGAATTACAATATTTCCGCATTCTCACTACCATTGCGAACAGGTGCCCAAGTTAGTAAGAAGACTCTCGAATTGTGGGTTAACTATCAAGCATGCCAGTGCTTAACAGGTTTGTAGGCGGGAGTGGAAACCACAGCTTTCGTATCAATTCAGGTCAAATTCAGGAAAAGCGGTCAGAAATGGGGCTAGGTCAATATTAGCGTAACAAGAAAACTTGTAATACCTTGCCACTTGATTACTCTATCGCGGAGTGCAATTTTCTTTTCTCCACCTTACCTACTTTTCACTTTTTTACTCACCACTTTCACTCATACATGAAGCACTTTTTTTTCATGGTCGTCTTACTGATGACCTGCCTGTTGCAGCAGGCGGTTGCCCAAGACAAATCCGTGTCCGGTCGGGTCACAGATGGGTCAAATGGCCAAGGCTTGCCCGGCGCAACGGTGCTGGTCAAAGGCACTAAAATTGGTACGGCGACCAACGCCGAGGGGCAATTCACCCTTTCTGTACCGGCTTCTACTACTACCCTGCAGTTTAGCTCGATTGGTTTTAAGACCACTGACCGGGACATCACCTCGTCGGCCACTGTGGATGTAGCGCTGGCAGTTGAGGTGCGTAACTTGGACGAAGTAGTGGTGTCCGGTTTGGCTACGAACGTTAAGCGCTCCAACCTTGCTAATGCCATCACCACGGTATCGGCAAAGGAGTTGATTGGCAGTACCCGTCCAGTGACGGTAGACGCGGCCTTGAGCGGTAAAATCGTGGGTGCCAACATCTCCCAGACCTCCGGTGCGCCGGGCGGTGGGGTTTCAGTGCAGCTGCGCGGCATCTCGACGCTGACTGGTAGCTCCCAGCCGCTGTACATCATCGATGGCGTGTACGCCGTGAACGATGAGGTGGGCAACGGTGCTGGCAGCGCCGCCTTCTCGCAAGCATCGGGTGGTGCTGGCCGGACTTCGCAAGACAACGCGGTGAACCGTATTTCCGACATCAACCCCAACGACATCGAAAGCATCGAGGTGCTGAAAGGCTCCAGCGCGGCCGCCATCTACGGCCAGCGTGCCTCCAACGGCGTTATCATCATCCGCACCAAGCGCGGAGCCGCCGGCAAGACCCGCGTTGGTTTCACCCAAGACCTGGGCTTTGCCAAAGCCATCCGCTTGCTGGGTAAGGAAGACTTTACCCCGGAGAAAATCGACTTGCTGCGTCCGTTGCCGGTACTGCAAGCCAATCCTACGCCGGCCCAGGTGATAACTTTCAACACGGCGCTGGCAGACACCCGCGCCGCCCGCGCCGATGAGAAGCAGCTGCTGGCCGAGGCCATTGCCGGCGGTCGCATCTACGACTACGAGAAAGAAATTTTCGGTAATACGGGCTTTGTCCGTAACACAACGCTGAACATGTCGGGCGGTAACGACCTTACCAAATTCTACGTGTCGGGGACGACTACCGACGAAGGCGGCATCGTGAAGAACACGGGCTTCGCCCGCCACTCTATCCGGGCCAACGTGGACCAGAAGCTGGGCAAGCGGATTGACATCGGTCTGACCTCGAACTACACGAACTCGAAGAACCGTCGCGGCTTCACCGGCAACGACAACGCCGGCGTTGGCCTGGGCTACACCTTGGCTTATGTGCCCAGCTACGCGCAGCTGCGGCCCAACGCAGCCGGTGTGTTCCCGGACAACCCTTACGGCGGCGATAACCCGCTGGCCATCGTGGAGCGCAGCGTCAACGAGGAGACCACCAACCGCACTGGCCAGGCCCTCACCGGCGTGCTGCGCATTCTGGACCGCGAAAAATCTTCGTTGCGCCTGAACGTACAGGGCGGCATCGACTACGCCAACACCAGCGCCCTGCTAGCCCTGCCCGCCGACTTGCAGTCGCAGCGTGGCCTGCCGAACCCCGGTGCCGTGCGCGTGGTCAACAACCGCTCGCTCAATACCAACCTGCAGGCTTTCCTGGTTTACGACTGGACGTTGGGCGAAAACATCAACATGACCTCGCAGCTGGGAACCGTCCGTTTGCGCTTCGACCGGAACTTCGCCTACAGCCAGGGCCAGAACCTGGCACCGGGCACCCCGCTCAACCCCGGCCGCAGCTCACTGGTAACGCAGGATGCTACGTCGACGACGGAGCAAGACCTGGGCCAGGTAGTGCAGCAGGATATTAACTTCCGCGACCAGATTATTTTGGGCGGCAGCGTTCGTTTCGATAAGTCGAGCCGCAACGGCGACGCAAATAAATACTACGCCTTCCCCAGCGGCCGCATTGCCGTGAACCTGACCAAGTTCAGCTTTTTCGAGCTGCCTTCGGTCAACCTGGTGAAGTTCCGGGCCGCCTACGGCGAAACGGGTGCTCCCGCCTTCTTTGGCGCCATCTACTCACCGTTGAATAACGTGAGCATCGGCGGCCGGCCGGGCTTTATTCCTTCCACGTTGGTGGGCAACAAGAACATCGAGCCGGAGCGCGCCACGGAATTGGAAGGCGGTCTGGACCTGGGTTTCCTTGATAACCGCATCACGCTGGAAGCCTCGGTGTACCAGAAGTACGCCAAAAATCTGGTGCAAACCTTCAACCTGGCCCCCGGTACGGGCGTGACCTCCATCCGGGCCTTCCCGGTGGGCGACCTGCGCAACCGCGGCCTGGAGCTTAGCCTGGGCGTAACGCCGGTGCGCAAAGACAACTTCAGCTGGACTTCGACCACGCTCTACTCGCTCAACCGCACGGAGGTGACGCGCATCGTGGTGCCGTCCTTCAACACCGGCACCGGCTTTGGCAGCACTTTTGGTCGTAATATCTTCACCCTGGGCCAGTCTCCCTCGCGGTGGTTCGGTTCGCCCATCAGCGCCGTCGACAACCCTAACACCTTCAGCAACCTGACCCGTTACGAAGAGGCGCAGCCGCGCTTCATCATGTCGTTCATCAACAACTTCACCATCGCCAAGAGCGTGGAAGTGAACTTCCTGGTAGCTTGGCGCAAAGATTCCTATACCAGCAACCTGAGCCGGTTGCTGAAGGACGAAGGCGGCACGACGGCGGACTGGAGCAAGGACGACGACGGCGATGGTGAAGTCAACGGCATTCAGCGGCAGGGCGGCACTGCCCGCGAGTTCATCCAGAACAGCGGTTTTGTGCGCCTGCGCGAAGCCAGCATCTACTATTCGCTGCCAGCCAGCCTGCGCACCAGCGTTTTCAAGGAGTACGTCCGCAACATCCGCGTGGGGGTATCGGGGAACAACTTGCTGACCTTTACCAAATATGTGGGCTACGACCCCGAGGTTTCGGTTTTTGGCTCGACTACCAACGTAGCCCAGGTGGACGTGACGAGCTTCCCGAACACCCGGCGCGTGTTCTTCCACCTCAATCTTGACTTTTAATCTCCTCCCTTGTCCCCCATGTTAACGACCATAAATTTTCGCTCCCAGCCGCTACTGCTGACCGGAGCCCTGGCGGCCCTGTTCTCGGTTACGGGTTGCAACCTGACGGAAATCGAGCCGGTGCTGGACCCCAACAACGCCATCATCGAGAGCGTTCTGACCAATGCCAGCCAGGCGCAGATTAACGCGCTGGCGGTAGGTCTGGAAGCTTCGCTGCGACTAGGCCACGCCAACAACAGCTCCCACAACCGGGTGCTGGGCACCCTGGGCCGGGAAGTGACGGTGCAGGCCGCAACCGAGAGCCGCTGGTACTACGAGCTGCAGGGCCGCCGCGGCGCAACTCAGCTTCCGGTTATCGTGCTTGATGACGCGGCCTTCTACAACGGCCAGTACACCGACTTTGCTCGTGTGGGCCGCGCTGCCCGCGTTTTTCGGGCCTCGGCAGCGGGTAGCCCCGTACTCGACGCTGCTCAGAAGAGAGGCATTGATGGTTTCACCCGCACGTACGAGGCCCTGAGCAAGCTGCACCTGCTCAACCTTCAGGGCGAGAATGGTATTCGGGTTGGTTTGGACGGTGTCACCGTGGACGAGCTCCTGAAGCCGGGTAAATTTGTCGGCTCGCCCGAAGCACTGACCAATATCCGTCAGCAACTTGACCAGGCCAATACGGACCTGGCTGCCGCTGGGGCTGCTTTTGGGTTCCCGCTGTCCGGGGGCTTTGCCGGCTTCAACACACCCGCTACGTTTATCCGCTTCAACCGCGCGCTGGCTGCCCGCGTATCCCTGTATCAGGGTGATTTCGCTGGAACCCTGACCGCGCTCAACGCCTCCTTCTACGACCGGGCCGGTAGCTTGACCTTGGGGCCAAAAATGATATTCAGCCCCACCACGGCCAACGATGTCGGTAATCCTTACTTCCAGGCCAGCAATGCGTTGCTTTCGTCGTTGGTGTCGGTGCCTGATAACTTCGTAACCGAAGCTGAGCCCGGCGACCAGCGCTTGGCTAAAGCTCCCCGGCGTACCACGCCACAGGTAGTAGGGGCCATTACTGGAACTTACGAAGCCCAGGTATTTCCGTCACAAACCTCGCCGTTGGATATCATCCGCAACGAGGAGTTGATTCTGATTGCCGCTGAGGCTCGGGTGGGTACCAACGACTTGGCTGGCTCACTGCTCGACATCAATGCCATCCGCACCCGCGCCGGGAACCTGGCTGTGCTGCCGGCAGCTAGCTTGAGCGGCGCAGCAGCTTACCGGGATGAAATCCTGGCTCAACGTCGCTACTCCCTGTTCTACGAAGGCCACTACCTGGTCGACCTACGCCGCTTGAACAAGCTCTCGGCACCGCCCGTGGTATCGCCCGCCATCGGTGCTCGCCCCGCCCAAACGCTGGCCTACTCGACTACCCCCTACAAGTTGTTCCCCAACTTGCAGCGCCCGGCCGCCGAAAAGGCCTGGGATATCGCCAACCCCTAAATCCTGGCGATATCTGCCCACAAAAAAGGCTGCCCATTTGGGCAGCCTTTTTTTATGTCTAATAGAAAGCTGTCTCTAGCTCCGCATCAGAAACCCTTTGATGAACTCATCCAAATCACCATCGAGCACATTCTGCACGTCGGTGCGCTCGATGCCCGTGCGTAGGTCCTTGATGAGTTTGTAGGGGTGCAGCACGTAGTTGCGAATCTGGGAGCCGAAATCGATGCGCTTTTTGGTGGCTTCCACTTTGTCGCGCTCGGCGTGGCGCTTGTCCATCTCAATCTGGTAGAGGCGCGATTTGAGCATGCGCAGGGCGTGCTCCTTGTTCATGAGCTGGCTGCGCTCAATCTGGACGGCGATGATGATGCCGGACGGTGCGTGAGTGAGGCGCACGGCGGTTTCCACCTTGTTCACGTTTTGCCCGCCCGCGCCACCGGCCCGGAAGGTATCCCAGGAGATGTCGGCGGGGTTGATGTCGATGACGATGGTGTCATCAATCACGGGGTAGGCAAACACGGACGCGAACGAGGTGTGCCGCCGCCCGCTGCTGTCGAACGGCGACATACGCACGAGGCGGTGTACCCCAATTTCGCTCTTGAGGTAACCGTAGGCAAAGTCGCCGTCGATTTCGAGTGACGCCGACTTAATGCCCGCGCCTTCGCCGGGCTGGTAGCTGACTTGCTTCACACCAAAACCGTGGCTTTCGGCCCACATGATGTACATGCGCATGAGCATTTCGGCCCAGTCCTGGCTTTCGGTCCCCCCGGCTCCGGGGTTAATGTCGATGATGGCCGAAAGTTGGTCCTCCTCATCGGAAAGCATGCGCTTGAACTCCAGCTGCTCCAGTTTTTTGAGCGTGACGTCGTAATCGGCCTGCATTTCAGCTTCCGATACGTCGCCCTCTTTATGGAAATCAAACAGTACCTCAGTATCAGCCAGCGCTTGTTCCACGGCTTCGTAGTCGTCGGTCCAAATCTTGATGGTCTTGACTTCGCGCAGGATGGTTTCGGCCGCTTTGGAGTCATCCCAGAAGCCGGGGGCGGTGGTTTGCGCCTCGGCGGCGGCTATTTGAGCTTTGCGGGTATCGTAGTCAAAGATACCTCCTCAGGGCCTCGGCGCGGCCCTTCAAGTCCTTAATCTGGTCTTGGGTCATGGTGGGGAATAAGTGAACAGGTAACCGAGTAATGGATGGCCACAAGGCCGCTTCCGGTGATTACCAAGCGCGAAAGTACCGAATTCTGACCCGGCATTGGCCATTAAGTTCGGTTTTGCTGTTGTAGCAGGACCGGAAGTTGCGTGAGTACCTGTCTTTGCAAGAAGCCAGCCCTGAGCCGTCTGACGTAGCTTTGGGCAAATGGAGCGGAATACTGGCTACCCGGTGTGCACTTGATTCTACAAGTTTGATTATGACAACGGAGGAGCTAAAGCGGGACTTTGAATCCGCTCACATTAAGCACGTGCATTTCAAAAGCAAGTTGCGCTCGTTCCTGTTTGGTAACGGCGGCGCCGAAGGCCCCCTGCGCGACCCCGAGCAATGCAGCCTGGGCGTGTGGATAACCAGTCGGATGCGCGGCACGGGGGCTTACGCCCACCTGCCCGAAGCCCGGCAGTTTGACCGGCAACACATTATTATCCACAAGGAAGCCAACCGGCTAATGGATTTGCACGTGCTGGGCCAAAGCAGTGAGGTTGGTGCCGGCTACGTTCCCTTGCAGGTAATAGCCGACGAAATGGCGACGCTCCTCCGAACCATGGAGGCCAAGCTGCGTACGCAGGCCCACTAACTGCGTAACCCGGCTTTTGCTGCATGAAAATAACCCTTACCACGAAGCTTTTTGCCGGATTTGTGTTGTTGCTGGCGCTCTTCACGGTGGTCGTGCTGTTCTACTATCAGCTGGCGGGGCAGGTGTTGACCAATTCGCGCAAAGTAGAAGCCTCCCAGCGCGTATCGAACGGAGCCCTAACGCTGCTGCGTCACATCGTGGATATGGAAACTGGTTTCCGGGGGTATTTGCTGGTTGGCAACGAGCAGGTGCTGGCACCTTACTACGATGGCGAACGGAACATGATTGGCCAATTTGCGCAGTTGCGCGGCCTGATGAATAACTCCCCCGAGCAGGTGCAGCGCCTCGAACAGGCTCAGCGGCTGTTTCAGCAATGGTCGAGCTACAGCCACCTGATGGTGTCGGAGAAGCGTGAGGCCCGCCGCCGCAACCCCCAGCAGTCGGGCCTGGATGGCCTGGCCCACCGCCGCCTCACCGAAGGCCTCACGGGCAAACAGGTGATGGATAATATCCGGGTGCAGCTCACGGCGTTTGAAAGCAGCGAGAGCCAAGTGCGTAAGCAGCTGCGCCAGCGTCTGGATGACAGTATTCAGCGTGCCAAATGGCTATCGGTGGTCTTGGCCGTGGCCGCCTTGGTGCTGGGGCTGCTGTGGGCCGTGTACATCGTGCGCATCTTCTCTACTCGCCTCAAGAGCATGCTGGAGCTGGCCCGCCGCATGGCCGATGGCGACTACACCACCCAGATTGTTGATACCCGGCAAGACGAAGTGAGTGAGCTTACGGCCGCTCTGAACGTGATGGCCCGCACCGTAGGAGCCAACATCAATCAGCTAGAAAGCCGCAACCAAGAGCTGGACCAGTTTGCCTACGTGGTTTCGCACGACCTGAAAGCGCCCCTGCGCGGCATCGAAAGCGCGTCGCGCTGGATTGAGGAAGACATGGGCAAAGACCAGCTGCCACCCCACATCCGTGAGTTTTTGGGGCTGATGCGCCAGCGGGTGCACCGCATGGAAAAGCTTATCAGCGGAATTTTGGACCTGGCCCGCGTTGGGCGCATGGCCCAATCCGACGAGACAGTATTTGTCCGGACGCTGCTGCGCGAAATTATCGATACGCTGAATCCGACCAAAGGCTTCCACGTGGAGCTGCCGTTTTTCCTGCCCACGCTCACCACCAACGCCGTGCAGCTGCAGCAGGTGTTCACCAACCTTGTCAGCAATGCGCTGAAATACCACGACCACCCGGCCACGGGCACCGTGCACATTGGCTGCGACGATGCCGGCGAATTTTACCAGTTTTCCGTGGCCGACGATGGGCCCGGCATTGACCCCGAATACCACGACCGTATCTTCATTATTTTTCAGACCCTGACCGAGCGCGATACCCTGGAAAGTACCGGGGTGGGCCTGGCCATCGTGAAAAAAATAGTGGAGCGACAGGGCGGGCGCATCTGGGTGAAATCGGCGGAGGGCCAAGGTGCTAAGTTCGTCTTTACCTGGCCCAAGCAACCGCCTAAAACCAAGCTAGTGGGCACAGGCATGGCCGCCAAGTCCGCTTCTGCCGTACAGATTCCAAATTAAGCCCCGCTCATTGCGGTTCTTGCGGGCATATTCCCGCTGTTGACAATTGACAATTGCCTAGCCTATGTCCGCCGACTATCCCACGCCCAGTATTTTGCTCGTGGAAGACGACCAGATGGATGTCATGAACGTGCAGCGCGAGTTGCGCCGCCAGAACATCAATGTGCCGCTTATTCATGCCCGCAACGGGCGCGATGCCCTCAGAATGCTGCGAGGCGATGATGGAGAGCCCAAAATTGCCAAACCCAGTCTGGTGATGCTCGATATCAACATGCCCCGCATGAATGGGTTGGAGCTGCTCGAAACCCTACGGTCAGACCCCGAATTTGTGGACCTCAACGTTTTCATCATGACCACCTCCGACCTGGAATCGGACCGATTAAAAGCTCGGCAGCTAGCCGTGAGCGGCTACATCATCAAGCCGCTGAGTTTTGATACGTTCGGAGAAGGAGGAACCAGTATAGACGGATTTAGTCTGTTCTTGGACTTGCTGAAATTGAAGAACTAAACCCGAACACCGTCTTTTGGACGCTTACAGCAGCCGGAACCCCATGCGGTGATACGGACTTGGTCCGTGTGCCCGAATGGCGTCCCGGTGGCGCTGGGTGGGGTAGCCAGCGTTCTGTTCCCAGCCATATGCGGGGTATTCGGTTGCCAGGGCTTGCATGTAGTCATCCCGAAACGTTTTGGCCAGCACCGAGGCTGCGGCAATGTGCCGGTAAAGGCCATCGCCGCCCACCACGCACGAATGGTCGAAGCCAGCCAGGGCCCGAAAACGGTTGCCATCTACGGCCAGATGCGTGGGCACTACTGCCAGCGCCGCCACCGCCCGGTGCATGGCCAGGTAGCTGGCCTGGGCAATGTTGAGCTGGGCAATTTCTGCCTCCGAAGCCTGACCGACGGCCCAGGCTACTGCTTCGGCACAAATAATGGGGCGCAGGACCTCGCGCCGCTTGGCACTGAGCTGCTTGGAATCGTTGAGGAAAGGCGGGTTGAAATCGGCAGGTAGGATGACGGCGGCAGCAAATACGGGGCCGGCCAGGCAGCCGCGCCCGGCTTCGTCGAGGCCCGCCTCCAGGGCCTGGCCGGTGTGGGTGGCTAACAGCAAATCGGGAGAAGGATAAATGGAAGTGGAGGAACAAAGAACCCGCAAAAAAGCGGCATTCCTTGTTCCTCCACTCAGAAAGAGCCTTTTGCAGGCTTAATAGTCGGGATTAATGACGGCCAGCAGTGCTACCCTCATCGGTTGAGTTGGTTTCGCCCCGGCGCTGGCCCTGGCTGTCACGCGGGCCTTCGTCAATTTCGGTATCCTCGTCGGTACTCACGTACTCGTTGGTGGTAGGCCCGAGGCCCTGAATATTTTGGACGAGGTCGGCTTCGGCCTGGGCATGCTTGAGGTTGAACAACGGGTCGTGGTCGTTCTGATTAGCGTCTTGCTTGGAATTGGAGGGCGATTGGGCCATGTAACAGGTGCCGGCCGGAATGTGGGCGGCCGAACGATATTGGTACGCACCGATGCACTGCAAGGTTAAATCCGGACGTGCCGAACCAACTGGTGATTGCCGGCACGAGCAGGGCCAGGCAACGGCTCCGCTTGGTTCTTGGGCACAAAAAAGGCCGTTGCTCAAGAGCAACGGCCTTAAAGTGGCGGGTCTGGCTTAAAGGTGTCTACCCCACCTTTTCAGTCAGAGCGCCGCCGCACGAGAGGTCCTTCCTTTCCACATTTCCAGCCCGTGCGGGGATACTTATGATTCAAAAGTACTACAATGGCTGAGCGAGCGCAATCGTTTTTTGATTAAACCCATGATTTTGTCGGCCAACGGCACCCCTGGCACGGCGAGCGGCGTACCGGGCCCGGCGACCGGAATGCAGCAATCAGTTAGTGGCGTAGTTTTGTGCTCGTCATCAGCTCCTTTCTTAGTCTTATGCTGCCGCTTTCTCCTGAACCAAATTTTGACGAAACCCACAATCCCTGGCGCACCCTCAGCACCGAGGTGAAATACCATAATCCCTGGATTTCGGTTCGGGAAGACCAAGTGCTCAATCCCGGCGGTGGGCGGGGTATTTACGGCGTGGTGAGCATGAAGAACAAAGCCCTGGGTATTGTGCCCGTGGATGCGGAAGGCAATACTTGGCTGGTGGGCCAGTATCGCTACCCACTAAACGAGTACAGCTGGGAAATCCCAATGGGCGGAGGCTTGCTGGAACATGATATTCTGGAATCGGCGCAACGCGAGCTAAAGGAAGAAACCGGCCTGACGGCCGCTCGCTGGACGCGCATTGCCCGCCTGCACACTTCCAACTCCGTGACCGACGAAGAGGGCTTCGTGTACCTCGCCGAGGACTTGACCGCTGGTGAGGTAGAGCCCGAGGAAACCGAAGACCTGCGGCTCTGGAAACTGCCCCTGGCCGAAGCCATCCGCATGGTGATGGACGACCGCATTACCGACGGCGTGAGCGTGGCCGGGCTACTAAAGGCCGAAAAAGTGCTGCAAAGTCGCCCGCACTGATTAACCGTTAATTAGTTGAAGTCAGAACTGTCGGAACCGGGACTGTCTGAGCGCAGGCTCCAATTGCCAGCCAGTCCCAACCAACGCACAACTACGTTAACTTTGCGGCCATGCGCCATCTGCTTCGTTACCTCGGTCAGCGCCTTTACACCATATGGGCCGTTTTCTGGTTCATCGTGCCTTTCGTGCTCATTTACCCGCTGCAGTGGTTTTTTAGCCGACGGCCGGACGGGGGAGGCGTGGTGCACAGCCTGAATCGGTTCTGGTCGACGTTCTCCATTACGATGTGGGGCATGCACGTGAAAGTGGTGCGCGAAAGCCCCGGCCCCAATCCGCGGCCCTGCGTGTACGTGGCCAACCATGGCTCGTACGTCGACATCATGATGCTCTTTAAGTACATCCCGGGCTTTCTGAACATGATGGGCAAGGATTCGCTGGCCCGCGTGCCGGTATGGGGGCCGCTTTTTGGCCGGGTCTATATTACCGTGGACCGCGCCAGTGCCGTGAGCCGGGGCCGGGCCATGGTGGCCGCGCGCCGCAGCCTGGCCGCCGGTCAAAGCATTGCCATTTTTGCCGAGGGGCGCATTTCGCCCACGCCCGGCAAGGAGCTGCTGCCGTTAGTGGACGGCGCTTTTCAGATGGCTATCGAGGCCGGGGTACCCCTGGTGCCCGTGGGCATGCCCCTGAACCACATGTTCATGCCCGACGTGGAAAAGGACCTGCGGGTGCGCTTTCACCGCCTCAAAATCGTATTTCACCCGCCTATTTCCACCGTAGGCCTTACGCTGGCCGACATCCCGGCCCTGAAACAGCGCGTGGCGGAGCAGCTGCGCGGCGATTTTCTGCCGGAAGGGGCTACGAAACCCGGGCCCAGCGTGTGGCGCCGCCCGGTGGCTGCCGTTGCACCGCCCGTCACCCCAACTATTACCCCGCAACATTCATCATCTCTGTGAGTACTGACCTTGACACCCTGCGCGGCCTGGCCCATCTGGCCCGCCTCGAATTCGATGCCACCCGCGAGCAGCAAATACTTGGTGACCTGAACAATATCCTCGATTTTGTGGCCAAGCTCGAAGGTCTGGACACGACCGGCGTGGAACCGCTAGTCCATCTTTCGCAGGAAATCAATGTGCTGCGCGACGACGAAGCCCGCAACACCGTGAGCCACCAGGATGGCCTGCGCAACGCCCCGCGCAAGGACTCGGATTACTTCCGGGTGCCCAAAGTGCTGGAATAGGCAGTGACGCCCTTTGGATTGAACCGCGCCGGGCGGCCCGGGATGCTGGCCCTATTGGCGACGCTGGCCGTGGGATTGGCCGTGTTTTATTATTTCACCGGCGAAGACAGCACCCTGCCCATCCGGTTGGTGCCGCATTTGCAGGCCATCCCGCTCACGCTAAGCGAAGTGGCGGCGGGGCCGGTGCGTCTGCCGGTGCAAGCCAGCGGCTTCATCGTGACCCTGACGCATGATGTAGCGGGGCCATTCACGCAGCCCGTGGCGGCGAGTGTGTTTCTGGTGCTGCTGGCGGCGCTGCTGGCGGGCTGGGTGGCCGTGGCCAGCACCCTGCAGCGGACGGCATTCGTGGCGAGCATGGTGCCGGTTATTTTCCTGCTGCTGTCGCTTAATACGGAGTCACTGGGCATTTTTAACACCAACGAGCGGTATTTTCTGTACCTGATGCTGGGCTTGATTGGGGGCGCGGGATTTGCGCTGCATGCCTTCGCCGAACACCTTTCGCTGACTGTCCGATTTGGCTTGGTTGGAGCCGTGGTGGCAGTCCTGAGCGGATTACTGTTTGCCCAAAGCCAGCTACCGGCTCCGGAAACGGCGTTGCAGCTGGCGGCCTACGCTACCCCCGCGGGGGCCGTGCTGGTGGCGGTGTTGGTGCTGTGGGTAGGGGTGGAGAATATTCGGGCGCTGCTTTGGTTCAATTCGCAGGCCGAGCAGCCGGGCAGCCGCTTTGGCCTGGGCCCTTTTCTGGCGGCCAGTGGGTTGTATCTGGCCGTGGTCATCCTTTATGCGTGGAATAACGGCACGCTGCCGCTCTGGCCCGGGGTGAGCCTCGACCCGCTCGTGCTGCTGCTGCCGGCTTTGCTGGCGGGTGGCTTGGGGCTGCGCCTGCGTGCCCCCAGCTACGCCGGCGTGCTGCCGTATGCCCGCGGCGCGGCGCAGCTCTATCCCATAGTAGTGATGGGGGCGGCCGGAGCCCTGGGTTACGCCTTTGCCACGGCCAATACGCCCTTACTGGTAGCGGCGCGCAGCTTCACGGGCCTGGCGCTGGCGTTGGTGGGCGGGGCTTTTCTGCTGTACGTGTTAATCAATTTCTCGCCGCTCATCCGGCAGCGGCTGCGAGTGTACTGGGTAGTGTTTGAGCCGCGCCGGTTGCCTTTCTACACCGTTTACATTCTGGCGGTGGGCGGCTTGCTGATGGTGCAGGCCCGGCTGGAGTTTCCATTGCTCGACCAGGTGCGGGCCGGCCAGTACAACTACCTCGGCGACCTCACCCGGCAGCAGAGCGAAGCCGCTCCCGACGACCTGGCCCTGGCTGGCCTGGCCGAACGCTACTACGCTGAAAGCGGCGATGTGCTGTACCGGGCCAACGTGCACGCGCAGTTTGGACGGGCGGCGCTCTACCGCTTTCGCCAGCAGCGCCAAAACGAAATAAATGCCCTGCGCCGAGCCCTGGTGCGGGGACCGAATGAGAAGATTTCTTTACGCCTGGCCACGCTCTACAATGCGCCCGACGACTTATTTGAAGGGCTGGATATTCTGCGTAAAGGCCTGAAAGCCCAGCCGCGCAGTGCCGCCCTGGCTGGCGACCTCGCCCAGCTATTTACCCAAACTGCCCTCTCCGATTCCGTAGGTCATTATTTGGATAAGGCGGAGCAGCTGGCCCCGGGCAGCTACGCCAGCCGGACCAATCAGCTCGGGTTTTTGCTGAGCCAAAACCTGCTGGCGGAAGCCCGAAAGCTGAGCGCACAGGCCCCTGTGAAAACCGATGAACCCGGCGTAGTGAGTAACTCCACGCTTCTGCAGCTGCGGACAGCTGCGCCACCCAAGACTAGGCCGGTAGTGCCAGCCGTGGCCGCGCTGCAGCTCGATGCGGCCAGCTTTGCCCAACTCTATCACGGCGTACTGCTGGCCGTGGCGCGCTACCCGCAACAGCTCACGCCTGCCCTTCTCACGCGCCTGAGCCAGCTCGGCAACGAACCTGCCAATGCTGATTACTACGAGCAGCTACTGTTCCTGCAGGCCCTGGCCCGCCACACGCTGGGCCAGGAAGTAATAGCCCGCCAGCTGCTGGTGCCGCTGGCTAGTGGCACCTCGGCCACCGCCGCCTACTACCAGCAGCTGCTGGGCCTGTGGCAGCTACAACAGGGGCAATATGCCGCTGCTGCCGACCAGCTGGCTTTTGCCGCCGCGCACGGCGCGCCGCAAGCCTCCGAAATGCAGGCGTATGCCTTGGCATTAAGCGGCCAGACTGATTCGGCGCGGGTGGTTGCGGCGCGGCTGCTGGCCTCGGCCGACTTAGGGCAGCGCGAGCAGGGCCGGCGGGTGCAGCAGCAGTTGGCCACCGGCCAGTTGGTCGCCACTACTTCCCCGGTGGGGCGCATCGGTACCGCCTGGCTGGCTCAGGCCCGGCAGGCTGAGTTGCAGAACAACGCGGCGGCCGCTTCCAAAAGCTACCAGCGCATTGTGCGCGAGGCCCCGTTCAATGAGGCGGCAATTGTGGCCGCCGCCGCCTTTCACACGCGCCGCCGCAACTATCCCGCCGCCTACGAAGCCTTGCGGGCGGGCCTCGACGAAAACCCTCGCTCGCCCGGTCTGTTGAGGGCCTACGTGCTGGCTGCCGCCGATGCGGGCCTCACCGAGTACGCCGTTGAAGCCCTGGCGCAGCTGCGCGGGCAGCTTCCTGCGGTGGCTTATGCTACTTTAGCGGCCGATTACGCCACGCATCAGGCAGCCCGGGCGGCCGCATCGGCATCTTTCACCGAGGCTCCGGCCCCTTCTCCTCTGCAATAAGCCCCCTTGCGCCATGAGTTCGAACGTTATTGAAACCACCGACATTGCCAAAACCTACGTCATGGGTGCGGAGGTGATTCATGCGCTGCGCTCGGTGAGCATCCAGATTGCGCGCGGCGAATACGTGGCCTTCATGGGTCCTTCGGGCTCGGGCAAGTCCACGTTGATGAACATTGTGGGCTGCCTCGATACGCCCAGCAGCGGCCAGTACATCCTCAACGGCCAAGACGTGAGCCGCATGAGCGACAACCAGCTGGCCGAAGTGCGCAACAAGGAAATCGGCTTCGTTTTCCAGAGTTTCAACCTGCTGCCCCGGGCCAGCGCTTTGGATAACGTGGCCCTGCCGCTCATCTACGCCGGCCTCAACAAGCGCGACCGTACCGAGCGCGCCGTGGAGTCGCTGCGCTCGGTGGGCCTGGCCGACCGCGCCCATCACCGTCCCAACGAGCTGAGCGGCGGGCAGCGCCAGCGCGTGGCCATTGCCCGGGCCCTCGTCAATAATCCCAGCGTGCTGCTGGCCGATGAACCCACCGGCGCCCTGGACTCCAAAACCAGTCACGAAATCATGGACCTGTTTGAGGCGCTGCATTCCAAGGGCAACACCATCATCATGGTGACGCACGAGGAAGACATTGCCCGCTACGCCCACCGCATCGTGCGCCTGCGCGACGGCCTGGTGGAATCCGACGAGCGCAACCCCCAGGTTACCACGCACGCCATCGCGGCCCATTAATTTGAACAACCAGCTACTGGTTTGGTAAAGAGAGCAACTGATGTTCAACTAATCTGAAACATGAAGATTTACACCAAAACCGGCGACAAAGGCTTTACCTCGCTAATCGGCGGCACGCGGGTGCCGAAAAGCAGCCTACGCATAGAGTGCTACGGCACCGTGGATGAGCTGAATTCCCACATTGGCTTGGTCCGCGACCAGGACATCAACGCCACCCGTCGGCCGCTGCTCAAGGAAATTCAGGACCGGTTGTTCACCATTGGCTCGGCGCTGGCGGCCGACCCGGAAAAGTCGAAAATGAAGCTGCCCGACCTGCACGCCGCCGACGTGACCCTGCTCGAAGACGAGATGGACCGCCTCAACGTCGACCTGCCCGAGCTGCGCGCCTTCATTCTGCCGGGCGGCCACCCCGCCGTGAGCCACGCGCACGTGGCCCGCTGCGTGTGCCGCCGCGCCGAGCGCCTGGCCATTCATCTGGGCGAAGAATCCTTCGTGGCCGAGCTGGTGGTGGTGTATCTGAATCGCCTGTCCGACTTTCTTTTTGTGTTGAGCCGGACCATGGCCCACGAGCTGGGCGTGGAAGAAGTGACCTGGAAGGCACGACTCTAAGCCTGATTAAATTTGCGAAAACATTAAATAAAAGAATGTCATATCGAGCAGAGCCGAGACATCTCGTTCGCTTCGTTGCGATGGCATTGATTACTGCCATCCGCGAGATGCCTGGGCTGCACTCGGCATGACGTTCTTTATTACTTAAAAATACCTTTAGCCACTCTGCTCTCATCCACCGTACTCGGAAAATCCCACCCACGCGTACCCGAAACTGACAACTTATGATAGACCTGCTTCCCATTCGCACCCAGCGCACCACGGCCCCCCGGCTGGCCCCGCTCGAGGCCGACCACCTCGAATTCGGCAAGCTGTTTTCCGACCATATGTTCGTCGTGGACTTCCACGATGGCGAATGGCAGGATGCGCAGATTGTGCCTTACGGCGATATGGCCGTGAGCCCCGCCAACTCGGCGCTGCACTACGGGCAGTCCATTTTTGAAGGCATGAAGGCCTACCCGCAGGCTGATGGCGGCGTGGCTCTGTTTCGGCCGCTCGATAACTGGGCCCGCCTCAACACCTCGGCCGAGCGCATGTGCATGCCCACCATCCCCGAGGAGCTGTTCATGCAGGGCCTGAGCGAGCTTATCCGTCTCGACTCGGGCTGGGTGCCCACCGGAACCGGCGGCGCGCTCTACATCCGGCCGTTCATGTTCGCCACCGATGGCTTCATCGGGGTGCGCCCTTCGGAGTCGTACCGCCTCGTGATTTTCACCTGCCCCGTGGGGCTGTACTACAACAAGCCGCTGCGCGTGCGCTTCGAGCAGCAGTACGTGCGCTCGGCTGAGGGCGGTGCGGGCTTTGCCAAGGCCGCCGGCAACTACGGCGGCGCCATGTACCCCACCAAGCTGGCCCAGCAGGAAGGCTACAACCAGCTTATCTGGACCGATGCCTCGGAGCACCGCTACGTGGAAGAGTCGGGCACGATGAACGCCATTTTCGTGATTGACGGCCGCGTGGTAACGCCAGCGCTCAGCACGTCCATCCTCGATGGCGTGACGCGCCGCAGCGTGCTGGCCCTGGCCCGCGACATGGGCCTGACCGTGGAAGAGCGCAAAGTGAGCAGCGTGGAAATCATGGAAGCCCTGGCCGCTGGCAAGCTAGAAGAAGCCTTCGGGGCTGGCACGGCCGCCACCATCGCGCCCATTTGCACCATCGGCTACGAAGGCCACGACTACGACCTGCCCGTGGCCGGCCCCAACGCCTTCTCGAAGCGCGTGGGTGCCGCCCTCGACGCTATTCGGAGCGGCGAAGGCGCCGACGTGCACAACTGGATGGTGCGCGTGTAAAGTAGCGTGGACTCTGCGAGTCTGCGCGTGAACGATTCAAGCGCGGACTCGCAGAGTCCACGCTACAGAAAAGCCGCTTCATATTGAAGCGGCTTTTCTTTTTTGCCCCACCTTTGCACCGCCAAGCATATTCCCACTCATTCAGCCACTCTTCTATGTCCGTTTCCCTGAAAACCGTTACCCTCAACGACACGCACCGCCAGCTGGGTGCCAAAATGGTGCCTTTCGCGGGCTACGATATGCCGGTGCGCTACTCTTCCGACCTCGACGAGCACCACACCGTGCGCCGCGCAGTGGGCATTTTCGACGTGTCGCACATGGGCGAGTTCCGGTTGCGGGGCCCTCAGGCCCTCGACCTGATTCAGCGCGTGACCAGCAACGACGCCAGCAAGCTGGCCGACGGCAAAGCCCAGTATTCCTGCCTGCCCAACCACGACGGCGGCATTGTGGATGACCTGCTGGTGTACAAGCTCGCCGACGATGATTACCTGCTAGTGGTGAATGCTTCCAACATCGAAAAAGACTGGAACTGGATTAAGCACCACAATACCCAGGGCGTGGAAATGGAGGATATTTCGGACCTCACCAGCCTATTTGCCGTGCAGGGCCCCAAGGCCATTGCCGTCCTCCAGCAGCTGACGGATGTGGACCTGAGCAGCATCCCGTACTACTCTTTCGTGCAGGGGAGCTTTGCTGGTGCCCCCGACGTCATTATCTCGGCCACCGGCTATACCGGCGCGGGCGGCTTCGAGCTGTACATCCCCAACGAAAGCGCTGCCCTGGTTTGGGATAAGGTGATGACGGCCGGGCAGGCCTTTGGCATCAAGCCCATTGGCCTGGGTGCGCGCGATACCCTGCGCCTCGAAATGGGCTACTGCCTCTATGGCAACGATATTGACGACACTACTTCGCCGCTGGAAGCCGGCCTGGGCTGGATTACCAAGTTCACCAAGGATTTCACCAACTCTGCTAACCTTAAGAAGCAGAAAGAAGCTGGCGTGAGCAAAAAGCTGGTGGGCTTTGTGATGGATGGCACCGGCATTCCGCGCGGCCACTACGAGCTGATGGACGCCGACGGCCAGAAAATCGGCGACGTCACCAGCGGCACGCAGTCGCCCTCGCTCAGCAAAGGCATTGGCATGGGCTACGTGAAAACGGAGTTTGCCGCCCCCGGCACGCAGATTTTCGTGCAGATTCGGGGCAAGAACCTGCCCGCCACCGTGAGCAAGCTGCCCCTTACGAAGGGCACGGAAGAGTAGCGTTAAAAGTTAAAAGTTGAGAGTTAAGACGACTGCTGGCTCAACTTTTAGCAACGGTCATTTTAACTCTCAACTTTTAACTCAAACAGTGCCCAAACTAGATATTTGCTTC
Source organism: Hymenobacter frigidus (assembly GCF_014640435.1). Classification (GTDB taxonomy): domain Bacteria; phylum Bacteroidota; class Bacteroidia; order Cytophagales; family Hymenobacteraceae; genus Hymenobacter; species Hymenobacter frigidus. Next base: position 226,307 of record NZ_BMGY01000001.1, on the reverse strand, counting down.
TCGCCCGAGCTGCTGCACCTTCATGACCTGCGCGGCAAGGTGGCCGTCATCGTGGATATTCTGCGGGCTTCCAGCACCATCGTCACGGCGCTGGGGGAGGGCATAACCCACGTTTTCCCGGTGGCTACACTGGAAGAATGCACGGCGTATGGTCGGGAGCACGGCTGCCTGACGGCCGCCGAGCGCGACGGCCTGCCCGCGCCGGGATTTGACTTCGGCAACTCACCTTTCGGCTTCCTCGATGCCGCCCGGCCGGTGCGGGGCCGGGCGCTCACCATCAGCACCACCAACGGCACGGCGGCGTTGCGCCGCTCGCTGGCGGCTGAGGCCGTGGTGGTTGGGGCGTTTCTTAACCTGGCTGCGGTGGCTGCTTTTGTCCGGCAGCAGCAGCGCGATGTACTGGTGGTGTGCGCCGGTTGGAAAGGTCAGTTCTGCCTCGAAGACACGGTATTTGGCGGCGCGCTGGCCGAGCGTCTGGCTTCGGAATTTGATGTGAGCAGCTCGGATGCTACGCTGGCGGCGCTGCACCTCTGGCAGCAGGGCCGGGCCGATTTGCCAGCCTACCTGCTGCAATCGGCCCACGTGCGCCGGCTCAATTCACTGGAAGCCAGCCAGGACTTTGAGTTCTGCCTGCAGATTGATGCCTACGCCGACGTGCTGCCCGTGTGGCGGGAGGACCGGTTGGTACTGGGTGAAATGTGAACGTCATGCCGAGCGAAGGTGCAGCCGTAGCCGAGGCATCTCGCGTGGGGTGGTAACTCAATCGTTCAACGATACAGGCGAGATGCCTCGGCTGCGCTCGGCATGACGTTTTTTAGCTCCACTCATCTCAGCTTCTCATTGTCTTGGTGCCGCTGGCTGTCGCGCTGGGTCTTTTTGGCCAGGTTGCGGGTCAGGGCTGCGGTGAGGTCGACCCCGGTCTGGTTGGCCAGGCAGATGACGACGAACAGCACGTCGGCCAGCTCATCGCCGAGGTCGCGGTCTTTGTCGGACTCCTTGAATGACTGCTCGCCGTATTGCCGGGAGATGAGCCGGGCCACTTCGCCTACCTCTTCGGTGAGAATGGCCATATTAGTCAATTCGTTAAAATAACGCACGCCAGTGGTGGTTATCCAGGTGTCGACGGTCTTTTGAGCTTCTTCGAGGGTCATATTGGTCGAGAATTACGGGATGGAAATGCCGGGCTCAGGTCGGCGAATCGAGCACGATGGTCACCGGGCCATCATTAACTAAACTGACCTGCATGTCGGCCCCGAAAATGCCAGTGGGCACGGGCTGGCCCAGCTCGGCCGCCACCATGGCCACGAATTGCTGGTAGAGCGGCTCGGCCACGGGGGGCGGGGCCGCGCCGATGTAGCTAGGGCGGTTGCCCTTGCGCGCATCGGCCAACAGCGTGAATTGGCTCACCACCAGAATCTGGCCGCCGGTGTCCTGCACGCTGCGGTTCATCTGGCCGTTGTCGTCGCCAAAAATACGCAGCTGCACCAGCTTGCGGCACATCCAGGTGAGGGCAGCGGTGGTGTCGGTGGGCGCAAAGCCGGCCAGCGCCAGCAGGCCGGGGCCAATCTGGCCCGTAACCCGGCCTTCGACGGTGACCTGGGCTTCGCGCACGCGCTGAATAACGAGACGCATAAAGAGGAAATGGAAGAAGGAAAAGAGGGAAAAATCTTAGACTGGCCGTGCCGAACTTTGCGTTTGCCAGTTCCCAGTCAACCCATGTCTTTTTCTGACGCCACAAAGAACGAATATCCTGCTGTGAACCGATTGCCGTGGCTGGTGGGGGCGTTGCTGGTGGTGGCCGGGCTGCGGCTGTGGCGCTTGGCCGAAGCGGGCGCGCCCGACTACGATTCGGCGCACAACTGGCAGATAGTTCAGGAGTTAGCGCGGGGTAAATTTAGTCAGCTGTTTCACCACGGTAGTCCGGGGTTTTATTTGCTGTACGCGCCCGTTGGCTTGCTCACCCGGAGCTTTCTGGTCTTCCAAACCATCAATGCCCTGCTGGGAGTGGCCGGGCTCGGGCTGTTTGCGGCCTGGGCAGCCCGCCGGGCAGCCCTGACCGGACTGGAAACGGCGGGCCTCGTGCTGCTGGCCGGCACCGGGTTGCTGCTCACGTTTTCGGGCCGCGATTTCACGATGGCCTCGCTCAATCTGGTGGTGTACGCCGGACTGTTGCGGAGCCATTTTGCGCGGCTGCACCGTCCTGCGCCGGGGGTCTGGCTGCGGGTAGTGGGCTGGCTGGCGATGGGGCTGTGCTTCGACTATAAATTCCTGTTCACCCTACCGATTCTGGTACTGCTGGAAGCGTGGCAGGCCGACGGCCTGTGGCGGCGGGTGTGGGGCCGGGCGTTGTCGCTGCTGGCGCTGCCCTATATCGTGTTTGGGGCGGTGGGGGTGGCCACGGGTCAGCCGTGGTACCGTTGGCTGGGTTTTTATGTGCGTACGGTGTTTCCCAAGGCGGCCAACGTGGCGGGCCGCCAGAGTACGCTGCACTTCGATTTGCTGTATTATTTTCGGTACCTCACCCAGTTCGAATCGCCGCTGTTGTTGGCGGGGCTGTTGGGGGCCGCGTGGCTGGGGTGGCGGCAGTGGCCCGGCTGGCGGATTGCGCGCACCCAGCAGCTGCCACTAACCTGGTACCTGCTGGTTTGGGCCGGCTGCCTGCTGGCGGGCATGTCGCTGCTTGTTAAGGCGCCGCGTGGGCTGCTGTTTGCCTATTTGCCGCTGGCGGCGCTGGCGGTACTTAGCGGGCGGCGCTTGCTACCGGGCTGGGTGCTGGCGGCAGCGCTGCTGACTGCGGCCGGGCTGAATATCCTGCGCATTCAGCAAACTATCTATGCGCCGCTGCCAACCCGATACCCGCAAGTGGCGCTTTGGCTGCGGCAACACGGCGCGGCCAAAGTAGCCAGCACGGTAGGGCAGGGTCTCGCACCATACCTGTCCGAAAATCAAACCCTGGCTGTCATCACCGATGAGCGGCAACTGGCTGGCTTGCGCGCCCAGGGCTACCAGTACGTGCTGCTGGATGGCTACTGGCGGGTGGCGGGCGTAGCTCGGTTCGATTCGTTACGGAGGCAGCGGCCGGTAGCCGCCTGGCCCGCGTCGCAGCTGCACCAGCCGCTGCTGTTTCTGGAGCATTCCGAGTTTACCGGCCTGGGCTATGAGGCCACACTGGCCGCCAGCCGGGCTGCGGCGGTCGATAGCCTCCCGTTGCGCCTATACCGGCTGCGTTGAGGTTCTGGCGGTTCGCAGCGGCCTCGGCTGGTTTCGCGTTGCCTGTTTTTCTATTGCTTGATGCCTGCCAATGCGAGAGCCGCCATAGCGGCCCACCAACTGAAGGTGGGACAATACAGCTGCCTCCTTATTGAAGCGGCTATTTTTTTATTCCCAGACTGTCGAGCCGGTGCTGATAGCGGCGGGCGTTACGCTTGTGCTGGGCATAGGTTTCGGCAAAGTCGGAGAAGCCGCTGCCGTCGGGGCGGGCGCAGAAAAACAGGTTTTTGTTGTGGGCGGGCTTGAGCACGGCCAGCAGCGAGCCGGGCAGGGGCGTAGTGATGGGGCCGGGCGGCAGGCCCTTGTGGCGGTAGGTGTTGTAGGGCGAGTCCACTTTTTTGTCCACGTTCAGCACGCGCTTGCGGGTGCCCAAGCCGTGCAGGGGCCAGAGCAGGGTGGGGTCGGCTTGCAGGGGCTGGCCGTTGCGCAGGCGGTTGAGGTACACGGCGGCGATGAGCGGCTTGTCGGTGGGTTGGGCAGTTTCGCGCTGCACGATGCTGGCCAGCACGCTCACTTGGGTACGGGTCATCTTCAGCGAATCGGCTCGGGCTTGGCGCTCCGGCGTCCAGAACCGGCGGTAGCGGGCGGCCATCGTATCCAGCAAAGCCGGCGCGCTGGTGTTCCACAGCAGCCGGTACTGGCCCGGAATAAACATCGTGCGGATGGTACAGGTATCGAGCCGGTAGCGCGCTTGCAGGCCGGCATTTTCCCCGAGCAGCAGCTCCAGCTTGAAGGAGTCGGTCTCCAGCTGCCGGCTTACCTGGCGCGGCAGCCGGTCGAGGTAATGAAACGGTTTCAGCTCGAACCGCACGGTGTCCTGACGTCCGAATAGCAGCAGCTTGACCAACTCGATATTGCCCATCGCCGGGTCGAGCCGGTAGCGGCCGGGCTGCACGTGGGCCGGGTAGTCGTGGTACTCGGCCACCCGGCGGAACGTGCCGGGCTCCCGCAGCAGCTGGTGTTTCTGCAGCGAATCGAGTACTGCCGCGTAGCCCGTGCCGGTGCGGATGTAGAGGTAGGCCGGGCCTTCGGCAAAGGCCGTGACGTTGGGCTGGTAGGCCACGCGCCACACGGCGTAGCCTGCCGCGGCCAACAGCAACAAGAAGATTGCCACACCAATTAGTAGGCCACGCCGCATCAGGAATTACCCGCTACTAGTTCCGCCATCGCTGCCTCAAACGCCGCTTTTTCGGCCAGCCGCACGATTTCAGTGGGCGCGGCCGCTCGCGACTCGCAGTCCGGAATGGGGCAGCGCTCGCAGGTTTCGTTCACGATGCGGAAGGGTAGGGCCGGGTCGTCCAGGAAGCGGACGTGCGCCTTCAGGTTATCGTCGCAGCGCAGGCCTACGGTCACGCTCAGGGCCACTTGGGTAGGAGTGCCGGCGCGGGCCAGTGTGAAGCACAGGTATTCGTCGTCGGTGCCGAAATAGCGGGATTTTTGGGCTCCGGCCACGGTAACGGGCGCGGCGGCCGTATCGGGCACGGGCAGGGCGCGGGCATCGTTGAGCAGGCGCAGGCTCACCCAGCGGCGGCAGTAGTGCTCGTTCAGCTCGTTGCCGTGGGGGTTGTGCAGGCGGGCCAGGTGCAGCTCCTTGGTCAGCTCAAAGGGGGCAGTCGCATCGGTCTGGTCGAAGCGCAGAAAGAACAGGCTTTGCAGCCCAAAATGGCGCGGCAGCAGCGTAGTGAGGCGCTGCATAAACATCTCGGGGCTCACGTCATACTGCGTCATCAGGGCCAGCAGCAGCGTCGGCTGCCACTTTTTGGCCCCAAAAAACTTTTTCACGTCGCGCAGCAAGCTTTCTTCTTCCATGAGCAGCGCCCCCGCGAAGTAGGACGCCTTAAAATTATTGAGCACCTCATCAAACGAGCTGACTTGGGTGCTGCTGTTCACGTAGGGCCGCTCCGTCAGCTTGAGGTAGTTGAAGGCCGCCTCCCGGCCCAGCACGAAAGCTTGCTGGCCCCGGCTCAGGCCCGGCCGCAGCAGCAGCCGCTTGGTTTTGGGCTGAAACACGCTTCGCAGCCGAGCTTGCGTGGCCACCGCGTGCCGGCCCAGCGTTTCGCGGTCCAGCGTGTAGCCGTATTCCTGGGTCAGCACGCGCTCCAGCTGGCCGAGGGCAAACGGGGCGGCGGTGCTGAGCTGGTGGCTGCCCACAAAGGCGCGCACGTCCTGCTCCAGGTCCTCGAAGTAGTTGTCGTGCATTTCCTGAAACGAGCGCAGCGCGGCCAGAAACAGATGCTCCTGGCGCATCTCGTAGTTGCGCGCAATCTCGAAAATGGTGCTGATGAAGGCATTCATCTTGGCCGGCGCGTTGGCAATCAGCTCGATGATGCGGGCCGGTTCCAGGCCGTACATCTCCAAAGGAAACTCCTTCAGTATCTTGGAGTTGAGCAGCTCGCCGATGGGCTCCAGCCGGCGCGGCAGCTCCAGCGAGGTGAGCTGGTCGTAGCGCACGTCCAGCGCCTTGCTCAAACTTAGAATCTTGTCGGCCTTGGGGTACTTCTTGCCCTTCTCAATCTCGTTCAGGTAGCTCACCGACACGTCGCAGACCCGCGCCAGCTCGGCCGGGCTCAGGGCGCGCTCCTGCCGCAGCTCGCGCAGCTTCAGGCCAAAAATGAGGCGAACGACTTGGCCATGATTCAACATTGGAAATTTTTTCAGTCTACTGATAGCCAGAAAAGCACCAGAAAAAGCGGCTTTAGTGCTAGAAGAATAATGATTTCGGGGTTGCTAAGTAAGCAGCGCAAAGTTACCAGCTATTTACAAAATTTTGTCTTTTAGCGAATATTCGCTAATTACTGAAATTCGCATTGTATGTTTGTCTTAGGTCGGATGGCAATTGTGCTGCCGGGCAACCCGCCGCCGTGGCTGGGACGCCGCCAATCAGACCCGTAAGCCCCCTGTTCATTGCTCATCGTTAATTGAATCAGCCATGCCTTTCACCGACACCGCCCCCGCCCCCAAGCCCAGGTACCTCACCCCCGAGCGGGTGAAAGTGCTGGGCCCGTACACGCCGGAATTTGCCGCCATCCTCACGCCGTCGGCCCTCGCGTTCGTGGCCGAGCTGCACCGGCACTTCGAGGAGCGCCGCCGCCAGCTGCTGGTGCGCCGCGCCGAGCGGCAGGTGGAGTTCGCGGCGGGCATCCTGCCCGGTTTTTTGCTCGAAACCCGGCGCATCCGTGAGCAGGACTGGACGGTGGCCCCGCTGCCCGCCGACCTGCGCGACCGCCGCGTGGAAATCACCGGTCCGGTCGAGCGCAAGATGATTATCAATGCGCTGAACTCCGGGGCCCGCGTGTTCATGGCCGACCTGGAGGATTCCAACGCCCCCACCTGGGCCAACGTCATCCAGGGCCAAATTAACCTGCGCGATGCCGTGCGCCGCACCATTTCGCTGAGCACGCCCACTAAGGAATACCGGCTGAACGACGAAACCGCCGTGCTCATGGTGCGCCCCCGCGGCTGGCACCTGCTCGAAAAGCACGTGGAAGTGGACGGCGAGCCGGTGAGCGGGGCCCTGTTCGATTTTGGCCTTTACTTTTTTCACAACGCCCACGAGCTCATCAACCGCGGCACCGCGCCCTACTTCTACCTGCCCAAGCTCGAAGGTCACCTCGAAGCCCGGCTCTGGAACGACGTGTTCAAGGACTGCCAGCGGGTGCTGCGGGTGCCCCACGGCACGGTGCGCGCCACGGTGCTCATCGAAACGCTGCCGGCCGCCTTCGAGCTGCATGAAATCCTGTACGAGCTGCGCGACCACAGCGCCGGCCTCAACTGCGGGCGCTGGGACTATATTTTCAGCTACATCAAGCGCCTGGGCCTGAACCCCGAGTTCCGGCTACCCAACCGGGCCGAGGTCACGATGAGCGTGCCCTTTATGGCCGCCTACTCGCAGCTCGTTATTCAGACGTGCCACCGTCGGGGCGTGCACGCCATCGGCGGCATGGCCGCCCAGATTCCCATCAAGAACGACCCGGCCGCCAACGACGCGGCCTTGGAGAAAGTACGCCAGGACAAAATTCGCGAAGCCACCAACGGCCACGACGGCACCTGGGTGGCCCACCCCGGCTTGGTGCCGGTGGCGCTGGAGGTCTTCGACCGCCTCATGCCCGGCCCCAACCAAATCGAGAACAAGCGCCTCGACGTGCAGGTAACTGCCGCCGATTTGGTAAAGGCTCCCGAAGGCAACATCACGGAAGATGGTTTGAAGCTGAACATCGACGTGGCCATTCAGTACCTGGCCTCCTGGCTGGGCGGCAACGGTTGCGTGCCGATTTACAACCTGATGGAGGACGCCGCCACGGCCGAAATCAGCCGGGCCCAGGTGTGGCAGTGGCTGCACACGCCCGGCACCACGCTGGCCGACGGCCGGCCCGTGACCACGGAGTTGTACCGTGCGCTGGTGCCCGGTCAGCTCGACAAAATAAAAGCCCAAGTAGGGGAGGAGGCCTACGAAACCGGCCATTTCCTGCCCGCCGCCCGGCTGTTCGACAAGCTGGTAATGAGCGAGACGTTCATCGAATTTCTAACCGTGCCAGCCTACGAGCAATTGGCGTAACGCTGGCCGCTGCGCCTAGACTGCGGCCAGCGGCCGGTACCTCAATTTTCCACCATTCAACCCCCCATTCCCATGCAAACCCACGCAGAACGCATCGCCGCCATGACCCAGGACTGGGCCACCAACCCCCGTTGGGCGGGCATTGAGCGGCCGTATTCGGCCGAGGACGTGAACAAGCTGCAAGGCTCCGTGCACATCGAGTATTCATTGGCCCGCCAAGGGGCCGAGCGGTTGTGGGAGTTGATGCACACCCGCGAGTACGTGGCCGGGCTGGGGGCCCTCACCGGCAACCAGGCCGTGCAGGAAGTGCAGGCCGGCCTGTTGGCCATCTACCTCAGCGGCTGGCAGGTGGCGGCCGATGCCAACGGCGCGGGCCAGATGTACCCCGACCAAAGCCTGTACCCCGTGGATAGCGTGCCGGCCGTGGTGCGCCGCATCAACAATGCGTTGTTGCGGGCCGACCAGATTCAGCACCTCGACGGCCGGAGCGACGTGCATTACCTCGCGCCCATCGTGGCCGATGCCGAGGCCGGTTTTGGGGGCAACCTGAATGCCTTTGAGCTGATGAAGATGATGATTGAGGCCGGGGCCGCCGGCGTGCACTTTGAGGACCAGCTCTCATCGGCTAAAAAATGCGGCCACCTCGGTGGCAAAGTGCTGGTACCCACCCAGGAAGCCATCAACAAGCTGGTGGCCGCCCGCCTGGCCGCCGACGTAATGGGTGTGCCCACGCTCATCGTGGCCCGCACCGATGCCGATGCCGCCGACCTGCTTACCGCCGACGTGGACCCGCGCGACCAGCCCTTCATCCTACAAGAAGCCGAGCGTACCAACGAGGGCTTCTACCGCATCCGCTGCGGCCTGGAGGCCGGCATTGCCCGTGGCCTGGCCTACGCGCCGTATGCCGACCTGATTTGGATGGAAACCTCGCACCCGGATTTGGAAGATGCCCGCAAGTTTGCCGAAGCCGTGCACGCCAAATTCCCCGGTAAGCTGCTGGCCTACAACTGCTCGCCCTCGTTCAACTGGGCCTCTAAACTGAGCGTGGCCCAAATGGAAACCTTCCGCGAGGACCTGGCTGCCATGGGCTACAAGTTCCAGTTTATCACCCTGGCTGGCTTCCACGCCCTTAACACCAGCATGTTCGAGCTGGCCCAGGCCTACCGCCAGCGCGGCATGGCCGGTTACTCGGAGCTGCAGGAGCGTGAATTTGCCCTGGCCAAAGACGGCTACCAGGCCGTGAAGCACCAGACCTTCGTGGGCACCGGCTACTTTGATGCCGTGCAGAACGTGGTGACCAGCAACCAAACCAGCACCGCCGCCCTGGTGGGCAGCACCGAGGAAGCCCAATTCTAACACCGGCCTGCCCTACCAGCAGAACGTCATGCTGAGCGAAGTCGAAGCATCTCTACCGCGTAAGTAATCAGTTACTATCACGATAGAGATGCTTCAACTTCGCTCAGCATGACGTTCTGCTGTTCGCGGATACCTAGAACGGTTCCGCAATCTGCCCGTAGTCCTCGCCGTGTTTCTCGGCTGACTCACGCAGGAGCTGCTGCTGCCAGGGCCGCAGCGCGCCTACCGCGCCTTGCTCGATGATTTCGGCGATGAGACGATTGCTGAGTACCATGTTGGCCATGGTAGCTCCCTGGTCGGTGGTGAGGTGTGTTTTGAGCGTATTGAGTAAGGCTTCGCGGGCATCGGCGCGGGTGGCGGCGGAGCCGTTGAGGCGGCGGCGGAACGGAAACTTGCGGTGCTCGGGACCCAGCGGGGCATCCGGCTCTAGGTCGGTGGTGCCGATGGCCAGCAGCTGCTCGGCGTAAGGCGAGCGTTTCAGCTCGGGGTGCAGGCCGTTGGCGGTGCGCAGCTGCAGCGGCGTTTCGATGGGCTGGCGGGTGAGCTCGGCCAGCCGGTCGTTGCTCAGCACGTGATAGGGCGGGCGGTCGAGCTGCCGGGCCACGGCATCGCGCAACATGTACAGCTCCCGGAAAACGGGCATTTCTGAGCTGGATATTTTGTACTTGGCGGCGTTGCGCGACCACGGGCGCGGGTCGTCGCGACCGTAGCGCACGGCTTCCAGAGCCAGGTTTTCCTGGGCGGCCCAGTCGGCGCGGCCCAGCTCCTCGAGGCGGGCGCTGAGGCGGTCGGTGAGCTCGAAGAGGAAGAGGACGTCGTTGGCAGCATACTCCTGCTGAGCCTCGGTGAGGGGGCGCTTCAGCCAGTTTGATTTTTGCTCACCTTTATCGACTTCAAAGCCCAACTCGGCCTGAATGAGGCGGCCCAGGGAAATATTATTATCCTCGGCGGCCAGCAGCGTAAACTGCAGGCTGGTGTCCACTATGTTGAGGCAGTTGACGCTGAATACCTCGTCGAGCAGCAGAATGTCCGACTTGCAGGAGTGGAACACCTTGGCCACGGCCGGGTCGCGCAGCACGGCAAACAGTGGTTCGAGGTCGGCGGCCATATTGGGCAGCGGCAATGGGTCAATCAGGTATGCTTCCTGACCGTCGAATACTTGAATAAGGGCCAGGTGCCGCCCGTAGCGGTGGCGCATATCATCAAATTCCAGGTCGATGCCGATGCGTGGCAAAGTGGCAAAATGAGCGGCGGCGGTGGCAACAGCATCGGCCGTAGTTAGGTAATGAATCGTTGGCATTGAGGCGGAAAAGTAGTCAGCGCAGCTGCGCCGAAAGCGGCAAGCAATAACGCCATAAAGGTAGGCACCGATAGCAGGCTCTTATAAAAATTGCGCAATTTCATGGAATTAACCTGTGCAGTTGCATATCTTGTTGCGCCTGTAATGACACGGCGATAGCTAACGCATTACCTTAGAACTGCTAGTCTGATGTGGTTAGCCAGTTTTTAACAGCGCGGTAGATTACAGTCTGCTGATATCTTTCACTTTTAATCGTTTACAAACCATTTTTTTTTCATGAAACAAAAAATATTTACTCACATCAGAATGCTGCTGCTTTTTGCGGTCTGCTTCTACTCGGTATCGGCGTGGGCGCAAACCAATGCCATCAGTGGTCGGGTAACGGGTTCCGACAGCGGGGCTCTGCCCGGCGCCACTATACTGGAACGGGGCACCAGCAACGGCGTAAGCACCAATGCCGACGGGGCATTCGTATTGAGTGTACAGCCTGGTGCCACGCTCGTTATCAGCTCGGTGGGCTACACCGCCCAAACCATCACGGTGGGCAGCCAGAGCGTCATCAACGTGACGCTGGCCGCGGCCGCCACGCAGCTCAACGAAGCCATCGTGGTGGGCTACGGCACTTCCACCAAAGCCGACTTGACGGGCTCGGTGGTGCAGCTCACCAGCAAGGACGTGGCCAATGCGCCGGTGCAAACCTTCGAGCAGGCCATTCAGGGCCGGGCAGCGGGTGTGGTCATCGAGAGCGGGAGCGGCAAGCTGGGCCAGGGCATCAAGGTGCGTGTGCGCGGTACGGCCTCGGTGAGCGGCGACACGCAGCCGCTGTACGTGGTAGACAACATTCCGATTGTGACGGATAACCTGTCTTCGACCGGTGCCCCGACCAACCCGATTGCCGACATTAACCCCAACGACATCGAGAGTATCACCATCTTGAAAGATGCGGCTGCTTCGGCCATTTACGGCTCGCGGGCTTCGAACGGCGTGGTCCTCATCACCACCAAGCGGGGTAAATCCGGCGCGACGCGCTTCAATCTGGGCTACCAGACGGGTACCAGCCAAGCCACGCGCCGTCGGGAGTTCCTGAACTCCAAAGAATACGTGGAGCTATTAACCGAAGCGCTGAAAAACGCCGGTCGCTCCGATGTTTCCAACGCCAACCGCTTACGGAACTACGCTGCCGGCGTGACCGTGGACGGCAACTACGCGGTGGATACCGACTGGCAGGACCAGGTATTCCGCAAGGGCAGCTTTAGCCAGTACGACCTCAATACGAGCGGAGGCACTGATAAAACCAAGTACTACCTCTCGGGCCAGTACAGCACGCAGGAAGGCATCTTGGTAGGCAATAAGCTGCAGCGCATTGCCTCGCGCCTCAACGTGGACCACAAGGCGACCGATAAAATGACGCTGGGCATTAACATTGGTTTGTCGCGCACCCGCAACGACCGGCTGCCCAACGACAACGCCTTCAGCACACCCTTGCAGGCGGTAGCCTTGGCCCCGATTACGCCCGTCATCGACCCCCGCACCGGCCTCACCAGCGGCGCGCTGGACCTGAACACCGGCAACCCAAACAACAACTTCCCCTTCTACTACAACCCGCTGCTGGGGGTGCAAAACAATGCCGCCACCTACGCTACCTTTGTGTACCGCACGTTGGGCAACGTATTTGCCCAGTATGAAATCATTCCCGGCCTCTCGTTTCGCTCCGAGTTGGGCCTGGACATCCTGAACCAGGACGAGGACCAGTACCTGGCTCGCGTGACCTCCCGCAACTCGGGGCCGACCAACGGCTTCGCCTTCAGCGCCCACACCACCAGCGGCCGATACATCACCAACAACTTCCTGTCTTACCGCAAGGTACTGGCCGAGTTGCACACCGTGGAAGCTACGTTGGGTACCTCCTACGAGGAGCGCAAGCAGAACTACACCAGCGTAGAAGGCTCGCAGTTTGCCAGCGATGCCTACCGTAAACTAGGCAGTGCCGCCGTGTACTCGGCCGGTAATTCGGAGCTTACGCGCAGCTCCCTGCTCTCGTACTTTGGCCGCTTGAATTACTCATTTGCCAGCAAGTACTTGCTGGGCCTGAGTGCCCGCATCGACGGCTCGTCGCGCTTCGGCACCAATAAGCAGTACGGTTTCTTTCCGGCCGCCTCGCTGGGTTGGGTCGTGACGGAAGAAAGCTTCCTGAAAAACCAAACGGTGCTGAGCCTGCTCAAGCCCCGCATCAGCATCGGGCGTACCGGAAACCAGGGCTTCTCCGACTTTGCTTCCCTGGGCCTGTTCACCGGCACCTCGGGCTACGTGGGCATCCCCGGCCAGCGCCCATTGCAGGTGGCCAACCCCGACCTGAAATGGGAGACGACCACCCAAGCTGATGCCGGCTTGGAGATGGGCTTCTTCGATAACCGCATCAGCGCCGAAGTGGACGTGTACCAGAAGCTTACCACCGACTTGGCCCTGAACGCCACCGTGCCCGCTACGTCCGGCTTTACCTCGCAGTTCAAGAACGTGGGTACCCTAGAAAACAAGGGGGTGGAGCTGTCGTTGACGACGCGCAACTTCGTGGGCGATTTCAGCTGGACCACCACCGTGAACGCCGCCCGCAATGCCAATAAGCTGACTTTCCTGCAAGGCCAGCCCATTCTGGGCTCCTTTGTGAGTCGTGCCCAGGAGGGCTTCCCCATTGGCACCTTTTTCGCCCCCGAATACGCGGGCGTGGACCCCGCCAACGGCGATGCACTGTACTATGTCAACCGCGCCAATGAAGACGGCACCGGCACTGGTGTCAGCGACCGCAGCAAGGGTACTACCAACGATATTAACGCGGCACAGCTGGTGCCGGTGGGCGACCCTAACCCCCGGTGGACGGGCGGCCTGACCAACACCTTTGGCTACAAAGGCTTCGACCTGACCGCCACGTTTATCGGCGTGTTCGGCAATAAAATCTTCGACGGTGGCGCGCAGTACTATTCGGTTGCCTTCAACAACGGCCCCGATAACCAGACCCGCGACCAGCTCAACCGCTGGCGCAAGGCTGGCGATATCACCGATGTCCCGAAGGCCGATTACCTGAGTGGCAACGGTTCGGGCCAGTCGTCGCGCTTCGTCAAAGACGGTTCCTACGGCCGCTTGCGCACGCTCACCCTGGGCTACAACCTGCCGGGTGATTTTGTTAAAAAAGGCTACTTGCAGTCGGTGCGGGTATTTGCTCAAGCCCTGAACTTGGTCACCTTCACGAAGTACAAGGGCTGGGACCCAGAAGTGAATACTGACTACCTCTCCAACAATACCACGCAGGGCAATATCAACCAGGGCATCGACTTCTACACCGCGCCCCAGCCCCGGACCATTACTTTCGGCGTCAACGTCGGCTTCTAGCATTTGGGCCGCTTTGCGGCGGCCATCCCCATTCCTGACTTTTCAAAGACATGAAAAAAATTGTTTATACGCTGGCAACGGCCCTGTTTCTGGCAGGCTCCCTGACCAGTTGCGATAAAAAGCTCGACATTGACCCCGTCAACTCGGTGCGGGACGAACTGGCCCTGCGCACGTCGTCGGACGTGGAGGCGGCCTTGGTAGGCTGTTACACCGGTATTCAGAACGCGGAGGCCTACGGTGGCTACATTCAGCTGATGTCGGACCTGCTGGCCGACGACGGCGAAGTAACTTTTGTGGGCACGTTTATCCCGCCCAACCAAATCAACCGCAAGTCCATGCTCAAGGACAACGGCTTTGCGCAAGCCATTTGGGTGAACGCCTACAACGTCATCAACCGCACCAACAACGTGCTGGCCAACATCGACAAGCTCGATACGCCTGCCAAACGGGCGCGGGTAGAGGGCGAGGCTAAATTCATCCGTGCGTCGATGTACTTCGAACTGGTACGCCTCTATGCCAAGGACTGGGGCGACGGTAGTCCCGCATCCAACCTCGGTGTGCCGTTGGTGCTCACGCCCACGCGGGTCCTCGATGCTGCTTCGCAGGTGCGGCGCAACACCGTGACCGAAGTGTACGCCCAGGTCATTGCCGACCTGACCGACGCCGAAGCCAAAATGCCAGTCAACTCGCCAGCAGCATCTTTTTTTGCCAACAAGTACGCCGCGGCCACCATGCTCGCCCGGGTCTATCTGCAGCAAGGACGGTTTGCCGATGCGGGTTCAGCTGCCAACCGCGTCATCAGCGTCAATAAGTACACCCTCAACCCCAGCTATGCGGATGAGTTCTTCTCTGGCTCCGCGGCCGGCCTGCTCCCCAACTCGCCGGAAGATATTTTCGCCATTCAGATTTCGGCCCAGAGCGGCCGCAACGAGTTGAATACCTTCTATTCGATTGACCGCCGGGGCGATATCAGCATTGAGGACAAGCACACCGACCTATACGGACCGACCGACGAGCGCGGCGACTTGTTCACGACCAGCAGCGGGCAGACGTACAGCAACAAGTACGACGACCTGTACGGCAACATCAAGCTCATGCGCCTGGCCGAAATGTACCTCATCCGCGCCGAAGCCAACTTCCGGAACGGCACGTTGCTGGGCGCTACGCCCTTGGTTGATATTAACCGCGTGCGGACACGCGCCGGCCTGGCCCCGCTCGCCGTGCTAACGTTGCCCGCTATTCTACGCGAACGCAAGCTGGAGCTGGCTTTCGAAGGCTTTCGGCTCGGCGATGTGAAACGTAACCGAGAGACAATTGCCGACCCCGCCGGCGTGGCCGTGCCTTGGAACTCGCGTCGTTTGGTGTTTCCCATTCCGTTGCGCGAAATTAACGTGAACCCCAATTTGGTGCAGAACGAAGGGTATAACTAGCGCGAGGCCTGCCGCTTCAGGCGGGCAAAATTTTTCTAAAAAAAAGGCCGTTCCAACTCATGGAACGGCCTTTTTTGCTTGCCTGGCAACAGATAAGAGCTTCCTACTTATCCCCAATCAGCAGCTGCGGGGCCGCGCCGCGCGCCCCGCCCATGATGATGACCTTGGCGTTGGGGGAAGTGGCGATGGCTTGGTTGGCCTTGATGGTTTCGTACTGCAGCAGCTTGTCGCTCAGCTGCGTGTTGATGATGCGCTGGTAGTCGGCAATGCCCTGGGCTTCCACGCGCTTGCGGTCGGCTTCCTGGCGTTCCTTTTGCACCACAAACTGCATTTTCTGGGCGTCCTGCTCCGCTGAGATTTTGCTCTCGATGCTGGCCTTGACGGACTGCGGAAGCTGAATATTACGAATCAGGAGCTGGTCGAGCTGCAGGCCGTTGTTG
This sequence comes from Hymenobacter frigidus, assembly GCF_014640435.1. Lineage (GTDB taxonomy): Bacteria > Bacteroidota > Bacteroidia > Cytophagales > Hymenobacteraceae > Hymenobacter > Hymenobacter frigidus. Next base: position 210,572 of record NZ_BMGY01000001.1, on the reverse strand, counting down.
CGAAAATCTTTTTCGATGGCGGCCAGGATGCGGGTCTGAAACTCCTCCCGGCGCGTGGAGTACAGGGCCACGGCATCGTAAAACACCGCGCCGTCGCGGATGCGGGTACGCGAGATGGACCGCACGATTTTGTCCTGGTAGTCCTCGCCGATGGTGGAGAGAATCTTGGGGGCCTGCGTGGGCACTACGTGATAGAGTACGGTGAGGTCAATCACCACTTCCAAGCCATCGGCCGAGAGCACCCGAATGGCGTCGTCGCCGGTCTGCTGGCCCTCGCCGTGCACCGCCGACATGGTGTAGTTCTGGGTGCGGGTGTCGAAGCGCGTCACGTCGACCAGCGGGTTGACCACGCTCAGGCCGGGCTGAAGCACGCGCGATTGCACCTGGCCAAACAGCGTTTGCACGCCCACCTGGCCCACCCCAATCTGCACTACCGTGCTCAGGGCCAGTCCAAGTATCAAAAACGCCCCGCCCAGAAAGATGAGGCCGCCGCGCAGGCGCTCCAGCCGCTCCGAAAAACGGGAGGCGTTGAGCCCAACGACCAGAATAATAAAGCCAAGGATGGTAAGGGTCATGAGAAGGGAATTAAGAATTAAGGATTAAAAATGAAGAAGCGCGGGCTTGCGCAACGCAGGTTGTTCGGGAATTGGTTGGGTGGTCCTGGCCGCGCTGCGCCCGGCCCGCCGTGCTGATGACTACCTAAACAATTCTATTAGCAAATCAGTCTTCCTGCTCGTCGCTAAAGTCGAGGTTGCGGGCCAGGATTACGCCTTCGTGGGCAATTTCTTCGAGCAATTCGGGGGCATCGGCATCCAGGGTGCGACCGAAAAGGTTGAGCAATTCTTCGCCTTCCTCGTTCACGTAGAGGTTTTCGTAGAGCCGGTCGAATAAGCGGGCTTCGCGGCTGATGATGCGGTCAATGTCTTCGGGCGAGCGGGCCTCGTTCAGGGCCCGGTGCAGCACGTCCAGGACCTGGCGGCTCTCGTCGTGGTCGCCCAGCTCCGACACCAGCTTGAGCAGGCTTAGCGCCAGGCCCAGGCGCACTTGTTCGAACCGAAAGGGTAACTGAGCGGGCGGGGCCGTGCGCAGCTGGTCGTAGGCGCGCAGGGCCACAGGCGTGAGGTAGTACTTCACGTCATTGGGAGCCGTGAAGGCGAGGTGGAGCAGCTGTTCGTAAGGTGTCATGGGGAAGTAGGCCGGCCAGGGTCGAAACACGGCCCGCGCTGGTGCGTAAGCGAAAAGCCGAAAGGTACGCGCTGGTAACAGGCAATGGCATGAATCGTGGCGCGTGGTTCGGTATTACATCCGTTTCACCACTTTATTTTTCAGATGACACACAAAGCAAAATGGCTGCTGTTTTCTCCCCTGGGTCTGGCCACCATCGGCGCGGGAGCCAGCATGGTGCACTGGGCCGGCAGCCTTAAAGACCAGCAAGTTCCCACTCGTAAGTGGGTGGTGGCTGGCACTGCCGCACTGGTCGTACTCAATACCGGCCTCAGCCTGTTTGGGCGCGGGGTAGTCGAAAAGGTGCTGCACGAAGTGCAAGAGCGGCCCCATCGGTTCTGACCCGCTGAATCCGGCCACAAAAAAAGACCCCAGCTTGCGCTGGGGTCTTCCTGGAAATTGCGGAAAGGAACAGTTCTGGAAAGGACTATTCGGTTTTGACTTCCATCTTTTGGGTGCCTTCTACGGATTTATTACCCATTTTCTGAGTGCCGCGTTTCACGGCCCGAGTGGTTTTTCTGGCACCGCGCTTGATGGCGCTGCCTGTTCTTTTGGCCACGTTGCCAGCGGCATCCTTGGTGTTGTCGATGGCTTGGCCAGTGTTGGTTTTGCCAGTCTTCGTTACCACTTTAGTGGTGCCATTGTCACGCGTTTTTACTTCCGTCGAGGGAGTGGTTTGCGCGAAGGCAGTTGTGGCAAAAGCAGAAATGGCGAGCAGCAGCGTTACTTTTTTCATGATTCAACAGAAGGAAAAGGGTGGTGTGGGGCTTTTACGCGCCCCAATAGCAAAGGTTATCGCAAGGAGTGTGCTGCCAATTGGCCGCACTTTCGGCACCACCGGCAGAACGCAGGTCAGGGCAGCAGCAAGGAGCTGTCGCCGTAGCTAAGGAAGCGGTAGTCATGCGCGAGGGCGTGGTCATACACCGCCCGCCAGCCCGGGCCCAGCAGGGCGGCCACCAACAGCAGCAGCGTGCTTTCGGGCTGATGGAAGTTGGTGATAAGGCCGTCGACAAGGCGGAACCGGTAGCCGGGCGCGATGAGTAGGCGCGTGCTGGCCTCCAGCGTATCGGTACCCAATACTTCGAGGTGCTGCAACAGGGCCGCCAAGGCAGCCTCCGGGCTGATGCTGGCCGCTGCGTCGGCCTGTTCATACGGTTGCCACTGCGTCACGAGTAGCGCACGGGGGGTATTTTGTTCCGGGTTTTGCAGCAGTCTCACGCCCAGCCAATACAAAGTTTCGAGGGTGCGCAGGCTGGTGGTGCCCACGGCCAGTACTGGCCGGGGGCGGTGAGCCAGCAGCTGGCGCAGCAGCGCCGCGGTCACCAGTATCGGCTCCGTGTGCATGGGGTGGCCGGCCATGTGGTCAGCCTTCACGGGCTGGAAGGTGCCGGCCCCGATGTGTAGGGTGATGTGGCCAACCGAAAAGTCTTTCGCTTGCAACTCAGCCAGTATTTCGGGCGTGAAATGCAGGCCGGCGGTGGGGGCCGCCACGGCTCCTTCGGCGGCGGCATACACGGTCTGGTAGCGCACGGCGTCGGTGGCGGTATCGGGGCGGGCTATGTAGGGCGGCAGGGGCAGGTGGCCCGCGGCCCGCAGTACCTCAGCAAAGGGCAGCGTGGCGGGCTCCCAACGGAAATCAATCAGCGCGGTGCCGGCTTCCTGGGTTTGGCGCTCGGCGTGCAGGGTGGCCGCTTGGCCTTCGGCGGTGGTGAATTCCAGGGTGACGGGGCCTTCCTTCCAACGGCGGCCGTTGCCCACCAGGCAGCGCCAGGTGCAGTGTCTGGTTTGCTGCAAGGCTAGCTCCAGGCTGCGGTGCGGGGCCATTGGCTCCAGGCAAAACAGCTCTACTTGCCCGCCGGTGGGCCGCCGGGCCAGCAGCCGGGCCCGCACTACGCGGGTATCATTGAAAACAAGCAAGGAGCCCGCTGGCAGCTCGCCGGCCAAATCGCGAAAATGCTGGTCGGTGATAATGCCGCCGCGGCTCACCAGCAGGCGGCTGGCGGACCGGTCGGGGAGGGGTTCCGGCGCGATGCGCTCGGGCGGCAGGGGGTAAGTGAAGTCGTGGATGGAAAGCTGGCGCGGGTCGGAGTTCATGTCCGCAAAGGTCGGGCAGGGAGCCGATGCTACGACGCGCCTAATCTCCTATCTTTCGCCGGAACAGCAGCAAATGTTGCTGCGGCAGCGTTTCGATACTTTCCACAAACTCCAGGCCGATGGCATCCATCTCTTTTCGGGCCTGCTCCACACTCATTTTATGAATGCGCTTGATGGGCACATCAGGGTCCTCGGCCCGGTACTCCACCAAAGCCAGCCGCCCGGTGCCGGGCCGCAGGGCGTGCAGAATGGCGCGGCCCATTTCGCGCGGATGGTTAAACTCGTGGTACGCATCCACGATGAGCACCAAGTCCACGCTGTCGGCGGGAAGGGCCGGATTGGTGGTAGTACCCAGTACGGGGCGCACGTTGGCAGCTCGAAAGCGCCGTTTATTGGTTTGCAGCACCGCAATCATTTCCGGCTGGATATCAACGGCCAGCACTTGGCCCTTGGGGACTTTCTTGGCCAGCTGAAACGAAAAGAAGCCGGTGCCCGCGCCAATATCGGCCACCACATCGGTGGGTTTCAGCTTCAGCTCTTTTAGCAGGATATCCGTGCCTTCTTCCTGCCGCCGACCGTTGCGTTCCAACCAACCAGCGCCATCGTGGCCCATGACGTGCGAAATCTGCCGGCCCAGATAATAAGTGCCGATGCCGTTCGGGTCGCGCGGTGGAGCCAGCTCATAGCCGCTGGTGTCAGCGGCTGGCGCGCTCGTCAGGCTTTGAGCGAAAGCGACCGAAGGAGGAGTTTCGGCGGGTAGCTGCGTGCAGCCCAGCAGCAATCCGGCTCCACCACTCAGCCACCCAATACTTGAAGCCCATGGCCGGGCCAAAAAACAGTACTTCATACGACTCGCAAGTAAGCACATTAAGCGTCGTCAACAGTATTCTCCGGCGCGGCGTTCAGTAACGAAGAATGCTCATTTTTAGAAAACGAAACAAAGAACTACTGTTGCGCATTGATTGGCCTGGGACGCTGTTGAAACACTTTTTTGCTTCGAGAAACGCTCTTTTCGGGCAGCAGCCCTATCTGGTACGTAATATCAGCAACGAATTAACCGCAGATATCGGCACATGTGAAAAAAATAGCGCCTTCCCCGACCACTGATTTGTAGTTTTGACCGTAGAACGAGCATTTAAGCTCACTATTACCCCACTTACCCATGAAAAACCTTGTATCCCCCTTTGCTAAACTCATTGCTGTGGCCGCCTGTGCCCTCACGCTGGGCAGCTGCAGCCGCTCCGAGTATGCCATGCTGCCCAAGGGCGGTTCGTACCACGGTGTAACCCGTGTCTCAACCCCCGTACCCGCCACCGCTGAAACAGTAGCCGCTCCGGCCGCCGCCGCCACTGCCGCCGAAACCCGGCCCGCCGCTGCGCCAGTCGTAGCCGTCGCACCCGTAACCAAGGCCCCGGCCGCCGCCAAAACGCCGGCCGCTGTGCTTGAGTCGCCCGCCGCCGCCGCTACGGTTGCTGCCGCCCCGGCCCCCAAGCTGAACTTGGTGCAGCGCATGGCGCTGGGCAAAGTGACTCATAAAATGGAAAAGATGGTGCAGAAATCCGGTTCGGTCCGTCAGCACGATAACACGGCTTCGACCTCCAAAACGGCGGCCATCAGTGGCAACCTGCGCATCGGCATTATCCTGCTGCTGGTCGGCTTGCTGGTTGGTCTGATAAACGGCCTGATTGGCGGTATCATCGCCATCATCGGCTTGATTTTCATCGTCCTGTGGCTGCTCGACCAGATGTAGGGTACTCCCTCAACTCACACAAAAAACGCCCGCTCAATCAATGAGCGGGCGTTTTTTGTGTTTGAGTGTCTCGACTTACATCGGGTCCACGTCGGCCACCAAGCGGGCCTGCTTGAACTCCTTCTGGTCCTTCACCACGTCCATGGCATCGTAAATCAGCTGTTTGGCGTGCTTAAGCACGGTGTGGGCGCGGTCGAGCTTGATGGTTATTTCCTGCAGGTAGAAATTGCGGATACGGAAGATGTAGGGCGCTTCCGGCCCCAGCACCGCCGCCCGGCCCAGTCGGTCCACCAGCTCTTGGGTGAGGCGGATAGCGGCTTCCTCGCCCAGACCCTGCTCCATATGCTTCACCGTCATTTTGATGACGCGCATGAAGGGCGGGTAGCCGTGTTCTTGTCGCTGCATGATTTCGTAGTTGTAAAACTCCACGTAATCGTTGCGAATGACCTTGTCGAAAATCACCTGCGTAGGGTCGGCGGTCTGGATAATGACCTTGCCCTTTTTGCCCTTGCGCCCGGCCCGGCCGCTCACCTGCACAAACATCTGATAAGCCCGCTCGTGGGCCCGAAAATCGGGGTAGTGAATGATGCTGTCGGCGTTGATGATGCCCACGAGGCTCACGTTGGCAAAGTCCAGGCCTTTGGTCACCATCTGGGTGCCTACCAGTACGTTAGTGGTCTGCTTCTCGAAGTCGCCGATGATTTGCTGGTAGCTGTTTTTGGCGCGGGTCGTGTCCAAATCCATGCGCTGGATATTGGCCTGGGGCAGCATGATTTTAAGGTCGTCCTCAATCTTTTCGGTGCCAAAGCCCTGGGTTTTTACGGCTCGGGAGCCGCAGGCGGGGCACTTGGTCACCATCGAATCGTGGTAGCCGCAGTAGTGGCAGCGCAGCTCGTGGCTGTGCTTGTGGTAACTCAGGCTCACGGCGCAGTTGGTGCACTTGGGTATCCAGCCGCAGTCCTGGCAGGCCACCACGGGCGCATAGCCGCGCCGGTTCTGGAACAGAATGACCTGCTCTTGCCGGCCCAGGGTGCGCTCCACTTCGCCCAGCAGGTCGGCGGTGAAGTGGTTGTGCATGGTTTTCTGGTCGCGGGCCTTGCGGGTGTCCACCAGCTCGATGTCGGGCATGCCAGCCTCACCAAAACGCTTGCTGAGCGAAACCAGTCCGTACCGGCCCTGCTTGGCCTGGTAATAGGTTTCCACGGCTGGCGTAGCCGAGCCGAGCAGGGTTTTGGCCCCCTGAAAGTTAGCCATCATCAGGGCTACTTCGCGGGCGTTGTAGCGCGGAGCAGGCTCGTATTGTTTGTAGCTCGACTCATGCTCCTCGTCCACTATGATGAGCGAGAGGTTATCGAACGGCAGAAACACCGCCGAGCGCACGCCCACCACCACCTGAAACCGGCCCGAAAGCACGCCGTTCCATACTTCCACCCGCTCGTTATCCGAGAATTTGGAGTGATACACACCCAGCCGCGAGCCGAACACGCGGATGAGGCGCGTCACAATCTGGGCCGTGAGGGCAATTTCGGGCAGCAGGTACAGCACCTGTCCGCCGCTTTCCAGGGCCTTGCGAATCAGGTCGATGTAAATCTCGGTTTTGCCCGCGCCGGTCACGCCGTGCAGCAGCACGATTTCCTTCTCCCCGAAGTGCGCCATTATTTCGTCCCGCGCCGTAGTCTGGGCCTCGGTAAGCGAGAAGTGCAGCTGCGCGGTAGGCTCATTCTCCAGCGGAAAGCGCGACACAATCACGTCAAATTGCTCCAGTACGCCATTTTTGATGAGTGTATTGACAGCCGAGGCCGAGAGGTGCGGGCTGCTGGCCAGCGCCGCCTTCTCAATGCCGTGCTGGTTGGCGTACTCGTTCTGATAAACCGGTACGCGCTGCATATACTTCATCAGCACATCGAGCTGCTTGGGCTTGCTGGCGAGCTGCTCAAATAGCTGCTCCAGCGATGCTTCCGAGATGAAATGGTGCGCTAGCCGCACCTTCTTCACCACTTTGGGCGCGTACTTATCGGCCGTATGCTCAAACAGGAAAATAATGTCCTTGTGCATCAGCGACTTTATCACCTTATGGAAAGAGGTGATGCCTAGCAGGTCGCCCACTTCGGTAAACGTGAGGGCCTTGCCATCTTCCGTAGTGCCCAGCGCATCCACAATCAACTCTTCCTGCGTGGAGAGCGGGTACTCGTTTTCCTCCCGCGAGAAGCCGGGGTGCAGCTGAATGCGCGACTCCGAGCTGAGCTTGAGCGCGGAAGGCAGGGCCGCGTTTATCACCTCGCCGATGGTGCACATGTAGTAGTCGGCCATCCAGCGAAACAGCTTGAGCTGCGGCTGGGTCACCACGGGCGCATCGTCGATGAATTCGAGGATGTACTTGGCCTGGTATTCCTTCGGGGCCTGCTCGTGCACGGCCGCCACAATGCAGCTGAGCGTCTTTTTGGCCCCAAACTGCACAATGACGCGGCCGCCGATTACCACGTTGTCATTCAGCTCATACGGTACCCGGTACGTGTAGAGCCGAGGCAGCGGCAGAGGCAGAATAACGTCGGCAAATAGCGTCACCCGGTCGGCCGCCGGAGTGGCAGCGGGGGAAATAAAATCAAGTGTCAGACTCAAAACAGCGGATAGGGTAGGGGCGAATAGTAAAGATAGCAGGACGGTAGCGCGCAAAATGCGGGTAGAGACGCAATATTTTGCGGCTTGTCATTGAACGATTGGGGCCGCGCCAAACCGCGCCGTTTTTACGTTACCGTTCCATGTAGAGACGCAGAATATTGCGTTTCTACAGCGCCGCCAGCGCCTCGCCCACGCCGTACACCGGGGCCAGGCAGGCCTGGTTGCGGCACACGTGCACGGCGGTACGGCCTTGCGCATCGGCCTTCAGCAGCTTTAGCAGCGGCAGCTTCGACGCTTTTTCAGCCCCAGCCAGCACCGTATCAAACAAGAATTGCCGGTTAAGTTTTTCACGGAAAACATCGGCTTCCGGCCCGAGAATGGCTACCTCAGCCCCCGGCCGGAGTAGCGCCGCGTACAGCGAAGCCCAGTTGGTGAGGTGCTGCGGCTCCTTCACCACCAGGTGGCGCACTTGGGCCAGCATGGCGGTGGCCAAGTCGGTGTAATGGGCGTTTTCGAGGTGCCGGCCCAGGCGGCGCAGGTTGTGCGCCATCACCGAGTTGGAGCTGGGAATAACGTTATCGAATAGCTCTTTCTTGCGAACGATGAGCGGCTCAGCGCTGCTGTCGGTATAGAAAAACTGCGTTTCGCTGGGGTCGAAGAAATTGCTGATGACGTATTCGGTCAGTATTTCAGCCTCGTGCAACCACTTTTCGGTGAAGGTGACTTCGTAGAGGCTGATGTAGGCCTGAATGACCAGGGCGTAGTCTTCCAGGAAACCGTTGATGCTGGCGCGGCCATCCTTGCAGGTGCGGTACAGCCGCGGGCCATCGCGCAGGTTGGTTTCGATGAAGCGGGCGTTGTGCTCGGCCATGGCCAGAAATTCGGGCTCGGCGAAGGCACGGTAAGCATCGGTCAGGCCTTGCAGCATGAGGGCATTCCAGCCGGTGAGGACTTTGTCATCGAGGCCGGGGCGGACGCGGGTGGCGCGCACGGCCATAATTTTCTGCTTCCAGCCCGCTACCAGCTTGGGCAGCACACCGGGCGCAATCTGGTGGGTAGCGGAAAAGGTTTCGTCGGTTTCGCGGCGGTGCAGAATGTTGCGGCCGTGCTCCCAGTTGCCGGCCGCCGTGCAGTTGTAATAGTCGGAAAAAAGCGGTTCCTCATCACCAAGAATCGCGCGTAATTCTTCTTTTGTGAACACGTAAAATTTGCCCTCCTCGCCTTCGCTGTCGGCATCCAACGACGAATAGAAGCCGCCTTCGTCATTGGTCAGCTCCAGCCGAATAAATTCGATGGTATCATACACCGTTTCCCGAAACAGCTCTTCGCCAGTTAGTTGAAAAGCCTCGCTGTAGAGACTCACCAGCTGTCCGTTGTCATACAGCATCTTTTCGAAATGCGGAGCCAGCCACTCGCCATCCACCGAATAGCGGGCGAAACCGCCGTGGGCCTGGTCGTAAATCCCGCCCCAAGCCATTTCGCGCAAGGTCAGCACGGCTTGGTCCAGCACTGCCCGGCTACCACTAACGGCGTGGGCGCGCAGCAAAAACCGCCAAATGCTGGGCATCGGAAACTTCGGGGCGCGATTCGTTCCGCCGCGTTCGCGGTCAAAACTGGTGCTCAGATTGTAAACCAGCAACTTGAACTCTTCTTCGGAAACTCCTGCCAAGCCTGTGTCGGGGGCTCCGCCAATGGCTTCCAATGCCGCGTAGTCGGCCTCCTGAGTGGCATTATGGTTTTGAGCGCCGTATTTGGCCAGTTCGCTGGTGCCAATAACTTCCATGAATCGCTCGGCCGATTGCTCCAGCTCAGTGCGGTGCTCGCCCGCGTAGGCTTGGCCGATATTGGTTAGCAGTTGGGTCCACTTGCCCTGCGGGAAATAAGTACCGCCATAAAAAGGCTTTGCATCGGCGGTTAGAAACACATTCAGCGGCCAGCCGCCCTGTAGGCCCATGGCGTGCACGGCATCCATGTAAATCTGGTCCACATCGGGCCGCTCCTCGCGGTCGACTTTGATGCACACAAAATGTGTGTTCATCACTGCCGCCACCGCTTCATTCTCAAACGACTCGCGCTCCATCACGTGGCACCAGTGGCAGGCCGCGTAGCCAATGCTCACTAGAATGGGCTTTTGCTCGGCCTGCGCTCGGCCAAGGGCTTCGGGTCCCCACGGGTACCAGTCCACCGGATTGTGGGCGTGCTGTTGCAGGTAAGGGCTGGTTTCCTGGGCGAGGCGGTTGGTGTGAGAAGCAGGGTGGGCCATAACGAGAAAAATAGGGGAGGTACTGAAACACCAAACCCGGCGAAAAAAGCCGGGTTTGGGAAGGAATTAACGTAAGTTGCCGATTTTAAGGTCGTTTGTGAGAAGTTACTTGGTGGGCTTCTTCGGCGTTTTGGGCTTTACGGCGGCTGGCTTGGCTGTTGCTTTTGTAGTCGGTGCTGGTTTGCTCTCCACGGATTTGGCAGGAGCAGGTTTCACGGCAGCTGGCTTGACAGTTGTCGGTTTAGGAACTGCCTTCGCTGCTGGCTTACCCTTTGTTGATGGTTTAGCTGCTTCTGGTGCTACAGGCTTAGCAGCCGCTGTTTTGGAGCTCTTGGTAGCTATTGCTGGCTTCTTTGCTGCCGGTTTTACTGCAGCTACTGGTTTAATTATCTGGGCAGCAGCTACCGTAGCCTTTGGTGCTGGCTTAGTTGGTTTGGCTGAAACCGGAGCTTTAACTTTGGTTGCGGGCGCTTTGGCTTTAGGTGCTGCTGCAACTGGTGCTGCTGCAACTGGTGCTGCTACAACTGGTGCTGCTGCAACTGGTGCTGCTACAACTGGTGCTGCTACAACTGGTGCTGCTGCAACTGGTGCTGCTACAACTGGTGCTGCTGCAACTGGTGCTGCTGCAACTGGTGCTGCTGCAACTGGTGCTGCTGCAACTGGTGCTGCTACAACTGGTGCTGCTGCAACTGGTGCTGCTACAACTGGTGCTGCTACAACTGATGCTGCTACAACTGGCATGTTTGGCACTACGGGCGCTTTGGCCAATTTTGCTTTGGAAGCGATAGGCTTAGCAATAGCTGCCTTGACGGAAACCGGTTTTGGCATTGCCACTGGCTCCACCAAAGTGGCCGATGAACCGGTCATGCGGCCTGCCGCCACCTGCAGGCGTGCAATAGAGGCGTCCTGCACGGGAATGACCGGAGTATCAAAAGCGGGCTTTTCGGCGCGTCCTCCGCTCACAGCGCGGCTTTTGCGGCTCGAGCGCTTCGCAGCCGTTGGCGGGTTCGGCACTTCCGGAGCTAAAACAGCTCCAATGGCTGCAATGGCAGTAGTGCCAGGTGCCGTCTCGGGCAGCGCAGCTATTGGCCGCTGCGGCTGGCGGCGGTTGTCGCGGCGGTTTTCTGGGCGTGCCATGGGCTCGGCAGCACTCGATAGTTGCTCCGCATCAACAATCGGTAACGCCGACACAAGGCCAGTGTCCGACGCCGCCCGAGCAACCGTCTCTTGAACCGAATTCGCTAGTGCGTTCGCGGCTTTCCGTTTGTTGCGGTTGCGGCTGTTGCGCGAAGGGCCAGTTATTGCATCAGGCTGGGTAGCCAAAGCATTTTCCCCTTCCTGCGGTAATTCTGTCGGAATCATCGACGGAATCAAAACCGGTGATTCGGCATCCGTAATCGGCGTTTCAGTAGTCGCAAAATCTGCCGGTGCTGGTGCTGGTGCTGCGAACAATCCCACGCGTGGTACCCGGCCCGAATCTTCGCGCCGACCGCCCCGCTTCACTGGCTGCGATTTAGTGATAACACTGGTCTTTTGGTCTTCTCGACGCGTGTTTTGCCCCACTGAGGCGGCAGCAGTAAAGTCCGCCGGAATATCCGAATTCGTTACGGAATCATCATCCTGAGCAGCATCTGTACCCATTTCAGCTGCTAAAAGCAGCGCATTCTTCCGGGCCGTACGTTTTGCCCCGCCGCGTGAGCGGCGCTTCTTTTTGGTACCTGCCTCTTGGCCCGGCAGGGTAGCCGCTTCTTCAGCCACCCCGGTGGCCAGCATTGCGGCGGCTTGTGGCGTTTCTACCGGCGAAGTTGACAAAGTAAGCGGGCTTTCTGTTTCAAAAGCCGTCGTTTGAAACTGCTCGTTCTCGCTGGGCTGAGGCACCTGGCCTTTGCCCCGGCCATCGCGCCGGCCCCGCTCGGGGCGGTCTGGCCGGGCTGCCCGCTGCGCCCGGAATTCTTCCGGCGACAACCGGGGAGGCCGGTTTTCCGATGGCCTGGCTTCGGCAATTCTCGGCGCGGTTAGTTCTGTTGCTTTAGCCGCAGCGCCCTCGCCAATGTCAATCCGTTCCTCGTCATCCTCGATTTCCAGCGCGGGTTCGGGCTGCTGGGGCACCGGCAGCGCCGCCAGCTGAGCGCGCACCTGCTGTAGCTCAGTCGCTACGTCCACCTTCCGCAAGCTCAGTTGCTCCAGCTTTTCGCGGGTGCTCTCCAGAAACTCACGGTGCTCCGGCGCGCCGGAGTGCAGCGGGCGGTGCCCCAGCGACTGCCGCACAGCCGTCCATTCCTTGCGGAACCGCCCAAAATCCGCGTCAAAATACGTGCGGGCAAATTTGTCCCAGATGTAGTCCTCAGCAACCGCCGATGGATGCAGCATGTCGTCGGCATAGAATCGGTAATCACGCAAATCATCTGTCAATAGCTCATAGGCTGGGAAATATTCCACGCCGGGCAGCAGGTCGCTCAGGATATGCGTTGCTATTCGCAGCACCGACTTGCTCACCGTATTCAGCGGCAGCGTGTCTTTGAGATGACGCACCGGGCTCACGGTCAAGATGAAGCGCAGTTCGGGGTTGATGCGCCGCAAATAAGCGTGCGTTTCAGCCAAACCGTTGATGATATCATCGGGAGTGAGCAGTTCCCGCACGAATAAGTCGGCCGACTGCTTGTGGCAATTATTCACCAGCTCGCCGGTTTCGCGCAGGCGGTAGGCCCAGGCCGTACCCAGCGTCAGGGCAATGGCATCGGCCCCGCGCAGAAACTCGCCCGTGCGCTGCACCAGCGCCTGAATAATCTGCAGCAGGTCCACCGGCGAGTCGGCCCCGATGCTGCCGTGCAGGTCGTAGCTCTGCCAGCGCCCGCGGGCTTGCACCAAGTGCTGCTGCCAGTCTACATCCTCACCGGCTGCAGCGCGCAGCAGCCGGCCCAGTGCCAGCGGCTGAAATACCGTGCCGAATGGATTCACCAGCGCATCTACCTTGTAGGAATTGAGGCGCACGCCCATACTGTCGGCGAAGCAGGAGCCCATGGTGAGTACCCGCGCCGTGCGCGGTAGCTGGCTCGTGGCCGGGGCAATAGTTAGTTCAGTTCTAAACATCAACGAAGTAGTCAGTAAGCGGTAGTCAGTAGCAGAGCCAATAGGACTTGGCACTGCCATGGGGGCTGGCCTGATGGCCCACTACCCGCTGGTTGACTACGCAAAAACAAAAATAGCCCCTAACCCGGCACTGGCGCGTGCGAAGGAATAAAAAAAGCCCCACCAGAAGGCAGGGCTTTTTCATTAGTATCGAAATCGAGACTACTCAGCTACCACGCGGAATTTCACCGTGTGCTTCACTTCCTTGTGCAGGTTAGCGGTAGCAGTGAAGTCGCCGGCAGAAGCAGGCTCTTGGTCGAACGACAACCGCTTGCGGTCAATGTCCACACCTTTAGCCTTCAGTGCCTCAGCCAGTTGCAGCGTGGTAACACGGCCGAAAATCTTGCCGCTTTCACCAATCTTGGCTGGGATATCCAGTACCATGTCGCCAACTGAGTCGGCAATGGCTTGGGCGTCGCCTTTCACTTTGTCGGCTTTGTGGGCCGCCTGGCGCACGTTCTCAGCCGTAATTTTCTTGTTCGTCTTGTCGGCCAGCATGGCCAAGCCCTGCGGCAGCAAGAAGTTGCGACCGTAGCCCGATTTCACGGTCACGATATCGTTCTTGTAACCGAGGCCCTTAACGTCGTCTTTGAGGATGATTTCCATGTCTTGTTTGAATTATGAGTTTTGAATTATTAGTTATGAGCTCGAATCGCCGTAAGCAATTCATAATTCATAACTTATAACTCATAATTTATTTCAGGGCGTCGGCTACGTATGGCATCAGCGACAGGTGACGGGCCTTAGCAATGGCCTGAGTCACTTTGCGCTGAAACTTCAGGCTGGTGCCGGTGAGACGCCGGGGCAGCACGCGGCCCTGCTCGTTCACAAACTTCAGCAGGAAGTTCGGGTCTTTGTAGTCCACGTACTTAATGCCATTCTTCTTGAAGCGGCAGTATTTCTTGCGGGTGTCCTGCGGCTTGTTCATTGCCGACCGGTCATTGTTCCGGTTGTAGGAGGGAGTTGCCATGTTCGTTGCGGAGTTATTGGGCTACAGCTTCGGTTTCCTTGGCAGCCTTCTGCTGGTTCATTTCGCCGTTGCGGCGACGGTTGTTGTACTCAACCGCGTGCTTATCGAGCACGGTAGTCAAGAACCGGATGATGCGCTCGTCGCGGCGGAACGCCAGTTCGAGCACGTCCACGATGTTGCCTTCGCCAGTAAACGACAGGCAGAAATAGTAGCCGGTAGTTTTCTTTTGAATCGGGTAAGCCAGCTTGCGCAGGCCCCAGACTTCGGTGGATACAATGGCGGCGCTATTTTCCTTAAGCACCTGGGTGAACTTCTCGACCGTTTCTTGCACTTGGCTCTCGTTCAATACGGGAGTTACGATGAAGACCGTCTCGTAATTTCTTACTTCCATTACGATGGTGGTGAATTTTGGGGGTGAAAAAATTTGATTGGGGCGCAAAGGTACTGACTTTCCGGCACATTGCCAAGGTATGATTTGCTCTTCCTTGATACATAGTCGAAAAGAAGCCAGCTCGTGGTTCAAGTCGTAGATGCGGCTTGTGCGGAGCGCAGTAAATGTCTTCACCACAGCGGCCGTCAACCCTGAGTTTATGCCGGCTTGGCTCAACAAAAACCTGTACTTTGAGGTTAATCATACGTGCCGGATGGATGCAGCTTGCTTGGTTTTAGTCGGTGGGTAACACCAACACCTGTAGTTGAGTACATGCGTCTTATGGCAAGGTTGGGCAAGGCCGCAATGCAGTAAAGCGTGGTGAGAAGGGCAGTCAGACATGCCTAGAAATTGTATTCTACTTTTTGACGCCTACGATTCCTGACTTACATTTGTGGCCTTGAAATGCCCTAGCGTTTTGTTTTACCGTCTATTTTCTTATGAATAGCATCCATCTCCGTTCGATACCTCATTTGTTATTGGCGTTCTTCCTCACGTTTGCCGGTGCCCAACAGGCCTCAGCTCAGGCACCTGCAAGTGCCGCCGACGTGAAAAAAGAAGGTGTAGTGCCCGGTGCTACTGCCGCCGCTACACCCGCCACCATCACCGCGCCCGCTGCTGGCGGTGGTGATGCCGCCGCCATCGCCGCTGGTGATGCCCTTTTTAAGGGCAACTGTACGCAATGCCATGCCATTAATGAGCAGATTGTAGGCCCGGCTTTGTCTGGTATAACCAAACGCCGCACCATCGCCTGGCTCATCCCGTGGATTAAGAATTCCACCAAGGTAGTGGCCAGCGGCGATGACTACGCCGTAGCTATCTACAACAAGTATAACAAGCAGCAAATGCCCTCTTTCGCCCTCTCGGACAAAGAGATTACCTCGATTTTCGCCTATGTCACGGCTGAAGAAGGTAAGGTAGCCGCTGGCCCTACGGTTGCCAACGTAGCCGCTGTCGACGGCAAAGACTCTGCTGGCGCTGGTACTGAGGCCGGTGGTGGTAAGTATGTTGATGTTCTGCTCATCGTTCTCGTAGTAGTGCTGATTGTGCTGGTAGTAACGCTTGTCATCATTGGTAACCTGATGAAGGACGTGTTGCGTGGTCGCAAAGACCTTGATGGCCGCGACGTTGAAATTCTGGAGCAGCGCTTCGATTGGAGCAAGTTCTACCGCTCGCCCATGCTGCGCGGTATTGTAGGGACGGTATTTGCCTTGGTATTACTTTATGAGGGTGTGCAAAGTGTAATGGCTGTGGGCCTGACGCAAGGCTACCAGCCTACTCAGCCAATTGCCTTCTCGCACAAACTGCACGCTGGCACACACCAGATTAATTGCGCCTACTGCCATACTTCGGTTTACAAAAGCAAGTCAGCCAACATTCCTTCGGCTAACATCTGCATGAACTGCCACGGGCAGATTAAAACGGAGTCGCCTGAAATCAAGAAAATCTACCGGGCCATCGAGCGCAAGCAACCCATTCAATGGGTGCGTATCCACAACCTGCCCGATTTGGCTTACTTCAACCACTCGCAGCACACGCAAGTAGCTGGCCTACAGTGCCAGACCTGCCATGGTCCCATCCAGAATATGGAAGTGGTGTACCAGTATTCGGCCCTCACTATGGGCTGGTGCATCAATTGCCACCGCGAGATGCCCATCAACGCCAAAGACAACAAGTACTACGACAACCTCGTGAAGCTGCACGACACCAAGAATGCCGGCGCACCCTTCACCGTATCGTCGAATGGCGGCACCGAGTGCTCGAAGTGCCACTACTAATAATTTGATTTTTAGTAGACAGTACTGGGTAGTCAGTAACTGAACTACTCGCTATTGATTACTGACTACCCAATACTGATTACTGATTACCCTCCCAAATGAAGTACTGGAAAGGAATTGAGGAACTGGAAAACGCCCCGGAGTTCATGCAATCGGCTTTTGCCGAGTTCATGCCGGTCAAGGAAAGCCATGAGAGCAGCGATGCTACTTCGGCTCCCCGTCGTGACTTCCTCAAACTAATGGGCTTTGGCGTCGCCGCTGCCGCTTTGGCATCGTGCGAAACCCCGGTTAAAAAATCTATTCCTTATCTGAATAAGCCCGAGGAGATTGACCCGGCTATTTCTAACTTTTACGCTTCCACCTATTTCAACGGCTCCGACTATAACGCGGTGCTGGTGAAGGCCCGCGACGGGCGGCCGATTAAGCTGGAAGGCAACCCTGAGTCACCCATCACGCGCGGTGGCCTTTCGGCTCGCGCCCAGGCGGCGGTTCTCAGTCTGTACGATGGTGGCCGCCTGCAGCACTTCGCCATCAAAGGCCAGAAAGCTGAGGTGAAGCAAGTGGACCAGGAAATCCGGACCAAACTGGCTGCAACCACTGGTCGGATTGCCATCGTTTCGCCCACCATCATCAGCCCCAGCACGAAGAAGGCCATCGCCGAATTCGCTGGTCGTTACCCCAACACCACCCACGTTATGTATGACGCGCAGTCGGCCAGTGGCCTGCTGCAAGCCAACGGTGGCGTGGTGCCCGGTTACGACTTCGGCAAGGCTAACGTTATCGTCAGCATTGGGGCCGATTTCCTCGGTACCTGGATTTCCCCGGTTGAGTACGCCAAGCAGTACGTTGTGAATCGCAAGGTGAGCAGCGCTAAGCGCACCATGTCGCGCCACTTTCAGTTTGAACCCAATATGTCGCTCACCGGCTCCAACGCCGATGTGCGCGTGCCGGTGAAACCGTCGGAAATTGGCGCTGTTGCGCTGGGCTTGTACAATGCTATTGTAGGCGGCGGGGCTGCAGCCGGCAGCGCCACCTACAGCAAGCAGTTGGCCGTGGCCGCCGCCGAGCTGAAAGCTAGTGGTAGCACTGGCCTCGTGGTTTCGGGTTCGAATGACCCCGCTGTGCAGACGCTGGTAACGGCTATCAACCAATCCCTCGGCAATGCCGGAACAACAGTTGGAACTGCTTCGAGCAACGTGCGCCAAGGCGACGATGCTCGCATGGCCGCGCTGGTGAATGACATGAATAACGGCAGCGTAGGCGCGGTTATCTTCTACAATGCCAACCCGGTGTATAATCACCCGTTGGCTGAGAAAGTAAAGTCGGGCATCGCCAAAGTGGCTCTAACCATTTCGCTCAACGACCGTTTGGACGAAACCGGTACGCTCTGCCAGTACGCTGCTCCCGACAGCCACTGGCTGGAATCGTGGAATGACTTTGAGCCGAAGAGCGGTTTCCTCAGCCTTTCGCAGCCGGTCATCACGCCGCTGTTTGCCACCCGTCAGGCGCAGGAAAGCCTGCTGCAATGGGCTGGCAACAACACAACTTACTACCGCTACCTACGAGCTAACTGGCGCGGTGTAACACCGACTGATGCCGCCTGGGACAAGGTTGTGCACGACGGAGTAGCAACGGGTACTGCCCTGCCCGCCGCACCGGCCATGATGACTGCCGCAATGAGTCTCGCAGCCGCCGCTAGCCAAATCAGCGGTGCTGCCAAGCCGAACGGTATTGAGTTGGCCCTGTATGAAAAAGTTGGCCTCAGTGCCGCTGGTACCGAAGCTAATAATCCGTTCCTGCAGGAATTGCCCGACCCGATTTCGAAAGCTACCTGGGGCAACTATCTCGCTGTGCCGCGTAAGATGGCTATTGAGAACAAGTGGGAGCAGGGTGATGTAATTAAAGTGAGCGCCAATGGCCGCAGCGTCGAGCTGCCCGTGCTGATTCAACCCGGCCAGGCCAATGGCTCGGTGAGCATTGCCCTCGGCTACGGCCGCACGCTGGCTGGTAAAGCCGGCGACAAGGTAGGAGAGAATGCTGCTCCGTTAGCAATGACTGGTGCCAATGGCATCATGTATATGAACGTGGTGACGCTGGCCAAGACGGAGGCTACGTCGCCCATCGCCCAGACCCAGACGCACCACACCATCATGGACCGCAAGCCGGTGGTGCAGGAAAACACGCTGGCTCAGTACAAGAAGAACCCCAAAGAGGTAACTGAGTACGAGCTGGTGTCTACCCCCGATGGCATGGAGAAGCCTAGCAAGGTTTCGTTATGGCAGGACTACCAGTACAATAACCACCACTGGGGCATGGCCGTGGACCTAAACTCGTGCATTGGCTGCGGCTCGTGCGTGATTGGGTGCCAGACTGAGAACAACATTGCCGTAGTGGGCAAGCAGCAGGTAATCAACCGCCGCGAGATGCACTGGATGCGCATTGACCGCTACTACAGCTCGGACCACCACAAGGACGAGTTCGAAACCAAAGGTAAAGTGGCTACCTACGCCGCTATGGAAGACCCATCGGACAACCCGCAGGTGATTTTCCAGCCGATGATGTGCCAGCAGTGCAACCACGCACCCTGCGAAACGGTGTGCCCCGTACTGGCTACCACGCACAGCTCGGAAGGCATCAACCAGATGACCTACAACCGTTGCATTGGCACCCGCTACTGCGCCAACAACTGTCCGTACAAAGTGCGTCGCTTCAACTGGTTCTCGTACTACTCGAACGAGAAATTTGAAACCGTGAACGGCCACATGTTCACCGACCTCGGTCGGATGGTGCTAAACCCGGATGTGACCGTACGGGCACGCGGTGTAATGGAGAAGTGCACGTTCTGCATTCAGCGCATTCAGCTGGGCAAGCTCGAAGCTAAAAAGCAGAAGCGTCGCCCTCAGGACGGCGAGATTGTGACGGCCTGTGCTCAGTCGTGCCCCACCGATGCCATCGTCTTCGGCGACATGCGCGACCCTAAGAGCCGCATCAGCCAGTTGTTGCGCCGCGAAGACGGTGAGCGCGCCTTCCATTCCTTGGATTCTATTAACGTACAGCCGAACGTAACTTATTTGACCAAGATTCGGAACGCGGAGTCGGAGTTTTTTGCTAAAGAAAACGCTTAATATATAAGATTATGCAGCACGTATCATCCGTACGCGAGCCGCTCGTAACTGGCGGCAAGACGTTACACGACGTAACGCAAGACATCTGCTATCAGGTCGAAGCCAAGCCCAACTTACGTTGGATGGCGGCTTTGAGCGTGGCTCTGTTTTTCTTGGGAATCTTCTTTTACTCGGTTTACCGCACCGTATGGTACGGTATCGGGGAATGGGGCCTGAACAAAACCGTGAACTGGGCTTGGGACATCACCAACTTCGTGTGGTGGGTAGGCATCGGCCACGCCGGTACGCTGATTTCGGCCGTGTTGCTGTTGTTCCGTCAGAAGTGGCGCTCATCCATCAACCGGGCCGCCGAGGCCATGACCATCTTCGCCGTAATCTGCGCCGCCATGTTCCCGGTATTGCACATGGGCCGTCCGTGGTTGGCATTCTACGTTTTTCCATTCCAGAATACGCTTGGTTCGCTGTGGGCTAACTTCAATTCGCCGCTGCTCTGGGACGTATTTGCCATCTCGACTTACTTCACCGTATCGCTGGTATTCTGGTACATCGGCCTGATTCCCGACTTCGCTTCGATTCGGGACCGTGCCAAAGGCACCATTGCCAAGTTCAGCTACTCGATGCTGAGCTTCGGCTGGAAAGGTTCGGCCAAAGCGTGGTCGCGCTACGAAACGGTATCGCTGATTCTGGCCGGTGTCTCGACCCCGCTGGTACTCTCGGTACACACGATTGTGTCGATGGACTTTGCTACGTCAATTGTACCAGGCTGGCACACCACCATCTTCCCGCCCTACTTTGTGGCTGGTGCTATCTTCTCGGGTTTCGCCATGGTGCTCACCCTGATGCTGATTACCCGCGTGGTTTTCCGCCTTGAAGACTACATTACGTTGGAGCACATCGCGTTGATGAATAAAATCATGATGGTAACTGGCTCCATCGTGGGTGTGGCTTACATCACGGAATTCTTCATAGCCTGGTACTCGCAGGTTGAGTTTGAACAATACGCTTTCATCAACCGCGCTACCGGTCCTTACTGGTGGGCTTACGCGGCCATGATGACCTGCAACGTAATCACGCCGCAGCTGGTGTGGTTCCGTCGGGTGCGTTACAGCATTCCGCTCACGTTCGTTCTTTCCATCATCGTGAACATCGGTATGTGGTTCGAGCGCTTCGTAATCATCGTGACTTCGCTGCACCGCGACTACCTGCCATCGAGCTGGGCCATGTTCTCGCCCTCTATCATCGATATCGGGTTGTATGTGGGTACGCTGGGCCTTTTCTTCACGCTGTTCCTTCTCTTCGCCAAGTTCTTCCCCGTGATTAACATGGCTGAGGTAAAGGCCATCCTGAAGTATACCGTTGACAGTGGCCCGACCTATAATCCTGACAAAGCACACGCCACTCCCGCTGCTCAACCTGTCATTCACGGAGTACCGGCTTCGGCTCCCGTAAATTATAACAAGCATGACTAAGCAATTCGCTCTTGGCATCTTCGAAGACGAGGATGTGCTGCTGCACGCCGTTGAGAACGTGCGCGCTGCCGGCGTGAAAATTCACGATGTATTTTCGCCATATCCGGTACACGGCATCGATGATGCCTTGGGTATCGAGCGCTCGCGCCTACCTATCGCTGCGTTCTTTTTCGGGATGACAGGATTAGCTTTCTCGTTGTGGCTTCAGATTTACATGTTGGGTTTCGACTGGCCGATGATTATCGGTGGTAAACCGCACATCTCACTGCCTGCCTTTGTCCCGGTTTCCTTCGAATTGACGGTGTTTTTTACCTGTCATGGCATGGCCATTACGTTTTTCATTATCTCAGGGCTGTATCCACGGTTCAAAGTGCCAGTGATGGATGTACGTGCCACTGACGACAAGTTTGTAATGGCCATCGAATTGGATGAAACCAGTTCGCAACTTCCCCGGCTGACACAACTGCTGCGCGAGAACGGTGCGTCAGAAGTCAACCAAAAAGAGATGACCCAAAACTAATGATGCATCCGCTGAACCTGAGCCTGCGCATTTCGGCGCTGCTGCTATCTCTGGGGCTCGCCACCACGGCCTGCACCCACGATGGAAACGACCCGGGCGTTGAATACGCGCCGGAGATGTACGAGTCTATTCCGTACGACCCTTTGAGCCAGACCCATTTCAATACGGTCAACTCTTTCGGTATCAACCAGCGTACGCCAGCTAATGGCACGGTGCCCCGCGGTAAGATGGATTATTACGACCACATTCCAAAAGATAGTGTAGGCATTGCTGAGCGTACGTTGCGCAACCCATATCCTTACACTAAAGCCAATCTTGAGGAAGGTAAGGTTCTATATACCCGCATCTGTTCCCATTGTCATGGGGAAGAAGGAGCCGGTAACGGCGCAGTAGCTGAAAAATACAAAGGCGTGCCCAATTATACCGCTGGTGCTTACAAAACCATGAATGATGGGCACATCTATCATGTCATCCAATGGGGCCGCAACCGCATGATGCCCCACGGCTCGATTGTGAACCCGGAGGAACGTTGGAAAATCGCCATGTACGTCCGCGTGCTGCAGCGTGGCGAAGGCCCCGATGCACTAAGCAAGCTGATAGCCAAAGGCCCCACCAGCACCGCCAACGACTCAACTGAAATGACAGATGCTACCAACCAGGCTCCCGTAGGGCAAGCTCAGGCTGGCACCGGCTCCGAAACGCCGGGTGAAGGCAATACTAAAACTAACGGTACCTCTAACTAACGCACTATGGCAACTCTGACGCATCAAGAAAGCGCCACGGCTGAACACCTCGTCGTTACGGATGGCGCCCGTAAAACTTTTTTGGCCATCATCATCACCGGTGTGGTGATAATGGTACTCGGTATTTTGGCCTCAGTATTGGGCTGGGGTGCGGCTGAGCACACTGAAGCTGCTGGCCACACCGCCGCTGCCGCCAATGGTGCTGCACATGAAGGCGGCCCCATTTGGCTGAAGCGCCTGATTATAAGCCTCTGGCACAGTAATCTGTTTTTCCTGGGTGTTTCGACGGTTGGGACCGTGTTCATGGCCATCAACTATGTGGCTTACGCTGGCTGGTCGGTGATGGTAAAGCGGATTGCGGAAGCACTCAGCGCCTGGGTTATCCCCGGGGGTGTGATTATGCTCATTGTTTTCCTTGTTGGTCGCCATGACATTTTTCACTGGACCCACGAGGGCATCATGGAGAAAGGCAATGCCAATTACGACGCCATCATTGCGGGTAAAAGTGGTTTCCTGAACCTGCCGTTCTACGTCATCCGGATGGTGAGCTACCTCGTTATCTGGGGTGCTTTCAGCTGGAAGCTGCGTCAGCTGTCGCTGAAGGAAGACTTGCTCGGTGGCACTTACTGGTTCCACAAGAGCATCACGGCATCGGCCCTGTTCCTGGTGTTGTACGCCGTGACTTCGTCGATGTCGGCTTGGGATTGGGTGATGTCGGTTGACCCGCATTGGTTCAGTACCTTGTTTGGCTGGTACGTTTTCGCCTCGTGGTGGGTGTCCGGTATTGCTGCAATTGCGCTTACTGCTATTTTCCTTAAACAAGCTGGTTATCTCCGCGCTTTAACATCCAGCCACCTGCACGACTTGGGCAAGCTGATGTTTGGCTTCAGCATTTTCTGGACCTACGTGTGGTTCTCGCAGTTTATGCTGATTTGGTATGCTAACTTACCTGAAGAAGCGGTTTACTTCAATCAACGCCTTGGTGGCTTCGACGGTCGCTACACCGGTATGTTCTATTTCAACATTGCCATCAACTTTGTATTCCCCTTCCTCGGGCTGATGACGCGGGATGCCAAGCGTCAGATGATTGTTATGAAAATCGTCGCCATTGCCATTCTCATCGGTCACTGGTCAGACTTCTATTTAATGCTTATGCCGGGCACTTTGAAGGGCGAAAATGGGTTTCTTATTGAGATTGGTGTAGCTGCTATTTTCCTTGGTGCTTTTCTGATTCTGTTCACGCGCCGCCTAGCTTCGGCCTCACTCGTTCCGGTCAACCATCCGTTCCTGGACGAGAGCATACACCACACTACCTAGTGCTTTAGATTTCAGTATCAAGAAGTAGATAGCAAATTCCTGCGCGGGTTAGCATCTGCTTTTTGATACATATTACTTAGTACCTACTACTAAACTCAATGACTGTTCTGACCATTTCGCTGGTGTTAGTGTTGCTGTTGGTCGTATTCGGCCTGCTGTTTCGCTTGCAGATTTTTACTTCTATTTTTTCGGGCACTTTCACCCGGGATATTGGCATGAGCAATAGCGTGAATGCTATTCTGATGCTGGTCTTCTTGGTAGGAGGTGGCTCATGGTTCGCTTATTCTTTTGTTGAGAACTTCAGCAAGATGAATCCGCCTGTTGCTTCGGTGCACGGGCACCAGATGGAGCGCATGTTCTGGATTACAATGGCGGTGATTGGAGTGGCCTTCGCCATTACCCAAACCTTACTGTTTGTTTATTCCTACAAATACCAGTATAAGGAAGGCCGTCGCGCTTACTTTTTTGCGCACAACAACAAAATTGAAGTAATCTGGACGATTATCCCTGCCATCGTGATGGCGGCGTTGATTTTTGCTGGTTGGAAAGCTTGGACTCGTATTACGGGGCCTGCTCCAAAGGATTCGGTGGTAGTTGAAGTAATGGGCAAGCAATTTAACTGGTTGGTGCGCTATCCTGGTCGCGACATGAAGCTGGGCGTGGTGAATTACCGCATGATTGACGCCGTAAACGAATGGGGTTTTGACCTCAGCGATAAATCTGCGCTTGACGATTTTACGACCAGTGAGGTTCACGTTCCCAAAGGTGTACCAGTACTGATTAAGATTCGCTCGCGTGACGTACTGCACGCCGTATACATGCCGCATTTCCGCGTGCAGATGTACGCCGTGCCCGGCATGCCAACCCGTTTCTGGTTTACCCCAACGGTGACCACCGACGAGATGCGTGCCAAGCTGGGAAACCCCAAGTTCAATTACGAGCTAGCCTGTAACCAGGTGTGCGGCGGTAGCCACTTCGCCATGAAAGCCACCGTGATTGTAGACGAGCCTGATGATTATCAGAACTGGTATGCCGCGCAGCAGTCTTTCTCGCAAAAGAACCCAGAAGTTATGGCTGCCCTCAAACAGAAAGCCAAAACGATGGTTATCCCAGTAGCTGCAGCAACCAAGGAAATAGAAGCAGCTCCCGTGCCTTTGGCCGCCTCCTATTAATAACTAATAACGGTATTCCGCTATGTCAGACATGACACCCAAACCAAATCTTTCACCGGGCGTGCAAACGCAGGGCGGTATTGGTTCCGCTCCGGTGCCGGTTATCGAACATGGTGAACATTCGCTTCACGATGAGCACGAGCACCATGACCAGCACTGGCTGTGGAAATACGTATTTAGCCAAGACCACAAGCAGATTGGCAAGCAGTTTCTGATTACTGGCATCTTATGGGCTATTGTTGGTGGTACGCTCTCGAGCTTATTCCGCTTGCAGCTGGGCTGGCCCGAAGGCACCATGGAGTGGCTGAAGCCGGTTCTCGGAGGCTGGATTCAGGCTGGTAAGCTGAACCCGGAATTCTACCTGGCACTAGTTACGATGCACGGTACCATCATGGTATTCTTTGTGCTAACGGCTGGCTTGAGCGGTACGTTCTCGAACTTCCTGATTCCGTTGCAAGTAGGTGCCCGCGATATGGCCTCGGGCTTTATGAACATGCTCTCGTACTGGTTCTTTTTCCTGTCGAGCGTTATCATGTTCTCGTCGCTGTTCATTGAGACTGGTCCTGCTGCAGCGGGCTGGACAATCTACCCGCCGCTGAGTGCCCTGCCCCAAGCCATTCCTGGTTCCGGTGCTGGTATGACGCTGTGGCTGGTGAGCATGGTGTTCTTTATCGTATCGCAGCTATTGGGCGGTGTGAATTACGTGACTACGGTCATCAACCTGCGTACCCGTGGCATGAGCATGAGCAAGTTGCCGCTCACCATCTGGGCTTTCTTCCTAACGGCTATCCTCGGTATTCTGTCGTTCCCGGTATTGTTCTCAGCGGCATTGCTGCTGGTGTTTGACCGTTCGTTCGGTACCTCGTTCTTTCTCTCAGACATCTACATTGCCGGCCAGGCGCTAAGCAATCAAGGCGGTTCGCCAGTATTGTTCCAGCACTTGTTCTGGTTCCTGGGGCACCCTGAGGTATACATCGTAATTATGCCGGCCATGGGCATGGTGTCGGAAGTGCTGGCCACGAATGCTCGTAAGCCCATCTTCGGCTACCGCGCAATGATTGGCTCGCTGATTGGTATTTCGATGTTGTCGTTCGTTGTGTGGGCTCACCACATGTTCGTAACGGGCATGAACCCCTTCCTCGGCTCGGTCTTCATGTTCTTGACACTCATTATCGCCGTGCCTTCGGGCGTGAAAGTGTTTAACTGGCTGGCAACCCTGTGGCGCGGTAACATCCGCTTCACCGCCGCCATGTTGTTCGCCATTGGTTTTGTGTCGTTGTTTATTTCGGGTGGCTTGACGGGTATTATCCTCGGCAACGCTACGCTGGACATTCAGATGCACAACACTTACTTTGTGGTAGCTCACTTTCACTTGGTAATGGGTAGCGCTGCTTTCTTCGGCTTGTATGCCGGGGTTTACCATTGGTTTCCTAAGATGTTTGGCCGCATGATGGACGAGAAGCTGGGCTACATCCACTTTTGGTTGACGTTTGCCGGTGTGTACCTCGTGTTCCTGCCAATGCACTATGTGGGCATTGCTGGTTTCCCCCGCCGCTACTACGCCTGGACTGGTTTTGATGCCTTCTCGCAATTCGCCGATATGAACAAGTTCATCTCGATTGCAGCCATCATTGCTTTCCTGGGTCAGTTCATCTTCCTCTTCAACTTCTTCTACAGCATTTTCCGTGGCCGTCGCGCCACCCAGAATCCCTGGAATTCGACTACGCTGGAGTGGACTACGCCTGTTGAGCTTGGTCACGGCAACTGGCCCGGCGAAATACCCGCCGTCTATCGCTGGCCCTATGACTACAGCAAACCTGGGTCAGAGTCGGACTTTATTCCGCAGAACGTGCCGTATTCGCAGACGAAATCGTCTAACCTGCCCTACGAGCAAGAACTAGTCGATTAGCTGACCGCTAACTAAGTCCCGAAGCGGGCCGCCCAATCGGCGGCCCGTTTTTGTGTCATGGGTTTAGCTCAATAAACTAAAATCTTATTGATTTACCCGGCGTAATCGGGTACCGATAGCGCAGGAAATATTTTTATCATGGAGAATTTTCAAATTAGCCCCGTCATACGCCGTTTCCGTTTAGTAGGCATTCTGACGGTAGTATCGGTGTATTTACTCATTCTGGTGGGCGGCGTAGTGCGTAGCACGGGTAGCGGCATGGGCTGCCCAGATTGGCCAAAATGCTTTGGTCGTTGGATTCCGCCCACGGAAGCGAGCCAGCTGCCAGTCAATTATAAGGAGATTTATACGGCGCAACGAGTGGCTAAAAACCAAAAACTGGCGCGCACACTCGAGCGGATGGGCTTCGCACAGGTAGCAGGTAGCATTTTTGCGCACCCAACTCAGTACATCGAAACTGATTTCAACGCGGTCAAAACCTGGATTGAATACGTGAACCGCTTGCTGGGGGCGCTGATTGGTATTTTTGTGTTTCTGACGGTAGTCTTTGCTCTGCCGTACTGGTCGCGTGACCGTGCTGTTTTTTGGCTGGCATTGGCTTCGTTCCTGCTCACCGGAGTACAGGGCTATTTGGGCTCATTGGTCGTGTCAACCAATTTGCTACCCGTGATGGTAACTATTCACATGGCGCTGGCGCTGGTGATTGTGGCCCTACTGCTGTACGCGGTAGACCGGGCGCGATGGGGAAGGGCCCGGCGAAGCCAAGTTGCCGCTGACGTATCAGGAACCGTCGCAGTGATAACCAGTCAGCCAGGGTTAGGGCTGTATGTGTGGCTTTGGGCTGCGCTACTCCTCACGTTCTGGCAGATTATGCTAGGTACGGAGGTCCGGGAGCGGGTCGATGTGGTATCCGCGGCGGCTGGTTACATGGGGCGCGAAACGTGGGTTGCCCAGCTCGGAAGTACATTCAGTGTGCACCGGACTGTTTCGGCCCTGGTACTGCTCTTGAACTGCTATGTGGGCTACGAGCTATGGCAGTTGGGATACGCTGGCTTACGCCAGTTGGTGGTGGCCATACTTGGTATTATTGTGCTGGAGATTCTGGCGGGCGTTGTACTGGCCTCTTTCGCGCTGCCCGCTTCGGTGCAACCGGTACATCTCATGTTGGCTACCGTGTTATTCGGGGCGCAGTTCCTAGCGGTGCTGGCGGTGGCCCGGGCTCGAAAAACCCGGGAAACAATTGTTTCTACAGATGCCGCCCGGTCGGTTGTTGCGTAACTTTGCGGCCCCGTTTGGCTTTGGCTTATGATGATGAGCCAAACGACAAAATTATTCCAAGGATTGATGGTTAAGGCCCGCGCCTATTTTCAGCTGCTCAAATTCCGGCTTTCGCTCACCGTGGCGTTTTCCAGCGCGATTGGCTACCTGTTGGGCACGCATGGGTTCAGCTGGACCAGGGCGCTACTCGTGATGCTGGGTGGCCTGCTCGTAACTGGCTCGGCCAATATTATCAACCAGGTTTACGAGCGGGAACTCGACAAGCTAATGACACGCACTGCTAAGCGGCCATTGCCGCTGGGCATACTTTCGCCCGCCGAAGCGTGGGTGTTTTGCGTGTTGCTGGGCGTGGCTGGTCTCAGTTTGCTTTGGTACTGCTTCAATCCGCTCACGGCGGGCTTGTCGTTGCTCTCGCTCATCCTCTACGGGTTTATTTATACACCGCTCAAAACCATTTCGCCCATTTGCGTGGCGGTGGGAGCTATTCCGGGCGGGTTGCCGCCGCTCATTGGCTGGGTAGCGGCTACGGGATACATCGGCGTGGAGGCGTGGGTGCTCTTCGGAATTCAGTTCATGTGGCAGTTTCCGCACTTTTGGGCCATTGCCTGGGTGGCCGACGAGGACTACAAGCGAGCCGGCTTCAAAATGCTGCCTTCGCCGGGCAACCGCGACACCCGCACGGCATTCCAGATAATGACTTACACGCTGTTACTCATTCCATTGAGCCTACTCCCATTGGAATTCAATATCTCAGGTCGGATTTCGGCCCTGGTAGCCGTGATAGCGGGCGTACTATTCCTCTTGCTCACCGTGCAGCTCATGCGCACACAGTCGCGAAAATCTGCGCTGCGAATCATGTTTGCCTCGTTTCTGTACTTACCCATCGTACAAATTGCGTTGGTGTTGGACAAAATGTAGCCCTTGATTGTTGTTAGCACATTAGCTCGGTTAGTGATGACTCGGGCTGGTTTCCAAAATGCAATCAGCTGCAAACAGCTGGCTATTATTAATTAATAACATCTCTATGAATCCTTCTGAAACCTTGTCTGAAAAGGAAATTGGGTTGGGCTGGCACCCCAAGCGGGTGCTGCTGGTTCTGCTTATTTTCAGCATTGTCATGATGTTTGCCGCATTCACGAGTGGCTATATTGTGCGGCGCGATGAGGGCAACTGGCGCGAGTTTGACCTGCCAGCTTCGTTGCTCATCAATTCCATCATCATTGCCCTGAGTAGCGCCAGCATGCAATGGGCATTTTTATCGGCTCGTAAAGACGAGATTGTGCGGGCAAAAACCGGCCTGATTATCGCCTTGGTGCTAGGCCTCTTCTTTCTGGTTGGTCAGTACTTCAGCTTCGGCGACTTGGTGGCCGGCAACACGTACTTTGGCGGGGCTGATGCCAATCCGTCGGGTTCATTCGTCTACGTGTTGATGGGAGTTCACGCTTTTCACCTCGTTACGGGTCTTGTTTTCCTGGCCGTTGTGTTGCGCCGGGTCCTTAAGTATCAGGTGCATTCGCGCGCCATGCTCTCCATCGGCAACGCCACTTTGTACTGGCACTTCCTGGGTGGGCTTTGGCTGTACCTGTATTTGTTCTTACTTTTGAACCACTAAAACGACATTACGCTGTCCGCTATGGCCCAACCGACCACTTTGCAGCCCCCCGCTGCTTCCAATACCCTCGACGTTCCGCGCACTGGCAACTGGGACGGCGGCAACGAACCGTTCAAAGCGAGCTACGGCAAGCTGATGATGTGGTTCTTCCTGCTGTCTGATGCATTCACCTTTGCCGCATTCCTGACCACTTATGGCATGATTCGCCACAAGCACGAGGTGTTTACGGGTGAGGCTGAAGACTTTGTGTTCAGCACCCGTTGGTGGCCCATTCCGGACCACGTGTTCAACGCATTCCCCGGCATGGGCGAAGCCAACGTACCCTTGGGTTTCGTGGCTTTGATGACCATGATTCTGATTTTGAGCTCCGTGACAATGGTACTGGCCGTAGAAGCCGGCCACCGCATGGATAAGAAAGACGTGCAGAAATGGCTGCTTTGGACCATCTTATTCGGCGCTACGTTTTTGGCTAGCCAGGCATGGGAATGGAGCCACTTCATTCACGGCCACACCGAGGGCACGCTGATGGCCGACGGAACCGTGTTCCACGGTGCCAACTTAGCTATGAATCAGTACGGTCCGGTGTTGTTTGCAGACTTGTTCTTCTTCATCACGGGTTTCCACGGCACCCACGTACTCTCGGGCGTGTGCTTGCTGGTTTGGTGCTTCATTGCCACCACCAACGGCACTTTTGAGAAGCGTGGCCACTACGAGATGATTGAAAAAATCGGTCTGTACTGGCACTTTGTAGATTTGGTGTGGGTATTCGTATTCACCTTCTTCTACCTCGTTTAATCCGTCATGCTGAGGCGCGAAGCATCTTATCACGGCTTTGCTCCTCTGCCTTACCAACTCTGGACAGCGCGAGCGTGATAAGGGTCTCCGCTCCGCTCAGAATGACAACTAAATATTATGTCTGCTAACGCAACCACTGAACCCACACTCGCCCCTGGCGAGATTGCCAAGCCGAACACGGGCTGGATTTGGAAAATTTTTGGGGTACTCGTGGGCATTACGGCCGTGGAGTTCGTCTTCGTGTTCCTGATGCACCCGAGCACCCTGCGCAACAGCATCTTTATTGTGCTGACAATTATGAAGGCTTTCTTCATCGTTGCAGAGTTCATGCACCTTAAGCACGAAACGAAGGGGTTGATTTGGACTATTTTGGTGCCTGTGTCGCTGTTGGTATGGTTGCTGGTAGCCCTGATTACCGAAGGCTCGTTCGTCGGCGAAGTCATGCAAAACATGTTTAAATAGCGGATGCGGCCCCGTCAAACTATTTTGCTGGGGCTGTTGCTATTAGTGCCGGTACTGGCTTTTTTATTCCTGTTCCGCTTCGGTTCCAACCGTTACGCGCTGCCAACTTACCTGCCCGACCGCGTGGATTCCACGCAGGTTGGCGGGAAGTGGCAGCGCGATACTGTTTTTCACCAAATCGCGGCATTTCAACTACCGGCCTCCACGGGCCGCACCGTTAGCAGCGCCGAGCTTGGCAAAGGGCTATACATTGCCCAGTTTTACACCCCCGATGTGACTAGTGCCCGCGTTGCGCGTCAGCTACTGCGGGTGCAGGAGAAATTCCGGCACGAGCCCCGGGTGCGGCTGGTAACCTTTGTACTGGCGGCGGCTCCCGAAACTGCCCCGGCCCTGACCCGCCTTGCCGAACAATATGGCACCATCGCTGGCAAGTGGTTTTTTCTGACTGGTCCGAGTGCCGGGCTTGATTCACTGGCGCGTCAGGAATTTCGCCTCACTGCCGACCCTAAGCGACTGCCTGGGACCGTGTATACGGCCAACATCCCCGCTGGCCGGCTGTTATTAGTCGACAATCAACGCCGGATACGGGGCATCTACGATGGGACCGACGGCCGCGAAATAGACCGCTTACTTACGGAAGTTACCGTACAGCTTTACGATTATGAACACCCCCACTAACCAACTGCACCCGCCGGTGATGGCCCCCGGCGACTACACGCGCTTCAAAATCATCCTGGGCACGTTGGGGGCCGTGGTACCGCTGCTGGTCGCCGTGATATTCTACTATAAAGGGGTCTTCAAAATTTCGGGGGCTGATGCGTACCTGCATTCGTTGCCCGCGGTGAATGCGGTGCTGAACTCGCTGACAGCGGTTGCGCTCTTGGTTGGGTTCTACTTTATTCGGCAGAAAAACGTGCTGGCTCACCGCGCTTCTATGGGCACTGCTTTCGCGCTGGGTGGTTTGTTTCTATTGTCTTATGTAGCCTACCACTCGCAGGTTGAGAGCACGCATTTCGGCGGCGTGGGAACAGTTCGGACAGTATACTTTCTTTTGCTGCTGAGTCATATCAGCCTGGCAGTTGTCACCGTTGGTTTGGTGCTGTTCACGCTGTATTTCGCTTTGACCGGGCAATACACCAAGCACAAGGCCATTGCCCGCTGGACCTTCCCGGTCTGGCTGTATGTGTCGGTCACGGGTGTCATCGTTTATTTCATGATTTCGCCGTATTATACCTGATACCAAGAAACTTTGCCGCAATCCTCGTGTTGATTTAGTTATGAAAAAGACCATTTTTGCTGCCTCGTTTGCCCTGCTTTTGGGCGTGTTATTGAGCCTGGCCCCGCTGGCGGCCCGTGCGCAATGTGTAATGTGTAAGTCGCAGATAGAAGCCGCCCGACAGGAGCGCGACGACTACGATGTGGCCGGCCTTAACAAAGGTATTGTGTACATGATGACCGTGCCGTACATCCTGATGGGTGCGGTGGGCTACTTCTGGTACCGCCGGACGCACCCTAAGACTGCCAAGGTTAAGGCTTAATGGAGCAGCCTGCGACGGCTATTCCTTCCACAGTACTGGCATTGCTGGATTTGCGCTGTCCGCGTTGCCACACTGGTAAGCTGTTCAAGCACCCGGCGTTGAGCTTCAGCTTCATGGAAATGCCGGATGAATGCCCAGTGTGCCGCCAAACGTACGAGCCCGAGCCGGGCTTTTACTACGGGGCTATGTACATCAGCTCGGGCTTTTCGACGGGAATTTTGCTGATGATTGGGTTTCTGCTCTATTTCTTCGCGCATGACCCGCCGGTGTGGGTATATGTCACTACAGTAGCGGTAGCGGTGCTGGCTGTGACGCCGCTTTTATTCCGGTACTCCCGGGCCGTGATGCTGTACGGATTCGGCGGCGCCCGTTTCGACCCGCGTTTTTTAACCCGCTAGAATCGAGTTTTTGCTGACGTTGAAAATGCTGCTCTCGGGCAGCATTTTTTATTAGGCGTGGATTTTGCGAGTGCGCCGAATTCCAAAGGCTGCGCTCGACAGGACGGTTTCGACTTACCGGTTAGCATGGGCGCTTTCGTAGAAAACCGCCACTGAGCGTATTACCTGCTTACTTTGGCCGTATTGTCTAGCTCCGCTGACTCATCGACCTGATACCTTTCTTTTTGCACCCGATTCAGCACCCGAGTTCCTCCGTTATTCAAACGCCCGCGTGGCGGCGCTTGCCTTGGCTGCTGCTATTAGCGGCGACGTTGTGTTTTGCTGGGGGCTACTTGGCCAGCCGCTACGCGCAGGCACCGGGCGTAGTGCAGCGCACCGACGTAATGCGCCTGCAGCAGCTGGTGCGTGATGCCGAAACCACGGCCCGTCGCGAGGCCGATTCCGTAGCGGCCCAACTGCCTCGCGGTGGCTACAGCTTTGAGAAGCTGCTGGCCCAGACCACCTATCCTACCTGCGTGCTCGAAAATGGCGTGCTGCGCTACTGGTCCGACGCCACCTTGCGGCCAGAAGCCGAAGCCGTCAGCACCGTTGCCGAACGACTGATAGAAACGCCAGTGGGGCATTTTTTGCTGCTGCGCCGCACGGTTGGCCCCTATCTCATCCTCACGTATCTACCCCTGGAGCGGCGCTACGGCATCAGTAACCGCTATTTGCGGGAAGGGGGCGAGCAGGCGCTGTTTCGGGGCATGGAGCTGAAAGTGGTGGCCGATAGTGCCGCCAGCAACCGGGCCCGGTTCGAGGCATCCGATGGACATTACCTGTTTTCTGTCGAGCGGCTGCAGCCTAATCCGCTCACGGGGCAGTACGTGCCCTTGGCGCTGCTGGCGCTGGGCAGCTTGGTCTATGCCCTGGGGTGGCTGCTGCTGGCTTGGCGCTGGTGGCAGGCGGGGCGGGCCTGGGCGGCCGTGGCGGCGCTGGTGCTGCCGCTGGCCGCATTGCGGGGCGGGCTACTGTATTTGGGCCTGCCGTATTCGTTTATCGAGCTGCCGTTATTCGACCCCCGTGTGTACGCGGCTGCGTGGTGGGCCCCCTCCTTGGGCGATTTATTGCTGGATGCGCTGCTGCTATTGCTGATGGCCGCCGGAGCAGCAGCTCTGTGGCGTCGCACCCACGTGCTGGCCCGATTGCCCGCCCCGCGCACGCCGGCAGGGCAAACCCTGGCGGCGGTAGGCGTGGGGCTGGCGTTTAGTGGCTGGCTGGCGCTGCTGTTTGCTTACTACACCACGGCGTTCGGCAGCTCGCAGCTGAGCCTGGATGTTACCCGCAACCTGCAGGTAACCGGCCCTTGGATATTGCTGGCGCTGGCGGTACTGCTGCACACGGCCGCGTGGCTGGTGGGTTTTTTTGGGCTCACGCAGGTGGCGGGCGCGCTGCTGCAGCACGTGCCCCGGCGGGCGCTGCTGCTGGGCCCCGCGCTGGTGGCGGTGCCGGTGCTGGGCGTGGGGCTGGCGTTTGGGCAGCCGTGGGTGCTCCTGCTGGCGGTGCTGCTCCTGTTTACCTCGCTGGTGCGCGCCGTGAACCTGCGGACTGCGCCAATTGCCAGTACCTACCAGTCTTCGGTCCTGATTGTGCTGCTGCTGGCCCTAACCTCGGCCACGGGTGCCCTGGCCCTCTACGCGCATTTCGAAAAGCAGCTGCTGGTTGATAAGCAGCGCCTGGCCGGTAATCTGCTCATCGATAATGATTTTCAAGGAGAAATCCTGCTGAGCGAGCAGATGCGGAAGATTGCCGGGGACCCCTTCGTGCGGCGGGCGCTGTCGGCGGCCTTTGGGCGGCCCGAAGTGGTGCGCGAGCGCATTGCCCGGCAGTACCTGAGCCACTACTTCGACAAATACGAGAGCAACATTACGCTGTATGACGCGGCTGGCGATGCCGTGGGCACCACACCGGGTACCCCCAACCTGCGGGCCGCCCGCGCCACCACGTCGCGCATTGCCACGCCCACCGACCAAGCCGGGGTATTTTTGGTGCAGTCAGATAATCCGTTTGGCTCGCGGCGCTACGTGGCACACATCACCGTGCCCGGCAACCGGGTGAACGGGGTGGGCCTGTCCCTGGGTGCGGTGCGCGTGGAGCTGACCCTGAAAAAGCTGACTTCTTATAGTGTACTGCCTGAATTGCTGGTCGACCAGAAGTTCTTCGAGCCGGGTCTGGCTACCGAGCTGAGCTACGCGGGCTACAACCACGGCCATCTGGTGTACAGCGAGGGCGATTTCGACTACGCCAACCGCTTGCCCACTGCCTTACTGGCCGAGCCCCGCCTCTACACCACCGGCCTGCCGCGTCAGGGCTACCACCACTTTGCCGTGCGCGGCTCCCTCGACCGGACGGTAGTGGTGACCACGGCCACGTATTCGCTGAGCGACTGGCTGGCCAATTTCTCCTTCCAGTTCTTGCTGTCGTCGTTTCTCTGGCTGCTGCTGAGTGGGCTGGTGCTGCTGGCCCGCGGCCGGGCGGTGCCCCGGCTCAACTTCAGCACCCGAATTCAACTGCTGCTGAACGTGGGCATTGTGGTGCCGCTGCTGGTGGTGAGCGTGGCTACGGCCAGCCAGCTGATTGACTCGTATCAGCGCGACCTGGCCCGGACCTATGAGCGCCGCGGGCAGTTGGCCCTGGAAAGCCTGCGCCGGCAGCGCCACCTGCTGTCCGACACCACGGCACGGTCCACGCTGGCGGCCTTGGCCAAAAACGTGGCCGCGCTCACCGAAACCGACCTCAATCTCTACGACGCCCACGGCGAGCTGCTGGCTAGCAGCCAGCCCCTCATTTTTGATGCCGGCTTGCTGGGGCCGCTGCTCAACCCGCAAGCAATGGTGAGCCTGCGCGAGCGCAACCGGCCCCTGGCGCTGCTCACGGAGCGGGCGGGCTCGTTGTCGTTCAATGCTCTCTACCTACCCGTGCGGGCAGGTGCGGGCGAAGTGGTGGTGGCCGACCTGGCGGGCCATGCGCTGGGCTACGGCAGCGGGAGCAAGCTGAAGCCTATGGCTGGAGCTGTAATACCAAAGCAACGTCCGAACGACGAGGCCCTGACCGACGACATTGCCATGCCCACCGGGCCGATTCTGGGCTATGTCGGCATTCCGTTCTTCGATTCGGAAAAAGAGCTGAATACCAAGCTTACGGAGCTGTTTACGACCATTCTGAACATCTTCACGCTGATGTTTCTGCTGTTTCTGGGGCTGGCGTTTGTGGCGGCGCGGCAGCTCACGGCTCCGCTTAAGCTCATCACCGAAAAGCTGACCCAGACCACCCTGACGGGCGAGAATGAGCTGCTGGACTACCGCAGCTCCGACGACGAAATCGGCCTGCTGGTGCGCGAGTACAACGCCATGCTCACCAAGCTGGAGGCCAGCAAGCGCGAGCTGGCCGCGCAGGAAAAAGAAGCGGCCTGGCGCGAAATGGCCCGGCAGGTGGCCCACGAAATCAAGAATCCGCTCACGCCGATGAAGCTGAGCCTGCAGTTTCTGCAAAAAGCTATTGCCGAGCGTCGCCCCAATGCCGAGGAGCTCATCAGCCGCATCAGCCAGACGCTCATCACCCAAATCGACGTGCTGAGCGACATCGCCACCAGTTTTAGCACCTTCACCAACCTGCCCGCCATGCGGCCCGAGCGGCTGGACGTAGCCGCCGTGCTGCGCCGCTGCGCGGCTCTGCACCAGCCCGATATCGACGACGGCGCCCTAGCCCTGCACCTGCCGCCCGACGCCGAAACCGGCCTCTACCTGGTGTACGCCGACGAAAACCTGCTGGTCCGCACCTTCAACAACCTGCTGATAAACGCCCGGCAGGCCGTGCCCGAAGGCCGCGCGCCCCACATCGACGTATCGCTGGAAGCGCTGGGCACTGGCAGCGTTCGGGTGACTATCCGCGACAACGGGGCGGGCATTGCTGAGGAAGTGCGGGAGAAGATTTTCGTGCCCAACTTCACCACCAAGACCAGCGGCTCGGGCATTGGGCTGGCCGTAGCCAAGCGCGGCATTGAGAGTGCCGGTGGCAAAATCTGGTTTGAAACCGAAGTAGGGCAGGGGACGGACTTCTTTATCGAGCTGCCGCTGGCGGGATAAAGCCGGTCAAATACCTGCGTTCCGGCACGAAACCACCCGCCGCTGTCGTTACCCGCCAAACCCGACCTTTACCGCATGATTCGCCGCTTACGCCTGTGCTTCCCCCTAGTGGGCCTGCTCGTAGCGGTGCTATTGTTTGCAAATCAGGTGGCGTGGGCGCAGGCGCGGTCGTACCCGGTAGGGCCCGCTAAAACCAGTGAGGGTCCGCCGCCCAGCACCCGGCGCTGCCGCTGGGTGCGCCTCGCGCCGGGTCGCGACACCACCGATTTTGCGATTACCGACACGCTGACGGTGGTGCCGTCTTCGGTGCTGGTGCAGGGGCGCGGCGTGGACTATGATGGGCGCACCGACCGTTTTCACTGGGTGCGGGCGGCCCCGCGCGACAGCAGCGGGCTGCCCCGGGCTGATTCAATACAGGTGTGCTACCGGGTGCTGCCGTTGCGGCTGGCCGCGCCCCGCTACCGCCGGCCCATCGGGCTAATGGACAGTCTGGGTTTCCGGCAACCGGTGGTGCGGTTCGAGGATTTTTCGGTGAAGGAGCAGATTCTGAGCACGCCGGGCATCAGCAAGACGGGCAATCTGTCGCGGGGCCTAAGTTTTGGCAACACTCAGAACGTATTTGTGAACTCGGCCCTTAACCTGCAGCTGGAAGGCCAACTCACCGAGAATATCAACCTGACGGCGGCCATTTCCGACCAGAACGTACCGTTTCAGCCCGAGGGCAATACCCAGCAGCTGCAGCAGTTCGACCGAATCTACATCACCCTCACCAACCCTAACTGGAACCTGACGGCCGGCGACGTGGTGCTACGCAACAAGCCCGATTATTTCCTGCGCTACTATAAAAACATTCAGGGCGCGGCCGTGGAAGCCAATTTCGGTCCGCCCATCGTGGGCTTGACCGGGCTGGGAGCCGCGCCCGGCGTGCCCAATACCGTGTTTCTAAACGGCACCGCCGGGCAGTTGCCCAACGGATTGCCCAATGGTCCCGCGCCGGCCACGCTCAACCCACCGGCCATCAGCCAGCCTCAGCTTACGGACCTTAACCGGCAAGTGCCCGGCACCGCCGCCCCGCTGCCGCTCGGTGACC
Source organism: Hymenobacter frigidus (assembly GCF_014640435.1). Classification (GTDB taxonomy): domain Bacteria; phylum Bacteroidota; class Bacteroidia; order Cytophagales; family Hymenobacteraceae; genus Hymenobacter; species Hymenobacter frigidus. The sequence continues at coordinate 172,763 of NZ_BMGY01000001.1, read as the reverse complement.
GGGCCCCCGTGACGGGGGCCACGGGCGTGACGGCCACCAGCGCCAGCAGTTCGGGGGTGCGCCGTGGCGTGGCGTGGCGCTCCTCCACGGCCATTGCGGGCGGGGTGGCCAAGGGCAAGTTTGCCAGTATTGACGTGGCGCCCATTGAGAACGTGCAGGGGCCGTACCGCCTCAACGGGCCCAACGGCGAGCAATTTATCATCGTACTGGCTAATTCGGAGAAGGTGTACCTCGACGGCCGCCTTCAAACCCGGGGCTTCGATGCCGACTATATCATCGACTACAACCTGGCCGAGGTCACGTTTACGCCGCGCCACCTCATCACGCGCAATTCGCGCATTAAGATTGATTTTGAGTACTCGGACCTCAACTATGCCCGCTCGCTGGTGGCCGCCAGCCACTACCAGCAGGTGGGCCGGCTGAGCGTGCACGGCAACCTCTATCAGGAATCCGACAACCCCAACAACGCGCCCAACCTGGACCTGAACGACTCCATTCGGGCGCAGCTGGGGCGAGCCGGCAACGTGGCCGTGGGCGAGTTTCCCGGCGGCGATGCCACGCCGTATGACCGCCGCCTGGTGCAGTACCACCGCGAATCGCGGCAGCTGCCCGGCCTGCCGGTGTCGGTAGAGGTATTCACCTTCGTGGGAGCCCAGATGCCGATTGACTCCGTGCGGCAGTCGTTCACGGTGCGCTTCACCGATGTGGGGCAGGGCCGGGGCGACTACGAGCGCAGCACCAACCCGCGCTTCCAAAGCGCCAACGGCACGGTGTACGACTACCTGGGGCCGGGCCGGGGCCGCTACCTGCCCGTGCGCCGGGTGCCCACGCCGCTGCTGAAACAGCTGGTGACCGGCGGCCTGAGCTACCAGGTAGACAGCAGCACGACGGTGTTTGTGGACGCGGCCCGCTCCCGCCTCGACCGCAACCGTTTCTCACCAGCCAGCGACCAGGACGGGGCCTTTCACGTGGGCTACGTGGTGCAGAACCGCCGCCTGCCCGCTGCTCTGGCCAGCAGCGTGCTGCGCGATTATCGGCTGCGCTCCACCCTGGACTATGAGTACACGGGCAAGCGCTTCGCGCCGATTGACCGCTACCGGGACATTGAATTCGACCGCAACTGGAGCAACGTGAATACCACGCAGGTTACGGGTATTACCCCAATACCACGGGAGGATAACATCTTCAACCTGAGCCTGGGATTGGCGAAGGACGTGAACAACAGCGTCAATTATCGCTTCAGCCGGCGCTTCCGACCGGGCGAGGTGAGCGGGCAGCAGCACTGGCTGGATGCGGCCCAGAAAGTGGGTGGGCTGGAGCTGCGCGGCTCGTTGTTTGTGCTGAATTCCGATGCCGGACGCTTCCATTCCGACTGGGCCCGGGGCGAGGCCACCGGGCGCTTCGTGGGCGGCCGCGTAGTGCCTGGCTACGCCTACCGGTTCGATAAAAATCGCGTCAGCTCGGCCAGTACCGACACCATTCGCTCGGCCAATTACTTCGACGAGCATAACGTGTTTTTTCAGAGCCGCGACTCCGCCCGCACCCAGTACCGCTTCGACTACAGCTACCGCCGCGACCAAAGCCCCAACCGCGAGCAAACCGCGTTGCAGCGGCGCGGCACCGCCCAAACCTGGCAGGGCACGCTGGCCACCCGCCTCGGCAAAACCCAGGACCTGCGCGTGCTGGCCACCTACCGCGACCTCGACTCGCTGGGCCTGGCCCGCAACCGCACCGTCCTGGGCCAGGTGTTCTACAACGCCAGCCTGCTGCAGAACCAGATACGCTCCGAACTAAGCTACAGCGTGGCTACCGGCCGCGAACTGAAGCGCGACTACTCGTTTCTGGCCGTGCCGGCCGGGCAGGGCACCCACTTCTGGCGCGATGCCAACGGCGACGGCATCCAGCAGAAGGACGAGTTTTTCGAGGCCCAAGCCCCCGATGCGCAGTTCCGCACCTTCATCAAAGTGTATTTGCCCACGGCCGACTACCTCATCGCCTTCACTAACCGCCTGAGCTACCGCCTCACCACGGCGGCTCCGCGCGGCTGGCGCGAGGCGGGCGGCTGGCGGGCGGTGGCCTCGCGCTTCGCCACGCTCAGCAGCATCACCGTCGACCGCCGCACGACTGACCCCGCGCTGCTCTCGCGGCTCAGCCCTTTCAGCTACGATAAGGAAGACGACCAGCTGCTGGCCTTCAACCAGCTGTTCCGCAACACGCTGTACTTCAACCGGTCGAATCCCATTTTTGGGGCCGAGTTCACCGTGCAGCAAACCCAGCAGAAAACCCAGCTGGTGCAGGGCTTTGACCGCCGCAACTTCAGTACTCAGAGCGTGCTGGTGCGCCGCACGCTGGCCACCTCGTTCACGGGCCGCCTCATTGGCTCGCGCGATATCCGGGAATCGGCCAGCACTTACCTCACCACCCGCAACTACCGCCTGCTGATTTACGCGGTGCAGCCCGAAATCAGCTACCAGCCCACGCCTTCGCTGCGCCTCACGGGCACCTACCTGCGCACCTTCAAGCAGAACACGCTGGATACGCCGCTAGCCACGTTCCCACCTAAGCCCGCCGAAACCAACCCGGGAGTTTTCGACGAACTGGGCCTGGAAACCCGCCTGAGCCAGGTGAATAAGCGCACCATCACGGCCGCCACGCGCTACACCCGCGTGCAGTTTGCCGGCACTGACCCCAACTCGGTGGTGGCCATTGAAATCCTGAATGCCTTGCGCCCGGGCAGTAATTTCACCTGGGCGCTAAACGTGGAGCAGCGCCTAAGTAATGGCCTGAATATCACGCTGGCGTACGACGGCCGCAAGTCCAGCGGCCTCAACACCGTGCACACCGGCCGCATGCAGGTAGCGGTGCTGTTTTAAGAATAGCGCGCGGCCGCGCGAGCGCGGGTAGCGGCGGCTTTGGCGGCGCGAGCGGCCAGCCCGGCCGTGAGCTCGCGCTGCTTGTAGCATAGCGGCAGCGCCGTACCCGAGCGGAAGGCGTGGACGGTGATTTCGGCGCAGGCGCGGGCGTCGCTTAGGGCGTCGTGGTGGTTGAGCGCGATGCCGAAATGCTCGGCTACGTAGTTGAGCTTGTGGCGCTCCAGCTGCGGCCAGCACAGCTTGGCCATCTTCACCGAGCACAGGGCGTGAAAAGCGGGAATGGGCAGGCTGAAATCGCGGCAGGTGTATTCGAGCACGCTCACATCGAACGATGAATTGTGGGCCACCACGGGCTGGCGGTGCAGGTAGGGCAGCAGCGCGGGCCAGGCATCGGCCAGGGAGGGCGCATCGTGCAGGTCGGCTTCGGCAATGCCGTGCACCTGTTGGTTGCGCCAATCCACGCGCAGCACGCGGGGTCGCAGCAGGGTGTAGTAGGAATCGACAATCTGGCCACCGCGCACCCGCACCACGCCCACGGCGCAGGCACTGTCGCGGCGCTCGTTGGCCGTCTCAAAGTCGATGGCCGTGAAGTCAAGATTGGCCAGCGCCTGGGTGATTTCTGCTTGCATACCAGGCAAGTTAGCTTCTGTCGGCACAAATTCAGCTATGGGCTACTGCTTAATTCGCCGCCGGTAGTGGGGCCGCGGCCGCCTCGCTGCACACTTTCGGCACCTCAAAGTAGCGCTCCATCACGCTGTTGATGGTGCCTTCGCAACCAATGCTGAGGTCAATATCGAATTCAATATCCGAGCTGAATTGGCGCAGCGGAATGAGTACCCGGCCGTAGGGCAGGCGCAGTGGCGGCAGCGTGAGCTGGGGTGTGCCTGCGCGTTGCGCCGCCCGCAATGCGGCAAACCGGGCCTGCATCTGGGCATCGAAAGGCGCGGCGCTGGTGACTAGCTCCCGCCAGGCCTCGGGCACGTGCCCGGCCCCGAACAGGCCGCCCAGCACCAAAAGTGGCAGCAACTGTAGCTGCCGCAGCCGCGTTGCTTTGGATGAAGCCGCGTCGGTGAGCTGCTGTCCCGCCAGCCAGCCCAGCGCGCCCGTTGATAGCAGTAGCACGAGCAGGATTTCGTTCTGGGCCCGCATGAGTGGTGCACCCACGATGAGGTAACGAAACAACAGAAAGCCAATGAAATTGAGGCTGCTAAAGGCCAGTAGTACCGCCATCCATTGGCTGCGCGCGAGTGGCGAATGGTTCGTAGCGCGGGTTTGATTTCCTACCCACAGCCCAACCGTTGCGGCGGCCAAAGTGCTCAGGCCAACCATGGGCTTCAGGAGAAAAAGCACCATTGAATACACGGCCCGAGGTATCAGCACCAGCCAGCGGTAGGCGTAATAGGGGTCGGAAGGTGGAGCCATGGTGGCGACCCGGACCCAGTTGCCAGGTGCGGCGGCCGCAATGCCCACGGCCACCGCGCCGATAATCAGCCACAGCATCAGCTTCGGGCGGGCTGTCGTGGGCAAGGCGAATCCTAGCAGCGCCAGCAGCGGCATGGCCTGCACCAGCGTGAGCTCATTGCCGGTGAGGGCCAGCACCAGCGGGAAGCAGGCCAGCCCTGCGTTGCGCCACCGCGCCCGCACCGGACCCCAGCCCGCCCGCAATGCCAGCGCCGTAAAGGTTAGTAAACCAATGAGTGGCAGCTGGTAGGCCACGATGCCACAGAACCAGTACAGGAAGGAGAACGGCACGGGCGCGGCGTTGCAAAACAGCACCAACAGCAGCCCAGTGGCCCAAAAAGCCTGGCTCCAGGAGCAGGCTACTTTTAGCGCTGTGTGCAGTAAAGTCCGCAGGAAATAAGCCAGGCTGGCCCACTGCGCCATGAATGCCGTAGCGGCCACCACTTTCACACCGCCCAGCCAGCCGTAAGCCACGGGATTCAACACCGTCATAATAAATGTGGTGATGAAGCGCCCGGTCCAGGTTTGGAACAGCCACAGCTGCACGCCCCAGGTGCCGTGCTCCCGCATCCAATAGCCGTTGCGGAAGTCGTCGAAAAACGGCTGGTTGAAAGCGGTGAGCAGCAGAAAAGGCGCCAGGGCCAGCAGCAGGGCCAGCCTAAGCAGAAAAAAGCGCAGCTTGGAGTTACTTAGCAAAATAAAGGAGAAGGCAAAACGGTCATGCTTCGGCTTCGCTCAGCATGACCGTTCTTTTTAACAATGACAAAGAAACTTACAGTCCCGCCAGCTTCCGGACAGCTTTTATCACGGCTAACTCAGCTTGCCCAACCGGAGCTTGGGCAGCGTCGAGCGTGGCGCGGGCGGCTTTTTGCCACGCCAGCGACGGAGCCTGGCCGGTTTGCAGCTGCGTGAGGCGTTCCAGCACCAAGGCACCCACCGCTGCTAGTTGGGCCGAAAGCGGAGCGTATTCCTGCAGGCTGACGTTGCTAAGAAACAACGGCTGCATCAGCACATCGTTGGCCTGCCAGCGCACGGCCTGGGCGCGCAAGGCAGCTAGCTGGCGCATCGCAGCGGGTAGCCAAGTGGGCGCGGCAGGCCGGGCGGTCAGTACACTATCCACCAGCACGCTGAAGCGCCGGGCGACTTCCGACTCGGCCGGGGCGGCATCAACCAAACGGTTGTATTGGGTTTCGGTAGTGTATTTGTAGCCCTGGAAGTGGCGCTTGTATTCCTTCACGGGTTCAATCACTTCGGCCAGGATACGCAGGGGCACCATATTATTGGCTCCCGCCAGCTGCTTGAGAAGCACAATGGGGCCGCTCCGGTGGCGCAGGCCCAGCATCTCCAACTTGCCGGAAGTCAGGTTGAGCCGGCGGTACATATCGGCCACGTTTTGGGTGATGGCCTGCGGCGACCACAGCCGCTCGGCCACGGCGGCGGCGCGGGGCCAGATGCGCGAGTCAATGATAACGGAATCGGCGAATTCGGTCCACATGGCGGCTTCGCCGCCCAGCACCAAGGCCTGCTCGGCGGGCGTGAGGGGCGTATCGGGGGGCAGCGGGTCGGCGGCGTAGGCGGCGGCGGCGCTGTAGTTCAGGTCGAGGTAGTAGCCGCTGGAAAGCAGCACGGGGTGGCCCAGCTCGGCGGCATCGTTCAGGCCTTTCTTGCCGCGCCAGCTCTGAATCACGGTTTCCTTGGGTAAATCAGGGCCGAGAATTTCGTCCCAACCAATCATGATTTTGCCGCGCTTTTGCAGCAGGGCCAGCACTCGGCGATTGAAATAGGTTTGCAGCTGGTGCTTGTCCACGGTTTTGCCGTCGGCCTTCACCATTTTGTTCGCTTGCATATAGGCCACAATGCGTGGAGTGCGCCGCCAGTTACGCCCGTCGTTCTCATCGCCGCCGATGTGGAAATACGGGTCTGGAAACAGCGTAGTCATCTCCGTCAGCAGCGAATCGAGGAAGGTGTAAGTGGTTTCGCGGGTGGGGTCGATGGCCACGTTGGTGGTGCGCCACAGCTGGTAGGGCACGTAGGTGGAGTCGACGGATGCCAGGCGCGGGTAGGCCACAATCCAGCTGGTGGTGTGGCTGGGCACGTCGAACTCCGGCACCACCCGAATGCCGCGGTCCGCCGCGTAGGCCAGCACCTCGCGCACCTCGGCCTGGGTGTAATACAGACCGTCGGTGCTGCCCACCGTCTGCAGGCGCGGAAACACCTTGCTTTCGATGCGAAAGCCCTGGTCATCGGTCAGGTGCCAGTGCAGCACGTTCAGCTTCACAGCCGCCATGCCGTCAATATTGCGCTTGATGACGGCTACGGGCAGGAAGTGCCGCGCCGCATCGAGCGACAGCCCGCGCCAGGCAAAGCGCGGGCTGTCCTGAATATCCACCTCGGGCAAGTAGCGCTGCTTCTTTCCGGCAATGGGCAGCTGCTCCAGCGTGGCCAGGGCCCGCAGCACGCCCAAGCTAGTCGGCGCGTCGATGCTCACGCCCACGGGCGTCACGCGCAGGCTATACCGTTCTTCGTCAAACAACTCCGGACGGCCCACGCGGCCGTAGCGAATTTGCAGCACGGACCCTTTGGCCGGTTCGGTTGGCCCTTGCAGGCGCGTGAGCATCCGGCGGGCCGCGGCGCGCACGCTGGGGTCGGCCGCCGCGTCGAGTTGCAGCTTCAGTGGCGTTTTCAGCAGTAGGCGGCCTTGGCCCCAGCGCGTTTCGGTGGGCAGGGGTAGCAGGGGCGAGGCGGGCTGGGCACTTATAGACGCGGACCGTAGGCCAAGCCAACTGAATAAGAAGAGAGTGAGCCAGAATCTTGTCATCGGCCCAAAGTACGGCATCGCGCCGCCTGGGAACGTGATTTGTGCCCAACTTGCGGCAAAATCGGTCTGTTTGCCCTCGTATGAAATCACCGTCCTGGTTGGCTTGGCTGTTTTGCAGCCTGTTTATCGTCACCATCGCCTTCGTGCCTTTGCAACGGTGGAATGTCAGGGATTCGGGGGCCGTCATTGGCTGGGACGTGTCGGGGTACTACCTCTACCTGCCGGCCATCTTCATTCACCACGACATCAAGGACCTTCAATTTAAGGACCAGATGATGCGCGATTACGCCCCCACACCCGACTTTCAGCAGGCGTTTCGGCATCGCGGCAGTGGGCACTACGTCATGAAGTATTCGGCCGGCATGGCCGTGCAGTACCTGCCATTTTTTCTGATTGCCCATGCCGTGGCGGCCCCGCTCGGCTACCCCGCCGATGGTTTTTCGCCGCCCTACCAGCTGGCCATTCTCGGGGCCAGCGTACTGATGTCCGTCCTGGGCCTGGCACTGGTGCGGCGGGCCTTGCGCCCGCACTTTGGCGAATGGCCCACGGCGCTCACGCTATTGGGTATTGTGCTGGGAACCAATTACCTGGATTACAGTGCCATTGGCGGAGCCATGACGCATAACTGGCTGTTCACTTGGTACGCCGCGCTGCTGCTGCTCACTCCGGCCTTCTACCAGCGGCCCACGCGGGGCCGGGCGCTGGGTATCGGGGCCATTGTGGGCCTGATGGCCCTGACCCGACCCACCGAGCTGCTGGCTTTGCTCATTCCGCTGCTTTGGGGCTTGCGGCCCACCGGCCCGGCCGTGCGTGAGCGGCTGGCGTTCTGGCGGAAGCACGGGGGGCTACTGCTGGCCGCCGGGCTAATCGGGGCCGCTATACTAAGTATTCAGCCGCTTTACTGGCACTATGTGAGCGGCGACTGGATAGTATATAGCTACCAGCAGCAGGGTTTTAGCTGGCTGCGCCCACACTTATGGGACGGTATTTTCAGCTTCAAAAGTGGCTGGCTGCTGTACTCGCCGCTGCTGGTGGTGGCGCTGCTGGGCTTTACAGCGCTACGTCGCCAGCAGCTCGCCGCGTTCTGGCCGCTGCTGATTTTCATCACGGTATTTACCTACGTCACCTTTGCCTGGGACGAATGGCTGTACGGCGGCTCGCTGGGCCAGCGGGCCATGGTGCAGAGCTACGCCGTGCTGGCCTGGCCGTTCGCAGCGGCGCACCATTGGCTGTTGGCCCGGCGCCCCTGGCTGCTGGCTTACGCCGGTTTCGCAGTGCTGAGCTGCTACCACAACTTGTGGCTCACCTACCAGGCCCATTTGGGCGGCCTGCTGGTGGCTGGCCAGATGACGCGGGCTTACTGGTGGCGCATCCTGGGCCGCTACGACGTGCCACTCGAAGCCCGCCTCTTGCTCGATACGAACTACGATTTCACTGGCACGCCCCGTAATTACCGCGTGCTCTGGAAGCAGGATTTTGAGTCGCTGGCCGGCCAAGCCGAATGCGGGCAGCCCGCCCTGCGCGGCAACTGCTCCCTGCTGCTCGACGCTGCCCACCCACGTAGTGCCGAGTTTGATATTCCGGCCCGGCCCGGCCAATTCAAATGGGTGCAGGGCCGGGCCGTAGCCAGCACCAGCCAGCCCGAATGGATTGAAGGCAAAATGACGCAGTTCGCGGTGCGGTTTTGCCAGGGCTCCCGGGTGGTACGCGAGCGCACGGTGCAGTTTCAGCGGGTGTTGCAGCCCAACGCGCCCCAGGAACTGCAATTCTACATCAAAGCGCCGCGCGAAGATTTCGACCACGTCACGGTGGTGTTTCTGCATTATGGCCAGGCTGCCATGCGGTTTGATGATGCCCAGCTCGCGGGTTTTGATGAATAAGCAACGCGTTAAATCAACCCTCGGGCTTTAAATTCCAGGTACTTATTAATGGTATTCGCCGTCAAATCCTTCGGCGCAGTCAGCAGCGAATAAATGCCGTACCGCTGCAATTCGAGCACAATCTGGCGTTTTTCCTGGGCGAATTTCTCGGCGATGGTCTGGTTGTAGACTTCCTCCGGACTCGCGGCCGGCGCGTCCAGGAACTCCCGCAATTCGGTGTTTTCGAAGAAAACCACCAGCAGTAAATGGTCCTTGGCCAGGCGGCGCAGGTAGGGCAGCTGCCGCTGCATGCCGTGCAGCGTTTCGAAATTGGTGAACAGAATCAGCAAGCTGCGCTGCTTGATGCGGGCCCGCACGGTGGCGTAAAGCAGCTCAAAATCGGTTTCGAGGTAGTGGGTTTTCTGGCGGTAGAGGATTTCCAGCAGCTTCAGCATGTGGCCCGGCCGGCGGTCGGCGGCCAGCGTGGCGCCGGGCTTGTTGGAAAAGGTGAGCAGGCCGGCCTTGTCGTGCTTGAGCAGGGCAATGTTGCTGACCACCAGCGTGGCATTGATGGCGTAGTCGAGCAAGCTCAGCCCGTCGAAGGGCATGCGCATCACCCGGCCTTTGTCGATAAGGCAGTACACCTGCTGGGCGCGCTCATCCTGGAAGTGGTTCACCACCAAGGCGTCGCCGGCTCCGGTGCTGGCGCGGCGGGCCGTAGCCTGCCAGTTGATGTTGCGCGGGTCGTCGCCGGCCACGTAAGGTCGGATTTGCTCGAATTCCAGGCTGTGGCCCACGCGCCGGATGCGCTTCACGCCCACTTCGGTGAGGCGGTTGTGGATGGCCAGCAGCTCGTACTGCCGCATTTGCAGAAACGACGGGTACACCGGTACCACCTTGCCCTGCTCGTAGCGGAACCGCCGCCGCACCAGCCCCAGCGGCGAGGCCGCGTAGATATTCAGGGCCCCGAACTCGTATTCGCCGCGCTTGGTGGGCCGCAGCTGGTAGTCGATAATCTGGGTTTCACCGGGCTGCACACTGGTTTTAAACAGCACATCGCGCCGCTGAAACTGGTGCGGAATCTCGTCAATCGTCTCGGTTTGAATGGGAAAACGGTAGCGGTTTTCGAGGTAAATCTGCACGTCGTTGTCCGAGCCGTTGGCCAGCTTATCGCCCAGCACGCGCCGCCCAAAAACGGGCGCAGCCTGGCCCTTCGCTGGGGCGTAGAGCAGCAGCGCATCGAGTAAAGTCAGGGCCACGAATAAGCCCAGCCCGATTTTCATCGGCCCCAGCAGCCACGGCAGGAAGAAGGCCGTTACAAAGCCCGTGATAATTACAACCAGGGCGCGGAAGAAGCGAACTGTAAGAAAGAAGGTCAATTAAAAATGAAGAATTAAAAATTAAAAAATTCCTTGATAATTATTCTGTCGGGGTCCTGGTCGAGATTATGATGGCTGCCAGAATGCGTTTTAGTTCTTCAGCATCGTCAATCATTGATGCGGCCAGAACGGGGTCGAGACATTCCGTGTCGCGCAACAGGCGCAACCAATAATGGGCCCCGCGGGCCTCTTTGTAAGCAATGCTGCACTTGTCGGCAAAGTCACGCCGCGAAAACCCACCCACAGCTTCCTCAATATTTGCCCCGATGGAAGTGCCGCAACGCAATATTTGGTCGGCCACCGAACGAGGCTGTTTGTTCTGTAGCAACAGTTTGTAGAGCAGCACCACGCGCTTAGAAAACGCATAGCTCTTCACCAATACCGGGTTTTCATCTTTCATGTCGACGGCTCACTTTTAATTTTTAATTCTTCATTTTTAATTGACCTTCACCGCGGCACTTCCACGCTCTGGATGATTTGCTTCACCACCTCATCGGGCGTGCCGCCTTCCATCTCGCGCTCCGGCGTGAGCATGATGCGGTGGCGCAGCACGCTGGGGGCCAGAAACTGCACGTCCTCGGGCGTCACGAAGTCGCGGCCGCGCAGGGCGGCCAGGGCTTTGGCACCATTGAGCAGGGCCAGCGAGGCGCGGGGCGACGCGCCCAGGTACAGGGCTTTGTGCGCCCGCGTCTGGCCCACCAGCTTGGCGATGTATTCCAGAATATTGGCCTCCACGCGCTGCTGGCGCACTTGCTGGCGCAGCTGGGCGAGGTCGGCGGCGCTCAGGATGGGCTGCACGGCCTCCAGGTTGGTGCTGCCCTGGCCGCCGTGGTGGCCGGTCAGAATCTGTACTTCCTCGGCCAAGGTGGGGTAGCCCACGTGCAGCTTAAACAGGAAACGGTCGAGCTGGGCTTCGGGCAGGCGGTAGGTGCCTTCCTGCTCGATGGGGTTTTGGGTGGCCAGCACCAGAAAAGGCTCGGTCATGGCGTAGGTGGTGCCGTCCTGGGTCACGGTGCGCTCCTCCATCACCTCAAAAAGCGCTGATTGCGTCTTAGCGGGGGCGCGGTTTATTTCGTCAATCAGCACCACGCTGGCGAAAATAGGGCCGCGCCGAAACTCAAACTCGCCAGTGTTCTGTCGGAATACCGAGGTGCCCAGCACGTCGCTCGGCATCATATCGGGCGTGAACTGAATGCGGCTGAACGGCACTTCCAGCGTGCGGGCCAGTAGCTTGGCCATGAGGGTTTTGGCCACGCCGGGCACGCCTTCCAGCAGCACGTGGCCATCGGCCAGCACGGCGGTGAGCAGCAGCTCCAGCAAATCGGCCTGGCCGACAATGATTTTGCCGATTTCGGCCCGAATCTCCGCCGTTTGGGCCGTGAGGCGGGCAAAGTCGGTGCGCGGGGCGAAGCCGGGCTCGACGGCCGCAGCGGGGGCGGCTACTTGATTTTCGGCTGGTTGAAACGTGTTTTCGTTTTCCATTTACAAAGTGCTGGCGTAGCCAAGTAGAGTTTGGGCGGTTTGTTCGTCGGCGCATACCGCGAGTAGGTCGGCGTGGATTTTTTTGGCGTATTCGACCGAAACCAGGTTTTGGTGGTAGCGCTTCAGGTCGGCTAGTAGTTCGGCCAGGTCATGCCAGTTCAGGTGCTGCAGCAACGCCTGCTCATCAGCCGAAGCCCGCTTTTTAAACAGGCGGAAATCCCACTGGTACTTAATCAGAATAGCTAATTGCGCGGTCGTCAGCATGTTTCTGGCAGTTAACGTGATTCCCGTTTAAAATCACTCAGGGCCCGGCTCAACTGCAGCAGCTGCTGGTCGGTCATGCGCGGTGCGGTCCGGGCGAAGTTCACAATGCGCAATAGCTCGTCTACCCGGGGCCGGGGTACGCCGGCTTTCTGGCTAAGCCGCTCGCGGAAATCGGCATCGCCAAAGTCCGGGCTGGTTTCATGAAAGCGGGTGCGCAGGTAATCCATGAACAGGCCCACTTTTTTCTCGGCGATGAGCGCGTGGCTGCTGCCCTGGCGGTAGAGGCTGGCCACGGTGCGCGTAAACAGCAGCGTGGTGTTGGGCAAAGACTTGATGGTGGGAATGATGCGCTGGCGCCGACGCGCCTCAATAAACACAAAAAGTAACCCGCCAATCAGAATGAGGTAGTAGGCCAGCCGCAACGGCTCGTGCGCTAGCACCACGCGCAGCAGCGACTGTTCGCCCACGGGCCCCTGCTTCTGGTATTCGTCCCAATACGTGCGGCGAGCGGGCAAATACGCCAGGGCCGCCGCCGCAAAGCCCGCCGTGCGGGGCCGCAGCAGGTAGTAGTTAGTGAAGGCCACGGGCGTGGTGCACACGTAGAAATGCCCGCGGCCGTAGTCGAGGCGCACAAACGTGGCGCGGCCCTGTGCATCGGTGGCCAGCGTGCGGCCCACCCGGCCCGAATCGACCAGCAGGCGCTGCCGGGCCCCGATGCCGGGCAGGCGGGTGCGCACCGCTGCCAGCGCCGGGTTGGTAAAACGCAGGTCCACCGAATCGAGCTGCGGCAAGCCTCCGGGGCCCTGGTGGGTTTTGATTTCCACATCCTTCACGCTGAAGCCCAGGCTGTCGCGCAGCAGGCCGCGCCCGCTGCTAAAGTTTTGGGCCGCCACGAAAACGTCGTTGCCCCGCGCCGCAAACCGCAGCAGGGCCAGGGCATCGGGCCGGCTCAGCTCAAAATCATTGTTGATGAATAAGTAGTTGGCCTGCTGCCTGAGCAGGGGAATGGCTGCCGGATTTTCGTCGTCGTAGTCGTCGGCCTCTTCTTCAGAGGCTACTTGTTCAGCTTCGTCGCGGCTCTCGGTGGCCACAGTAGCGGTCGAGGCTACGGAAGCTGAGTCAGTCGCGGCCACGTCAGCCGTCGAGTCAGCAGTTGGGACGGTCACTTCCTCCACAGTGGGCTTGGCCCGGTTTTCGGGGATTTCGGTCGGTCCCAGGCCGGTGAGCTGGTTATAGACGGGCAGCCGCACCACCTCAACGGAGTCGGTGCCGAGCAGGCGCGGGAGCTGGTCGTAGAGCACGTAGGTGCCGTAGGGAATCTTGTCCTTGTTGGCGTAGGTGGGGCTCCAGTTCAGGGGCTTGGGCCGGTTGTATTCCAGCGCCACGTAGCCGCCGAACAGCAGCGCGATGCCCAGCAAATACAGGCGAAAAGTGGTGAGCTGGGGCATCAGGCGGGCAGCGTGTTAGGAGAAGCCACAGGGGCGAGAGGAGCCGGCCGGCTGCCGGCCAAGGTTGCGACCACCGCCCGCTGGTTGGTCCGGGCCTGCTGGTAGAGGGCCGCGTTCAGCCGCAGCTCGCCGTACCACACGTACTCAAACTCGCGGGTGGCACTGCGGAAAGAATCGGCCAGCACGCCGGGGGCCAGCTCGGCCAGGTAGGCGTGGTTGGTCTTGTCGGGCTGCCAGTTGATGAGGCCCCGGTCGGTGAGGCGCTTGAGCACCTCCAGGTAGCCCAGGCGCGTGGCCAGCCGGAAGTTGCCCGCTGCCTCGGCTTCGGCAATGCGGGTCGGGAAATCTACTTCGTGGATGTTCTCGGCTGCCGTGTTGTACGCCAGCGGGCTGCGCCGCCCCGAGCGCCCGAACACGCCCGTAATATCCACCTGCAACAGCTTGAGCACGGCGTAAACCAGCACGCCCAGCACCGCCGCATAAATCCCGTATTTCCAGGCCACGCGGCTGGCGGGCGTGCTCATCAGCCCGCCCAGCCAGTGCCACACCCGCGCCCAGAAGGCATCCCAGGCATCGGTGCTGGCAGCGGGCTCCACGTAGCGAAATTCGCGCTGGGCAGCCAGCTCGCGCAGGCGGGCAGCGTTGGCGCGGCGCGGGGGCAGGGTGGTGCTGCGGTCGGGCGGCAGGGCCTGCGGGCGCTGCCGCTGAGCTGCTGCGAGGGTAACCGGCGTGGGGGCGGCCAGAACCGGTGCGCCGGCCGCCAGCAGCAGGCCCAGCAGTAGCCGCCCGGCCACTCGCGTCGGCCGGCCCACGGGCGTTAGCAGAAGCTGAACCAGAAATTTTCGCAGGTCGAACAACACCACTCGTAATAAAATAGGAACCGAAAATTAGTACTCGCCGTCGTCGTCGGGCCGATAATTTGTGCTGCCCACCTGCGGCGCGGCCGTTTGGCCCAAGGACTCTATCATCAGGCGTAGGCCTGCGCCTTCGCGGCGTTCCACTAAATTGAAGTATTGAAAGGCCAGCGCCAACAGCAAAGGCGGGTACAGCAGCAAAGTAGAAAAGCTGCCGAGGCTGGTTAAAACTACGTTCACCAGCGGCGACTTGTCCTTCAGGGCGTGGAGCGTGGCCGAGAACCCGCCCGAAACCATCACCGCAACTGCTCCGACACCAATAATTACCACGTAAAGTATCAGAACGGCAACGAAGATGAGGCCAAAGGTGGACCACCACTTGCCGCGCGTCAGGAGCAGGCAGCGGCTGAGCGTGGCCCCAAAACCAGTGCCCTCGCTCAGCTTCACGATGAAAAACAGGCTAAGGGCAATGCCCAGGTAAAGACCGGGGATGAACAAGAACAAAAAACCAGTGCCAACAAGCAGCCCCACGCCCCAAAGCGAAAAGAGGGTACCCAAAAAGCTGCGCTTCACCACGGCCCACACTTCTGCCACCGTGGGCGGGGGCCCGGGCGTGCGGCGCTGGGCCAGCAGCACTACGTAGCCATACACGCTGAGCAGCAGCAAGGTAAACGAAATGGAGCCGATTAACGAACCCAGCCAGTAGGCCGGAGAGGTAAAGATGGCTTGCCAAAGGTTTGCCTGCATGGCGAGAACTCCGCTACCGTCCAGGGGCTGGCCGGGCACCCGACCAGGTGCCACGATAGGCATTTGCCGCTGTACAAAGGCTAGTAAAAGACTCCGGACCAAGGCGACGGGCAACACCAGATAGGCCAGTACCCGCCCCAGAGGCCGCCAATGAGCCGCGATGAACTCGATGGTAGCCGAGATTTTCTGCCCGAAATCCCGCTCACGGTGAAAGTCGGATGCTTGGGTAAATGATAGACGCATAAGGGGAAGGGAGAACTCAAAGGGAAGGAGCCGCGAGCTGCTGCCGTGTCACCCGAATAGGATATAAAATGAAATACCAACCGATAAATGCCGCCGAGCTGCCGATAATAAGCAAGCTGGCTGCCTCTGGCATCTCGGTGTGGCGCGTCACAAACCCTTCCAGAAAGCCGGCCACGATGAAGATGGGCACTAGCCCAACAGCCATTTTCAGGCCGTCGCGCGCCGACTTGCGAAAGGCCTCGCCCCGGCCGTAGGTGCCCGGAAACAGTAGGCCCCGCGCCATCACGAAGCCCGCCGCGCCGGCCACGATAATGGCCGAAATCTCCAGCGTGCCGTGAATCCAGATGGTGAGTACCGAGGCCCGCAGCACGTGGTAATGGTAAAAGAAGTACTGAAACGAGCCCAGCATCAGCCCCGTGCGGAACATCTGTACGAGTGTGCCGATGCCGAGCGTCACGCCCTGCACGAAAATGCTCAGGGCCACGTAAATGTTGTTGGCCGTGATGCCCAGGAACATCAGCGTTTCGCCCTCCTGCTTGTAAACCGCCATGGGGTCGCCGCGCCGAATGTTCTCAATGGTCTGGTTCACGTAGCTGTCGCCCATCACCACCCGCACAAAGGAGTCGTCGTAAGCCGCCGACAGCGCCCCCAGCCCCGTGAACAGCACAAATAGCAGCGCCGTGAAGGCCAGCGTGCCATGGTGCCGGGCCACCACCAGCGGCAGCTCCAGGGCCCAGAACCGGGCAAAGCGGCCGCGGTCCTGGCGCTTGTTGGCATACAGGCGCTGATGCACCTTGCTGGTGAGGCCGTTGAGGTAGGCCGTGGTGGGGGAGGTTGGGTAGAACGTCTGGGCGTAGGCCAGGTCGTCGGTCAGGGCTACGAAGCGGGCGGCCAGCTCATCGGGTCCGGCGGGCGGGCGCTGTTCGTACTGCTGCCAGCGCTCCTGGTTCTGGCGCAAAAAAACGGCTTCTCGCATGACTCGGACTTATAGGCCTTAAAGATAAGTAGCCGCCGCCCACGCACCGCGCCCCCGGTCCGGCCGGGCCGGTGTTTTCTGATTCTGCGCCTATCTTTGTCACATGTTAGCCCCACTGGTCCGCCGCTATTATTGTTATTGCACCTACGCACCCTCCCGGGGCGAAGCGGCTTTGGCGTAGCCCGGCTAGTCCCGGCACTCCTACTTGCAACTCTTGCAACTGCCTGCTTCCGACCCCGGAGGCAGGCAGTTTCTTTTAATCCAATTTCAGTTTTACTCCCAATTATTTCGTTGTTTTTATGAACCACGTTCCTGCTCCCGCTTCAGCCATTGCCCTCGGCCAAGATTACGCCGCTTACACCGCCGATGACCAGTGGGTGTGGCGCACCCTGTTTGAGCGCCAGATGCAGGTGCTGCCTACCGTGGCTTCCCGCCGCTTTCTCGAAGGCCTGCCCCGCGTGGATTTTCAAGCCGCCAAAATTCCCGACTTTGCCGAAGTGAACCCGCTGCTGGCCCAGGCCACCGGCTGGAGCCTGGTGGCCGTACCCGGCATCGTGGACGACCGCACGTTCTTCGAGCTGCTGGCCGCCCGCCGCTTTCCGGCCACCACTTGGTTGCGCACCCCGGCCCAGCTCGACTACCTGGAGGAGCCCGATATGTTCCACGACGTATTTGCGCACGTGCCGCTGCTCACGGACCGGTTTTTTGCTGATTTCCTGCAGGCAATGGGCACCCTGGCCCTGCGCCACCTGCACAATGCCTACGCCGTGGAGCTGCTCTCGCGCCTCTACTGGTTCACGGTCGAGTTCGGGCTCATCAACGAAGACGGCCGGCTGCGCATCTACGGCGCGGGCATCCTGTCCTCGGCCGGCGAAACCAAGTTTTGCCTGAGCGACGAGCCCGCCCGCCGGCCCTTCGACGTGGCCGACATTCTGGCCACGCCCTACGTGAAGGACCGGATGCAGGACGTGTACTTCTTCATCGATTCTTACGAGCAGTTGGCCGCCTGCGTGCCCGCCCTGGAGGCCGAACTGCTGCGCCTGCTGGCCGCGCAGCCGGAATCCGTTGGCTAGGTCCTACTTTTCGGGCTGAAATCTACTCGTTGCTTTTCGTATGCCTTCCATTCGCGTCCATACCGCCCAAAACGTCACCCTCGAATACGAAATCGCCAGCTTGGGCGACCGCATCGTGGCCACGATTATCGACTACGCCATCCTCATTGCCTGGGCAATGCTGTGTGCGATGTTGCTGGTGCTGCCAATGATTTCTAGTGGCCGTACTTCGGGCACCGGGCTTGGCCCTCTGGTCATTCTAGTGGCCTTTCTGGCCTACGCCCCGTTGATTTTCTACAACTTGGTGTGCGAGGTGTTTTTTAATGGCCAGAGCATTGGCAAGAAGGCGCGCAACATAAAGGTGATGCGGCTCGATGGCACGGCACCCAGCATCGGCGACTACTTGCTGCGCTGGCTGCTGTGCATCATCGATTTTCAGATGGTGGGTCTGGTAGCCATTATTTCCATTGCGGCCACCCAGCGCGGACAGCGCCTCGGCGACCTGGCCGCCGGCACCACCGTGGTAAAAGTGCGCCCCAATGCGGGCTTCGACGCCACCCTGGCCGGGCTGAGCTCAATCGCGGGCTACCAAGTGGTATTTCCGCAAGTAGCCGTGCTGGCCGACCACGACGTGGCCCTGGTGCGCCAGCTGCTGCAGCAGGCCAGCAGCCGCGGCAACTACGAGGTGCTGAACCAGATTGCCAACAAGGTAAAGACGCTCACCGGTATTCAAACCGATTTGCAGGACGAGCCTTTCCTGAAAACCGTGCTGCGCGACTACGCCCATTTGGTCCAGCAGGGGTAGGCCTTGGCAAAAACGTTGCGCTGCGCTCACTGCCAAATGGGCAACGCCGTCGAAAATGCAAAAGCGGCTTGCCCAATAGTGGGCAAGCCGCTTTTGCGGTGGAGCTTTCAGCAGCAGGCTGCTTAGTTGCGAGTCATTAGCTTATTGGCTTGTAATTCTGTTGAGGGAATCGGCCAGATATAAGCCGGGTTGGCCGCGTCGATGGCCGGCACGGAGCCTTTAGCGGGCAGAGTGGCCAGCAGGCGCATGTCGTCGATGTTGCGGATGCCTTCGCCCAGAAACTCAATCCGCCGCTCCAGCAGCAGGGCATCGGTGGTGGCACTCACCGAGCCCAGACCGGCGGCGGTGTACACGCCGGCCGCGTTCGACCGGCCGCGCACGGCGTTCAGCAGCGCCACGGCCTGCGGGTCTACGGTGCTGGTCGAGCGCACCCGGGCTTCGGCTAGGTTAAGCAGCACCTCGGCGTAGCGAATCACCGGCGCCTTGTCGGTGTAGGGGTTGCCGGTTGGGTACTTCCGAAGGAACGACTGCGTACCAGATGTGAGCACGAACGCGGTGCGGCGGGCATCGGTCGCGGCCCAGCCGGGGTTATTCAGGATGGCCCCCGCCGCGCCATTCAGGCTGTACTCGCCGTTGCCAGCCGGCGCGGGCAGGTAATAAAACGCCAGCTGGTTCTGCACGCCGGGCGCGTCCTGGGCCGTGAAGGGAAAGGAGAAGATGGTTTCCGGGGTTTCCTGCGGCGGGGCAAATACGGCGGCAATCGAGGTGTTCAGGGCGTGGGGCACCCCGGTGGTGGCCGTGAAGGGGGCCGCGGCGGGCACGATTTTGTTGGCTTCGGTAACCACGTCGGCGTAGCGGGCCATGCTAAGGTACACCCGGGTTTTCAGGGCGATGGCCGTGTTGCGGTGGGCGCGGCTCCCGTTCAGGACAGCGGCCGTGTTGGCCGTGGTGGCCGTGTACGCCAGGGGCAGGTTCAACTCGGCGTAGGTCAGGTCCTCCAGAATCTGGGTGTACACCTGGGCCACCGTACTGCGGGCCAGGTCGTTGCCCGTGTCGCCGGTTTCACCTTTCAGACGCAGCGGCAGTCCTGGTTTGCTGCCGTTGTCGTCGGCGAAGGGCCGGGCGTACAACTGGAGCAGGGAGTAGTAGCACAACGCCCGCAGCAACCGCGCCTCGCCCTTGTAGTTAGCGGCCGTGGTGGCGGCAAACGTGGCGGGGAAGATGGGCGCGACAAACTTGCCGGCGTTGGCGTCCATGCCGGCCAGGAACACGTTGATTCGGTTGATGGCCGTGTAGCCGTTAGTCCAAGTGTTCACCACGTCGTTCTGCGAGGCTTCGGTCAGGGTGTGGTTCCACACGCCCAGCCCCGTCACGCCGTTCGAGGTGAGGTTGATGAAGTCGTTGGCCCGGATGTCGTTGAAAACCTGGAACCGCCCTCCCAGGAAGCCCCCCGCCTTCACGCCCCGGTACATACCATTGACCTGAAGGGCCACGCGCTCGGGCGTGTCGAATACTACCAGGTCGGAAAGCGAGGTGAGGGGAGACGGACTCAGTAGGTCGTTTTGGCACGAGAAAGTGCCCAGCGCCAGGCCGGCGGCGCACACGGCCACCGCGGCCTTTTTAGTAAGGTTAGTTGTCATCAGTTGGTAAGAATTTAGAAGCCAATGTTGAAGCCCACCGTGTACGTCCGGGCCTGGCCCACCGAGTTGCGGTCCACGCCCGCGCCCGTGTTGTTGTCGCCGTTGGTGGCAATCTCCGGGTCGATGCCCGAGTACCGGGTTAGCAGGCCCGCGTTCTGCACTTGCACGTAGAGACGGGCGTTGGCCACGCTCGCGCGGCTGAGCAGGGATTGGCCAAAGGAGTAGCCCAGCGACACCTGCCGCAGGCGGGCGAAGTCGCCCTTCTCCACATTCTGTGACATTACGAACGTCGAGCCGTTCGACACGTTGTCGCCGAACACCACCCGCGCCCACTTGGCGTTGGTATTGTCGGCAGTCCAGCGCTCCATGATGTCCTTTTCGTTGTTCCAGAACCGCTGGTCGTGCAGGCCGGCCTTCGTGCCGTTGTAGATGTAGTTGCCGCCCGAAAACTGCACAAACAGGCCCAGGTCAAAGCCCTTGTAGCGGAAGGTGTTGTCGAGCCCGCCGTAGAAGGTGGGCAAGGTGGGCCCGAAGTACACCCCGTCGGCCAGCTGGGTCGGGGCAGTGGCGTTCCTGCCGTCCAGGGTGGTCCAGCCCGTCGAGCCCGGGCCCGTGGTGCCCAAGTGGTTGTACTGCACCACGGTGCCGTTGGCCTTCCGAATCAGGCGCTGCCCGTTGGCCGGGTTGATGCCCAGCGTGGGCACCGCCAAGATGTCGCCAACGGAGCGGCCCACCTCGGTGAAATTGGCCCTTTCGAGACCCGAAGTGGCCGTGCTGATGCGCTGGCCTTCGGTGGCTAAGGACAGCACCCGGTTCTTCAGCGTGGTCACGTTGCCACTCACGGTCCAGGTAAAGGCCTTGTTTTGCAGGGCGTTGAACGTCAGGTTAAGCTCGATGCCGGTGTTCTGCATCGAGCCTATGTTGCTGGGGATGACATTGTCCGGAATACCTTTCGACGGGGCCTGAGGCACGTCCAGAATCAGGCCGTCCACGAGGTTGCGGTAGTAGGCAAAATCCCCGCGCAGGCGGTCCTGCAGGAAGCCAAACGAAAGGCCCAGGTCGGTTTTCTTGCTCACTTCCCAGCTCAGGTTCCGGTTACCCGCGTTGGCGTAGAGCAGCGTGGCGTTGGCTCCGTACAGGCCCGAATTGTAGGTTTGCAGCGACGCAAAGTCAGCGACACCTTGGTTGTTGCCCACGTTGCCGAAGCTGCCCGTGAGCTTCAGAAACGAGAACGCCTGGGCAAACGAGGAGTTCTTCCAGAAATCTTCCTCCGACACCACGTAGCCGAGCGAGGCCCCGTAGAAGTTGCCGAATTTCTGATTGCCCCAGGCCGAATAGCCGTCGCGGCGCACGTTGACCGTAGCCAGGTACTTGCGGCTGAAGTTGTAGTTCATCCGCCCGAAGAAGGACACCAGGTAGTTGATGCCCTGAAAGTTGCCTGCCACCGCGATGTTGGTGAAGTTGCCCTCGAAGGTGGTGAAGAAAGGGTCGGCCACGGCGGTGCGGGTCGCGCCCGAGCGCACGATGTTGGTGGCCTGCTGCTCGTTGCCCAGCAGCACCGAGAAGTTGTGCTTCTCGCCAAACGTGTGGTCGTACTGGGCCGTGTTCTGCCAGTTCCAGCGCCGGTTGGTACGGTAGAAGTTGCTGGCTGAGCCGCCGGTCGAGAAACCGTCGCCGGCGATGGAGGTATTGAACGACTTATCCTCGAACAGGATGTTGTTGATGCCGTAGCTGGTGCGCAGGTTCAGGCCCTTCACCACTTCCAGGTTGGCGAACACACTGCCCTGAATCTCGTTGCCGTCGGAGGTGAAGGAGTTTAGTTCGAGGTCCACCAACGGGTTGTAGAAGTTCGGTACTAGGGGCGCGCCGGTGGTGGGGTTGATGTTGGGCCCCGGCCCGATGCCGGCGCCGCTGGTGTTGTAGGAGCCGTCGGGCTTGAAGGGTGCCAGGTTGGGCGGCAGCGCCAGCGGCAGGCGGCCCAGGCCGCCCGTGCCAAAGGCCCCGTCGCCCACCGAGCCCGAGTTGGGCGAGGAGTTCTTCGTGTTGGAGTAGCCCACGTTCATGCCCACCGTGAAGCGGTCAAATACCTTGTGGTCCAGGTTCAGGCGGGCCGATACGCGGCTGAAATCGTTGCGCACCAGCATGCCCTTCTGGTTGGTGTAGCCCACCGACGTGTAATAAGTGGTTTTGTCGGTGCCGCCCGAGAAGTTCAGGTTGTGCGACTGCGAGAAGCCTGTGCGGTAGATGTAGTCGTACCAGCGGGTGTCGGCGGCGTTGCCGGCCGCATCGGCCAGCTTGAAGCCTTCCACGTTGGTGGGTAGGGCGCCCACCGCCACGCGGTTGGCGTTCAGGTTGCGCACGGCCTCGTTCTTGATGGTTACGTAGTCCTGCGCGCCCAGTACCTCGTACAGCCGCACCGGCCGCGACCAGCCGGCCCAGGTGTCGTAGCTGAATTTGCTCTGGCCCCGCCGGCCTTTTTTGGTGGTCACCAAGATGACCCCACCGGCCGCCCGCGACCCGTAGATGGCCGTGGCCGAGGCATCTTTCAGCACTTCCATGCTCTCGATGTCGGCCGGGTTGAGATTACTCAGCGGGTTGTTGGGCACGCTGCCCACGGCGGAGGAGTTGCCGCTGAATGCCGGTACCCCGTCGATGACGAAGAGCGGCGACGAGCTGAGAGTGATGGAATTCACCCCGCGAATACGGATAACGGGCGGGTTGTTCAGCACGCCGTTGGGCGTGGTGATGTTCACGCCCGGGGCCCGGCCCTGCAAGGCCTGGTCGAAGCTTTGTACCGGGGCCGTGGCAATCTCCTTGCCCGAAATGGTGGCCACGTTGCCTGTGAGTTCGCGGCGCAGCTGCGTGCCGTAGCCCACCACCACCACCTCGTCGAGGCCCGTGGTGTTTACCTTCAGCGTCACGTTGATGGTCGATTGCTCGCCCACGAACACTTCCCTGTTGTCGTAGCCCACGAAGGAGTACACCAACGTGGTTTTCGCGCTCGGCACCGACAGCGAGTATTTGCCCGAGGCATCGGTCGAAGTGCCCTGGGTACCGCCCTTCACAATCACGGTCACGCCCGGTATCGACACCCCGTCGGAGCCCGACACCGCGCCGGACACCGTCCGGTCCTGCGCCCGCAGGTCGTGCGCCACCAAGGCGAAGACCGCGCAAAAGAATAACAGTAAGATTTTTCTCATTTGATTAAAATGTTGTGTGAGTGAATTAGCTGACTTGGCGAATATAGTGGCGTAATTTTAATAACAGTGCCTATTTATTAAAAAGGGCCCATTCTCTGAATTTCATTTTGATGTAGTAAACCGCTGAATGAAACTATTGAGGACGTACGCAAAATACTATTCTTTTAGCCCCGGGGGGGGGCGGCCCATCGACAGTAACCGACTGACCTCGAGAACTGAATTCCCAGAGAGGCGACTCATTCGCATGGCAATCGTTTAGGTCGTCCAGTTGGGGCTTATACTACTTTGCAGCTGATTACTATCGATGGGTCGTTCCTCCGGGGCTGAAGATTTTCCTGTTTGCGTAAATCTTAGGTATAATAATAATTGCTTGTTCTGAATTAATTGTCAATCAGAGCGTGATGCTTCGATGAAAGCGGACGCCAGACGAGCATGACGCTCTAATAGCTCGTTTGATTTTGTGCAGGTACTTAAAACGCCCGCTTATCTAAGCGAGTAGCAAGATTAGCTGCTCGTCGATCACGAATAGTTTGTAACCACCCGCAAGTGATGAACCGCTCTCTATTAAGGACCTATTTCTTGCCAGAAAGTGCATCTGCTGGCTAATAGCGCGTGTTGTGTTGGCTGAGAACCTCCCTAGGTTGAGCATCCGACAGCTCCGTGTATATGCGTTGCGTTGCTCCGGGGCTTGGCGTAGCCGTTCGGTAGAAATGCCAGAAAAAAAGGGCCCGTCCGCTGATTGCTCAGTTGGACGGGCCCATTATGCAGACTAGGTTTGCGGCGGCCTTAGCCGCCGCAGGAATGGGCAAACAAGCTCCTGATTACCACGGCACGGGTTGGCCCTGCCAGGTCACGAAGCTGCCGTTTTCTTCGGCGTGCAGCTGCTCGGCCAGCCGGATGATGCCCCTGGCCGAGTCGGCGGGGTCCTGGGTGGCAGCGTCGCCGCCCATGCCGGTGCGCATCCAGCCGGGGTCAACCAGCACCGAAATCAGGCCTTGATTGCCGATTTCGGCGGCCAGGCTGCGCATGTACATGTTCAGCGCGGCCTTGCTGGCGCTGTAGTGGTAGGGGTCGCCGGTGGCTTTCCACGTCAGCGAGCCCTGGCCCGAGGAAATGCTCAATATCCGGCCCTTGTGCCCGGCGCGCAGCAGCGGCAGCAGCGCCTGCGACACCAGCAGCGGGCCAACGGCATTCACCTGCATGGCCTCAATGGCATCGTTGTGGGTGAGCTGGCCGAGGCGCTGGTGAGCATCGCTGGAACCCGCGTGCGGGTACACGCCGGCGTTGTTGATGAGCACGTCGAGGGCATCGGTGACGGCGCTCACGGCCTGCACGGCGGCGGCAATGGAAGCGTCATTGGTCACGTCGAGGGGCAGGAGCACGAGGCGGTCGGCGTACTGCTGGTGCAGCTGTTGCAGCTCGGTGGCCTCGGCGGGGTGCCGGCTGGCGGCGAATACCTGGTCGCCCCGCTCCAGGTATTGGCGGGTAAGTTCGAGGCCCAGGCCCCGGTTGGCTCCGGTGATGAAAGCGCGCATAGGTGTTAATTGGAAAATAGCGAGAAGAACAGGGGCCGAAGTTTACGCAAAAAAGCGCAGCCGGAAGCACCGGCAAGCCCATCCGCCAAGCCGGGTTGGGGTGAAATAGTTTTCTTGCGTGTTCTATGGCACTCCTCATTACCTCCCTCAGCCCGGCCGAAGCCCAGGCCCTGCTGCCGCAGCTCCACGCGCTGCTCCACGATGCCGTTGACTCGGGCGCATCGGTGGGTTTTCTGCCGCCGCTGCCCGCCGCCGAGGCCTTGCACTACTGGCAAAGCGTCGTTGCGGCCGTGGCAGCCGGCTCCCGCGTGCTGCTCGTGGCCCGCCACTCCGGCCAGGCCGGGCTGCTCGGCACCGTGCAGCTTGACCTGGCCACCCGGCCCAATTCCCTGCACCGGGCCGAAGTATCGAAGCTGCTGGTGCACCGCCGGGCGCGCCGTCAGGGCGTGGCCCGGCAGCTGCTACTGGCGCTGGAGGACCAGGCTCGGCAGCTGGCCCGCACCACGTTGGTGCTCGACACCCGCCACGGCGACATCGCGGAGCAGCTGTACCAGGAAATGGGATACCAGTTTGTGGGGTTGATACCCGAATACTTTCTCAACAGCGACCGGCAGCTGCACGCCACGGCCGTGTACTACAAGCTGCTGGAATTGGCCATCGACGAGAAACTGCGCGTTTTGCCGCCTATCGTGGCGGTCTGAAACCCAGGGTTTACAACGGCGTCAGCCGATAGCTGCCCGGCTCGCGGAACGAGGCGTGTTGACAGTCGACAATAAGAAGGAAGTACAGCAGGTGTTAGGCGCTGAACAATTCCACCAACTAAAGGGTCTGCAAGTACTGAATATAGGTAAATGCCTTGATTGCAGCAACCCGCTTTTTCGCTCTCTCTTATGAAGTTCCTGGTCGCTGCCGTGCAGTTTATCTACCCGCGTTTATACGATTTCTGGGAGAGTAAGCGAACGGCCTATTTCCTGAGCGTGGCGCTGGTGGCCACCTTCGGCAGCACGGTGGTCCTGGCCTTGGTCAACGCCTCGGGCCTGGTGGCTTTGCCGGGCCTGTTGGGGCACATAAAGCTGCTGAGCGCGGTGGAAGTGACGTTCACGCTGCTCCTGTTTTTCGAGATGACGAGTCTGGTGTTCGTCATTCCCGCGTCCATCGCGAATGCCATCGGCAAGCAGATTGAAATTCTGAGCCTAGTGCTGCTGCGGTCTTCGTTTAAAGAGTTTTCCCACTACAACTTTCAGCTGCCCATGCAAGGTCAGCTGGAATCGGTGCTGAAAATGGTTTCTGATGGCGTGGGGGCGCTGCTCGTGTTCCTGTTGCTTTCGGTGTACTACGGCGTGCAGCGGCACCGGGCCGTCACCCCCGAAGCCGACCGCGAGGCCTTCGTGCGGCTCAAGCAGTTTGTGGCGCTGCTCGTGCTGGTAGCCCTGGTGGTCACGGCCGTTTACGATGGGTACGAGGTCTTGCTCATTGGCCAGTGGGTGCATTCGGTCGACCGGTTTTTCCAGCTCCTGATTTTTGCCGATGTGCTGCTGCTGCTCGTCGCGTTTCGCTACACGCTGCACTACCCGGATATTTTCCGGTATTCGGCCTTTGTATTGGTCACGGTCTTCATCCGGTTTTCGTTGCTGGCACCGGTGTATTATAACGCGATGATGAGCCTGTTTTCGGTGGTTTTCGCTATTGCCGTCGTGTACTTCCACAACCTGTTCAATAACGGCCGGCAGGACTACATCGCCCAGAAGCAGAACGGCCAAAAGACGCCGCCGGAACTCCCGGTCAGCTAACTCCAGGCGTCCCGCCGCCCACGAAAAAGGAGGCTGCCGTGCTAACGGCAGCCTCCTTTTTCAACTGGTATTATGCCTGCTCTAGCCTGCGGCGATGGCCCTGCGGCGGCTGGTTTTGGGCACCCGCTCCGCGCCTTGCTCCAGCAGCTCGTCGTCGCGCTCGGTTTTCTTCACCCAGCTCACCGAGTACAAGTCCTTGCGGCGGTCGCGCAGGTTGCGCACCGCGCCGCTGGTATTCAGGTCTTTAAGCAAGTCGAGGTCGAGGTCGGCAATCAGGGTCATTTCCGTGTTGGGCGTGGCTTCGGCCACAATGGCATCGTGCGGGAAAGCAAAGTCCGACGGGCTGAACACGGCCGATTGCGAGTACTGAATGTCCATGTTCTCGACGCGGGGCAGGTTGCCCACCGAGCCGGTAATGGCCACGTAGCACTCGTTCTCGATGGCACGGGCCTGGGCGCAGAGGCGCACGCGCTGGTAGGAATTCTTGGTGTCAGTCCAGAAGGGCACGAACAGAATTTTCATGCCCTCGTCGCTTAGCATGCGCGAGAGTTCCGGGAATTCCACGTCGTAGCACACCAAAATGCCGATTTTGCCGAAATCCGTGTCGAAGCATTTCAGCTTGTCGCCGCCGCGCATGCCCCAGTAGCTGGCCTCGTCGGGGGTCACGTGCAGCTTATACTGCTCGTCCACGGTGCCGTCGCGTCGGCAGAGGAAGGCCACGTTAAAGAGCTTCTCATCGCGGTACACCGGCATCGAGCCGGCCACAATGTTGATGTTGTAGCTCACGGCCAGTTCCATCATTTTGACCTTGATGGGTTCGGTGAAAGCCGCCATGGCCCGGATGGCCACCGCCGGCGAGTCCTCGTTGGTGAGGGCCATAAGCGGGGCGTTGAAAAACTCCGGAAACATCACGCAGTCAGACTTGTAGCCGCTCACCGTGTCCACGAAAAACTCAATCTGCTGCAGCAGGTCTTCCAGGCTGCGGGTGGCGCGCATCTGCCACTGCACAATGCCGATGCGAACATTGGATTTCTGGTTGCCGATGAGTTTTTCTTCCTCCTCGTAGTACACGTTAATCCATTCCAGCAGCGTGGCGTAGGCCTTCGACTCCGAGTCGTAGGGCAGGTAGCCGCGAATGATTTTGCGAACATAGAACTCGTTCGAGAGCTGGAAAGTGAGGATGGGGTCCACCAATTCCTTGTTGCGCACCATCTCCACGTACTTGGCGGGCGTCATCTCGCTGGCATACTGCGCGTAGCCGGGAATGCGGCCGCCGGCCACCATGGCGCGCAGGTTCAGGTTCTCGCACAGCTCCTTGCGGGCATCGTAGAGGCGGCGGCCCAGGCGCAGGCTGCGGTATTCGGGGTCCACAAATACGTCCACGCCGTAGAGCGTGTCGCCGTCCGAGTCGTGGGTATCGAATTTGCCGTTGCCGGTAATCTTGGCGTAGGTGTGCTTATCGCCGTATTTATCGTAGTCCACGATGATGGCCAGGGCGGCGGCTACCAGCCGGCCGTTGTCCTCAATGCCAATCTGGCCCTCCGGAAACTTGCGAATCAGGGCGCTAAATTCATCAGCCGACCACGCGCCTTCCATATTGGAATACACCTGGTCCATGATGTTCTTAATGGTCTTGAAGTCGGAGCGACGCAGGGTGCGCAACACCAATTTGTGGGCCGGTACAGCGGTGGGCGTGAGAAGCTCATCCAGTGCCGGCTTGCCTATTTTCTTGTGATGCGCGCCGCCTGGCGTGGCGTGGCCGTTGGAACCGGCCGATTTGCCGTTGGAAGAAGTTGCCATAAATTATCGAAAGCGAAGCCGTTGAAAATTAGGGCCGGAGGCGGCCCAGTTGCCGGGCGCGGCCGCCAGCCCAACAAAATTACCCATAAAAATACCCGTCGGCGACGCTCGCCAACGGGTATTCAAACGGCAAAACGCCCAAAATGGTGCCGATTCGTGCTGTAAATCACCTTTGCGCCGGCCGGTGCCGGCTCCGGGTGGGTGGCTGGGAGAAAAGCGGCACGAACTGAACCGACCCGCCGCCCACCGACTTATCGGGGACCAGGTGTTTCTGTTCGTCGTAGGAGTAGCCGTCCGACACTTGCTCGGTGTACACGCCCAGCACCGCCAAACCGCCAGGCACCTCCCAGCCCGTACCCACCGGCAGCACGGCACTCCGGCGGGCCTGGCTGAACTTGAAAACGGTCGTGTCGGCCCGTGCCGCCAGCGAATCCAGCGTGCCGGACGGCGGGTAGAGCGCCATGAATGCCGGATAAAACTTCACCAGATAGTACTCTTCTTTAAGCTCGTCGCTGGGAAGAGAAAACCCGTGGGCGGCCGTAAATTCAATCTGCCGGGGTGGGCTGTAAATGGATTCGAAGGCCATCCAAAAGTAGCCTTCGCCGGAATTCGCTCCCTGGTTTGAGTAAAAAGGCCGGGAAGATTTGAGCACGGCAGCGGGGGGCCGGCCAACAGAAATGGGCAGCACGCCCACGCTCTTGCCATTTTCAAAATACTCGGCGCAGTCATGCGCTGATGCTTTGGTCGGGTATTTCAGCCGAACCAGCTGGTGGGGCGCGAGGTAAGTCCGGTGCAGCGTTTTGTTGGTGGCAATTGTGGTGAACCGGCTGCCATCGGAAGAAAAACGGAGCAGCTTGACGGTGATATCCAGTCCGGCAGCTCCCCGGTTGTAGAGCAAGAGGAAGTGCTTCAGGGAGTTGCCCTGCCGCTCCCACACGCTCCAGCTAATAAGATTATCGGAGCGCAGCCCCACCACAATCTGACTGGCCCACCCCGAAAACGGCAGCAGCAGAAGCAGCAGGCATTTTTTCATTTGTAGAGAAGTTGGTGAAACGCGCCCAAAGCGGCCGCGATTACCGCCATGATGCCGGTCTGGGCAGCATTGCACAAGCCTGCTGTCGGCGGAGCACATTATTTCCGAGGGTGGCGGGAGCTACTCCCGCACCACCCGCCGCGTGGCCGTGCCCCGCGCCGTTTGCACGGTCAATAAGGCCACTCCCCGGAAGTTGCCAAACGCCTCGGCCGGCAGGCTGAGCAGACGTGCGCCGCCGCCAAAGCTGCGCTGGAACAGCCGCCGCCCCACTATATCAGTGGCCGAAACGGTGAGCGGCCCACTGCCGGCCGGCACCGTGAGCGTGAGCGGCGCACCAACGGCCGACGGGTTAGGATAGGCAGCCAGCGTGGCTTCGGTGGCCGCGTCGCGGGTGCCCAGGCGCACAATGCGGCGGTACAAGTCGCGGTATTCCACGCTGGTGATAGTTTCCTGGCCGGCCAGCAGGCGGGTGGTGATGGTGAGCACCGGGACACGCTGGGTTTTAGCCAGCCACTTGTATTCGCGGGTCAGGGGCAGGTCGAAGCCCTGGCCCGGCGCACCGCCAAAAGCCACACTGTCGTGGTCGATGAGCTTGGTGACGACGCGCACCGTCTGGAACGAGCCGAAGGGTGTGACCAGCGTGCCCCAGGCATCGGGCTTATTCACGCGCTTGCGCTTTTGGCTGAAGTAGCCCACAGTAGAAATGGCCGCCGGCGTGGCAAAAAACGAGCTGCTGGAATCGGCCCGGCTGGCGAAGCTCAGGGGGAAGCGGTAAATCACGTCCTGTAGCGCCTGGTTGGTGTACGTGACCGGCACCGCAGTGCCCGCCAGCGAGGCCCCAAAGCCCACCGAGCGAAAATCCTGCGTGGTCGCTGCCGCTGCCGAGACGCTGTAAAACTGGTAGGAATCGGTAATGGGAAGGGGAACGGGCAGCCCGCCCGCCAGCGGTAAGGCCTGCGGCGATGCCACCGTGGCGCGGTTCACACCGCCCAGCGGTCCAAATGTGAAGAGGTAGAAAGGGGAGGTAGCCGTCACGCTGGCCACCGTCACAAACCGCTCCACGCGCTGCGACACGGGCAGCAAGCCGGCGTAGTTCCAGGTTTGGTTGGCCCCGCGGCGCGAAAGGGGCGGAGCGGTAGCGGGCAGCACCGGGCTGGCTGTGCTCAGCCGCAGCGTATCGACGGGCGCGACGGCTGTAGCGGCCGGCATGTCGGTGCGGTCGATGATGGGCGAAACTGACTGCGCCAGCACTGGGGCAGTGACGAGCAGCAGAGGGACAAGTAGGCGCATAAAATCGTAGCAACGGGTGACTACGAAGATAGCAGCATAAGCCTCCGCTGGTGACGAGCGGGGGCAACCGTGTGCAAGCGCCGTTTCGGGGCTAGGGTACGGCGTCGTGATTCCGAAACTGCGCCAAGTAGTTCGCTACCGCCGCCCTAGTCACCAACTGAAGCCTACGCTACACGCCCTGCATCTCCGGGACCTCGCCCGCTGGCACTACCAGCTTGCCGGCGGTGGCGGCCACAATCTGCTCCACCGTCACGCCGGGGGCGCGCTCGCGCAGCACAAAGCCGTCGGGCGTTATTTCGACTACCGCTAACTCAGTCACAATTTTCTTCACGCAGCGCAGGCCGGTGATGGGTAGGGTGCAGTCCGACAATAATTTTGAAGAACCGTCGCGGGCCACATGCTGCATGGCCACGATGATATTCTTGGCCGAGGCCACCAAATCCATGGCACCGCCCATGCCTTTCACCATCTTGCCCGGGATTTTCCAGTTGGCAATGTCGCCGCGCTCCGATACTTCCATCGCGCCGAGAATGGTGAGGTCCACGTGCTCGCCGCGAATCATGCCGAACGAATCGGCGGAGCTGAAGAGGCTGGAGCCAGGCAGGGTGGTCACGGTCTGCTTGCCGGCGTTGATGAGGTCGGGGTCGACCTGGTCTTCGGTGGGGAAGGGACCCATGCCGAGCAGGCCATTTTCCGACTGCAGCTCCACGTTGATGCCGGCCGGGATGTAGTTGGCCACCAGCGTAGGAATGCCGATGCCGAGGTTGACGTAGGAGCCGTCTTTCACTTCCTGGGCGATGCGTTTGGCGATGCCGTGTTTGTCGAGCATAATTTTCGGGACCACGAGTTCGACGGATTAGCCGGATTTCGCAGATTTTGAGGGTGGGATTTTGAGATTAGAACCGTTACCTGGTGCCGCCAGCCGCGGAGGCCGGCACCGGGGCGGCGGAAGAGGCGGGGGCTTTTTGGTTGGGGACGAACGACTGATAAACGGCGGTTTTGAACTTGCCAGCCAGGTCGCGGCTGGTGCTGCTGGGGTACTTCTGAGTGTATATCAGCGCCACCAGCTTCTCCTTGGGGTCGACCCAATACGTAGTGCCAAATATGCCGCCCCACTCATAAGAGCCCGCCGAGGGACCCGGCACTTTCGCGCTTTCGGGCGTGGTGAGGCTGAAACCCAGGCCGAATTTGTGGTCGCCCTGGTTAACGGTTCCGATTTGGTTCTGCGTCATCAGGGCCACGGTGGCGGGCTTTAGCAGCTGGCGGCCGTTGGCGGTGCCGTTGTTCAGCAGCATTTGCAGGAACCGGGCGTAGTCGTCGATGGTTGACGATAGGCCCGCGCCACCGGAAAAGTACGTGCCTGCCGCGTTCGGATAGTCCGGTGTCATGTTGCCGATGCGCCCCATGGGCACCGTTTGCTTAGTCGCGTCCTCGGTGTGAAGCTTTGCCAGCCGCGCCTGCTTGGCGGCGGGCAGGTAAAAGTAAGTGTCGCGCATGTTCAGCGGCTCAAACAGCCGGGCGCGCAGAAACTGGTCCAGCGACTGGCCCGACAGCACCTCCACCAAGCGGCCCAGCACGTCCACGCTCAGCCCGTAGGTAAACCGCTCGCCCGGCTGGTGCGTGAGCGGCAGCGGCCCAAGGGCATCCATCGCCTTGGCCAGGCTGCCCGTGGGCGTGCCAATGCCGCTCGGAATGCGCGCTTTCGCATAAATGGCCTGCGCTTCTTTGGTACCAATCACCGGGTAGCTGATGCCCGAGGTGTGGGTAAGCAGCTGCCGGATGGTGATTTCGCCGCGGGCCGGCACGGTGGTGTAGGTCGAGTCCTGCGCATTGAAAGTTGCGAGCACCCCGGGGTTGCGGAAGGCCGGCAAATACGTCGAAATCGGGTCGTCGAGCTGAAACTTGCCCTCTTCATAGAGCATCATGACGGCCACGCTGGTCACGGCCTTGGTTTGGGAGGCAATGCGCACAATGGCATCAGTCCGCAGGGGCGTTTGAGCGGCCACTTCGTCCACCCCGAAGGCCTTGCGGTAGACCACCTTTCCGTCGCGCATTACTAGCGCAATGGCCCCGGGCACGCGGTTGGCGGCCGTGTACTCGCGCAGCAGCTGGTCGATGCGCTGGGCGCTGGCGGGCGCGACGGTGGCCGGGGCTCCGGCCGGAGCCACCGCGGTCCAGGCTGCTGAGGCCTTGCGGGCGGGCGCGGCCACCTGGGCCACGGCAGAGTAGCCACTTAGCAGCAACAGCAGTGCGAGCGAAGGTTTCTTCATTCTGACTTTCGTTTGAAGCGGTGAGATTGTTAAAATGGTACACTTCGCTAAGCTCAGCATGCCGTGCCGTTCTAACGGCACGGCATGCTGGAGATTTATCCCTGCCGCACCGTGCGCTGCTCGATGCGCTTCTCGTAGTGCTGGCCCTGGTAGATTCGCTGCACGAAAATGCCGGGCGTGTGAATCTGGTTGGGGTCGAGCTCGCCGGCGGGCACCAGCTCTTCCACTTCGGCCACCGTGATTTTGCCGGCCGTGGCCATCATGGGGTTGAAGTTGCGGGCCGTGCCTTTGTAGATGAGGTTGCCGGCGGTATCGCCTTTCCAGGCTTTCACGAAGGCGAAATCGGCGATGAGGCCGGTTTCCATCAGGTACATTTTGCCGTTGAACTCGCGGCTTTCCTTGCCTTCGCCCACCTCGGTGCCGTAGCCGGCCGGGGTGAAAAATGCCGGAATGCCCGCCCCACCGGCCCGGCAGCGCTCGGCCAGCGTGCCCTGCGGAATCAGCTCCACTTCGAGCTCGCCGTTGAGCAGCTGGCGCTCAAACTCGGCGTTCTCGCCCACGTAGCTCGAAATCATTTTTTTTACCTGCTTGGTTTGCAGCAGCAGGCCAATGCCGAAGTCATCGACGCCCGCGTTGTTCGAAATGCAAGTCAGGTTTTTCACGCCCAGGCGCAGCAGCTCCTGAATGGAGTTTTCGGGAATGCCGCAGAGGCCGAAACCGCCGAGCATCAGGGTCATACCATCGGCCATGCCCTGCAGGGCGGCTTGGGCGTGGGGAACAGTTTTATCTATCATTGGGTGGGATTTGGGCGCGGCCGGGCCGCAGTTGGGGCCGAAAATTACATCATGGCGCGGGCCCGTGCCTAGCGCCGACGGACCGGGCGGGCGGGCGGGGCCGGGCGCGCCGGGGCTGCCGGTGTGGGCATTCCCGTGGGCAAGTAGTCGTAGGGCAGGAACTCCCCGATTTTCTCGAAGCCCCAGTAGCCGCCAATGGCCACTTCGAGCGGGTTGCGCAACGAGCCGTCGGCCTGAATTTCGGCCTCGTCGTCGGCCAATTGTAGGCGCGACACCTGGCGCAGCGGCGGGAAGGGCGTGCGCGCGTAGCCCAGCGTGTTCATGGGCTGCTTGAAGCGCGGGTCGGGGGCTTCGCCGAAGTGGGCCACCTGCAACTGGCCGCTGAAGCGCAGGTAAATGCGGCCGTTGGGTTTCACTTGGCGCAGGCTGTCGATGGGCCGGGGCTCGGGGTAAAGGGTGAGTTGCTCGGCGGCCTCACGGCTCCAGCGGCGCAGCGAGTCCTGTTCGGCGGGAGTGTAGGCCCCGGCCGCGCCGGCCGCCAGCAGGGCCGTGCGCTGCTGTTGGTTGCGCTCGTAGCGCGGGTTCGGCACCACCCGAATCTGCTGGGTCAGGAAGCTGCCAGCCGCCAGGCGGTTGGTGTAGAGGCAGCGCAGAAAATGCATAAAGGAGCCCGTGTAGGCGGTGAGGCGGTTGGCTGCCCACAAGCGTCGCTGGGCCTCGTCGCGCGGCTTCATTTCTTCGAATACCGGCTGGCCGTAGTAGGTAATTGACTGGGCATCTTTGTCGTAGGCGAAGTACAGGCCATAGTATTTCAGGCGGTAGCCCAGGGCATCGTTGTCAATTTGTAGAAATTCCTTGGTGCGGGCTGTCAGCTCCTGGGTCGAGTCGTCGAGCATCACGCGCACGTCGTCGGGGTTGCTGATGCGGCACTGCTCCGAGAACGTGCTGCCCCCGATGAACAGCTCGGCGAACTTGCGGTACTCCTCGGGCTTGTTGGGCGCGGGCTTCACCACTACTTCGCCCAGCTGGTTGCCGGTGGGGGCCAGGTTCAGGGTCAGGCGCTGGGGCGCGGCTTCTACGGTAATGGTCTGCTTGCCGAGGCGGTAGCCCACGTAGGAGCCCACAACGTCGTAGGTGCCTTTCGGCACGCGTAGGAACTCAAACTCGCCCTTTTCGGTGGTGGTTGCGCCCAGCGTGGTGTTGGCCAGAAACACACTGGCGAAGGACAATGGCTCGTGCGTCACCGAATCCAGCACCACGCCGCTAAGTTTTCCCTGGGCCTGGGCAGCGTTCAGGGCAAGCAGCCAGGCACCGCACAGCAACAATATTGCTCTTAAATAGCTCATTGTAAATAGTTAGGGTGAAAAACCAGCGGGCTAGGTCAGCGCTCCTCTCGTGTTCTGCGCATCCAACGCCAGTTGGGTCGTTAACGCATTCAGGCCGTCGTATTTTTCTTCGGCTCGCAGCCACGTTACGAATTCCAGCGTCAGCTCCTGGTCGTATAAATCCCCGCTGAAATCAAGCAAGTTTACTTCAATGGTCTGCGTCAGTTCGGCTCCGACGGTGGGCCGCACGCCAATATTGAGCATGGCCTGGTGCCGGGTGCCCGCCGCCGTGATGGCCCACACTGCGTAAATGCCCCGGGCTGGCACTAGCTTCAGTGGCTCCCGAATGTTCAGATTAGCCGTGGGGTAGCCGATGGTACGGCCCAGCTTCTGGCCGTGCACCACGGTGCCGGTGAGCGGGTAGTGGTAGCCGAGGTAGCGGTTGGCGGTAGCAATATCGCCCTGACGCAACGCCTGACGGATGCGGGTGCTGCTCACGCCCACGGCGTCCACGTCCTCACGCGGAATTTCTTCCACGGTTAGGCCGTAGCGGTCGGCGTGCTGCCGGAGGTAGTCGAAGCCGCCCTCGCGGTTTTTGCCAAACCGGTGGTCGTAGCCAATAACCAGCTGCTTGGTTCCCACCGTTCGCAGCAGCAGGTTCTGGATGTATTCCTCCGAAGTCCACTGCGCAAACTCCCGGGTGAAGGGCAC
This sequence comes from Hymenobacter frigidus, assembly GCF_014640435.1. Lineage (GTDB taxonomy): Bacteria > Bacteroidota > Bacteroidia > Cytophagales > Hymenobacteraceae > Hymenobacter > Hymenobacter frigidus. The sequence continues at coordinate 137,114 of NZ_BMGY01000001.1, read as the reverse complement.
GATGAGCAGATAATCGACGCCCAACTCGGCCAGTTTGGCAATTCGCTCGTCGAGGGTAGTAATCAGCTGCAGCTCCAGTAGTTCGGGGTGGGAGGGCGGCGGGCCCAGCACCAGCCGTGGGTGGGGCCAGTAGGTGATGACCACCGCGGGCGCGGTGCTGGCCTGCGCCACCTCGCGCAGCCGGGTCAGAATGCGTTGGTGCCCCAGGTGCACCCCATCGAAGGTACCGCTGGTGACGACGGCATTGCCAAGAAACGGAAACTGGGCCGGGTCGCGGATGACGTGCATAAAGCACCAGAGAAGCGAAAAGTAGGAAATGGAAGCGCCGCGAAGGTAAGGCGCGCTATTCGGGCGGGTTCTCGGGCGCAGCGGCTGGTGTTTCGCCTGCTTCATGGGCCTGGTGCTCCTTGGCGGCCAGGGCATCCGCCTGCAGCGCGGCAAAGTATTGCAGGCCCGCTCGGTTGGGTGCGGTGCGCGGGCGCTCGGGCCGGGCCGGGCGGTCGCCTTCGGGGCGGGGTGGGCGCAGCGCCTCAATGGCTTCAAGCGAAAAGGCATCCTCGACCCGGTACTCGCCGATGCGGGTGCGCACCAGGCGCGTGAGGTGCGCGCCGCAGCCCAGGGCCGTCCCAAAGTCGCGGGCCAGGCTGCGGATGTACGTGCCCTTGGAGCACACCACCCGGAAGTCGACTTCGGGCAGGGCAATGCGCGTGAGCTCGAAGATTTTAATGTCGACGGTTTTGGGCTTTATTTCCGCTTCCTGGCCGGTGCGGGCCAGCTCGTAAGCGCGCTTGCCGTCAATTTTCACCGCCGAAAAAATCGGTGGCGTTTGCTGAATGAGGCCGGTAAACTGGGGCGTGGCGGCCGTCACTTCCTCATCGGTGAGGTGGGCGTAGGGGCGCACCAGGTCCACGGCCGTTTCCAGGTCGAAACTGGGGGTGGTTTCGCCCAGGCGGAAGGTGCCGGTGTATTCTTTTTCCTGTGCCTGAATCAGGTCAATTTCTTTGGTTTTCTTGCCGGTGCAAAGGATAAGCAGGCCGGTAGCCAGCGGGTCGAGGGTGCCGGCGTGGCCAATTTTCCCGATGCGCAGCGCACTTTTCACCTTGCGCACCACGTCGAACGACGTCCACGTCAGGGGTTTGTCGAGGAGCAGGACTTCGCCCGTCTCAAAGTCAAAATCGGCTAGTGTTTTCGTACTCATACCAAGTTTAAAGGAAGTTCCAGGGCCAACATTATCAAGAGAATGCCCCCCGCGATGATGCGGTAGATACCAAACGCACGAAACCCGTATTTCGCTACAAAGCCCACAAACAGCCGGATGGCCAGCAGCGCCACCACAAAGGCCACGGCGTTGCCCAGGGCTAGCTGTTTCAACTGCTCAGCTGAGAATAGGTGGTTCAGGTCCACGCCCTGGGCCTTGGCGTCTTTGTAGTAGTCGTACACGTCCTTCACCGCGGCGGCTGCCATGGTTGGCATGGCCAGAAAGAACGCAAACTCGGCCGCTGACTGCCGGGTGAGCTTCTGGGTGAGCCCGCCGATGATGGTCGCGGCCGAGCGGCTGGTGCCCGGTACCACGGCCAGGCATTGGAACAGGCCAATCATCAGCGCCTCCTTAAAACCGGGGTTGGTGACGGGGTGCCCGCCCTGGTTGGGGTCTTCCTGCGGAAACCAGCGGTCGATGAACAGCAGCACCACACCGCCCACCACCAGCATCACGGCCACCGTCGTCACCGATTCGAGCAGCGCGTCGATGTGCTTTTTGAAGAGCAGGCCCACCAGCACAATTGGCAAGAAAGCCACCAGCAGCTTCAGGTAAAAGTCGATGCTTTGGAAAAAGCGCCGCCAGTACACCGCGAATACCGACAGAATGGCCCCTAATTGAATAACGACCAGATATAGCTTGAAAAACGGCGTAACCGGAATACCCAACAGCGCCGAGGCAATAATCATATGGCCGGTGCTGGAAACAGGCAAAAACTCAGTCAGGCCCTCCACAATGGCGAGGAGCAGCGCGTGCCAGTAGGTCATTATCAGTGATTAACGATTAGCGGTGAGTGATAAGTGGTGGTTATTGAAGGAAATACTAATCCTTAATTACTCGCCACTACTCACTAATTTACAGGCGCTTGTAGGCCGGAGCGGTGGCTGGGGTGGCAGTTGGCACTTCAACCGTGAAAGGAGCGGCAACCGGAGCAATTGGGGCCGCTACCAACGTTTTATCGCGCACCAGAATGGCGGCAAACTCAATGGCAAACCCGGCGATGAGCAGCAACGGCCCCAGCGTGATGCCGACGAAATCCTCGCCGTAATTGCTCCGGTCGCCAAACATCATGGTGATAAAACCGGCGGCCAGTGCGGCCAGCCCAATCCACATCAGGCGGTAGTTACGAGGACCAAAGGCGAAGCGGAATACGGGTTTGGTAGGAGTCATATTTGGTTGTTTTGCACTTGCGAAGAAAGCAGAACGTCATGCAAAGCACAGCATAACGTTTTAATACAGGTCGTCGAGCGACATTTTTAGATACTTGTGTACGGCGCGGGCCGAACTGAAAAACCCGATTACGACGCCCAGCCCCACCACGCCCAGCAGGAGCAGGCCCAGCCGCAGGTCGTCGCGCAGCAGGCGCAGCGGCTCTACTTCGAGGTAGGCGTATTGCAGCAGCGCAATCAGCAGCAGCGCCGCCAGCACGCCGCTGGCCAGGCCCTGCCAGGTAGCGCGCCGCAAAAACGGCTGCTGGATAAAGAGCCGCGTAGCGCCCACCAGTTGCATGGACCGGATAAGAAACCGCTGCGAGAACAGCGCCAGCTTAATCGTATTGTTAATCAGAATGACCACCACCAGCACCAGCACCGCCGCAAAGCCCAGCAGCACAAGGCTCACCCGCGTCAGGTTGTTGTTGATGCTGGCAAACAGGTCCTGCGGGTATTGCACCTCAAACACGCCCCGCTGCGTCGAAACGCTGCGCTCCAACTGGCGCAGGTGCATGGTGTCGGTATATTCGGGCTTGATTTTGAGCACATAGGCATCGCGCAACGGGTTGTCACCCAGGAACTGGCGGAAATCCTCGCCGGTGCTTTGCAGCAGTTGGCGGGCACCTTCTTCCTTACTTACAAATCTAATTTGGGGCTTGCCCTCCCGTTCGGCCACGAAGGGCTGCTGGCCCAGGTCCTGCTGCAGGCGCAGCAGCTCGGTTTCGGGCAGGTCACGGTCGAGGTACACCTGCACTTCCAGGTTCTGGCGCACCACTTCGCTCAGTTTGTGGGCGTGCACCAGCAGCAGGCCAAACAGGCCAATGACCACCAGCGCCAGCGTAATGCTGAACACAACAAGCAGCGTGGGGTAAGAGCCGAGCTTTTTCTTGCGACTGGAAGGAGTGGTGGGGGCGGCCATATTGGGCAAAGGTAACGGAAGGGACAAGTAAAAAGAACGTCATGCCGAGCGCAGCCGAGGCATGACGTTCTGGATGCACATTCCATTATCTACAGATTCGTGCGCGGGTCTTCGTCCACGGTCAGCACTTCCTTGGCATCGCGGGCTTTCTGGGTGTTGCGCTCCTTGCGCTTGGGGTTTTTGCGGCTGAATAGCTCCCCAAACGAGTTGAACTGCTCGGTGTGCAGCAGCGAGAGGCCCGCGCGGGGCTGGTTGATGGTTTCCAGGTCGCGCGGGGTGGTTTCGTAGCGCAGTTTGGTGCGGAACTTGCCGTCGGGCCGCAGGTAGTATTCCAGGCTCAGGTCGCCCAGGAGGGAGGCTTGGCCGGCGGTATTGCCCGAAGTGGTGGTCACGCCGCCGCCGCCACCCGGGCCCGTCAGGTTCGGATTGTTGGTGAAGCCACCCTCCCGGGTCACGCGCAACCGGCCATTCAGAAACGAGTAGCTCAGGCGCACCTGCAGTGCCTGCAGCTGGGCGGTGGTGAGGCCGTTGATGTTGAAGTCGATTTCCAGGTTCTGGTCAATTTGCGAGGTCAGCAAGCCCAGTTGGGTGCTTAGAATCTGGCCCAGACTATTCTGCACCGTATTGTCCTGGCCACGCAGTGAAATGGTGTTGCCAAACGAGCCCTGCGGCGACAGCTGCTTGAAAACCAGCAGGCTGAATACCTGCCGGTTCAGTTCCTGCTCGTCGTTGCGCAGCGAGGCCGTGAAGGCGGCCAAATCGCCCTGCAGCGTACCCGGTGCGTCGTTGAATTCCAGGTTGAGCTTGATGGCGGGCAGCAGCAACGGTCCGGTCAGGTTCATCACGGCCGTCACGGGCACTACGGCGGCCCCGCCGTTGGTGGTGGTGCCCAACACGGGAGCCAGCGAGGTGCGCTGGGTGTAAGTGGCCGTCACGTTCATTTCGCCGGCCAGCGGGTCGCCGTTCCAGGAAATGATGCCGCCGGGGCGCACCACAAACTCCTTGTTAATCAGGCCCTGCAACGTGAAATTGTACGCCCCGCGTACGATTTCGACCTGCCCATACATATTGAACTCACCCCGCGTATCGATGGCCATGCGCAGCTGCCCGGCCGCCGACCCGCGAATAACGTCGCCGGTGCTTTCGTCGAGCAGAATTTCCATGTACGCCTCGGGCGTAATGGTCAAATTCATGTTCAGGCGCAGGCCCGAGAGGTCCACTTTATCCTGCGCGGCAATGACTACAGCCTTTTTCGTGATGACCGTGTCGCCCACCGGGTTGTTGTTCACAAACTTGATGTAGCCCGCCTTCTGGGCCTTGGCCGCGTTGTCGAGCGGCAGCGAAATGCGGGTGCCGGCCTCGCTGCTGGCCCGCACCGTCACGTCGAGGTCGTCGGTGGGGCCGCTCACCCGGGCGGTGCCCGTGGCGTAGGCCGTGCCAAAGTACATGTCATTGTCCTTGCGGGTAGTGTTGAGCACCTGCATCTTGCGGAAACTGGCCGCAATGTCCAGGCTCATGTCTTTGAAGCCCTGGTGGCGCACGATGCCGTCCACGGTGCCGGTGTTGCCCAGCACGTCGCGCAGCCGCACATTGCGAAACTCTATTGATGTGTTGGTGAAGCTGATGCGGTTGGCAAACGTGTAGGTGGTGCCCAGGTAGCCGAAGGTGAGGCGGCCGTTACTCACGTCGACCTGGCCCAGCAGGTTGGGCGCGGCAAAGCGGCCCGTGAGCCGTAGCTCGCCCCGCCCCGTACCGCCCAGGTTCTTAAACAACGAGCCCAAAAACGGCTGGGCCAGGATGATGGGCGCGTCGTTGAGCGTGCCCGTCAGGTTGAGCTGGTTGGTGGCGTCCTGCGGGGCAATATCGCCCAGCACCGTGAGCACCGACTGGCCGCTGCGGGCCACGTCCATGTTCAGGCGCAGCTTGCTGGCGGCGTTGTCCCAATCGGCGCGCCCCGCTACCTGGCCAATCAGGGTGCCGTCGTATTTCAAAGAATCCACGCCCAGCGTGCTGTTGATGGCCAGCGGGCCGTACACGCCGCTCACGGTGCCCTGGGCATTGAGGCGGCCGGCCAGGCGCTGCCCGGTGAGGCTGTTGAGGGTAGCCAGCTCGAAGTCCTTGGCCTGCAACACCAATGGGGGCTTGCTGGTGTCGGGCGAGATAAAGCCCTGCGCGCTCACAAACTGCTCGCCGTTGCTAAACGTCAGGTTCTTGATTTCGAACTCCTTGCCATAGTCCGAAATCCGTACCGAGTTGTTGGCCGCGATGGTCCAGTCTTTATCCAGCAAATGCAGGCCCGACTGCCGGAACACCACTTCCACGGCGCGGGGCAAAAAGCCCAGCGAGCCATTGATGGTGGCTTTGTTCGTCGTGCCCGTTTGGGCCAGCGAAGTCGAAAAGTTGATGCGCTGCTGGTCCCACACGCCTTCTACCACAAACTTTTCGGTGCGGCCCAGCGTGGGCAGCACCTGCCGGTCGCTCGTGATGCTGGCCTGGGCCAGAATGTCGGACTTATAGGGCAGCTTCGAAGTGAGGAAGTCGAAATCGTTGTTCACCGTCATTACCGGGCCGTAGCGCAGACTGTCGAGGTGGCCACCGAGCTGGAAAATCGACGTCTCCCCATTGCGAAATGAGCCGTCGATGCGGCTGCCGTTCGCCACCTGCAGCTCAGGCACAAACAGCGCCAGCACGGGGTTGGGCTTTTTCAGATTCAGCAGCAGGTCAACCTGATACACCGGCAGTACCCGCTGGCGCTTCTGGCGGTAGTAGTTGGCCGTGGCCGCGGCGTTGCTCTCAAAATTGAGGCGGTACTCAGCAATGAGTGTTTGCACGTCGCGCACCACGTCGGAGGTGTTGAACGTGCCCGCCAGACTGGCGTCCACCGCTTCCGAGCGCAGCGTCACGCGGCGCTGGTTCAGGCGGTTGCGCGTGCTCACGATGTCGAGGGTGTCGAGGCGCAGCTGCCGGCCGTTCAGGCCAAAGCGCGACTTGCGCAGGTACGCGTAGCCCACCAGCGAGTCGAGCTGCACGCCTTTGAGGTTGACGTCGGCCGTGGTTGCCACCGTAATGGGCTGGCTGCTCAGGCCCAGGGTGCGCAGGTTGGCGTAGTCAATTTTGGTCTTGATGTCGATATTTTCATGCTTGCGCTCCAGGTCGATGTGGCCGTCGGCCACCAGGCGCACGGCCGGGTCGTTGATGCTGGCGTGTCCGTTGAAGTGCAGGGGCCGGAAATCGCCGTCGAACGCAATGTTCCGGTAGCGGTAGCCCTTCAGCCAAATGGCCGGTACCGTGAGCTTGGCTCGGCCCTGCGCAAACGCCGGTAGAAAGCCCGTGCCCGCCACGCGCCCGTTCAGCGTCACGTCTCGAATCACCGATTCATCGCCCAGAAACTTGCCCACCTGAAACGCATTGGAGCGGATAGTGCCCTCGTAAATCGCGTGCGTAAGGTCGGTTTTGGTCTTCAGGTTGATGTCCGTCGCCACGAAGCCCAGGGCCGTATCGAACGAGGCATTGGCCACGAAGTCGCTGTAGAAACCCAGTATCTGGCCCTGCAGCTTCACGGTGCCCAGGCGCTGCACCAGCTTGTTGGCCGAAGCCGGCAACCATTTCTTCAAGTCGTTGGTCACCACCACCGAGGGCAGTAGGCGCAGGTCGATAAAGCTCTCCCGGTAGTTGGGCAGGCCGTCGGCGTGGGCGCGCTTGGCCACAATGTGCGTGCCTTTGCCGTAGCGCACGTCCAGGTTGTTCACCTTGAAGTCGCGCACGTAGCCCGAGGCATCGCCCGAAATGGCCACCGACTCGTGCAGCGTGGCCAGCTGCGGGGCAAACTTGGCAATGTCGTCCGTGTACACCCGCGAATTGCGCAGGCGCGCAATGGTCTTCATCGAGTCGTTGTAGTCCGCGAAGTTGCCGAATACCCGGAACTCAAACCGCACGTAATCTTTAATTTGGCTCCGGCCCACGCGCAAGCTCAAATCCTTGAATTCCCAGAAGTGCGGCCCGTACTTCATGTCCGCCGTGATTTCGCGCAGCTGCGTTTGCGAGGGCGTTTCCACGGCGTGCAGGTGGCTGATGCGCAAAGCCAACGTGTCGGCCAGCTGAATTTTGGAGATGTCGGCGTAGATGCTGTCGACCAGCATGTGGTCGTAGTCGATGCTCTTGCCGTAGGTTTTCGAGCGCGGCACATCGCCTTTCTCAATGGCGAAATGGCCGTTGCGCAGGGCCACGGCGGCGACCTGAAAATCAAACGGGGCCGCCTTGCTCGTATCCTTCGAAGGGCCAATCAGCCGCCCCACGGCCGCCGTAAACTGGCTAAAGGTGGTCGAATCAGGCTGGCCCGGCAGGTTCTTCAGCTCAAAGCGCGGCTCATTCAGCGTAAGCAGGCTGATGTGCAGGTGCCGCGGGTCGAATACCGAGAACAAGCTAATGTCGGCATCGGCCCGACCAATGCTGAACAGCTCGCCCCCGCGCCGGTCTTTCACGCGCACCCCGTCCAGCAGCACCCGCGAAAACGGCCGCACATCAACCCGCCCGATAGTCACTTCCTGTCCGAGCCGCTTGGTCAGAAACTCCGCCGCCTTGTGGGCGATGCGCGTTTGCACACCCGGCACCCGCAGGGCCAGCAACGTTCCCACCACGGCCAGCACCACCACCAGCCCGAGGCCCAGCAGCACTTTTAGCAAAATGGAGAAGAAACGACGCACCAGGGCAGGGAATGAGAGCGAAAAAACGCAGGTTAATCCGCAAAGTTGCGGTTTTTTAGCTATTTGAGCCAACTGCCGGTCTCGGCCGGCCCACATCAGACCCGGGGAACGGCCAGGCTCAGGCGCTGGTTCAACTCCCGTGCCAGCCGCCCGGTTAGGGATTTTGGGCCGGGCCCGCACCCCGCGCTGCTACCTTTGTGGCCGCTACGCCCCGCTGGTCATTGCTATCGACACGCATTCGGAATGCGTCAGCAGCTATTCCACAACTACCGTTTTCTCATGCTCGCTCATCCCATTATTCTAGCCATCGAGTCATCCTGCGACGACACCGGCGCGGCCGTGTTGGCCGGCGGCCAGCTGCTGAGCAACGTGGTGGCCACCCAGAAAGTCCACGAGCAATACGGCGGCGTGGTGCCCGAGCTGGCCTCGCGCGCCCATCAGCAGCACCTGCTGCCCGTCGTCACGGCGGCCCTCAAAGAAGCCGGCATCACTAAAGCCGATTTGGATGCCGTAGCCGTGACGCAGGGCCCCGGCCTGCTGGGCTCCTTATTAGTAGGCGGCATGTTTGCCAAAACCCTGGCCCTGGCCCTGGGCAAGCCCCTGCTGGCCGTGAACCACATGCGGGCGCACATTCTGGCTCATTTCCTGCGCGACCCCAAACCCGACTTTCCCTTCCTCTGCCTCACCGTGAGCGGCGGCCACACCCAGCTAGTGGTGGTGAAATCGGCGCTGGAAATGGACGTCATCGGCCACACCATCGACGATGCGGCCGGCGAAGCCTTCGACAAAACGGCCAAGCTGCTGGGCCTGCCGTACCCCGGCGGCCCCCACCTCGACAAGCTGGCCCGCCAGGGCAACCCGCAGCGCTTCGCCTTTCCGGTAGGGGCCATGCCCGGCTACGACTTCTCCTTCAGTGGCCTGAAAACCTCGGTGATGTACTTCCTGAAAAAGGAAACCGCCGCCAACCCCGAATTTGTGGCTGAAAACCTGGTCGACCTCTGCGCCAGCATCCAGCACACTATCGTGGCCACGCTGCTCCGCCAGCTCCGCCGCGCCGCCGCCGATACCGGCCTCACCCAAATCGCCGTGGCTGGCGGCGTGGCCGCCAACTCCGGCCTGCGTGCTGCGCTGGAAGCGGAAGCCGTGGTTCAGAACTGGCAGGTATTTATCCCGGACTTTGCCTTTTGCACCGATAATGCCGCCATGGTAGCCATGACCGCGTATTTCCAGTACGAGGCCGGCGACTTTGCCACCCAGCTCAGCAGCCCCAACCCTCGCCTGAAGCTAACGTAGGCGTAGCTTCGCGCCCCTTTCACGGTGTAGCACGTGCTTTAGCTTGTGCCCGTGTGGCTCCGGCACAGGTTAAAATATGTGCCATAATCCATTTCAACCATGGCCAAAGACGACAAACCCATCATCATCAACATCAAAAACCGTCGCGCCAGCCACGAATACAGCTTCCTGGCCAAGTACGACGCGGGCGTGATGCTGCAGGGAACCGAAATAAAAAGCATCCGTGAAGGCAACGTCAACCTCACCGACGGCTACTGCCTGTTCCACACCGACGGCAGCCTCTGGATTCATTCCATTCGCATCGCACCCTATTCCTTAGGCACTTATAACAACCACGATGCCATGCGCGAGCGCAAGCTCCTGCTCAACAAGCGCGAGCTCAAGCAGCTGGCCGGTAAGGCCGTGGACCAGGGCCTGACCATCATCCCGTTGCGCCTGTTTGTGACCGACCGCGGCTTTGCCAAAATCGAAATTGCCCTCGCCCAGGGCAAAAAACTCTACGACAAGCGCAACGACCTCAAGGAAAAAGCCCAGAAGCGCGACATGGAACGCATGTGATAAAATGAGAAACGTGAAAGCACGGAAATGTGAAAATGTGGTGGTGGCAGTCTTCACTTAAGCCAACGGTGGCATCTTTGCAGTCTTTGGAAGCGTGAATAAAAACACCTTCACAGTTCCACATCACCCATATTTCCGCATTATTTTGAATCCCGGCATCTGCGCCCTGAGCGCCGTCCCCGTCCGCGCCGAGCCCAACGACCGGGCCGAACTGGTTACCCAGCTTCTTTTTGGTGAGTGCTACCAGATTCTGGTCACCCAGGAAAGTTGGTTGCAAGTGCAGCTCGCCGCCGACGACTACGTGGGCTGGATTGATATTAAGCAGCACACGCCCGTTTCGCCGGATTACTACGCCGCCTGGTGCGCCCAGGACCACCCCCGCGCCCTCGATGTGGTGCAGGCCGTGAGTGACGCCACTACCAAAATCCCGCTCACGCTGGGCTGCCGGCTGCCGTTTTTCGACGGTATGAACCTGCGCCTGGGTGAGAAGCAGTACTTTTTCAACGGCGCTGCCACTAACCCCAGCGCCGCGCCCGACGCCACCCGCCAAGCCCTGCTGCTGCGTAAAATGGCTCTGATGTACCTGAAAGCGCCTTACGTGTGGGGTGGCAAAAGCGTCTTTGGCCTCGACTGCTCCGGCCTCTGCCAGCAGCTCTACGGGTTGGTAGGCATCCAGCTCCCGCGCGATGCCCGCCAGCAGATTGACCACGGGCGCCCCGTGCACTTTGTGGCCCAAGCCAAGCCCGGCGACCTCGCCTTCTTTGATAACGCCGAGGGCCGCATCGTGCACGTGGGCCTGGTCATGGACGAAGGCCAGATTCTCCACGCCCACGGCGAGGTTCGCCTCGACCCGCTCGACCACAACGGCATCTACAACCGCGACCGGCAGCGCTACTCGCACAAGCTCCGTCTGATAAAGCGCCTGCTGCCGGAGTAGGGGGGGAAGTGATAAGGATAACAGAACGTCATGTCGAGCGCAGCCGAGACATCTCGCTCCAGGCAGTGAATGAATCAGTTAGTAAAGCACGCGGGATGTCTCGGCTGCGCTCGACATGACGTTCTGTTTATCGGTAGCCAGCTACTGAACTTAACCCCATCACGCTTGTTTATCCGTTTGGAAACCGCTAGCTTTCGGCGGGTTATCCGAACCCCCAAGCGTGTATGGACCAAAAAGTGTTAGTGCTGAATGGCGACTATACCGCCATCACCCTGTGCAGCGTGCAAAAAGCGTTTGTGCTCCTGTTTCTGGATAAAGCGGAGATGGTAGCCAAATCGGAGCACGGTACCCTGCGCACCGTTTCGCACGCTTACCCCAAGCCGAGTATTATCCGCTTACAACGCTACGTGCGCGTGCCCTACAAAGGCATTGCCCTGAGCCGCCACAACATCTTCAAGCGCGACCATTTCGAGTGCCAGTACTGCGGCTCGCCCAAAAACCTGACGCTTGACCACGTAGTGCCCCGTTCCCGCGGCGGAGAATCTTCGTGGACCAACCTGCTCACGGCCTGCGCCCGCTGCAACCATGCCAAGGGCCACCACACGCCCAACGAGGCGGGCCTGACCATTCGGCAGTTGCCTAAAAAGCCCACTTTGGCCGGCTTTCTCAAGCTTTCGGCGGGCACAATTGACCAAAACTGGCACGCGTATCTAAACTAAGTTCGGTCGGTCCGGGTTGGGCGGAAGTACATTTGTACTTTATCAACCAGCATCCCGCCCATGGCCTTACCCAAATTCGCAGCTACCCGCTCGTTTCACACCGAGCTAAAAACCCGGATAAATCAATATTTTGAGGAGTCCGGTCGGCCGATGACGGGTGATTTCAGCCTGCTTTTTAAAGCAATATTGTTGGTGAGCATCATGGTCGCACTCTACGTGCACCTCGTGTTTTTTACGCCGGCTACCGGCTGGGCGCTGCTCGAATGCGCGTTGCTGGGCTGCGTTATCGCCGCCATTGGCTTCAACGTGATGCACGACGGGGCGCATGGCAGCTTCTCGCGCTATCCCTGGATGAACCGCATTGCGGCCTACACGCTGGGCGTGCTCGGCGGCAGCCCCTACATGTGGAACTCCAAGCACAACCTCATCCACCACACCTACACCAACATTGAGGGCCACGACGACGACATCAACATCCAGCCTTGGATGCGTATGACGCCCGACCAGCCCAAGCACCCGCTGCATCGCTACCAGCACTTCTATTTCTGGGCGCTCTACTGCATGCTTTACACGTCCTGGATTTTCGCCATGGACTACCAGAAGTATTTTACGCGTCAAATTGGGGCCATTGGCCTCAAGCCGATGAACGCCAGCGAGCACGTCAGCTTCTGGGGCTTCAAAGTGCTTAACCTCTTGCTTTATGTGGCGCTGCCTATCTACATGGTTGGTTTCCTGCCGTGGTTTGCCGGCTTTATGCTGAGTACGGCTGTAGCTGGCTTGGTCCTTAGCATGGTGTTCCAGTTAGCTCATACCGTAGAGGATGCTGCCTTCCCCGTGCCCCACGCCATCACTGGCAAGTTGGAAGATGAGTGGGCAATCCACCAGGTGCGTACCACTGCTAACTTCGCTACCGACAATAAATTGGTTAGCTGGTTGGTAGGCGGCCTCAACTTCCAGATTGAGCACCATCTGTTTCCCAAGATTTCGCACGTGCATTACCCCGCCATCAGCAAAATCGTGCAGCAAGTGTGCGATGAGTTCGACGTGAAATACAACAACTACGCCCGCACCCGCTCGGCCATTGCTTCGCACGTGGGCTACCTGCGTCAGATGGGCCGCGCGGCCTAACACTGCGCTGTTCTGAGGCAGGATATAAAAGACCTCCTACGGGCTATAATTGGCTGGTAGGAGGTCTTTTGCTTTAACTAAGCTGGCGGACTGTGCGGATTTCGGGCTACGAACAACCCCAGGTCTGGCTGTTTGCCCGCTGCTTGTTCCCAGGAAAAGCCGTGTGCCTGCACCGCTCGCCGCACCGCGACTTGGCTGGCCGGCGAATGAATTTCGATGAGTAGCACACCCACTCGCGCCAGCCAGTCGGTAGGCCCGGCAAAAACCTGCTGTTCGTAATCTTCGATGTCAATTTTCAGCAAATCGACCCAAACCAAGCCCTGCGATTGCAGCAGGGTGGGCATGGACACTGCTGGCACTTCGGTGGTGCCGGTTTCGGCACTGACTTTGGCGTTGTAGGCCAACGGACTGGAATTAATCTTCACCACGCCATCGGTTGCACTCAGCGCCGCTTGTAGCGTCACGGCGGCCGTGCCGCGCAGGTTGTGTTGCAGTAGCTGGAAATTGGCCGGCTCCGGCTCGACACAGATAAGCCGGGAAGCCGAAAATTTTTCCAGAAAGAACAACGCGGCCAAGCCCACATTGGCCCCGACGTCCACCACCGTGTGAAACGAATTGGCCCGCAGCTGCGGCAAACGGTAAGATTGCTGCCAGAAGATTTCGTACAAAATGCTCAAATCGCCGGCGTAGGTGCGCAGCGCCGTGCCATTCGGCGCATTGGCTAGGTTCAGAAGGTACTCAACCGGCTCGGTATCTGGGGCTGTCGCAAGGGCCACACCCCGCTTGGCTGCTGCTTTGCTGTGCAGTACTAAGCGCAGAAAAGAGCCGGGAGTGCGGGCCAGCCGTCGGCAGAAAGCCAATTTGGATAGGGAGGAAGCAACGCTCATGCAGTAGGTATAAATTTTTGCTGGCCGGTAGCCTCGGTAAGCTGAAGCCAAATCTCATTAGGCGGGCCCAGCACAGTAAGAGCCCACGGGCTCCTAAATAAACTAGATAAACGACAGCAAAAAGCCCCGATGCAAATGCAACGAGGCTTTTTGTGCTTACTAAACGAGGACTTAGTGCCCGATAAATGTCAGCAAATCCTTGGTCAGCTTGTCCTTTTCGGTGAAGAATAGGCCATGAGGGGCACCCTCATATACTTTAAGCTCGGCACCAGCTACCATTTTGGCGGTGCGCTCACCACTCACAGGAAACGGCACGGTCTGGTCCTTGTCGCCGTGAATTACCAGCGTGGGTACCGTTACCTTCTTCAAATCGTCGCGGAAATCGGTGCTCGAAAATGAGGTTACGCAGTCATCGGTAGCGTTGGGCGCTGCCAGCGACGTCACCGTCTGGTTCCAGTTCAGCACGGCTTGGCTAACGGGATGGCTAATCATGCTCTGGCCGTAGAAGTCCTTAGAGAAGCTCTCCAGGAAGGCAAAACGGTCTTTGACGATGCCTTCGTGCATGCCATCGAACACCTTTTGCGGTACGCCGTCGGGGTTATCGCTGGTCTGGAGCATGTAGGGCGGCACGGCGCTCACAAACGCTACCCGGGCCAGCCGGGCCTGCCCGTAGTTGCCGATGTAGCGGGCAATTTCGCCGCCGCCCATCGAGAAGCCCACCAGCGTCACGCCAGTCAGGTCCAGTTCCGTCAGCAAAGCGTTCAGGTCGGCGGCCAGCGTGTCGTAATCGTAGCCGCCCCAGGGGCGCGACGACCGGCCAAAACCGCGCCGGTCATAAGCAATCACGCGCTTACCCGCCTTGGCCAGCGCCACCGCCTGGTGCTCCCACATGGTGTGGTCGAGCGGCCAGCCGTGGATAAGCACTACCGGCGCACCCTGGCCCCAATCTTCGTAAAAAATATTAACCGGATGTCCGGCTGCGTCGTTGCCAGCATTGATATGGGCCATGCGAAAGATTTTTTTTGTGAATTGAGTTCCTGCTTTACTCTTTGCCAGTGGGTTAGGTTGTTCGGCTCAAGGGTAAGATTGTGGGTTGCGACAATAAGCGAGTAGGTTGCGACGATTTCAGCAGAAGCAAGTCCGTTACTGCTTGATATATAGCCTTGGCAATGTTTGGTCTGACCCCGACCATCATCTCGCTTATTGCTCCGGTTCTGGTCTCGGCTTGGCTATTCCAAGCATACTGGGGAGTACAGACATTTGCTGATGCGAAAGATGATGTCAAGCAAGGAGGCAACGTATCGGAGTGGCTTTGTGCGGGGTTCGCTACGCCTGTTGCTGTCGGGGGCTTTTTCGTCGTTACGTGTCTGGACACAGATTTCTAAAACGGAGATACAAAATTGACATGGTCAATCTACTGCCTGGGTGCTATCCTCACTATTCTATTGCCCTTTCTGCTAATTATAATTGGCATAAGGACCTACGAGTTGTGTACCGGCAAACATTAGCAGAACCGCCCCAAAACCTGTACCTTTGCGGCCCCGCCAGGGTGGCGGGCCTTGCTAACTAACGGCAAGGTGTTCAATAAGAACCGCGAATTGGCTCGGGCATCGGCCTTTTCGTTTATCTAAGCGGTGCCCAACAGCTATTTATGGCAGATTTGATTGACGATTTCGACTGGGATAATGTCGGAGCCACCGGTTTTGGTGGAAACTACTCGGCTGACCAGCGCGCCGAGATGGAGCAGATGTACGGCGACACGCTGACGACTGTCCAGGAAGAAGAAGTAGTGAAGGGCACCGTAGTCGGCATCACCGACCGCGATGTAATCTTGAACATCGGCTTCAAATCCGATGGTCTGGTGTCGATTACCGAATTCCGCGACCTGCCCGATTTGAAAATCGGCGACGAGGTAGAGGTGTTCATCGAAGACCAGGAAGACGCAAACGGCCAGCTCATCCTGAGCCGTAAGAAAGCTAAAATCAAGCAGGCCTGGAAGGCCATTTACGATGCCCTCGAGTTGGATACCATCCTCGAAGGTGTAGTGAAGCGCCGCACCAAAGGCGGCCTCATCATGGAGCTCGACGGCGTGGAAGCCTTCCTGCCCGGCTCGCAAATCGACGTGAAGCCCATCCGCGACTTCGACATTTATGTCGGCCGTCGCATGGAAGTGAAAGTGGTGAAAATCAACTCCGCTTTCGACAACGTGGTGGTTTCGCACAAAGTACTCATCGAGAAAGACCTCGAGAAGCAGCGTGAGGCCATCCTGAACAACCTGGAGAAAGGCCAGATTCTGGAAGGCAACATCAAGAACATGACCAACTTCGGCGTGTTCATCGACCTCGGCGGTGTCGATGGTCTGCTGCACATCACGGACATTTCGTGGGGCCGCATCGCTCACCCGAGCGAAGTACTCCAGTTGGACCAGAAGCTGAACATCGTAGTATTGGACTTCGACGAAGCCAAGAAGCGTATTTCGCTGGGCTTGAAGCAGCTGACTCCCCACCCATGGGATTCGCTGCCCGCCGACCTGCAGCCGGGTTCGAAAGTATCGGGCCGCATCGTGAACGTGGCCGACTACGGCGCTTTCATGGAAGTGGTACCGGGCGTAGAAGGCCTCATCCACGTTTCGGAAATGAGCTGGAGCCAGCACCTGCGCAACCCGCAGGACTTCATCAAGCAGGGCGACACGGTAGAAGCGCAGATTCTGACGCTCGACCGCGAAGACCGCAAGATGAGCCTCGGCATCAAGCAACTGACCGAAGACCCGTGGACGCGTGGCGACTTCGGCGACAAGTACGCCGTGGGCACCAAGCACAACGGCCTCGTGCGTAACCTGACCAACTTCGGCCTGTTCGTAGAGCTGGAAGAGGGTGTAGACGGCCTCGTGCACGTATCGGACCTGTCGTGGACCAAGAAAATCAAGCACCCATCAGAAATGGTGAAGGTGGGCGACCGTCTCGACGTAGTAGTACTGGAAATGGACCTCGGCGCTCGTCGCCTGGCCCTGGGCCACAAGCAGCTGGAAGAAAACCCCTGGGACACGTTCCAGTCGGTGTTCACTCCCGGCTCGGTGCACCGTGCTACCATCACCGAGAAATCGGAGCGTGGCGCTGTTCTCGAGTTGCCGTACGGCATCGAGGGCTTCGCTTACCCCAAATCGTTGGTGAAAGAGGACGGCTCGAACGCTGAAAACGGCGAAGCGCTGGACTTCCGCGTGACCGAGTTCTCGAAAGACGACCGTCGCATCGTGCTCTCGCACACGGCCATCTTTAACAAAGAAGCCGCTGCTGAGGACGACAACCGCAACTCCAAGTTCAAGAAGAAAACCAATGCCAAAGGCGGTGAGCCCCAAGGTGAAGGCAAAATCAGCGACCTGAAGAAGACGGAAGAGAAGTCGACCCTCGGTGACCTCGACGCCCTGAGCGCCCTGCGCGACCAGATGATGGGCAACGAGCGCAAGGCTGGCGAGCAGAAGCTGAAAGCTGCTGCTGCCAAGCCCGCCGACGCGACTGATGCTGCCGACGAGGCTGCTGAAGCTCCTGCTGCCAAGGCTCCTAAGGCCAAAGCTGCCAAAGCCGACGCTCCCGCCGCCGAAGCTGCCCCAGCCGCTGAGGAAGATGGCCTGCTGGCCGGTATCGCCGGTGCTGCTTCGGCAGCATTAGACAAGGTGAAGGAAGTCGCTGCTGACGCTGCCGAAGTTGTTTCGCAAAACGAAACCTTTGACAAAGTGAAGCACGCTGCCGCCGACGCTGTGGACGCCGTAACCCACTCGGAAGCCTTCACCAAGGCTTCGGAAGTAGCCGACGACTTGGTTGAGAAAGCCAAAGGCTTGGTTGGTGGTAGTGACGACGCTGCTGCCGATAAGAAGGACGACGAAGCCAAAGCCTAGTGCTTAGCTCTTTCGGAGAATGAAAAAAGCCCCGACGCGTGCGCCGGGGCTTTTTTTGTGCCCGAAACCTTGCCTGGGCCAACCGGGCTGCTTACCTTTGCGCTCTCAAAGACCACTACTGGTGACGTGACCGAGTGGCTAGGTAGAGGTCTGCAAAACCTCCTACGGCGGTTCGAATCCGCCCGTCACCTCTGATTAGATGAAGAAAGCCCCGCTGGCCAATTGGCCGGCGGGGCTTTCTTTGCGCTATAAATGTCGATTTGCGGGTTTTAGGCCATGTTATGCCTACATTTCGTAACCAAGCTGGGCCCCGGCCCGTGCTAGCGGCTGAACGCGTCTCCATTACCACCCGTCCTTTATGAAAATTGTTGACCTCCGCACCATGCGCGGGCCGAGTTATTGGTCTGTTAAACACCACAAACTCATTGTTGCCAAAGTAGACTTACAGGAATTTGCCGGCCAGTGGTCGAATGCCATTCCCGGATTTGCTGGCCGCTTGATGAAGTTATTTCCCAACATCGGGACCGTGCAGCCGGGGGGGATGAGTGGCAAGCAGGCCGCTAAGCGCCCGCCCTTGGGTCTGGAGCAACTCAACGACGGCGAGCCGCTGGGCCACGTTATCCAGCACGTGGCGCTGGAGCTGCAGCGCCAGGCCGCCATGCCCGTGTTTTGGGGCAAAAGCTACCCTGCCCGTGAAGACGGCGTGGATTACGTAGTATTTGCTTACCAGGAGGAGCGCGCCGGCCGTCGTGCCGCCGAGGCTGCCGTGGAGATTGTAGAAGCGCTGTGCCGCAAGGAAAAGGTGGATTTGAAGACCGTTATCACCGAGCTGCACGAAATCCGGGAAGACGAATTCTTTGGGCCGAGCACCTACAGCATCGTAGCCGAGGCTGCTTCGCGCAATATTCCTTACATCCAGCTCAAGAATACCAACATCATTCAGTTGGGCTACGGCGTGAACCAGCGCCGTATCTGGGCCACTACCACCAACCTCACCTCGCACGCCGGGGTGGAGGTAGCGGGTAATAAGAACCGGACCAAGGCCATGCTGCACGATTCGGGCGTGCCCGTGCCCCGCGGCACCACCGTATACTCAGAGGCCGGCCTGCGCGATGCCATCGATGAGTTGGGCTTTCCCATCGTGACCAAGCCGCTCAACGGCAACCACGGCAAAGGGGCAACCATTCGCATCATGAACTGGAAGGATGCCGTTGCGGGCCTAAAAGCCGCGCAGGAGTATTCCCGCGCCGTGATTGTGGAGCAGTTTATTGAAGGATTTGATTTCCGCCTGCTGGTGGTGAACGGCAAGCTGATTGCGGCCGCTAAGCGCACGCCCGCCGCCGTGGTGGGCGACGGCAAGAGCACCATCCAGCAACTCATTGCCAAAGTAAACGAGGACCCACGCCGCGGCATTGGCCACGAGAAAGTTCTCACCAGTATTAAGGTCGACAAACACACGCTGGATATCCTCAAAGGCCGCGGCCTGACGATGAAATCGGTGCTGCCGGCCAAGGAAACGCTGTACCTAAAGAGCACCGCCAACATCAGCACCGGCGGTACCGCCACCGACGTGACTGACCAGATGCACCCCTACAACGTGCTGATGGCCGAGCGCGCCGCGGGCATCGTGGGCCTCGATATCTGCGGCATTGACTTGATGGCGACCGATATTTCCATTCCGCTGAATGAAAGCCGCGGGGCTGTGATTGAAGTGAATGCCGCGCCCGGCTTCCGGATGCACATCGCGCCCACCGAGGGCCTGCCGCGCAACGTGGCCGCGCCGGTGGTAGACATGCTCTTCCCGCGCGGCAGCACGGCTCGCATTCCGATTATCGCCGTGACCGGCACGAATGGCAAGACCACGACCACCCGCCTCATTGCCCACCTCGTGGCCAGTAAGGGGTACAAAGTAGGCTTCACCACCACCGATGGCATTTACATCCAGGGCGTGCAGCTGCAAACGGGCGACTGCACCGGCGGCCAGAGCGCCGAGTTCGTACTGAAAGACCCGACCGTGAACTACGCCGTGCTCGAAACGGCGCGTGGCGGCATGCTGCGCTCGGGCCTGGGTTTCCACACCTGCGACATTGCGGTGGTGACCAACGTGGCCGCCGACCACCTGGGCATGCGCGACATCTACACCGTGGAGGAAATGGCCGCCGTGAAGGGCGTATTGCCCCGCACGGTGCGCAAAAGCGGCTGGGCCGTGCTCAATGCCGACGACGACTTGGTGTACGCCATGGCCCGTACCGTGGACTGCCAGGTGGCCCTGTTCAGCATGAATGAGAACAGCCCGCGCATTCAGGAGCACGTGGAGGCCGGCGGCGTAGCGGCCGTGTACGAGGAAGGCTACGTCACGATTTACCGCAACAGCTACAAGGAGCGCATCGACCGGGCGGCCGAGTTTCCGGTCACGTTTGAGGGCCGGGCGGGCTTTAACATTGAGAACTGCCTGGCGGCAGGCCTGGCCGGTTTTCTGGCCGGGTTCAATAAGGATGACATTAAAACCGCTTTCCGCACCTTCGTGCCCTCGGGTACGAAAACGCCGGGCCGGATGAACTCCTTCAAATTTCCGAAGTTCGAGGTCATCGTGGATTACGCCCACAACACGGCGGGCATCACCAAATTCGCCGAGTTTATGGATGCCACGCCGGCCACGCACAAAATCGGCGTGGTGTCGGGCCTGGGCGACCGCCGCGACGAGGATACGCTGGGCTTCGCCCGCATTGCCGGCCGCATTTTCGACGAGGTCATTTTGCGCCAGGACCGCGACCTGCGCGGCAAATCGGCCGAATTCCTCCGGGAAATTATGGAGCGCGGCCTGCGCCTCGACAAGCCCGACCTCAAAATAACCTATATCGAGCATGAGCCCGACGCCGTGAGCCACGTACTGAAAACGGCACCTAAAGGGGCCGTCATCACGATGTTTGCGGAGAATATCGCTGCCGTGCTGGCGCAGCTGGAGGATTTCGAGAAGCTTGTCTGAACCACGGATTTATCGGATTTCGTGGGCGAATATCAACCGGCGGAGTATCATCAAAAAAGGCTTGCCAACTGGCAAGCCTTTTTTGTTCTTACGGCGAATAGTAATCGGCTGTATAATCCGATGAATCCGTGGTCTACTTGAGCGTGAACGTCGTTTTGCCCATCAACTGGCCGCTTTCGTACAGCTCCACCGTGTGCAGGCCCTTCTTGTACTCGGCGCCTTTGGCGTAGATGAATTCCATTTTCTGCCGCGTGTTGTCGTACACCACGTCCTGCTTCTGGGTGTAGAAAGCCTCCTGGCCATCCACGGTGAAGGTGCCGCCGCCGGTGCTCAGGTTGTAGAGGGCCGCGCCATCGGGCTCCAGAATGCGGAGGTAAATGGCTTTGGTTTCCTTCGGGGAAACGTCGTTGCGGGCCAGGTTGGCGGTGATTTTCACCTTCTCCACGCGCTTGGCTTTGAACTCCTCTTTGTCGTCGACCTTCTCCTTATTCTTGGAGGTGATGATGGCTATTTTGATGTTGTCGGCCTGCAGGTGCGAGGCCACCGTTACCTTGTCGGTCAGCTCGCGGTTGGTGCGGGCAATGGTGCTGATGGTGTCCGTCAGCTTGTTCTGCTTCTCTTTCAGCGTGCTGGTTTCGGTGTAGAGCGTTTCGTTGTCCTTCTTGAGCTGGGCAATGTCGTCATCCTTCTTCCGCAGCTGGCCCTCCAGGTTCTGGGCGCGCTGCTTAAACAGGTTCTGCTGGGAGATGGAGAAGCTGCCCGCTTTGAAAGAACGCAGCTTGAGCAGGTCGGAATTGACGCTGGCAATCTTCGATTCGAGTGAGTCGTTGCTCAGGCCCAGGGCTTGCAGCTCCTGGCTTTGGCGCTCGAAATCGGCTTTCAGGGCTTCGTATTGCTTAATCTGTTCCTGCAGCTTGCCGTCTTTGGCTTGTACCTCGGTGGTCAGCGCCTCGTTCTTCTGGCCTTTCTGCTGATTCAGGTAAAATAAGACGCCGTTGATGCCTAAGAGCACAAGTACGAGGGCTACCCAAAGCAGGACGCGGCTATTATTGGAGCGGGGTTCGGGGGTTTCGTTGGGGTCCATAGGGGAATGTTTAATCGAAAGAAACAGAAGTAATTTCGGGGTTCGTGCCGCTACGCAACGCGTACCTTTGGCGTAAAAATAGGGGAATTTGGTGCCCTGGCAAGTTTATTCTATACTTCAAGCAAATGGAAACGGTTCTTGCCGCCTTCGATAGTGCCTACTGGCAAGGCCGTTACGCCACCGGCCGCGACGGTTGGGATACCCACACCATAACGCCACCACTACGCGCCTATTTCGACCAACTCGACGTAGCCCACCAGCCGCGCATCCTCATTCCCGGGGCCGGCCGGGCCTACGAAGCCGAATACCTGCACAAACGGGGTTTTCAGCAGGTTTTCGTAGCTGATATCGCGCCTGAAGCCCTGGCTGCTTTGGCCGCCCGCGTGCCTGATTTTCCGGCCGACCACCTCTTGTTGGCCGATTTCTTTGCCCTGCCCAACGACCCACCGTTTGATTTAATTGTGGAGCAGACCTTTTTCTGCGCCCTCAATCCCGCCCTGCGTCCGGCGTATGCCCGGCAGTGCGCCGCCCTGCTGCGGCCCGGTGGTACTCTTATGGGTCTGTTGTTCGATACCGATTTTGGACCGGTGCAGGAGCCACCCTTTGGTGGCAGCAAGGAAGAATACCGAGCGTATTTCGCGCTGTATTTCGAATTTCGTCACTTCGAAACTGCCACCAATTCGCTGCGGTCCCGCCAGGGGCGGGAGCTGTTTATCTGTTTAAAAAAGAAATAATCTTCCCATGCTGACTGCTCTCGCTAACACCCTTCCGCATTTCCGCCATACCAATTCCGGCCAGTTTTTCCTCATGGCCGGGCCCTGCGTCATCGAAGGTGAGGACATGGCCCTGCGCATTGCCGAGCGCATCAAGCACATGACCGATAAGCTGCAGATTCCCTTCATTTTCAAGGGTTCCTACCGCAAGGCCAACCGCTCGCGGGCCGATTCCTTCACCGGCATTGGCGACGAAACGGCGCTGCGCATTTTGCAGAAAGTAGGCCGTGAAATCGGGGTGCCAACGGTTACCGACATCCACGAATCGACCGAAGCCGCACTGGCGGCTGAATACGTGGACGTGCTGCAAATCCCGGCATTTCTATGCCGGCAGACCGATTTGCTCATTGCCGCCGCCCAAACCGGTAAAGTAGTCAACATCAAAAAAGGCCAGTTTCTGAGCGGTGAGGCCATGGAGTTTGCGGTGGATAAGGTGCGTCAGGCCGGCAACCCCAACGTCATACTCACCGAGCGCGGCAACTCCTTCGGCTATGCTGAGCTGGTCGTGGACTTCCGCAACCTGCCCGCCATGCGCCGCTTCGAAGTGCCCGTGGTGATGGACGTGACCCACTCGCTGCAACAGCCCAACCAAGCCAGCGGCGTCACCGGTGGCCAGCCCGCCCTCATCGAAACCATCGCCAAAGCCGCCATCGCGGTAGGGGCCGATGGCCTCTTCATCGAAACCCACCCCACGCCCGCTACCGCGCTATCGGACGGAGCCAACATGCTGCCGCTCGACCAACTCGAAGCGCTGCTGGTGAAGCTGACGCGGGTACGCGACGCGGTGCGGTAAGGAATTGGGATTATGGAAAAGCACGTCATGCTGAGCGTAGCCGAAGCATCTCTATCGCGCAACTAATCAGATTTAAGTGCCCACGCATAAGTAACCGGATAAAGAAGAACGTCATTCCGAGCTTGCCGAGGAATCTCGCCCGCGCCAGTAGGCGGCGCGGATGACTCCGGCGAGATTCCTCGGCAAGCTCGGAATGACGTTCTTTTTGGTTGACTACGGTTACTTGTGCGCGACTACTTAGTACAGCGGTAGAGTGACCGTCTTTGTACCTACAAATTAATTACACCCGCAGCGAAAAGTGCTGCTTGGGTTGATTCTTCCGAAAAAACACCAGCCCGATGTAGAACAAGTCCACCGTGAGCCGCACGTCGGGATGGGCCTTGATTACTTCCCAGGCCCGCTCCATATCGGTCGACCAATGGATGTCATCGAACACGAATACCGATTCGTCGGTGCGGTGCGCCAGGCACAGCTCGAAATACTGCAGCGTCGGCTCGTAGCGGTGGTTGCCGTCGAAGAACACAAAATCGACGGGCGTGCCCAGTGCCGCCAGGGTAGGGGCCAGCGTCTGGTCGATGTTGCCTTCTACCATATCAATATTGCTCAGGTTCAGCGAAACAAAAGTTTCGCGAGCCACAGCGGCCACATTGGGGCAGCCTTCTAGGGTGATGACGCGGTGGTGCGAATCGGCCGCGGCCAGGTAGGCGGTGGTGAGGCCCAACGAAGTGCCCAACTCCAGAATGGTGGCCGGTCGGAAATAATTGACCAGCCGAAACAGCAGCTGCGCCAGGTGCTGGGGTTTGGCCGCCGTGCGGGCAATGTCGGCCACGCGGCGCTGCTGCCCCGCGCCGGTGTGCGAGCCCGCGCCAAAGTCCGTGACGCTGATGCTGGCCGCGCTATTCAGTAACTGCTGACGCCGGGCCTCAATGGCCGCGTAAGCCCCGAAAATACCGCTATGCCGCACTACCGACGTGTAAAGGCCGAACACAAACGGCGAATGCAACCCGTGGGCATTGCCCGAACGAAGCCAGAAGCGGAGGTAAGCGAGTAGTTGAAACAAAATAGTTGTCGGTTGTTAGTTGTCCGTTGTCAGGCTGAAACGACAACCGCGGTACAAACTAACAACCGACAACCAGCAACTAAAGTCTAATTTAAACGATAGGGCACCATGAGCGTGAACTCCGGAATTACGACTGTGAACTCCTGGCCGTTGGCCAAGCGCTCCATGAGGTAGGTGCCGCGCATTTTGCCTACTCCTGATTTCAGGTTGCAGCCGCTCACGTACTGGTGGGCCTCGCCGGGCTCCAGCACGGGCTGGCGGCCTACCACGCCTTCGCCCTCTACTTCGCGCACCACGCCGTTGGCGTCGTGAATGTGCCAGTGGCGGCGCAAGAGCTTCACCGTGAACTCGCTGTTGTTGCGAATTTCGATTTTGTAAGCGAATACGAAATGCTCCTGGCCGGGGCTGGAGTAGTCGGGCAGGTAGTTGGTCGTAACCGAAACGGTGACGCCTTGCGTAGTGGTGGTGGGCATAGTCGGCGGAGCTAAGCGTAGCTGCGGGCATAACAGCGGCCCGCCAAAATTGGTTTTACGCAAAAGCGGCCATAAAACGCCGCAAGTGCCCGTTTATTTTCATAACAACCTTCGATGGTAAAGATAGCCGAAAGCTGGCAGCCCGTGCTCGCCGATGAATTTGAAAAACCCTATTTTCAGCGGCTAATTGCCTTTGTGAAAGGGGAGTACGCCACGGCCACTGTTTACCCCGCCGGCTCCCAGATTTTCCACGCGTTCGAAGCCACGCCGTTTGGCCAGGTGAAGGTGGTGATTCTGGGCCAGGACCCCTACCACGGGCGGGGCCAGGCGCACGGGTTGTCGTTCTCGGTGCAGGATGGGCAGCGCACGCCGCCCTCGCTCCAGAATATTTTCAAGGAGTTGCAGGCTGATATTCCTGGCACGCCGCCCGCATCCAACGGCAACCTCGACCGCTGGGCCCAGCAGGGCGTGCTGCTGCTCAATGCCACGCTCACCGTGCGTGCTGCCGAGCCGGCTTCGCATCAAAAAAAGGGTTGGGAAGAATTCACTGATGCCGTTATCCGCAAGGTTTCGGAAGAAAGCCAGCACGTGGTATTTATCCTCTGGGGCGCTTACGCTGGCAAAAAATCGGAGCTGATTGACGAGCGGAAGCACCTCATTATAAAATCCGTGCACCCATCGCCGTTTGCCGCTGATAAAGGCTTTTTTGGCAGCAAGCCATTCAGCAAAGCCAATACCTGGCTGGCGAGTAAAGGGCTGACGCCAATTGAGTGGTAGGCATTCTGCTATTGCGAGGTGGCACGATGAAGCAATCCGTCCCGTAAAATCGACGAGCCTTCCATTCTGACAAAGCGCTTTTGAAACATAAAAACCCCCAGTACTGAGCAGTGCTGGGGGTTTTTGTAATATTAGCTTGGTCACTTTTACAGGACAGATTAGCTGCGCTGAACTTCGTTTGCCATGGCCTCCGGCTTCGCAATGACCGGCGGCCGGTCTTTAGTGGATGATACTGAACAGGCGGCTCCAGCGGATTTTGTGCCAGAAGTCGGCGTTGGGGTCGATGGAAAGCCAGATGAGGACGGCTTTGCCTACCACGTGGTCTTCGGGCACGAAACCCCAGAAGCGCGAATCCTCGGAGTTGTGGCGGTTATCGCCCATCATCATGTAGTAGTTCTGCTTCACGGTGTAGCTGGTGAGCATCTTGCCGTTCTGGTAAATCATGCCGTCTTTCCAGGTCACGCCGAGGTTGCGCTCGTAGCGGGCCACGATTTTGAAGTAGATGGCGGCATTGGCCGGGGAAAGGGTGATGGTCTGGCCTTTCTTGGGAATGGGCAACACGCCGTAATTGTCGAGGCTCCAGTTGCGTGGGGTAGCGCTCATGGCCCCGGAGTTGCGGAAGTCCGCTGCATCGGGGAATAGCTGCACGGGCGGCTGAATTACGGTGATGCTCCGCACGTAGGGCTGCTTCTGGAAATAGTCGGCTGCCGCTTTGGTGCAGCTGATGGCGTAGCCAAACTTGCCGTCGGCATCGGCCACGGCCTGGGGCATGCCGCCGGGTTGGTCGTAGTCAACCACGCCTTGCGAGCGCAGGGCAGCCAGCACTTCGTCGTTGGGGTTATCCACCTGCATGAAATAGGTGGTTTGCAGGCCGGGCGGGGTCACGCCGGGTTTGCCGTTGAGAAACACCTGACCATCACGAATTTCGAGGGTATCGCCGGCCACGGCCACGCAACGCTTGATGTAGTTGGTGCGCAGGTCGGCCGGAAACTGGGTTTCGTGCGGCACGTGAAACACCACCACGTCGTTGCGCTTGATTTCGGAGAAACCCGGCAGCCGGTACGTGGGCAGCTGAATCAGCTCGGAGTAGCTTTTCAGGCCCGTGCCCCACACGGTTTGGTGGGTGAGGGGCACCTGCAGCGGCGTTTGGGGCGTGATGGGGCCGTAATGCAGCTTACTCACAAACAGGTAATCGCCCACCAGCAGGGAGTTCTCCATGCTGGGCGAGGGAATGGTGTAGGCCTCAAACGTGGCCCAGCGGATGAGCGTGGCCGCCACGATGGCGAAAATCAGCGAATCAGCCCACTCGCGGCTTTTCGTTTTGGGGGCCTGGGGCGCGGTGGTGGGGTCGGTTTTGAGCAAGGACATGGGCGGCAAGCTTGGGCTTGGCAATGAATATCAAACAAAGAAACGCAGCAGAACGGCGGCAAAGTATTCGCCACTGCTGGCAGGGCTACAATCCCAGCAACTCTTTCATTCCAAACACGCCCTGGCGGCCGGGCAGCCACTCGGCGGCCAGCAGCGCACCCAGCGCAAAGCCTTCGCGGTTGTGGGCCTCGTGCATGAGCTCCAGCGTATCCACGGCCGAAGTATAGGTCACGATGTGCGTGCCCACTACCTCACCGGCGCGCTCGCTGATGATGGCCAACTCGGTGGGGATTTCGGCGGGGGCATTGCGCCAGGTGGTTTTGGCGGGGAAATGACGGAGAATGCCTTCGGCCGCGGTGATAGCGGTGCCGCTGGGCTGGTCAATTTTATGGGTGTGGTGAATTTCGCGCACGGCCACGTCGTAGCCGCCAAACTGGCTCATTTTGGCCGCGATGTACTCGTTGAAGTGGAAAAACAGGTTTACGCCCACGCTGTAGTTGGACGCGTAGAACAAGCTGCCGCCCAATTCCTGGGTTAATTCCTGGGCTTCATCGAAATGATGGAGCCAGCCGGTAGAGCCGCACACTACGGGCAAACCCTGGCGCAGGCAAGCCGCCACGTTGGCAAAAGCCGAATCGGGATGCGTGAACTCAATGGCGACATCGACGGTGGCCGGGGTGAAGTCGGTGATGCTCAGCTGGCTGGCGTGCAGGTCGACGATGCCGGCAATTTCGTGGCCGCGCTGGGCCGCTACTGCCGCAATGGTCTGGCCCATTTTACCGTAGCCGATGAGAAGAATTTTCATGTAGAGGGGTAGTGGTCAGAAATTTATTGTGGGATGGCAGGGGCATTATCTGCAGTTAAGTGGCCTGTTGGCACCAGAAGCGGCAAGCCTTTACTTCACCCGCAACGCAAATGACAGGCCCGGCGCGGTGGGCAGCGCCGCAGCCTGGCCGGGCACGGACATGAGTATGGGCTCCCAGTGAAAGGTCAAATCGTCGCTCACGTCGAAATCCCGGAGGTGTGCATCAACCAGTGCGTCTACAATCTGCAGGCTGTAGGCCAGGCCGATGTAGAGGTAAAATATGTCGCGGTTGCCGCGGTAGAACACTACGCCGCTGCGTAGGCCATCCAGGCTGGGTACTTTGGCGGCATTGGCGCGTACTAGTCCCAAGTCATTGACATTCTGTAGATTGCTTGGGTCCACCTCCACGGCGTTGACGGCATCCGCAAACTCCCGGTAGCGCGATTGATAGAAGTACTCGCCGTAAAGAACTCCGCCCAGCGCGCCGTACACCAGCGGCAGCTTCCAATAGCGCCGGTTATAAATCTGGCCCGCGCCGGGCAGTAGCGCCGCCAGCAGCGCCGCCTTGCCGGGCCGCGTGAGGCGAATGCCCTTGTAGCCAAAAGCCCGGAACATGTGCTCCGTGCGCTTGGCCGAGTCGGCCGCTTCCTTGAGCCGCCTGGCTTCGGGCGTCACCACCACTACCCGGGTTTCGGTGGTGTCGGACACCACCACGGTGGGCTCCGGCGGCGGGCCCACCACCTGGGCGCGGCTGGTGGCGCTAGCCAGCAGCAAGCCGCCAAAAATCAGCAGGGCCAGAAAGGAGGTAAACGATTTTTTCATAGCAAATCTGCTAACGGGGAATGCCGGGCTTTAGCACATTGCTACGGCTACATTTCAAAACTGAAATTTGAAATAAACTGCAACGAGCGCTGAAGCCTGGTATCGGCCACGCTACGACGGCTGCAGAATGTGCAGAATGCGCTGCATGTCCTCCACCGAATCGAAGGCGATTTTGATTTCGCCGTTGCCCTTGGGGGTGGGCCGCACCTGCACGCGCGAGCCAAACCGGTCGGTGAGGTGGCGCTCGGCGCGGCGCAGCTCGGCCACCGGCACCGCCGAGGGAGTTGGGGCGGTGCTGTTTTTCTCGGTGTTGCCCTTATCGTCGGCGTTGCGGCCGTAGCCGCCGCGCACCAATTCTTCCACGCGACGCACGGAGAGTTCTTCGGCCACAATCTTGCGGTAGAGGTCCACTTGCAGCTTGGGGTCGTCGAGGCCGATGAGGGCGCGAGCGTGGCCCATGCTGATTTCGGCGTCGCGCAGGCCAATCTGGACATCGGGCGGCAACTTGAGCAGGCGCAGGTAGTTGGTGACGGTCGAGCGGTTTTTGCCCACCCGGTCGCCCAGTTCTTCCTGGCGCAGGTTGCACTCGCTCAGCAAGCGCTGGTAGCTGAGGGCAATTTCGATGGCATTCAGATTTTCACGCTGAATGTTTTCAATCAGGGCCATTTCCAGCATTTGCTGGTCGTCGGCCTTGCGGATGTAGGCCGGAATCGTTTCCAGGCCCGCCAGTTTGGAGGCCTGCAAGCGGCGCTCGCCCGAAATCAGCTGGTACGCGTTGGTGCCGAGCTGGCGTAGCGTCACAGGCTGGATGATGCCCTGGATTTTGATGCTGTCGGCCAGTTCCTGCAGGGCTTCTTTGTCGAAGTGGGTGCGGGGCTGGTAGGGGTTGGCCTCGATGTGCTCGACCGAGATAAAGCCCACCGAATTGACGGGGTGCGCCAGCAGCCGGTCGCCGGGACCGGGGCGGTCGCCCTTTTTCTCGTAGCTGCCTTCAATCAGGGCGTTCAGGCCCCGGCCCAGGCCGCCAATCTTGCGCTTGGGCACGAGTTGGGACGGGGTGGGCAGCGTGTTTTTCTCGTCGTTCTTCTCTGGAGTCATCTCGGCAAGGTCCTGCGGGCCGAAAGGTCGGCGCATACGCAACTTCAAAATTACGGATTGTTGGCCGAAGGGCAAGCCGCGAAATTTGGGTAGGTAAGAAAGACGCAAAAAGGTGGATAAACAAAAAGGGAGAACGTCATGCTCAGCACGACGTTCTCCCTTTTGCCTTTTAAGCAGGCCCTAAATCCGCTCGTCCTCCGCCGTTTCCTCGGGCCGGGCCTCCACGCTGTTTTTCTCCACAATCTCACGGGCCAGGTTGAGGTAGCTGATGGAGCCTTTGCTCTCGGCGTCGTGCAGAATGACGGGAATGCCGAAGCTGGGCGACTCGCTCAGCTTCACGTTGCGCGGGATGATGGTATCAAAGGCCAGCTGCTGGAAGTGCATGCGTACTTCTTCCACCACCTGGTTCGAGAGGCGCAGGCGCACGTCGTACATCGTGAGCAGGATGCCTTCGATTTCCAGCTCGGTGTTGAGGCGGCTCTGGATGATTTTGATGGTATTCAGCAGCTTACCCAGGCCTTCAAGGGCGAAATATTCGCACTGCACCGGGATGATGACCGAGTGCGCTGCCGTGAGGGCGTTGACCGTGATGAGGCCCAGCGAGGGCGAGCAGTCGATGATGATGAAGTCGTACTGCTCGGCGAGGGGGCGCAGGGCCTCCTTCATTTTCTCTTCGCGGTTGGGCAGGTTTATCATCTCCACTTCGGCGCCCACCAGGTCGATGTGGGAGGGCATGAGGTCGAGGTGGGGCAGGATGTTGGTGGGCAGGATGATGTCCTGGGCGTTGATGCCGTCCACCATGCACTCGTAGATGCTGTTCTGGATGTCCTTAGGGTCGTAGCCCACGCCGGACGTGGCGTTGGCCTGAGGGTCGGCATCGACGAGCAGGGTCCGGTAGTCCAGGGCGGCCAGGGATGCCGCGAGGTTGATGGAGGTAGTGGTTTTGCCCACCCCGCCTTTTTGATTGGCTACCGCGATGATTTTTCCCATGAGTCTTTCAGTGTTGATTATTGACTGGCGGACTGCTAAAGGCCGGGCGCTGCCGCTCATCAAACGAGCAGCCACCGGCCATCAACAATCATCAATCAGCCACGCTAAGCAAATACTTTTGCCGTAGCATTGCACAAAGATACATTCTTTCCCTGTTCGTATGTCCGCTTTTTTGGCTCGTTGGGCCGCTGCGTTGGCACGGCCGGCCGCGTCCCTGGCCGCGTTGCTGCTGCTGGCCGGCTGCCACGATGCCGCCCGCCCGGCCGCCGATGAGCGCCGCGTGTTCCGCTACAACCAGCCCGAGGCCCTGTCCTCGCTCGACCCCGCTTTTGCCCGCAACCAGGCCAACTCCTGGGCGGTATCGCAGCTGTTCAATGGGCTGATGGAGCTGGATTCGACCCTGCTGCCGGTGCCCGCGCTGGCTCGGCGCTACAGCATTTCGCCCGATGGGCGGCTCTACACCTTTGTGCTGCGGCCGGGCGTGCGGTTTCACGACAGCGACGTGTTTGCCGGGGGCAAGGGCCGCGCCGTCACGGCGGCCGATTTCGTGTATTCCTTCCGGCGCATTCTGGACGCGGCCACGGCCAGTTCGGGCGGCTGGATTTTTCGGGGCAAGGTGTTGGAAAAGCCCGATGGCAACCCCAGCGACACCGCTTTTGTGGCCGTGAATGACTCCACGCTACGCATTCACCTGAAGGAGCCGTTCATTCCATTTCTGGGCATCCTCACCATGCCGTATGCCTACGTGGTGCCCCACGAGGCGGTAGCGAAGTACGGTAAGGACTTTCGGGAGCATCCGGTGGGCACCGGGCCGTTTCAGTTCAAGCTTTGGGACGAGGGCAACGTGCTACTTTATGAGCGCAACCCTGGGTACTGGCGCACTGACCGGCAGGGAAATAAATTGCCCTACCTCGATGCCGTGGCCGTGAGCTTCCTGCCCGACCGCAAAACCGAGTTTCTGACCTTCATGCAGGGTAAGCTGGATTTCCTCTCGGGCATCCGGGCCGGCTCGCGCGACCTGATTATGCATCCCGATGGCACGATTCGGGACGATTTCAAGGGCAAATTCACCGTGCAGAAAGCGCCGTATCTGAACACCGAGTATCTGGGCTTTCAACTCGATTCAGCCAACCTGACGGGCGAGCAGGCCATTCAGGGTCGGGCCCTGCGCGACAAGCGCGTGCGCCAGGCCCTGAATTACGCCCTCAACAAGCCCGAAATGCTGACCTACCTGCTCAACCGCGTAGGCCACGCCGGCACGTCAGGCTTCGTGCCCACGGCCCTGCCCTCATTCTCTGAAAAAGAAGTGCCCGGCTACACCTACCAGCCCCAGAAGGCCCGCCAGCTGCTGCGCGCCGCCGGCTACGGCCCGCAGCATCCGCTGCGCCTGCGCCTGAGCACCGTGCTGGAGCGCAAGGAGATAGGTGAGTATTTGCAAAAGCAATGGGCCGATGTGGGCGCGCAGGTCCAGATTGACATCAACCAATCGGCGGCGCAGCAGGATTTGGTGGACAACGGCCGGGTGGCCTTCTTCGCCAAAAGCTGGCTGGGCGACTACCCCGACGCCGAGAACTACCTGGCCCTGTTCTACAGCCCCAATTTCAGCCCCGCCGGCCCCGACAAAACGCACTTCAAAAACGCCGCTTACGATAAGCTGTACGACGAAGCCCGGCGTACCCAGGACGTGGCCAAGCGCACGGCTCTCTACCAGGCCATGGACCGGATTGTGGTGGAAGAATCGCCCGTTATTAGCCTGTATTACGACGAAGTGGTGCGCCTCACGCAGAACAACGTGCGTGGCCTCACGCCCAACCCCATGAACCAGCTGCTGCTGGAGCGGGTGCGCAAAGAGTAGCCACCCGAGCATCTCCGGTGGAAAGGCACCGGTGAAGCTACCGGTCGGCGCTGGGAACGGCTGTGCTCAGTTTGGCCAGGGTATCCAGCTGGTTGCTGATGTAGGTGAACAGCTGCCGCACGTTTTCGGGCGCACCTTCTTCCAGTACCACGGTTTTGAGCTGGCCGTTGGGCTGGCGCACGGCGATGATGGTGCTGGGCAGGTCGGTGGTGTTTTGTGAATACCGGTCCTGGAACTGCTCGAAGCGCGCTTCTTTGGCCTGGCGCAGCAGGTCGGCTACGGCTGAGGCGGGAAGTTTCAACTCTTTGGTGCCCAACATGGGTACGCCGCGGCGGCCTTCGTAGGCCACGCGGCCATCGGCGAATAGCTGCATGGTGTAAGCCGGGCAGGTGCCAAAGCAGGGCGTACGCTCGAAGGTGAGCACCGGCGCGGCTTCGCTTTTGGCCGTAACCGGGGCTTTCGCTGCCACGGTCTTTTTAGGGATTTTCTTGATTTTTACCTTCTGGGTCGTGGTCTTTTTAGGATTCTGGGCGCAGGCGGGCAGCGCGAAACCAAAGGCGAGCAGAAGTAAAAAAGCGGCGAAATAGCGCATGGTGGAGCAAGCTAAACGGTGAACACGGCGGGATGTGGCCATGCAAGTAGGCAAACAAAAAACCGGCAGAACGAAAACCGTGCCTACGGTTTCATTCTGCCGGTTTTCGCTGTCGTCCTATGCTGTGCTCAGGATGACAGCGGCGAAGATGATGATTCTACGACTTGCGCTTGGCCTGAGCCTCGCGCTCCTGCGCGGCTTTCATGGCTTCAGCGATGCGGCCCTGGATGCCGCCGGGCTTCTTGTCCTTGTTCTTGATTTTGTTGGCGTCGAGCTGGGCGCGGATTTTCGTGTCGTCCACAAACGCCTTGATGAGGGCTTGCTGGCCGAAAGTGAGGACGTTCGACACGAAGTAGTACCAGGTGAGGCCGGCCGCAAAGCTGTTCAGTACGAACAGGAAGATGATGGGCATCAGGTAGCTGTACGTCTTCATCGGGCCCTGCATGGCCGTGTTGGTCTGGTTGCTCTGCCAAGTCATGAGCAAGGTAGAGGCCGTCATCATCAGCGTGAACATCGAAACGTGGTCGCCGTACCATTTCACGTAGAAGGGCAGCTTCACGAATACGTCGTAGCTGCTCAAGTCCTTGGCCCACAAAAAGCTTTGCTGGCGCAGCTCGATGGCGTTCGGGAAGAACTGGAACATCGCGAACAGGATGGGTATGGTTAGCAGCGTGGGCACGCAGCCACTCAGCATGCTCACTCCGAAGGTGGAGTAGAGCTTCTGGGTTTCCTGCTGCACCTTGGCGTTGTCGTCGCCGTATTTGGCTTTCAGCTCGTCAATCTCAGGCTTCAGCACTTTCATGCGGGCCTGGCTCTCGTAGGTTTTGTAGGTGAGTGGCCAGGTTACCAGCTTGATTAACAGCACCAGCAGTGCGATAATCAGGCCGTATGAGCTGATGTACTGCTCCAGGAAGTGGAACACCGGCAGTACCACAAAGCTGTTCACCCACCGAAACAGGCCCCAGCCCAGGACCACGTTGCGGTCGAACTCCGGCGTCACGGTCTTGAGCAGGTTGAACGAGTTGGGGCCGAAGAAGAAACGGTACTGGCCCCGGCCCTGCGTCACCTCGGCTACCGGCAATGTGAGCGTGGTGCTCAGCGTTTTGATGGTGGTGGAATCGGCCAGGTTCACGTTCGAGTTGAACGCGCCACCCGCGAAGGGCTTTTGGTCGGCGATGAGGCCGGCCACGAAGAAGTTATGCTTGTGGGCCGCCCACTTCACCGGGCCGGCCGCCTTAATTTCCTCGGGCTTTTCACTGGCTTCGGCCAGCTCGACCCCGCCAGCGGCCAAGTAGTGGTTGATGGTGGTGTGGGTGCGGTTCTGCTGCAGGTCCTGCTCGGTCTGGCGCACCTGGTCGATAAAGGTGAACGTGAGCGGCTCCTGGGCCACGGTGCGCTCCAGGCCGTTCAGGCGCAGGTCGTACTTCAGCTCGAAGCTGTTGGCGGGCAGCGTGTAGGTTTGCACGATGCTGCCGCCGGCTACGGGAGCCGTGAAGGTCAGCTTCGAGGTGCTGCCGTCCTGCGAGGGCGCGGACTGAAAGTTCAGGTCCGAAAACCTGATGGTTTTGCCGTCTACGGTGCGGAACTTGGTGTCCATCCGGGCGCTTTTGGCGTCGAACAAGTCGAGCGGCTGGCCGAAGAACGTCTTGTACTTTTTCATCCGCACGGCCGTGACGCGGCCGCCGCGGGTCGAGAACGTGATGTCGAGGTTGTCGTTGGTCAGGTGCAGGTCCTGCGCCGCGCCGGCGGTAGTGTCGAGGACCGTTTCCGGGGCCAGGGCGGCTACCGTAGCGGGGGCAACAGCCGGGGCCTTGGTGGCGGCAGTGGTAGCGGCCGGGGTTTTGCCGGTGGCTTTTTCGTCCGTCTTCGGGCTGAAGAAGAACAGGTACACGAGGAGCAAGGCCGAGATGAGGAACAGGCCGGTTGCTTGATTTCTATCCATTACTATTTTAAGTTGCGAAGGGGCAAAGGTACGTTGCGCTGTGTTTAATGAGGAATGTAAAAAGAACGTTATGCCGAGCGCAGTCGAAGCATTTCTGCCGCGCAACTAATCCTATCAATCGGGTTTAGTATCGCGGTAAAGATGCTTCGACTGCGCTCGGCATGACGTTCTTTTTTAAGATGTAAGAGCAGCGTCCTACCCTTTGCGGTGCTGGATGGCCGCCCGCACAAACCGCGTAAACAGCGGGTGCGGATTTTCCACCGTGCTTTTCAGCTCGGGGTGAAACTGGCCGGCCACGAACCACGGGTGCGTGGGCAGCTCGATGACTTCGACGAGGCCGGTTTCGGCGTTAGTGCCGGTCATCTGCATGCCGGCGGCTTCGTACTGGGCCAGGTAGTCGTTGTTGAATTCGTAGCGGTGGCGGTGGCGCTCGCTGATGTGGTTGCGGCCGTAGGCTTTGGCGACGCGGGAGCCGCGGCGCAAGTCGCAGCCGTAGGCGCCGAGGCGCATGGTGCCGCCTTTCAGCGTGATGTTTTTCTGCTCTTCCATCATGGCCACCACGGGGTTGGGCGTGAGGGAATCCATCTCGGTCGAGTTGGCGTCGAGCAGGCCCAGCACGTTGCGGGCGTACTCCACCACGGCCACTTGCATGCCCAGGCAGATGCCGAAGAACGGAATATTGTTTTCCCGCACGTAGCGCACGGCGGCAATCTTGCCCTCAAAGCCGCGCTCGCCGAAGCCGGGCGCTACCAGCACGCCGTCGCAGCCGTGGAGCAGGGCGGCCACGTTTTCGGGCGTGATGTTATCGGACTGCACGCTGCGCAGCGTCACCTTGCACTCGTTTTGAGCGCCGGCGTGCACGAACGATTCGTTGATGGATTTGTAGGCGTCGGGCAGCTCCACGTACTTGCCCACCAGGGCAATGGTCACTTCCTCAGTTGGGTTTTTGAGCTTGCCGAGGAAGTCTTTCCAGGCTTCCAAATCGGGCTGCGGGGTGCCACCAGTCAGTTTGAGGCGCTTAATCACCCGCTCGTCGAGGCCCTCTTTGCGCATGAGCAAAGGCACCGAATAGATGCTGTCGGCGTCGAGCGACTCGATAACCGAGTTGATTTTCACGTTGCAGAACAGCGCGATTTTGCGGCGCATCTCGGCCGGAATCGGGTGCTCGGAGCGGCAGACCAGGATATCGGGCTGCAGGCCGGCCTCGCGTAAGTCGCGCACCGAGTGCTGGGTGGGCTTGGTCTTGAGCTCGCCGGCCGCCTTCAAATACGGCAGCAGCGTGAGGTGAATCACCAGCGAATCGTAATCCGGCAATTCCCAGCGGAGCTGGCGCACGGCCTCCACGAAGGGCAGGCTCTCGATGTCGCCGATGCAGCCGCCGATTTCGGTGATAACCACGTCGAACTGGCCGTTCTGGCCCAGTAGCAGCATACGCCGCTTGATTTCGTCGGTGATGTGGGGCACCACCTGTACGGTTTTGCCGAGAAACGCGCCTTCGCGTTCGCGGCGAATGACGGTGTCGTAGATGCGGCCGGTGGTTACGTTGTTGGCCTGCGAGGTCGGCGTGTTCAGGAACCGCTCGTAGTGGCCGAGGTCGAGGTCGGTTTCGGCCCCGTCGTCGGTCACGTAGCACTCGCCGTGCTCGTACGGGTTGAGCGTACCGGGGTCAATGTTGATGTAAGGGTCGAACTTCTGGATGGTAACTCGGAACCCGCGGGCCTGCAAAAGCTTGGCCAGCGAGGCGGAAATAATTCCTTTGCCGAGTGAAGAAGTGACGCCGCCGGTAACGAAAATGAATTTCGCAGCCGACGCGGGGGGGGAGGGGTTTTGGCGTTCGGGCATGACGGGGGTCAAAAGTACGGCACCCAAAGTTGGAACCCGGAAAAAAAACGGGGCTGGTCCGCAGGCAAGACGCAACTTTGCGCCCCAAAGCCACCCCAGTCCCTAATGCTGCGTAAGTTGCGACCAATGCTACGTTCCTTCTATTTTCTGCTGCTCGTCTTGGGCACTCAACTGTCGGCGTGTGCCCAGTCGCCGGAAAAACCGCCCGTGGCCGCCGCGCCGCCCGGGGGCCAGCGCCTGCCTTGGCTGCAGGGCTTGCTCGATAGCTCGGCCGTGCTGCGCCAGCACCAGGTGGGCCTGAGCCTGGCCGATGCCGCTACCGGTGAGGACCTGTTTGGCTACCAGGAAACCAAGTATTTCACGCCGGCCAGCACCATGAAGTTGTTTAGCTTCTACGCCGGCCTGCACCTGCTCGGCGACTCGCTGCCCAGCCTGCGCTACTTCAGCCGCAACGATACCCTGTTTTTCCAGGGCACCGGCGACCCTACGCTGTTGCACGGCGACGTGCCCAGCCGCCGAGCGTACAGCTTTTTGCTGAACCGGCCCGAGCCGAAGCTGGCCTACTGCGACATTGCCTGCGTTACGCCTTTCGGCCCCAGCTGGACCTGGGACGACTACGGCTATTACTTCCAGCCCGAGCGGGGCGCTTTCCCGATTTACGGCCACACCGTGCGCTTTTATGGGGCCGCGCCGATGCCGGCCAAGCCCCGCGCCGGGGGCGTAGCGGCCGTGCGCCCCGGGCTGGTGCCGGCGGCCCGGGTGCGGGTGCTGCCGCGTTTTTTCGCGCCGCTGGTGGGGCCGGCTACGCCCAGCTTGCTCACGCCCGGCCTCGATAAGGACACGCACGTGCTGCGCACTTCGAATGAAAACCGCTTCTACGTGCTGCCCTCCGGTAAAAAGTGGGTTGATGAAACGCCCTTTATCACCAGCCGCGGGCTGATGCTGCGGTTGCTGGGCGACACCCTGCGGCGGGCCACCAGCAACGCCGCGTGGCGCCCGCGCCCCGGCCAGGATTCCGTCCGCACGCTCCACGGGCTGCGCGTCGACTCGCTCTACCGCCGCATGCTGCGCGTGAGCGACAATTTTCTGGCCGAGCAGCTGCTGCTCATGTGCAGCACCAAAATCGGCCGGCACGACTCGCTCAGCACGGAGCGGGTGATTCGCTACGTCCGCAAAAACCTGCTTACCGGCCTGCCCGACCCGGTTTATTGGGCCGATGGCTCCGGGCTGTCGCGGCTGAACCTCATCACCCCGCGCACCCTCACGGGCCTGCTGCTCAAGCTGCACCGGGAAGTGCCCGAGCGCCGCCTGCTGAGCCTGCTGGCGGCCGGCGGCGGCCAAGGCACCCTGCGTAAGCGCTACCACGACGCGGCCGGCCCCTGGGTGTGGGGCAAAACCGGAACCCTGAGTAATAACCTCAACGTGTGCGGCTACCTGCGCACCAAAAGCGGCCGGCTGGTGGCGTTTAGCTTCCTAAACAACAACCACGTGGTGGACAGCGGCGACATGCGCAACGAGGTGGAACGGGTGCTGCGCCAGGTGCGGGACCGGCTGTAGGGGCATGGGTACTTTCTTATCAATATCCTGAAAATAATGTAATTTAGCTCCATGAAAAGAATAGTTGGAGCGCTTTTGTTGCTGGCTATTGCTCCAATTGGAGCGGCAATTGAGGGCTGTAATTCATGCGGTAGTGAAGGGGTGCCTAGCTTTTTCGATGTCCAAGGCCTGATTTTCAACGCCACTCAGCAAGGGCGAGCCATTGCGGCTGGCGAATCGGCTGCGGCCACCGATATTCAACTATTAGTCCAGTTACAGGCGCGGTATTACGGCCAGCAGCCGGCGCGTTCCAGTTGGCTTCCCGCTGCCTACGCTTGCTCACCTCTCGACGCTGGCTACAAAGGGTCGGAGGAAGTCCTCGATTCCTTGGTCGTGCGGTCAGCTTATGCCTACGACGCGGCTCATCCGGCTGGGGCTTCCCTCAACGACTTGCTGGTCGACCAGGGCAACAGCCTGCCGCTACCGCCCAAGCCCGCGCCCAATCAGATGCCCTACGCTCCCGTGCTCCGCCTGCGGCAAGCCCCCAGCCAGGTCGGCCCCCAGCAGTTTGTGGTGCGCTACCGCCTCACCAACGGGGAAATTTATACGGCCCGCACGCCCGTGTTCACGGTGCGTTAACGGCAAGCCCGCCGCCTAACCACAGCGCCGTGGCCCATTTTTAGTCTGCGTACCCTCGATGATGCGTCCTGTTTTCAAATCCCGCTACAAAGCCGACCTCGACGAGCAGCAGCGCCGCTACTACTGGAGCTTG
This sequence comes from Hymenobacter frigidus, assembly GCF_014640435.1. GTDB lineage: Bacteria > Bacteroidota > Bacteroidia > Cytophagales > Hymenobacteraceae > Hymenobacter > Hymenobacter frigidus. The sequence continues at coordinate 98,041 of NZ_BMGY01000001.1, read as the reverse complement.
ACCCCGCACGAGCGTCTGGCCCTGGCTGTGCGGCTCAACCAGCAGGCCCGGATGATTTACGCGGTCAACCCCGCCAACCCGCCGCTACCCACTGCAACCATTGATGGAGGACGAGTACTTAAATCTGCTGCGCCACTTCCACGCCGAGGGCGTTGAGTACGTAGTGGTGGGGGGCTACGCGGTGATTGCGCACGGTTTCCCGCGCACCACCGGCGACCTCGACCTACTCGTCAACCCTACCTGGCCGAACGCCGGGCGCGTGGTGCGGGCGCTGGCTCACTCTGGCTACACGCAGGGTGAGTTTGAGGAGGCCGACTTCACGACGGTCCCTAATTTTTTGTCGTTCAGCGCCGGCAGGGTCTGGATTGATTTGATGACCAGCGTACTGGGAATTGGATTTGAGGAAGCGGCCGCTGATGCCTTGGAGCTGCTGTTTGCCGATGTTCCGGTTCGCTATATTGGGCTGGCGGCCTTGCGCGCCACCAAGCTGGCCACTGGCCGCCCGCAGGATTTATGGGACCTGGAGAACTTGCCCGGCTAGTACAGCACCCGAAACTTAATGGTGTGCTCCACCGCGCGCAGGGCCTCAATCACGTCCTGGTCGTATTCGCGGTTGATGTCCGTAATCACGTAGCCGATGTGTTCGTTGGTTTTCAGGTACTGGCCGAGGATATTGACCTGGTGGGCGGCCAGCACGTTGTTGATGTCGGCCAGCACGCCGGGCACGTTGGCGTGGATGTGGATGAGGCGGTGACCGGGCTGCATGGGCAGCTGAATGTTGGGGAAATTGACCGACTGCTGGGTGTTGCCCGTGTTGATGTACTGCATCAGGCGCTCGGGCACGAACTCGGCGATGTTGCGCTGGGCCTCGGCCGTGCTGCCGCCGATGTGGGGCGTGAGCAGCACATTGGGTAGGCCGCGCAGCTCGTTTTCGAAGCTTTCGTGGTTAGTTTTGGGCTCGTGGGGAAACACGTCCACGGCCGCGCCGCCGAGGTGGCCGCTGCGCAGGGCGGCGGCGAGGGCGGGCACGTCCACCACGTGGCCGCGGGCGTTGTTGAGGAAGAGTGCGCCGGGCTTCATCAGGGCAAAATCCCGGGCTCCGAAGAAATTCTCGTTTTCGGGCCGGCCGTCGATGTGCAGCGTCACCACGTCGGCCTGGGTTAATAGCTCTTCCAGCGTGCGGCACTTCACGGCGTTGCCGAGCTGCAGCTTTTCGGCCACGTCGAAATACACCACTTTCATGCCCACGGCCTCGGCCACTACTGAGAGCTGCGAACCGATGTTGCCGTAGCCCACGATGCCGAGGGTTTTGCCGCGTATCTCGAATGCGCCGTGGGCCGACTTGTCCCACTCGCCGGCGTGCATTTTTGGGTTTTTTTCGGGGATGCGGCGGGCCAGCACGATGATTTCGCCCAAGGCTAACTCCACCACCGAGCGCGTGTTGCTGAACGGGGCGTTGAACACGGCCACGCCCTTTTTCATGGCTCCGGGCAGGTCAATCTGGTTGGTGCCGATGCAGAAGGCCCCGATGCCAATCAGCCGGTTGGCCGCATCGAGCACGCGCTGGGTCACCTGCGTCTTGGACCGAACGCCGAGCAGACTCACGCCCTCAATGCGTTCGATTAGCTCGTCCTCGTCGAGGCCGCCTTTCACTTCCTCCACTTGGTAGCCTTCGGCGCGGAAAAGCTCGGCGGCGCGGGCGTCCGGATTCTCCAGCAGCAGGACTTTGATGCGGTTTTTGGGGTATGATAAAGTCATGGGAAGTCCTAGTTGGTACAAAAACTCGTCGAAGGTGGGTAGCACTTCGTCGGCGTGGGCCACCACGGTGGGGCGGCTAACATTCTCAGTATAAGCGTAAAAGCGGTGGGCCAGGCCGGCTTCGCGGATTTGATAGTCGGTGTAGCCGTCGCCCAGCACGTACACGGGTCCGTCCAAATTGAGCAGCACCAACTGGCGGATTTTGCCGCCGTCGCGGCTCAGTACGTTGGTCGGGTCGCAGCCAGTGATGTCGCCGGCCGCATCAAAGGTGAAGGTATTGGCTAGCACGTGGCTGGGCAGAATGCCAAACTCGCCCACCACCGGCTCAATGAACTCGCGGAAGCCGCTGCTCACCACGTAAATCCGGTCGGCAAACTGCCGAAAAAAGTCTTTGTTGCGTCGGATGCTTTCGCTGACTTTGGTTTGGAGGCGGGCGATAAGCGGCGCGAGGTGGCGCTCGTTGGCCCCAAGCAGCGCCAGCCGCTTCGCCAGCGACTCCTGAAACCCGATTTCGCCGGCCATGCCCCGGTCGGTGAGGGCCCGGATTTGGGCTACCACGGCGGCCTGGTCGGGGTGGCCTTGCAGGGCGATGTCGGCCAGTTCATCGAGGCCTTCAACCTGGGTGAAGGTGGAGTCGAAGTCGAAAACGAGGTAGGGCAGGAGGGGGGCGGCGTTGGGCATGGGCGCAAAGATGCGCCCAGCAGTACCTTGGCGCGCCATTCTTCCCCCAAGTATTTTATGAAACCAGTGCTACTCCTGCTGCTCACGCTGCTGCTGAAACTACCGACCGCTGGGCCACCGGCCGTGCGTGTCACGTTTAGTCCGCTCACGAAGGCTGCATATCTGGCCGCGGCGAAAGCAACTGTTGTAACCAAGCCCACCACAACCATTCCGCTGAAAAAGATACGGGGCCACCTTGTGATTCCGACTGCTAAAGGGCCGAAGATATTTCAGGATAAGGCGATAGGAACAGACGATATTGAACAGGCGGAATATGTTTATCAAGGCTACTTACCGCAGTTTGGCTATCATGTTGTCGAAGCACATCTGTGGGAGCGGACCCAATGGGTTTTGCTGGATAAGCAGGGTCGTTGCCTTGAATTTTACGAGGCTCCGCTATTCTCTCCGGATTTGAAAAGCTTTGTTATTGCCTCGCCAGGTATTGAGTATGCGGTATATCCAAATGAAATTCAATTATTCCGATTCGAAAACGGCCGCTGGCAGCAGGTCTGGAAGCTGGAGCCGTCGGTAGAGCCGATGTCATGGGAGCCGGATAAAATTCGCTGGCTCTCCAACTTAACGCTGCTGCTAAAAAAGAAAATGTGGACCGGCAAAAATCCAGGTACCACCTTCACCTATGCCAAGCTGACAATCCAGTAGCGGCTCAAAATAACGCCATGCTTCAACGCCTCATTTTCGTGTACAACGCCGACGGCGGCCGCCTGGCGGGCCTGCAGGACATGTTCCACAAAATCCTCTCGCCGGCCACCTACTCGTGCTCGCTGTGCGCCGTGACTTATGGGGCCACCAGCATGCGGCCCGAGTGGCAGCAGTTTATCCAGCAGCTGGCCGTGCCGGTGGAGTTTCTGCACCGCGACGAGTTTGGGCGCGACTACCCGCAGTGGCGCATGCACCCGCTGCCTGCCGCCTTCGCCGCTACCGAAGCGGGGGTGCTGACGCCAATTATTGCCGCGCCGGAAATGGACGCGACGGATTTGAACGGGCTGATGAAACTGGTGCAGGAGCGGCTGTAGGAGCGGGAGGAGAGGAATAAAAAGGAATGTCATGCCGAGCGTAGCCGAAGCATTTCGCTCGCATCGGTCAACGATTGAGTTGCCATCACAAGCGAGATGCCTCGGCTACGCTCGGCATGACGTTCTTTTGCACCATTCTTCGCTTTTTTGATTCTTCATTTCGCATGAAATCACCTTTCCTGCCCGGCGTGCTGCTGGGCGCGACGCTGCTGGCAGCCGGCCCGGCGCTGGCTCAAACCGTCAACACCGGCCCGGCCTACGATTCGCGCACGCTGTTCAACCCCTCATTTATTGAGCAGCTGAGCACGCCCACGCGCACGGCCGGCGGGCAGCCCGGGGCCGAATACTGGCAGAACGCGGCCGATTACCACATCGATGCCCGGCTCGACGAGAAAACGGCCCGCGTGAGTGCCACCGTCGACATTACCTACACCAATAACTCGCCCGACCGTCTGCCTTTCGTGTGGCTGCAGGTCGACCAGAATCTGTACCGCAACGACTCGCGTGGTGGGGCTGTGACGCCGGCGGCCGGTGGCCGTTTCGGCAACGGCGACCGGGCGTTCCGGGGCGGCGACTCGCTGCAAACCGTAACCATCGAGCTGCACGGCAAGAAGATGAAGGCCGACTACCGCGTGAGTGACACGCGCCTGCAAATCATGCTGCCCGAGGCGCTGAAGCCCAACGGCGACAAGCTCATTATCCACATTGGCTACGGCTTCAACATTCCTGAGTACGGCTCCGACCGCCTCGGCCGCCTCAAAACCAAGAACGGCGAAATCTTTGAAGTGGCGCAGTGGTACCCGCGCATGGCCGTGTACGACGACGTGGAGGGCTGGAACACGCTGCCCTACCTCACGGCCGAGTTTTACCTCGAATACGGCAACTTCGACTACACCCTCAATGTGCCCGCCAACTACCTCGTGGGCGGCTCGGGCGAGCTGGTGAACCCCGCCGAAGTGCTGACCAGCGCCCAGCAGAGCCGCTTGGCCAAAGCCGCCGCCTCGGACAAGACCGTGCTGGTGCGCTCCGCCGACGAGGTGACGCAGGCCAGCTCGCGCCCCGGCGGCAAAAACGGCCGTCTGACGTGGCACTTTCGCTGCCAGCGGGCGCGGGATGTGGCCTGGGCAGCCTCGGCTGCTTTCATTTGGGATGCGGCCAAAATGAACCTGCCCAGCGGCCGTAAGTCACTGGCCCAGTCGCTTTACCCCACCGAAGCGGCCCAGGACACGGCCTGGAATCGCTCGACGGAGTACGTGAAAAAGAGCATCGAGTATAACTCGAAGCAGTGGTACGAATACTCGTACCCGGTGGCCACCAACGTGGCCGGCGTGGTGGGCGGCATGGAGTACCCGGGCATCGTGTTTTGCGGCGCGAAGGCCCGTAAAGGCGACCTGTGGAGCGTGACGGACCACGAATTCGGCCACAACTGGTTTCCGATGATTGTGGGCTCGAACGAGCGCAAATACCCGTGGATGGACGAGGGCTTCAATACCTTTATCAACATCCTCTCGTCCAATGATTTCAACAACGGCGAGTACGCCAAACAGCTGAACGACACCGCTAAAATGGTGGCCGGCAACATTCGCTACATGATGGACCCGGCTACCGTGCCGCCCTACACCGTGCCCGACGTGACGCCCGCGAACATGCTCGGCTACGCGGCCTATAGCAAGACGGGCTACGGCCTGTTCCTGCTGCGCACCGAGGTGCTGGGTCCGGAGCGGTTCGACTACGCTTTCCGCACCTACATCAAACGCTGGGCCTTTAAGCACCCGCAACCCAAAGACTTTTTCCGGACCATGAATGAGGCCAGCGGCGAGGACCTGACCTGGTTCTGGCGCGAGTGGGTGTACAACAACTGGATTTTGGACCAGGCCGTGACTACCGTAGCCTACGTGAACCAGGACCCCGCCCAGGGCGCGCTCATCACCGTGGAAAACCGCGGCCAGGCCGCCATGCCCGTTATCGCCGACGTGACCGAAACCGGCGGCAAAACCACCCGCGTGCGCCTGCCCGTAGAAGTGTGGCAGCGCAGCGGCACCTGGACGTTCCGCTACAACTCCACCAAGCCGCTCACGCTGGTGCGCCTAAACCCCACCAAGTTGCTGCCCGACGCCAACCCCGGCAATAACGTGTGGCGGGCCCAGGTGCTGAAGTAGTCAGTTAAAAGCTGAGCGCTAAAAGTTAAAAAGGCCTGTCCGCTAATTTGGACAGGCCTTTTTAACTTTTAACGCTCAGTTTTTAACCGCTTAGCGGCGGTGGGTACGCCAGTTGGCGTTGTACTGCGCGCCACCAAACAGGTACAGCATCAGCGCCCGCGAATAGCGCAGGATTAGCGGCGTGGACAGCAGCGTGACGACCGTCACGACCACGACGTACACCCACGTGTCGGGGTTATTGAACAAGTAGTAAAGCAGCACCCCGATGACCAGCACCGTGGCCACGTTGAAGGCGAAGGTGATGTACATCGAGCCAAAATAGAACCCCGGCTCGGGTTCGAACGTCTGCCCGCAGTCGGGGCATTTTTCGGGCATTAGGGCGAATTTGCTGATGTTGAGGGCAGAATAGCTGAAAAGACTGCCCTGGTGGCAGCGGGGGCAGCGCAACGAGAGCAGCGCCAGCGCCGTGGAATCGAGGGTTTCGGGAGACATGGCCAGATGATATGAGCAGATTGTAGGCGGATTGAAAAGCTATACGGACGAACGCGCCGTGTGAACACAACCACCAGGGTTTGAAAGCTGTTTTTGCGGCTGCGGCTAGCCGCCTTCTTGCGCTGCCACCGCAGAATTGCCAGCGCCAGCAACGACCGCCAAAATCCGCTTTCGAGCCCTGGCGGCACAAAAATAAAACATCGACAACGGAGTATTCGCGTTGGTTGCAACAGTTACGCCCGGCGTTTGGCATCGCACACGGGCACCCATTCGTTGGCCTGGCACATGGGGCAGGTGGCCGCTTCGCCGCGGGCCAGCTCCTGCCCGTGGCCGCATTTGCAGCAGGCGTGCGGGCCGGCTGCCTCCACCCGGCGCTGTGAAGCGGCCAGCAACTCGGGCCAGATGGGCAGGCCGGGGGCGGCTTCATCTGGGGCGAAGAAGTAGGCGCTGAGGTCGCCGGTGGCTTCCATGTAGGCCCGGCGCACCTGGCCCAGGTGCTCCACCTGCTGCTGGCGGAGTTCCCCAAACAGCTCTTTCTGGGTTAGGTTGATGTTGTTGAGGTTTTTCGTGTTGATGCGGCCGTCTTCAACCAGCAGCACCGGCTTGCCCTCCAGCCAGTCGCTGAAGCGCGGAAACCATTCGGTGAGGCGGTTGAAAAACCAGTACATCCCGCTCACCATCACGAACACGATGAGGACGGGCAGCAGCGGCGTATCGTGGTAAAACATGGTGTCGCCGGCCGCCGAGCCCAGGGCCAGAATGATGCTTAGCTCAAAAATCGACAATTGCCGCACCCCACGTCGGCCCGTCACGCGCAGGGCTCCCAGCAGCATCAGGTACGTAGCCACGCAGCGAAACACGACTTCGAGCAGGAAAGCAGGTGAGGCGTTTTCCGTAAACAGCACGCGGTGCCAGTCGAAGGGAATAACGGGTTCAGCGAGGAAAAGCATAGGCATGGGAGCGAAAGGCAGTGCCTCAAATACGCGACGTCCCGGTGGTGGTTGGCCTGGCGGGGTTGGTCCCGCCGGGCGTGCCGTACCTTTGCCACACTGCTGGGGCCTGGTTGGTCCTGACTGGCGGGCGCTGTTGCGGCGTCGCGTCAACGGGCGTGGCTTGGGGCCGTGGCCGTTGAATCGGGAAAGAAAAAAACGTCCCGAACCAGCCTGACCGACGCCCGCCAGCAGCGACTTGTTGCTCCGTTGCCGTGAATGTTTCGTTGTTGATTTCCCCCGCCATTCGGGCGGGGCTATTGGGTGCCGCCGTGCTGCTGACTGGCTTTAGCGCTTCGGCCCAAACGGCCGCCGTACCGCGCAGCCGCACCTTTTTGCTCACCAGTACGGCCACCGTACCCGTGCCGCCCGCCGGCACCAAAACCCTGGACCTCTGGCTGCCCGTGCCCCACACCGATGCCAGCCAGGACGTGCGCGACCTGAAAATTGACTCGCCGGTGCCGTATAAAATCGAGAAAGGCGAGTTCGGCAACCAGATGCTGCACCTGCGCCTTGCCAGGTACGAGCCGGCCACGCTGCCCACCGCGCCGCTGGTGGTGAAGCTCACGGCTCAAATCACGCGCCGCGAACACCTCAACCTGCGCGCCAACGCGCCAACTGCTACCGCTGCTGCTAAAGCCAAAAAGGAAAAAGCCGACCCCGACATGGCCCGCTGGCTGGCCCCCGACCGCCTCGTGCCGCTCGATGCCAAAATCAAGCAGCAGGCCGAGGAAGTGGTAGCCAACGCCAATGCCAAGACTCCGCTCTCCAAAGCCCGCGCTATTTATGAGCACGTCGTCGGCACCGTGACCTACGACAAAACCGGCCAGGGCTGGGGCCGCGGCGATATTTACTACGCCTGCGATGCCCGCCGCGGCAACTGCACCGACTTCCACGCCATCGTCATCGGCTACTGCCGCTCGCTGGGCATTCCGGCGCGGTTCAGCATTGGGCTGCCGTTGCCCGCCCAGCGCGGCAAAGGCGAAGTGAAAGGCTACCACTGCTGGGCCGAGTTCTACACCCCGGAAACCGGCTGGGTGCCCGTCGATGCCTCCGAAGCTGCCAAAGACCCCAGCCGCCGCGCCTACTTCTTCGGCGCTCACGATGAAAACCGCGTGGAGTTTACCCGGGGCCGCGACGTGACCCTGGCCCCCAAGCAGGCCGGCCCGCCGCTCAACTACTTCATGTACCCCTACGCCGAAGCCGATGGCAAGCCGCTGGAAGTGGGGCGGCTGTACGAATACGCGGACGTAATGGCGCAGTAAGGATTTCTGCTAAACGACAAAAAAGAACGGTCATGCTGAGCGAAGTCGAAGCATCTCTACCGCGCAACTAATCCTTTCGATTGGATTTAGTATTGCAGTAGAGATGCTTCGACTTCGCTCAGCATGACCGTTCTGTATACTCACGCTACGCTTTAGCCTCCGCTTCAGCTGACACCGACACCGCCTGCTCCAGCGTCGCCAAATTCTCGGCGGTCAGCCGCAGCTCCGTGGCTTCGAGCAGCTCCGTGACCTGGCCCACGCTGGTGGCGCTGGCGATGGGCGCGGTCACGGCCGGGGCCTGCATCAGCCAGGCCAGGGCGACCTGGGCGGGCGTGGCCTGCTGGCGGTTGGCCACGGCGTCGATAGCAGTGAGCAGGCTGAGGCCTTTTTCGTTCAGGTATTTTTGGCCCACGCCCGCCCCACGGGCGCTTTTCTGTAGGTCGTCGGCGGTGCGGTACTTGCCGGTGAGGAAGCCGGCGGCGAGGCCGTAGTAGGGAATTCCGCTAATATTTTCCGGAAGCAACAGCGGTGCGAGGTCTTTTTCGTACTCCGCCCGGTCGTAGAGGTTATATAGGTTTTGCAGCGTTTCATAGCGCGGGAAGCCGTGCTGCTTGCTGGCGGCCAAGGACTCGCTCAGGCGGGCGGCCGTGAAGTTGGAAGCCCCAATGGCGCGCACTTTACCTTCCTTCACCAGTTGGGCGTAGGCTTCCAGAGTTTCGGCTACGGGCGTGGTGGGGTCGTCTTTATGCGACTGATACAAGTCGATGTAGTCGGTGCCGAGGCGCTTGAGGGAGCCTTCCACGGCCCGCAGGATGTAGTCCTTTTTCAGGCCCTTGTTATCGGCGTTCACTTCCCAGCCCACTTTGGTGGCGATGACCACATCGTCGCGCCGGCCGCGCCGCCGCAGCCACTTGCCGATGATGGTTTCGGATTCGCCGCCCACGTGGCCGGGCACCCACACCGAGTAGCCGTCGGCCGTGTCGATGGCATTGCCGCCGCCGGCCACAAAAGCATCAAGCACGGCGAAGGACGTGGCTTCGTCGATGGTCCAGCCAAAGACGTTGCCGCCCAGCATGAGGGGCGAAATAGCGAGGCCGGAGCGGCCGAGTTCACGGGTTTGCATAAGGAGGAATTAGGGATTATAGCCCAGGAACGAGCCTTGGGTGTGGTGTTGGGCGAAAGCGCTATGAATGGCTCAGAAAAGACCGGGCTTGGGAAAATTAATCTACGGCTCCGATTTACTTCATCGCAGCCTGCTGCCACACGCCGTAGCCGTGGGCGGGCAGCGTAACACGACTGCCCACTTTCATCGAGCCAGCGTTTTGGTTGGCTGAGGTCAGCACGGGCTGGTACTGCCAGCCCGTTTCAGTTGGGGTTGGTGGCAGGGCAACGACGGCCGGCTTGTCGCTCAGATTCACGGCTACCACCACCGCTTCGGTGCCCAGGCGGCGGTCGAAAAGAACCGTCTGCGGCGGACTGGGCAGCAACTGGAACGTGCTCTGCGCATCGAAATTCCGCAGCGCCGGATGCCGCTTCTTCAGCTGCAGTAGCGTGGTGTAGAAGCCTTGCAGCGGGTAGCTATTCCACGGAATGGTGTCTTTGTCGAAGAAGCGCAGGCGCTTTTTCAGGGCGGCTTCCTGGCCGTTGTAGAGCATCGGAATGCCGGGCCAGAGAGTCGTGAGCACGGCTTCGGGCAGGGCGTTGGCCCCGAGGCGCTCGTACTCGCTGCCGTCCCAGGCGTTGATGTCGTGGGTGCTGGTGAAGGTCATCAGGTTCACGCCGGCGGGGTACAAGTTGCGCTCGGCGGCCCAGTAGCGGGCCAGCTCGGTGGTGGGTTTCTGACCCCGGCCCAGGCTGTCGAGCAGGCCGTGCAGGCGCAGAGCGTACGTGGCATCAAAGGCTTTTTCGAGCAGGCGGGTGGCGGGGTCAAATTCTTTGCGGGAAATGAAGGTGGGCGGGAACAGTTCGTCCCACTCGGCCAGCATGAACACGGGCTTTATCTGCTCCAATTCCCGGCGGGTGTCGTTCCAGAAATCGGTGGGTACGAGGCCGGCCACATCGGCCCGAAAGCCGTCGATGTCCGCATTTTTCACCCAGTACACCATGCTTTCGGTCATGTACTGGCGCAGGGCCGGCTTGGAGTAGTCCAGGTCGATGACGTCCTGCCAGTCGGCCACGGGCGGGCGAAAATGGCCCAGGCTGTCGCGGGAGTACCAGTCGGGGTGCTCGGTGGTGAGGGCGTTGTCCCAGGCCGTGTGGTTGGCCACCCAATCGAGAATGACGTGCATGCCCCGCTGGTGCGCCGCGTCCACCAAATGCTGCAAATCGGCCAGCGTGCCCAGGTCGGGGTTCACGGCGCGGTAGTCGCGCACGGAGTAGGCGCTGCCCAGCGTGCCCTTGCGTTGGCTCAGGCCGATGGGGTTGATGGGCATTAGCCAGAGAATGCCCACGCCCATTTTCTGCAAACGCGGCAGGTCGGTCTCAAAAGCCCGAAACGTACCCTGCGGCGTGTATTGGCGCACATTTACCTGATAAATACTGGCATTACTGGCCCAGGCCGGGTGCCGGACGGTGAAGGCGGCGGCCTCGGGCCGCGCTGTTGCGCTCGTTGCGGCGGCTTCTTTTTCGGGGGCGGACCGGGAGCCGGACTGGCAGGCATTGAGCAGCAGCAGGGGTAGCAGCAGGGCCTGCAGCCGGCGCAGGAGCGGAGCGTGAATCATGGCGCAAAATAACGACGCCCCGGTCTGGTGGCCGGCGGCTGGAAAGCCGGGGCTGCTGGCAACCCGCCCGCCGGCTTCAGCTTGGCTACAGAATCGGCCGCGACCTTCGCCGCTATCCTCTTCACCACTAGCTTCTCCTTGTGAAAAACCTGCTGCTGGCCGCTCCGTTGGCCCTGACTCTCTGCAGTGCTTATGCCCCGGCCCCGGCGGCCCGGGTGCCGGCCGCGCCCTATCGCCTGCTGCGCACCATTGCCCTCGGCGGCGAAGGGGGCTGGGACTACCTGCGCGTAGACCCCGCCGGTACGCGCCTCTACGTGTCGCACGGCACCCAGATAGAAGTGGTGGACCTGAAAACCCACCAGCGCATTGGCACTATTCCCAACACCCCCGGCGTGCACGGTATCGAGGTGGTGCCCGGGGCCGGGCGCGGCTACATCACCTGCGGCCGCAACAATACCTGCGTGGTGTTTGATTTAAAAACCCTCAAGCCCATTGGCGCGCCCATACCCACTGGCCCTAAGCCTGATGCGCTGCTCTACGATGCCTACTCGAAGCGGGTGTTTATTTTCAGCAACGACGGCGGCCGGAGCACCGTGCTCGACGCCGCCACCGGGGCCGTGGTGGGCACCGCCGAGCTGGGCGGCGATGTGGAAGAGGGCGTGAGCGATGGCAAAGGCACCATTTTCTTCAACATCGAAAACACGAGCGAGGTGGTGGCGTTCGATGCCAAAACCCTGGCCGTGCGCCAGCGCCACGCCCTGGCTCCCGGCGAGGAGCCCACCGGCCTGGGCCTCGACCCCAAAACCAACCGCCTGTTCAGCGGCTGCGCCAACGAGAAGCTGGTGGTGACCGACAGCCGCACCGGTCGCCAGGTTGCCGTGCTGCCCACCGCCAAGGGCACCGACGGCGCGGTTTTCGACCCGGCTACGCGCAACATCGTCACGTCCAACGGCTCGGGTACGTTCACCGTTATTCACCAGAACACGCCCGATAGCTACACCGTAGTGGCCCGCGTGGCCACCGCCCGTGGGGCCCGCACCATGGCTTTTGACCCTCAAACCCACCACATTTTCACCTGCACTGCCGACTACGGCCCCACGCCAGCCCCCACTGCCGAAAGTCCGCGACCCCGGCCGAGCATTGTGCCCGGCACGTTTCGGGTGCTGGAGTTTGGGAAGTAATGGGTGGTTACACGAGGCTAATCGGTGGGAAGGAGTGCGTAAGTTATCTTAGAAGTAGTTTGAGTTAATAAAACGGTCATGCTGAGCTCGTCGAAGCATCTCTACCGCTTCGTTGCACCGGCTCAAGCGAAGCAGTAGAGATGCTTCGACAAGCTCAGCATGACCGCTCTAGAATGATTTTAGCTAATTCAAACAGCTTCTTACTATTACAACGAAGCAGTAGAGATGCTTCGGTTGCGCCCAGCATGACGTTTAATCTATTTACCCTGCCATGCGCTCCCTTTGGCTAAGCCTGCGCCACGCCCTGCACGTGCACAAACTGTTGCTAATCTCCCTGTTGCTGGGTTTGGTAGCGCCGTGGGTCATCTTTATTAATGTGGCCGAGGACATCTGGGAGTCCGGCGGTTTCATCGGCGACAAATGGATTCTGGAGTTTCTGCACACCCACACCACGCCGGAACTCAATAAGCTGGCCCTGGCCCTCACCGCCGCCGCCGGCCCGCTGCCCATGAGCGTACTCACGCTGCTTATCACGCTGGGGCTGGCCGTGTGGGGCACCCGGTTTCAGGCGTGGTTTTTTGGGTTGTCGGTGGGCGGAGCCATGGCGTTGAATTTGTTGGTAAAGGTGCTGTTTGCCCGCCCTCGGCCAGATTTGTGGCCCAGCCTCAAGCCGGCGTTTTACTACAGCTTCCCCAGCGGGCACGCCATGGGGGCGGCGGCACTGGTCACGGCGCTGGGGTTTTTGGTGTGGCAGCGCCGGGGCCAGTGGCTGGCTTGGAGCCTGGGAGCGGGGTTTGTGCTGGGCGTGGGCTGGAGCCGGATGTACTTGGGCGTGCACTTTCCTTCCGATGTGCTGGCCGGCTGGACGGGTTCGGTGGGCTGGGTGGCGGGGCTGCACGTACTGTTTTCGCCGGCCTTCCACCAGCTGCGGCGGCTCTGGCGCGCGGGCCTGCACCGGCTGTGGCCCGGTATGGTAGCCCCGCCGCCCGCTGCGGCCCGCAGTGTGGCTCCTTAGCTGTCCGCGCCGTTTATTGCTGCGGTTTTCACTGCGGCCCACCTTCGATATGCTCCCGTTTCGCGCACCCTCCATACCCACTCCCGGACAGGAGCCATCGCTGCGGCCCTTGCTCCTGACGCTGGGCCTGGCCTGGGCGGTCTTTGGCTGGCTGGCGGTGGCCGTGGGGCACGCCGGTGGGCTGAGCTGGGATGCATCGGGGCTGCGGTTTTGGCACCGCCACGCCACGCCCGCGCTCAATAAGCTGGCCGTGCTGCTCACCATCATCGGCAATACCTGGCCGATGGTGGGCACCGGGCTACTGGTAGTGCTGGTGTTGTGGCGGCGGCGGCAGGAGCGGGCCGCTTGGGTGTTTGCGCTATCAGTGGGCGGCTCGATGCTGCTCACGCAGATAATCAAGCCGCTGGTGGCCCGGCCCCGGCCGGCGCTGTGGGCCAGCATTCGGCCCGAGCACACGTTCAGCTTCCCCAGCGGGCACGCCATGGACACGGCGGCGATTGCCGCGGCGCTGGGCTTCCTGTGCTGGCGGCACCGCCGCCGGTGGGTGTGGGGGCTGGCTCCGCTGTTTGCGCTGGCCGTGGGCTGGGCCCGCGTGTATTTGGGCGTGCACAACCCCTCCGACGTGCTGGCCGGCTGGGCCGCGGCCACGGGCTGGGTGGTGGGGGTGCAGTTGGTGGCCCGGCAGGTAGGCAGGGTTTCTCCGAAGTTGTAGCCGGCAACGCTACCCCTCCGCGCATCTCAGACGGAAGAAAACGCTTGCTGAGGCAGTTTTTGGCTCGAATTATCGGCCTCGTACCACACGCAACGCGTGCCATCTTCCACAAATTCATTGCCCTGCTGCAAACCAATTTTGGTCAGAATCCGGCGCGAGCCGGCGTTGTTGGCATCAGCATAAGCGCAGATACGGGGCAGCTGCAGGGTTTGAAATCCGTAGTCGAACCAAGCCTGGGCTGCTTCGTAGCCGTAGCCCTGGCCCCAGTACTGCGGCTGGTAGCGGTAGCCCAGGTCGTAGAAGTTGTGGTGCCCGTTCATCGGTCCGGCTACCAGCTTCAAGCCGGCCCAGCCCATGAACTCGCCGGTTTCGCGCAGCAGCACGGCCCAGCGGCCAATGCCGTTGGCCGTGTATTGGGTTCGAATGAAGTGAATCGTGGCCAGGCTCTGGCTGAACTCGGTTACCAGCCGGCCGCCAATACCGCCCAAATAACGGTGCACAGCCGGGTCCGAATCGAGGGCAAACATGCCCGCAGCGTCGCTGTCGAGGAAAGGGCGGAAGTGGAGGCGGGCGGTGTTGAAAGGCTGCATAACGTTTTGGTTTTACTCCGCTTGCTTCTACCGCGTCACAATCAGCCGCTGATGCTGGCCATCGGTTTCGGCCACGTACACGCCGGGCGGCACGGGCTGGCGGGCATCGTCGCGGGCATCCCAGGGCAGGGCATGGGAGCCGGGGCTGGTTTCGAGCGGTAGTACGCGCACCACCTTGCCCTGCGCGTTGCGAATGCGCAGCTGCGCATTCGCGGCGGTGCTGCCGGGGTGGCGGGTGTAGTGCAGCGTGGTGCCATACGGCCCGAAGCTGCGGCTGTCCGGTGCTTCCAGTGTCAGGGTTTCGGGTGCGGAGCTGCCGGTAGGTGCGTCCAGCAATTGCAGGCCGCGGATGCTCACGGCCACACCGGCGTTCATCAGGAAATGCACCTCCAGCTCGTGCTTCACGGGGTCGTAGGTGTAGCCTTCGGCCGGGGCCAGTTGGTTATCCAGATACACGGCGGTGGGCGGCGCGGCCACCCGCTGCACCAGCAGCCGCAGCAGCCGAAACACCGGCTGCCCCGGATACTTGCCGTTGCTGCTCAGAATCACGTTCGTCTGCGTGGGCGTGCAGAAGCCCCGTGCGGTCAGAGTTTCGTAGTGGCGGCGGGCGAGGGCTTGGGCCGTGTGGCCGTCGTCGTCATACAGCGTGAACTCCGATTCGGAAACCTTAGAATCGGGGTAGTAGCGCAGCAGCAGCGTATCGGGCCGGTACTGGGCGGTGCTGGGCCGGTAGGTCGTCATCGGCAGGAAGGCCCCGGCGCGCACCAGCAGGGGCGTGTGGGCCAGCGGCGCGGGCACGCCTACGGTGCGGCTGCCGGCGTAGGTCTGGTTGGTGTAAAAGTCAATCCAATTGCCACCGGGCAGCACCACGTTGCGCCGCCGCTGGCTGGGGTGCAGCACGGGCGCGACCAGCAGGTTGGGCCCGAGAAGGTACTGCGTGTTCGAAGCTTCTGACAGGGTAGCCAAGACCGCATCGTCCCGTGTCGATTTTGGAAAAGAGGATGCCGTAGAGTCTCCCCATCCGTCTTTTTTAGCGGCTGCTTCAGCGACTGCTTCAGCGGCTGCCGATGACACCGAAGATGCTTCGTAATCCATACTGCGCACCAGCGGCGCGCCCGTGGTCGTGTTCTGCCAGGCCAATGTGTAGAGGTAGGGCAGCAGCTGGTAGCGCAGCTGCACGGCGTTGCGCACGGCGCTCTTATACGGGTCCGGGTAGTAGTACGGTTCCGGCGGCACCCCCTCGCCGTGGGGCCGCAGGATGGGGCAGAGGCTGGCCATTTGCAGCCAGCGGGTGTATAGTTCGCTGTCGATGCCGCCCACGCAGAAGCCGCCCGCGTCGGAGTGCATGTAGCCCACGCCGCCCTGGCCCATGCCCAGCATCACGGGCACCTGGGCCTGATAGCCGCTCCAGGAGCGCTGAATGTCGCCCGACCACGGGAACACCGAGTTGCGCTGCAGACCCGCCCAGCCCGAGCGGGCCAGGTTGAACACCCGCTCGTCGGGGAATTCTTTGGTGTAGTTGTCCTGCAAAATACCAGCCCACACCTGTCCGTAGGCGTTGTGCACGGCCCGGGTGGGGCCGGCCGCGTGCTGCATGGCTTCGGGGTGGTTTTCGGGCTCGCCGAGGTCGGACCACCAGCCGGCCGCGCCCTGATTGCGCAGGGTGCGGTAGTAGCCCCACAGCCAGGCGCGGGTGGCGGGCTTAAACACGTCGAGAATGCTGGCCGGCCCGGCCCAGAACGAGGCCACCGTGAACGGTTTACCCGCCGCCGTGGTGCCCACCAGCCCCCGCGTGCGCACCGTAGAGTCGTTGCGCGAGGTGCGCATTACATAGGGCTCCGATATCAGAATCGTCTTCACGCCCTGCTTTTTCAGGCTGCTCATCATGCCCACCGGGTCGGGAAAACCGGGCTTATACCAACTCAAATTGCCCTGCCGGGTGGTGCCGCCAAACCAGTATAAGTCCAGCACCAGCGCATCGAGCGGGAAGTTTTCGCGGCGCATCCGGGTGGCTACCTGCTGCATCTCGGCCTCGGTCTTGTAGCCGAAACGGCTTTGAATCAGGCCCAGGGCCCAGCGCGGCGGCAGCGGCTGCCGGCCGGTAAGGGCGGTGTAGCGATTCAGGATTTCGGCCTGGTCGCGGCCGGTTATCACGAAGTAGGAGAGGGAAGTCAGGTTCTCGCCGCCGTATTCGAGCACGTTTTTATCGGTCTTGCCCAGGTCGAGGTAGCCGGCCGCGTGGTGGTCGAAAAACAGCATATAGCCCCGGCTGCTGAGCACCGTGGGCAGCGTAATGTTCAGGTTGGGCTCGCCGTTCTGGGAGGCGTAGTGGGCCTGGTTGTACAGCTCCAGGCGGTAGCCGCGCCGGTCCACGGGCAGGGCGCGGGAGCCGGTGCCGTAGAGCCGCTCGCCCGGCGCGAGGCGGAAGCGCACGGCCGTGCCGCCGGGCTCGGGCCGGCTGGCCGGGGTGGGAGGGGCAGCCTGGCGGCGAAAGGGGCTAGCGGCTTCGCCAAGCAATTCCGCAGCGGTGCTGCGGCTGTCGGCCAGCGTTATGGCCAGCGTTTGCTTGTCGATGCTAATAGATTGACAATTGATGTTGAACACCAGCTTGCTGGGCAGAACAGAGATACCCGCACACACATCGGGGCCATATCTTTTGAGCGTTGCGGCCGAGGGCGGACCGTCGCAGCCGTGGTTGCAATATGTTTCGTACTGCACCGGTTGTGGCGGTTGCACCATGCTCACCGATGAATCGGCGACGGCCTGTCCCGTCGGGAAATAACTGATTTTAACCACTCCCGGTGCCCAGGTCTGGATGCGACGCAGGCTGCCATCGGTGGCCCGAATGTCGAGGATGCCCAGCGGCATCCCAGTCTGGTCATGCCGAACGGCGTGCCTCGCATATCGCCCGCCCGGCACCGCCCGCGCCGGCACCACGCGCCGCCCGAACGGGTCATTGGCCGGCCGGCTATTATCGGCGCGTTGGGCGTGGGCGACGGGGGCCAGCACCCCGTGCAATACCACCGCGAGGAAAAGGGAAACGGAAAAGCAGAAATTTACCTTCATCAACATAGAAATGGCCGTGGGCGGCAAGTTACTGCCGAAGCCAACTAGACTGGATGCTCGGAGCTACTCAGTAAACCCTTTCCGGAAAGACTGCTGTTTCAAGCGGAACCGTAAACCCCCTCGGCGCCGCGTTTCTGTTTACCGGTACAATACCTTTGCTCCATGTCGTCAAAATCATCTGCTTCTCCGTACGCCGCCGTTTTTATCGACTTCGAAAACGTCTACTACTTCCTCAAAAACCATTTTCACGACCCGCCCGACCTTAACGACATCGTGCTCGACATCGTGCGTACCCTGCGCGAGCAGCTCAGCGCCAAGGGCTTGGATTCGCTCATCAGCTACGCCTACGCCGACTTCGAGCGCTTGGCCACCGCCCCGCAAGGCGCTCTGTACCTGATGGGCGTAAGCACCCGCAACGTGCTGGGCACCGACCACAAAAACGCCGCCGATATGCAGCTCTGCATCGACGCGCTGGAGGTGATGTACACCCGGCCCGACATCGGCACGTTCGTGCTCGTGGCCGGCGACCGTGACTACATTCCGGTGCTGCAGCACCTGCGGCGGCAGGCCCGGCAGGTGCTGGTGGCCGGTTTCCGGGAGTCGGTGTCCGGCGATTTGCTCCAGAACATCGGGGCCGCACAGTTCATCGACGCCCGCGACCTGCTGGCCCCCGAGCGCGTCGAGCAGCTTGAAAAGCGCCGCACCGACCGCCAACGGACTCTTGACGAAAGCCGCCGCTTGCGCGAGCAGGGCTTGGCCGGGGTGTCCTCAGCTGCGGCGCTGGCCGCCCGCGCCACGGCCAGCGGCGAGGTCGACGGCCCGGTTCCGCAATCCAAAGCCGCCGCCGTAGTGCCCGTGCCCTCGGCCGGTGCCCCCCGGCTGGGAGGGGTGGTTCCGGCCCGCCCAATCATTTCGCGCCCTGCCGAGGAGGTGCCGGATTTTGCCCCCCACCGCCGCCTGGCCACCGATACCGAGCGCCGCACCCTGGCCTTCATGCTGGCCGAGTTTCAGAAGCTGGAAGCCAAGCAGCAGCGCCGCGTGACGGAGCTGTGGCTGGGTCCGTTCATGCGCCTGCTCACTGATGAGCTGCCCGAGCTGCCCGACTACGAGCGCCGCGACCAACTTAACAAGCTGCGCGACGCCGGTACCATCCGCATCGAAAAGCGCGAGGGCGAGCCGCACCCTTTCTCCGTCATCGTGGTCAACTACAGCCATCCGGACGTGCAGGAGCTGCACCCTGGCGCGGAATGAAAGCGACGCTGCAAAACCACTGCCGACAGCAAAAGTTTGCCCCAAAACAACTTAACTGTAAATGCCGGAATCTTGTACGTTGGATGGCTAACCAAGGGGCGGAGCAGGCCGTTAAACCGGTATCAATTCATCTTTTAACCTTCCGAGTTTTATGGACAACGCACAATCACAAGGCAGCCAGGGCACCAGCCAGCTCGACGCTACGATAAACGCTTTGCAGGGTGGCCTGGCCGCCGCCGCCGGTGCCGCCGGCCCCAACATTGCCGGCTGGATTAAAACCTTACAAGGCAATCAGCAGCTATCCGGCATCAGCTCGGAGCTGCAAAACCTGCACGATGCTCTGGGCAGCGGTGCTTCCGACACCGGCGCGCTGGCTACCAGCCTGAAAACCCTCGGCGAGCACACCACCAAGGCCGCCGATGCCGCCACCCCCGACGCCCAGGACAAGCTGCGCCAACTAGGCCAGGCCCTTAGCGCCGCTGCCGGCCAGCTGAAAGGCTAAGCAAACGTCGAACTGATTAGTTCGGTCACCGAAAAGGCTGTCAACTTCCGGGTTGGCAGCCTTTTTAGTGCTTAAATGGCAACGGCTGGCCGTTGGTCAGGTGCCTCAAGGATTAACGGTTTGCCTGCCTTGCTGCGTATCTTCACGGCCGAATACCGGCAGGCCGTATCTGAAATTTGCCGCCGTGCTCCCTTACCAAATCATTCCTCATTTCTCTCATGAGCTTTATTTCTGAAGTAGAATCCAGCATCCGCGTCCTGTTCGATGCCACCAGCAAAGGTTTTCAAATGGACCCCGGCACGGGCTTAAACCAGATTGATAACTGGATTCAGCACCTGCGCGCCATCGACCAGCCCGTGTTGCGCCCCATTGTGACGGAGTTGGAAACCCTGCGCGGCCACATCAACAACAACAACGTGGCCGCCATGGCCCGGTCCTTCCAAACCCTGGGCGAGCTCACGGCCCAGTCGGCCCTCACCACCCACAGCTTCAAAGGCGATGGCGACAAAGCCCGCGAAATCAGCCAGAAGCTGATTACCGCCGCCGGCAATCTGCGTCACATTGCCAAGATGCCCGTGCAGCCCTAAGTAGCTAGAATTGCGTGGGTTAAGCACCCAAAAAAGAAGAACGTCATGCCGAGCGCAGCCGAGGCATCTCGCGGGGGGTAGTAATCCAATCGATTGAGTTACTACCCCGCGCGAGATGCCTCGGCTGCGCTCGGCATGACGTTCCGTTTTTAACCACTAACCACTAATCAATATCCCAGCGCCGTATCGTCGCCGCGCGGGTCGGCACCGCCTTCCAGCGTGCCTTCGGGACGAATGTGGATGATGTCGAGCCGGCCCCAGGGCTGGCGCGGGTTGAGGCGGTAGCCGCGGGCGCGCAACGAGTCCTGCGCGGCGGGCAGCAGGGCCCCGGCTTCCACATCGAGCAGGTCGGGCAGCCACTGGTGGTGCAGGCGTGGGGCGGCCACCACCTGCTGAGCGTTTAGGCCGTAGTCGACAATGCCGATGATGGACTGCAACACGCTGGTAATGATGGTGCTGCCGCCGGGCGTGCCCGTCACGAGAGCCACTTTGCCGTTGCGGGTGAGGATGGTGGGCGTCATGCTGCTGAGCATGCGCTTGCCGGGCGCAATGGCATTGGCCGAGCCGCCCACCAGGCCGTAGGCGTTTGGTACCCCGGCCTTGGCCGAGAAATCGTCCATTTCATTATTGAGCAGAAAACCGGCTCCGGGCACCACCACTTTGCTGCCGTACGCGCCGTTGAGGGTGGTGGTGCAGCTCACGGCGTTGCCGAGGGCATCGACGATGCTGTAGTGGGTGGTTTCGTTGCTTTCGTAGCCGGGCAGGCCCTTGCCGGCGGCCACGTCGGCGCTGGCCGTGGCCCGGCCCTTGGTGCGCATGGTGCCCGCCCGCTGGCGGTTGTAGTCCAGGTCGAGCAGCTTCTGCACGGGCACGGCGCCAAAATCCGGGTCGCCGAGGTAGGTGGCGCGGTCGGCGTACACGCGGCGCTCAGCCTCGGTGATGTAGTGCACGGCCAGGGGCGTGTGGTAGCCCAGCTGGGCCAGGTCGATGGGCTCCAGCATTTGCAGCATTTGGAGCAGGGCCACGCCGCCGGAGCTGGGCGGGGGCATCGTGATGACTTCGTAGTCGCGGTAGCGGCCGCGCAGGGGCTCGCGCCACTTGGGCTGGTAGCCATCAAGGTCTTTCTGGCTGACGAGGCCGCCGCCGCGCTTCATTTCGGCAAGCAACAGGCGGGCGGTTTCGCCCTGGTAGAAGCCGGCCCGGCCCTGGTCGCGTACGCGGGCCAGGGTGCGGCCCAGCTCGGGCAGGCGTAGGGTATCGCCGGCCTTCCAGTCGCCGCCACCGGGGCGCAGATAGGCCGGGCTGCTGCCGGGGTTATACTTCGTGAAATCGGCGCGGGTCCGGTTCAGGCCGGCCGCTTCCTTTTCGGTGAGGCGGAAGCCTTTGGTGGCCAGCGCCACGGCCGGCTGCAGCAGCGACGGCCACGAGAGCCTGCCCATTTGCTTGTGCAGCGTAGCCATGCCGGCCACCGTGCCGGGCGTGCCCACGGCCAGCGGGCCGGCGGTGCTCAAGCCAGGCACCAGGTTGCCCTGCTTGTCGAGGTACATGTCGCGGGTAGCGCCAGCGGGGGCGGTTTCGCGGAAGTCGAGGCTGCCGGCCGAGCCGTTGCGGTCGTGGTAGAGCAGGAAGCCGCCACCGCCCACGTTGCCCGCCACGGGCAGCACCACGGCCAGGGCAAACTGCACGGCCACGGCCGCATCGTAGGCATTACCGCCCCGCTGCAGGACCAAGGTGCCAACTTTCGAGGCTTCGGGGTGGGCCGAAACCACCATGGCGTAGTTGGCCAGGCGCGGCGCGGCCGCTTTGGGCACCGGTGAAGCCAGCGAATCCTCGAAAGCCCGGGAAGCGGACGTGACCGGGCGCTCCGACGAGCAAGCCAATAGCAACGCGAGCGGAATGGCTAAGTAGCGGGTCTCCATCATTGGGCAAAATAACGCCAAGTTTGCGGCTGGGCAATACGTAGCGGGAATTGCGAAATAATTAAAGAACGATAAAGAAAGAACAATCATGCTGAGCGCAGTCGAAGCATGATTGTTCTTTCACATACAGCGTTACTTTTGGTCCAAACCCTTTCCGCATCATGGCTAAGTCGAAACTCACTGTTCCCGCTGCCCCCAAGGCACCGCGCCGCGCGCCGCTGGCCCTCGTCAAAAACGACCCCTGGCTGGCACCCTTCGAGCCGGTGCTGCGCCGGCGCCAGGCGCGGCTGGCGGCCCGGTTGGCCGAAATCGAGCAGTACCACGGTTCGCTGCTGAACTACGCCACCGCCCACCAGCAGCTGGGGTTGAACTACAATGTCGGCCGGGGCGGCTGGGTGTGCCGCGAGTGGGCTCCCGCCGCCGAGGCGCTGTCTCTGGTGGGTGATTTCAACGGCTGGGACCGGCAGGCCAACCCGTTGCAAAAGCTGGAATTTGGCGTGTGGGAGGTGTTTCTGTTGGATGCGGAGTATGCGAGCCGGCTCAGCCACGGCAGTCGCTACAAGGTGCACGTCGTGACCCCGGCCGGGGGCAAAGACCGCCTGCCCGCCGCCCTGCGCCGCGCCGTGCAGGACGAGGAAACCAAGGACTTCGCGGCCCAGGTGTGGCGGCCTGACACGGAGTTTTCCTGGACCGACCAGCGGTTTCAACCCGCCCTTGCGGCTCAGGAACCGCTCATTTACGAGGCCCACGTGGGCATGGCCACCGAGGAAAGCCGGGTGGGCACCTACCGCGAATTCGCCGAAAATATCCTGCCCCGCATCGAGGCCGGCGGCTACAACGTGGTGCAGCTGATGGCCGTGATGGAGCACCCGTACTACGGCTCGTTCGGCTACCACGTGGCCAATCTGTTTGCGGCCAGCTCGCGCTTCGGCACCCCCGAGGACCTGAAGTTTCTCATCAACGAAGCCCACCGGCGCGGCATCGCGGTGCTGCTCGACATCGTGCATTCGCACGCCGTGAAAAATGAAGCCGAGGGCCTGGCCGATTTCGACGGTTCCGGCAACCTCTATTTTCACAAGGGTAAGCGCGGCAACCATCCCGGTTGGGACAGCAAGCTCTTCGACTACGGCCGGCCCGAGGTGCAGCAGTTTCTGCTCAGCAACCTGCGCTTCTGGCTCGAAGAATACCATTTCGACGGCTTCCGTTTCGACGGCGTGACCAGCATGCTCTACCAGCACCACGGCGAGGGCGTGGCCTTCGTGGGCTACGACAATTACTTCGGTCAGGACGCTGATGAAGATGCCATTCTTTACCTGCAGCTAGCCACCACGCTGGCCCACGAATTCAAAAAAGGCAGCATCCTGATTGCCGAGGACATGAGCGGCCTGCCCGGCCTGTGCCGGCCCATCAAGGAAGGCGGCGTGGGCTTCGATTTCCGCCTGGCCATGGGCATTCCGGACTACTGGATTAAGCTGCTCAAGCACACGCCCGACGAGAAATGGCCGCTCGGCGACCTCTGGCACACCCTCACCAACCGCCGCGCCGGCGAGAAAACCATTGCCTACGCCGAAAGCCACGACCAGGCCCTGGTGGGCGACAAAACCCTCTCGCACTGGCTCTTCGATGCGGCCATTTATACCCACATGCACGCCGCCGACCCCGACCCCGGCGCGGCGCGGGCGCTGGCCCTGCACAAGCTCATCCGGCTGCTCACGCTGGCGGCGGGCGGCGAGGGCTACCTCACGTTCATCGGCAACGAGTTCGGCCACCCCGAGTGGGTCGATTTCCCCCGCGAAGGCAACGACTGGAGCTATCAGTTTGCCCGCCGCCAGTGGAGCCTGGGCGACAACCCTGACCTGAAATTCAGCCAGCTGGGTAATTTCGACCGGGCGCTGGTGTACCTGGCCCGCGAGCAGCACCTGCTGGCCGCCGCCCCGGCCACTCTACTCAAGCACGACGAGGAAAACCAGGTGCTGATTTTCGAGCGCGCCGGGCTGGTATTCGTGGTCAATTTCCACGTCGAAAAAAGCCTGGCCGACTACTGCTTCTGGGTGACCGAGGAGGGCCGCTACCGCGTGGTGCTCTCATCCGACAACGGCCGCTTTGGCGGCTTCAACCGGCCCGATGAAGCGTTTGAGTACGAGACGTATGAGCACCAACTCAGCCTCTACGTGCCGAGCCGGGTGGCGCTGGTGCTGGCGCGGGCTCAGTAATAGGTGACGTTCGCGGTGAAGGAAGCCCGTTGCCGCCCACGACCCGCTCGGGCCGTGCACCAACCCCGTACCGGTACAGGTATCGCTTTTCGCCGTAGCTTGCCTGTCTAAAGCTCAACTTCTCTTTTAATTAATTTCACCCCCGCGCAGGGCTTGCGGTGTGGCTTCGGTCCTGATGCGCTATTGCTACTTGCTGGCCCTGCTGCAGCTGGTCCTGGGGCACGGCGGGCGCTGGGTGCCGCTGGCCAGGCTGCTAGCCTGCTTCGTCGCCTTCACCATTGCCGGGTAAACATGTTCGCCAACATCACCGATTACTTCCTCCCCGCCGCCTTTGCGGGCAGCCTCGACCTGCGGCGGCGGGTACGCATCATCATCAACACCGTGCTGCTGACGAGCTTATTCTCGCTCAACTTCCTGGTGTTGTGCTGGTGGGCCGATTTAAAGCCGGGGATGTACGTGCTGCTGTTCGGCATCATCAGCTTTGGGCTGCTGCTCTTTGGCTACCGCGCCGGGATGTATTCGCACATCGCGCTGGGCTATTGGTTCCTGTTCGTCGGCTACCTCACCGTGGTGGTCAACTCGGCGTACCAAGGTGGCTACTACGCGGCCACTACCTGGTGGCTGGGGCTGTGCGGCGTGACGGGCTCCTTCCTGCTGGGCCGCCGGGCGGGGTTGATTTATTTCGGCCTGGGCCTGGTCACAGCCTTGACTTTTTGGCTACTGGAGCAGCGGCACTACGTATTTCCGAACTTGGTGCCGGTCGACAAGGCCCAGTTCTGGCACATCGACATCTTGGCCGGGCTGATGCTTATTTTGCTGGTGGTGGCGCTGGTGTTCGACAACATCAACACCAATACGTTGCGCGTCATTAGCGTGCAAAACGCCCTGCTCTCGGAGCGCACCGCCCAACTCGAGCAGTCGCTGGCCGACCTGCAGGCCGCCCAGGCCCAACTGGTGCAACAGGAGAAGATGGCGTTTTTGGGCGAGCTCACGGCCGGCATCGCCCACGAGCTGCAGAACCCGCTCACCTTCATGAAGAACTTTGCCGAGGTGAGCACCGGGCTGGTGGACGACATGGGCGGCACCCGCCCCGGCGGCGGCACCCGCGCTGCCGGGCTAGAGGGCGACATCCTGGCCGGGCTAAAGCAGAACCTGCGCGAAATCAGCCAGCACGGGCAGCGGGCAACGGCCATCATCACGGGCATGCTGGAGCACGCGCGCGCCGGCACTGGCCTGCGCATCCTCACCCCGCTCAACGGGCTAGTTGAAGAAAGCCTGCGCCTGGCCTACCAAGGCCTGCGGGCCAAAGACCGCGACTTCAGCGCCCATCTGACCACCGCGCTGGACCCGGCCCTGCCCCTGGTGGCGGTGGTGCCGCAGGACCTGGGCCGGGTGCTCATCAACCTGCTCACTAACGCTTTCTACGCCGTGCGCCAGCGCCAGCAGGCGGGCGAGGTCAGCTACCGCCCCGAAGTGCGGGTGCACACCAGCGCCGGGCAGGGCGGCGTCGAAATCCGCATCGCCGACAACGGCACGGGCATGAGCGCGGCCGTGCAGGCGAAAATATTCCAGCCCTTCTTCACCACCAAGCCCCTGGGTGAGGGCACGGGCCTGGGCCTCTCGCTCGCGCACGACATCATCGCCCAAGGCCATGGCGGCACCCTCTACGTGGAAAGCCAGGAAGGCCAGGGCACGACCTTTCGCGTGGGCCTGCCCCTAAACGGACCGGTTTAACGTCCGCTACGCTAAAGGCTCGTTTTTCGCTAACCAGTGCCTACCGATGCATACAAGCTTTTCGAACAGGGCTACATTATCTGCATTGAGTTCAATAAACTGGTTTGTGTTTCAGCGTTCACGAAACTCGCACCGGGGACGAGTCTCGTGAACGCTGAAAGGTGAATTCCAATCGTCACATAGAGCAACTTATGTTGCAGCGTAGTGCGAACGCCACACAGCTACTTCAGCAGCTCCAGCACCACGCTGGCGCGAGTTTAGCGCAGCGTAACTCGTGACCAGCTTTGCAGGGGAGGTCGCACCTCCACTGCCGCACCGGCGGCACGGCAGGATTGCGCCGCTAGTTTTGGCCGACTACATCGTTCTACTGCGAGGCACAGCCTCGCCCGAATTTACAGTCACGAGTTACGCTGCGCTAAACTCGCGCCAGTTTAGGGTGTATGAGCATCAGCTCAGCCTCTACGTGCCAAGCCGGGTGGCGCTGGTGCTGGCGCGGGCTCAGTAGCGCGGGCCGTGCTTACTTCACGGGCCCCGATGCCCCTCCACCTGTCGCTGCCGATGATGAAAGAGCCGGAATTTTTTGAATCCAGGGAAAACCTGTTCAGCCACTTCAGCCAGTACATCCGCCTGAGTCCGGCCCTGCAGGCAGATTTAGCGGATAAAATCGCCATCGTCCACTTCCGGAAGGGCGACACCGTGCACGACACGAGCCGCGTATGCCGGGAAAGCTATTTCATTCGGCAGGGGCTGTTGCGCACTTATTACCTGAAAGACGGCAAGGAAATCAGTGAGTACTTCAGCGCGGAGGCAGAATGGGTGAACTCCCCGCGTAGCTTCATGCAGCAGCAGCTTGACATCTACTCGATTGATGCCTTGGAAAATACCGAGGCCTACCGGCTGAAAGTGGCCGACCTGGGGTATCTGTTCGACCACTACCCGGAAATGGAGCGCTACGCCCGCCTCTCGATGGGCAGCCTGTTCGGGCACTTAATCGAGCGCATCACCTCTCTGCGCTTCACCTCGGCCACCGAGAAGTACGCGCACTTCTGCCAGGCATATGCCGGCCTGCACCACCGCATTCCGCTGGGCATGGTCGCGTCGTACCTGGGCATCGCCCAGGAAACGCTGAGCCGCATCCGGGCCCGATGATGATTATTTGACCTGGGTCAAATGGCGGGGCTGCTGGCTTTCTCACTTTTGCAGAAAACAAATCAGCCCCATGAAATTCATCGGATTCCTCCTGCTGGGCCTGTGCCTGGCCATCTCCTCGCCCGCGCAGCTCCTGCTCAATACCCCCCACGCGGAAAGCAAGCTTTACCTGGGTAGCGGCCGCAAACAGCCCCTGGTGGTGGGCCTGGGCGGCTCGGAAGGCGGCAACGCCTGGACCAGCGACCGCTGGGCCGCCACCCGGAACCAGTTTCTGGCCAAGGGCTACGCCTTTCTGGCAATCGGGTATTTCGGGGCTCCCGGCACCCCCGATACGCTCAATAAAATTGCGGTCGAGGCCGTGTACAACGCCATCAGGGCCGCGGCCAAAAACCCGGCCGTCGCCGCCGACCGGGTTGCCATTATCGGCGGCTCCCGGGGCGGCGACCTGGCGCTGCTGCTGGGCAGCTACTACCCCGATATTGACTGCGTAGTGGCTCTGGTGCCGAGCCACGCGGTGTTTCCGGGGCATACCGCGCACTTCAGCACGTCGCTGTGGACGTACCAGGGCCGGGAGCTGCCCTTCGTGCCGGTAAACGAAGCAGCAGTGCCCTTCCTGATGAAGCACGATTTGCGGGGGGCCTTCACGGCCATGCTGCAGGATACCGTGGCCGCGCAAAGCGCGGCCATTCGGGTAGAGCGAATAAAAGCCCCCATTTTGCTGCTGTCAGCCACCACCGACGAAATTGCCCCCACCACGCCGATGTGTATCAACATGATGGCCCGCCTGAAGCGCCACCATTTTTCTTATGCCTACGAGCACCACGCCATTGCCGGCGGCCACGCCGAACCCCTGAAGCATTTCGACCTCGTGTTTGCCTTTCTAAAAAAGAACTTTCCACCGAACTAGAAAAATGCGGAAAGGCCCGCAGCCCGCGCACTGTTGTGGGCAGTTGGCCAAAGGCCAATAAACGTGCCCCGCGCATGCCAGACCATGTGGTCAGTCGGCAAAACAGCTTCTCAGACTACGGCCAACGTGCGGCCAAACAGCTACTTTAGCAGCTCCAGCACCACGGCGGTTTTGGCGGGCAGTTGCAGCGTGGAAATGCTGCTCAGGGTTTCGCCGGTCAGCACGTTGCGGGCTTTGCTGAAGCCAGTCGTGCGCTCCGAGAAGCGGGCCGTGGGCAGCGTGGCGGGCTTGTCGGAAGTATTTGAGGCCACCAGCACGGTGCCGGTGGCATCGTAGCGGAAGTACACATAGAGGCCGTTTTCGGGCAGGTACTGCATCAGCTTGCCGGTGTGTAGCACTTTGTGGTCGCGGCGGTAGGTGGCCAGCTTTTTCACGAAGTCGAAGGCTTCGTTTTCGCGGGCCGTGCGGCCGGCGGCGGTGAACTTGTTTTCCTTGTCGCCGGGCCAGCCGCCGGGAAAATCACGCCGCACCTCAGCATCGGTGGGGTCTTTGAAGTTCTTCATCAGGATTTCGGTGCCGTAGTACAGGCTCGGGATACCGCGGGTGGTGAGCAGCCAGGTCAAGCCCATTTTGTACTTGTCGAGGTCGTCGCCTATTTCGGAGAGGAAGCGGTTATGGTCGAAATTGTCGAGGAAGGTGACGAGCTTGGTGGGGTCCTCATATACCACGTCCTGGGCCAGCGTCTGGTAGAAGCGCTGGGGGCCGCCGTCCCAGCCGGTGGCGGCGGGCGTGCCCACTTCTTTCAGGCCGGCCAGCATGGCCCCTTCCAGGACAAAGTCGAGCCCGCCGGGCTGGTTAGATTTGAAGGGGAAGTCGATTTTGCTGCGCGTGTAGTAGGCCTGGTCCACCACGTTGGTCACGGCCGACTCGCCATAAATGTGCAGGCGCGGGTACTCGGCCAGCAGCGCCGCGTTGCAGCGATTCATAAACGGCTGGTCGTTGTAGAGGTAGGTGTCGATGCGGTAGGCATCGATGCCAAAATTCTCCACGTTCCAGAGGGCATTTTCAATCAGGTAGTTGGCCACGTAGGGGTTCTGCTGGTTGAGGTCGGGCAGGAAGGGCACGAACCAGCCGTCGAGCGTGACTTTGCGGTCGCTCTGCGCCGCGTGTGGGTCCGTCACGGGCGTGTAGCGGTAAGTGGTGTTGGTGTAGGTGGGCCACTGGTGCAGCCAGCTTTTCATGGGCAGGTCCTGTAATATCCAGTGGGTGTTGCCCACGTGGTTGTACACGGCGTCCTGCACCACTTTGATGCCGGCGGCGTGGGCCTGCTGCACGAAGCTTTTGTAGGCCGTGTTGCCGCCGAAGCGCTTGTCGATTTTATATTGGTCGGTGAAGCCGAAGCCGTGGTAAGAGGCGCGCATGGTGCCGCCTTCGTTGGTGAGGGGTTGGTCGTTTTCCGTCACCGGCGTCAGCCACACGGCCGTCACGCCTAGCTCTTTAAGGTAGGGGAGGTGCTGGGCCACCCCGGCCAAATCGCCACCGTGGCGGAAAAAAGGGTTGGCGCGGTCCATGTTTGGGTCGCGCATGTCGGTAAACTTGTCGTTGGTCGGGTCGCCGTTGGCGAAACGGTCGAGCATGGCCACGTAGATGAAGTCGGCCGCCGTCACGCCCTGGGCTTTGGGGGCGTTGTCGCGGGCTTTGATTTCCCAGCTTTGGGTCACGGTCTGGCTACCTTTTTTGCCCACCAGCTGCACCCGGCCGGGCTTGGCAGTGGGAGAGATGGTCAGGTCCAGAAAGGCGTAGTTTGGGTTTTCAACCGTGCTGCTTTTCACCAGCTTCACGCCGGGGTAATTCACGGTGTAGGCCAGCGTGCCCGCGCCGGGGCCGTGCACCAGCAGCTGCACGTTCGGGTTTTTCATGCCTACCCACCAGTTGGTGGGGTTCACGCGGTCGATGGTAACGGCCTGGGCTGTTGCCAGCATTGGCAGCAGGAAAGGCAGCAGGAGCAGCAGGGAATAATTCTTTTTCATAATGAAAGCAAGCGGGCAGTTAAGCAATGTAGTTTTCAATATATGGTAGGGCAGAGTTCGTTTGGTACAAACAGGTCGTCATGCTGAGCTTGTCGAAGCATCTCTACCTCAAGAGTAATCCAATTGATTCAACGAAGCAGTAGAGATGCTTCGACAAGCTCAGCATGACAAACAACTGGTTCGCCAAGGGTAATGGGTTACCCCCGCTTGCGGCCCTGGCCCAGCATTTCCACTATTTCGTCGAGGCGGCGGGTGCGGGTTTCGGGCTTTTTGGCGCCTTCCAGCCAGCGCACGTACTCGCGCTGGTGGGTGTAGGCCAGCTTGGCGAAGTAGGCGGCGGCTTGGGGCTCGGTGGCGAGGCGCTCGGCCAGGTCGGCGGGAACCTCCATTTTGCGTTCGGCCACTTCGCGGGAGAGGGTTACGTGCACGGTGTCGCCCACCGTTTTGTCGATGGCGCGGCGAATCTGCTTGAGGATGGGCAGGGCGTGGTGGCCATCGCCGAGTGGCGTAACGCTGCCTTGGTAGGGGTAGCCGTCGAGAGTAGCCTGCACGGGCACCTGGCCGCGCTTGCCGTACACTTCGGGCACCGAAAAGGGCAGCACCACAAATACGCTGCCGTCGCCATCACCGGCTTCGATAACGGCTTCAAATTCGTGTTCGGGCGGCGTGGTGCCGGGCTGGGGCTGGGGTGAAATAGTCATGTGGGGGCAAAGTAAGCCATTGCGCCGCCAGCTACCGCCATTGCTCAGGCCGCTGCCACTTCGCGCAGCACTTGGCGGATGCCAGGTTCGTTGGCGGCCGCTACCACGCGCACTTCGCCGATGGTACTGCCGTAGAGAGCCCGCAAGCGGCGGCACACGGCTTCATCCGGCACCAGAATAAGCCGCGCCCGGCGCATGGTCATGCGTTCTATTTCCAGCTGCCAGCCGCGCTCGGCGGGGTTGGGCAGGTCGGTGGCCAGGCCGGCGGCATACAGCACCAGCGGCAGGCCCGAGCTATTCCGGATTTCAAGCGCGGCCAGCCACGCCGGCCAGTTGGGCGCGTAAATCACGCCGAAATCAGCCAGGCCGCGTACCAGCTGCGCGGCCTGGCGGGCGTACTGAATCATGCGAAAATTCAGGCCCTCCAGCACAGGCACCAGCACGACCGGCGCGACCTCCGCTGTTGGCGCGGGAGCTGGTTCTGGAGCTACTGCTGAAACAGCTGCCTCTGCCTCTGCGGCCGGCCCCGGCTCATCGGGTACGAGGTCGTCCTCCGGAGCCAAAAGGTCGAGGGCTTCGGCGGAGCCTACTTCTTCCGTGGGCTCATCGAAGACGGCGGGGCGGTGCACGGGGGGCAGCTCCGGGTCGGGGTCGAAATTCAGGTCGCCGGCCTGAGGGTGAGACCGGGGAGTTAGCGTCCGTCCGGTTGAGGTAGCGGCAGTTGGCATTAAAGCCGAGGGCCGGGGCGGGGCGGGCGGTGGGGGCGGAAAATTCCGGCCCGTTTCAGCCCCTAAATACGGAGCGGCCGGCACCTGCCAGCCGCCGCGACTGGAAAGCGGCGCATTTTCGCCGGTGGGCCATTGGCTACGGGAGAAATCGGGGGCCT
The DNA here is from genome assembly GCF_014640435.1 of Hymenobacter frigidus. GTDB lineage: Bacteria > Bacteroidota > Bacteroidia > Cytophagales > Hymenobacteraceae > Hymenobacter > Hymenobacter frigidus. The sequence goes on along the minus strand of NZ_BMGY01000001.1, from coordinate 66,461 downwards.
TAATTTCGGGTAAGTTCACCGGCCCGGATGGTGAAGCCGGGCGCGTGGCCGCGAGATTTGCCAGGCCAATGATGCGCGAGGGCTGCGCCGAAGTCATTGTTTTGGTGGTAGCATTGCCCGGCAGCAGCAGCACGCCCGGCAATTCCACCGCTGCATCAAAAGCACCTGTCGCTGCTTCAGAAGCTTTAGTTTTTAGTGCCGTTGCATCCGTTTTCGGTTCGGTGAGTGAGTTCGATTCTGGCGCTGGCGTGGCCTCGGCCGGCGCGGCATCAGCCGGCAGGTACGGGTACACGGCCACCACGGGCTGCTGCGCGGCCAGCTGGTACACCAGCGGCAGGGTAGGCGGCAGGGCCGCGCCGCCGAGTACGGCCACGCTGGGGTCGGCATCGTCCCAGGCCAGCAGCAAGACGGAGAATTCGGGCAGGGTCATGGGTACAGAACGGGAGACGCGGAATCGGGCCAATGGCCGCCCGGGCGGGGGCGTCGCGACCTATCAATCCCCAATGCTACGTCAGCCGGCCCACATCTGGGCGAAAAACCTTTCCGGCCGGACCGGAAAAAAGTAACTTGCATACCTATTCTGTTCGCAACCGGCCTGTGCGGTCTTTTTTGCCCGGTTTGCGGTTCGTTTTTGCCTTTTGCTTAGAACTACTTTATGGATACCACGATTCAGGAGAATAACTACATGGTGAACGACCTGGCGGCCCAAAGCCATCAGGAACATTATCCCGGTGCGGTTATCCGCGTCGACCAGCTCGATGATAACCGCTTTCTATTCAACTGCCAGAACGGCGTGCGCCTGCTGCTGCACGTGCTCAGCGACAAAATCCTGCGCTTTCGCTACCTCACCGACGGCCCGCTCTCGCCCGATTTCTCCTACGCCGTGCCCTCTGAGGCCGTGTCGCGCCTCACTGCGGGTCAAGTGGAATTTCGCGAGAAGCCCGACCACTACCGCCTCACCACGGCTCGTCTCATCTGCATCATTCAGAAGGACAGCCTGAAGGCCCGCGTGCTCGACCGCTCCGGTACCATCCTCAGCGACGACGAGAAGGGTTTTCATTGGGAATATGACTACGACACCGGCAACGACATCGTGAAGATGAGCAAGCAGGTGCCCGCCGGCGTGCACTACTACGGCCTCGGCGACAAGCCCGACAACATGAACCTGCGCGGCAAGCGCTTCACCAACTGGGGCTCCGATACCTACGGCTACGTGAAGGGCTCCGACCCGCTCTACAAGAACATCCCGTTCTACCACGTGCTGCACCAGAAAATTGCCCACGGCATTTTCTTCGATAATACCTTCAAGGCCAGCTTCGACTTCGCGGCCGAGCGCGCCGACGTCACCAGCTTCTGGGCCCAGGGCGGCGAGCTGAACTACTACTTCATCTACGGCCCCACGCTGATGGAGGTGACCGAGGAATACACCCTGCTCACCTGCCCGCCCGAGCTGCCGCCGCTCTGGACGCTGGGCTACCACCAGTGCAAGTGGAGCTACTTCCCGGAAGCCAACGTGAAGGAAATCGCGGCCGGCCTGCGCGACCGTAAGATTCCCTGCGATGCCCTGTACCTCGACATCGACTACATGGAGGGCTACCGCTGCTTCACCTGGAGCAAAACGCACTTCCCCGACCCCAAGCGCATGGTGCGGGAGCTGGCCGAGGACGGCTTCAAAACCATCGTCATTATCGACCCCGGCATCAAGATTGACCCCGACTACCCGGTGTATCAGGAGGGCATTGCCAACGACTACTTCTGCCGCCGCGCCGATGGCCCGCTGATGAAGGGCTCCGTCTGGCCCGGCCTCTGCAACTTCCCCGATTTCACCGCGCCCAAGGTGCGCGAGTGGTGGGCCGGCCTGTTCCAGGAATTGGTGCAGGACATTGGTGTGCGCGGGGTTTGGAACGACATGAACGAGCCGGCGGTGTTCGAAAAAGGCACCTTCCCGTCCGATGTGCGCTTCGACTACGACGGCCACTCGGCCTCGCACCAGAAGGCCCACAACATCTACGGTATGCAGATGGCCCGCGCCACGGCCGCCGGCATGAAGCGCTTCAGCTTCCCCAACCGGCCCTTCACCATCACGCGCAGCACCTACAGCGGCGGCCAGCGCTACTCCTCCGGCTGGACCGGCGACAACATCGCCTCCTGGGACCACCTCTGGCTGGCCAACATTCAGTGCCAGCGCCTGAGCATTTCGGGCTTCAGCTTCATCGGCTCCGACATCGGCGGCTTCGTGGACACGCCCACCGGCGAGCTTTATGCCCGCTGGATTGCGCTGGGGGCCTTCCACCCGTTCTTCCGCACCCACTCATCCGGCGACCACGGCGACCAGGAGCCCTGGAGCTTCGGCGACACCGTGACCGACTTGGCCCGGCACTTCATCGAGCTGCGCTACCGCCTGCTGCCCTACATGTACACCGCTTTCTGGCAATACACCACGGCCGGCACGCCCATGCTGCGCCCGCTCACCTTCCTCGACCAGAACGACACCGAAACCTACCTGCGCATGGCCGAATTCGGCCTCGGCGACCACTTGCTGGTCTGCCCCATCACTCAGCCCGGCGCCGAAGGCCGCTGGATGTACCTGCCCCGCGGCGATTGGTTCTACTATTGGACCGATGCGCCCACCGCGGGCGGGGCCGAAGTCTGGGCTGCCGCCGACCTCACCCGCATTCCTTTGTTTGTGAAGGCCGGGGCCGTGCTCCCCATGCAGCCCGTGCTGCAGTACGTGGGCGAAAAATCCATTGAGGAGCTCACCCTGCACGTGTACTACAAAAACGGCACCGCCGAAAGCGTGCACTACGACGACGGCGGCGACGGCTACGCCTACGAGGACGGCCACAAAACCCTGCGCCGCTTCACCGTCACCGGCTCCACTTCTGATTTGGTGCTCACCCAAACCATCGAAGGCGATTACCAGCCCAGCTACGCCACCTACCGCGTGGTGCTGCACGGCGTGGCCGGCCCCATCACCGTCACCACCGACGGCCAAGCCGCCACCGTGACCGAGGCCACCCTGGAAACCGGCCTGAAGCTGCCCAGCCTCGTGGTGCCCGTCGGCTTCGGCGAGGTGCGGGTGAGCGTGGTGCAATCGGTGGGGGAGAAGGGGGAGGTGCCCGCTACTCCGGCCGCTTAGGTTTCTTAAAATTTCAAACCCCACGACTGGCGCGAGTTTAGCGCAGCGTAACTCGTGACCAGCCATGCCGGGAGGCTGCGCCTTCCGTGCCGCGCCAGCGGCAGGCCGGCCCCGCGTCGGGTGGCTCGTTCCAGAGGAGGCGCAGCCTCCCCCGCATTATCGGCACGAGTTACGCTGCGCTAAACTCACGCCAGGTACCGGGTTTAATACAAATAAAACCCACCGTTTTCTTGAACTTGAGCCAGTAGGGTCCTGCCAGCTGCATCGGGGTGTTTCTTTGAGGGAGAAACGCTTCCGCTTTCCCCCTGTTCCCGTGGCCCCCACGCACTCCGAGCCAGCCTTTCCACTCTTTAAAAATCAGCCCTCCCCTCGATGAAAAGAATTGTTTTGGCGGCCCTGGGGCTGCTTTCCGGCTGCAAAGCCTTTGACAAAGTCGCCTGTTACGAAACACGGCTCACTCGGGCCCGCACGAGCACCCTCTATCGCGAAACGCAAGCCAGCGCTGCGGCGGGCATCCCCCGCCTCGTAGCGATGAAGAATTATCATCCGGACCATGGGAATGCGTTTGTGGATTCTTCGATTGTGTCCGCTTTTACCATCGAGGAGGCCATGTTTTTTAGTCCCGACAGCAGCAAATGCGTGGTGCCGGTTTTACTGCAGACAACCGGCCAGGAAGACTTTGACCAAATCCTGTATCTGCAAGGAACCCGAAAAGAAACAGGGTGGGCCTTTGCCACGAATAGAAAGCCCCGCGTAGCGAAAGTGCGCTCGTTGGTCAAGAAAAAAATGGTCGAGGGCCAATGGGTCAACCACTCTTTCGCAGACCTTTCTCAACTAGCTCGACGAAAAGTGCTTGATTTTGGAATTATAAAGCGGCGTGGATGTGTCATCGACCCTGAATTTTGGTTTGAAGAATAAAAGCACGTTGAACTGAACGCTCCTTTTCCTGAACATAAGGAATCGGCCCGACAGCTGGTGGCCAGTAAGGTGTTGCAGTGGCCGGAGGAGTTTAAGAAACTGGGCCACCACTGGCGCGAGTTTAGCTCAGCGTAACTCGTGACCAGCCATGCCGGGAGGCTGCGCCTCCCGTGCCGCGCCAGCGACAGGCCGGCCCTGCGTCGGGTGGCTCGTTCCAAGGGAGGCGCAGCCTCCCCCGCATTATCGGCATGAGTTACGCTGCGCTAAACGCGCGCTAGTTACGGTACGAGCTGGACTCAGTATCTCGTGGCACCCGTACATTTAGCGCATGTCCGGCACCACCATCCAATCCATTGGCATCTACAAGCTGCTTGTGCCGCTGCATGAGCCGTTTGTTATTTCCCTGGGCCCCATCTGCCACGTGCAGAACGTGGTGGTGCGCCTGCGCACCGCCGACGGCTGCACCGGCTTTGGCGAATGCAGCCCGTTTCTCACCATCAACGGCGAAAGCATCGACACCTGCTTTGCGGTGGCTCAGTACTTCGCCCCAGCCCTCAAAGGCCGCGACGCCCTGGACCTGCCCGGCTGCCTGGCCGAGCTGGACCGCATCATCTACGGCAACACCAGCATCAAAAGTGCCTTCGATATTGCCCTGCATGACATTGCGGCCCAGCAGGCGGGCCTGCCGCTCTACCAGTTTCTGGGCGGCCAAAACGACAAGGTGCTGCATACCGACATGACCGTGAGCCTCGGCCCGCCCGATAAAATGCGGGCCGATGCCGTGCGCTTTCAGCAGCAGGGCTTTCCGGCCATCAAGGTGAAGCTGGGCGGTGCGCTGGTGGATGACGTGGCCCGCATCCGGGCCATTCGGGAAGGTATCGGGCCCGCGCACCCGTTGCGCATCGACGCCAACCAGGGCTGGCAAACGGCCGACGCGGCCATTGCCGTGCTTCAGGCCCTGGCCGAATTCAACATCGAGCACTGCGAGGAGCCCATTCTCCGCCACCGTTTTATGGAGCTGAGCCGGGTGTCGGCCGCCTCGCCCATTCCCATCATGGCCGACGAAAGCTGCGGCGACGAGCACGACGCCGAGCGGCTCATTGCGCTGCGCGCCTGCCAGCAGTTCAATATCAAGCTGGGTAAGTCCTCGGGCTTCCACCGGGCCCAGAAAATTGCGCGTCTGGGCGAGGCCGCCGGCTTCACCCTGCAAGTCGGCGGCTTCCTGGAATCGCGGCTGGGCATGACGGCCGCCGCCCACCTGGCCCTCACCAACGCCGCCATCCGGCACTGCGACCTCGACACGCCGCTTCTGTTCACCGAAGACCCCGTGGTGGGCGGCATTCAGTACCGGCCCGGCGGTGTTATCGAGGTGCCCACCGCGCCGGGGCTGGGCGCCACCATCGACGAGGCCTGGCTGCGCCGCGCCGAACAAGTGGTGGTGTAGCGGGCCGCGTGGCGGAACCAGCCGTGCGCCTGGCTACCGGGCCAGCTTGCGGGTCACCAGCCCGTCGGTAGTGAATAGTTGCGCCGTATAAATTCCGGCGGGCAGGGCGCTCAGGTCGAGCGCGCGGGCGGCACCGGCCGCAGCAGGGGTACTGGCCGGCTCGCGGCGCACCACGCGGCCGGTGGCGTCGAGCACGGTGAGCGGGGCCGCCAGCAGGGCCGGGGCCAGCCCTTGCAGCAGGTAGTGGCCGTCGGGGCTGGGGTTGGGGGCGGCGCTGAAGGCGGCGTTCAGCACCGCGTTGCGGGTAGCGGTGGCCGTGCCGGTGAAGGCAATGTCGTCGATGCGCAGGATGGTGCCCGCCGTAATGTTGTCGGCTGCGCCCGAGATAAAGCCCATCGAAACGGAATCAGGGGCCAGCGACGACCGGTACCGCAGGGGCACCGTGACCAGGGTGTAGGTTCCCGCCAAAGCCCGGAAGTAGTGTTCGCCCTCGGCCACTACCTCCACATTGCCGTTGACCAGGCGGGTGAGCTCCACTGCCATGTAGGCTGAATCGGCCAGGGCTCGCGGCCCACTGAGCTGATAGTAGAACTGCAGCGCGGCCGGCCGCGCCGTAAAGGGCAAGCCGCCGGGGATGTCGCCGCCGCCTTTGGGGGAATTACCCAAAATCATGGTGCCGGGCAGTGTCACCACTCCCAACAGATTTTGTGTGGCGAGCTGGGCTGCAAAAGGACCGTTGCGCGCCACGGCTGTTTTGGTAACCGTCGGGGGCACGGGTACGGGTACTTGGGCTGCAATCTCCGTGTCGATGGTTTGCCAGTTGACGGGCGTTTCAATATTATTGCGCGTCACCCACGCATCGAGCGTGCTGTTCGGAAAGGTTTGGGCCTGGGCCTGGGTGGCCAGAGCCAGCAGGCCAGTGCCGGCTACGGCGGTCAGCAGAAAGCGGAGCAGTGTTTTCATGGGAAAAGGGAAAAGAGGATAAGGGGAAAGGAGAAAATACAGCAGCAGCAGAACCCGGATTAGCCGAAGCCAAGCAGTTTAGGGAGAGGGCCAACTGCCCCCACAATATCTGATAAAAAACGGAATATATTTGCGGCATGACCCCTTCGCCCATTTCCGCGTGCTGGTTCCGGGCGGTTCTGCTGCTCGGGCTGCTTGGGCTGCTGCTTGGGCCCGGGCCCGTGGCGGCCCAGTTCCTTAGCAACCCGCTGCGCCAGCTCCTGCGCCGCGACACCACCGGCCTGGCCCGCGTGCTGGCCCGGCCCGCGGCCTACCGCCTGCAAATCCTTTACACGCGCATCCGGCGCGACGCGGCGGGGCAGCCGCACTTCCGCAGCTACCGCTACCGGCTACAGCCCCGCAACTACTTCTACCCGGCCAGCACCGTGAAACTGGCCGCCGCCGCCCTGGCCCTGCAAAAGCTGCGGGCGATGAGCGCGCAAACCCCCGGCCTGACCGTGGATTCGCCCATGCTGACCGATTCGGCCTGCGTGGGCCAGACGCGGGCGCGGCGCGACACCAGCAGCGCCAGCGGCCGGCCCACGCTGGTCAACTACGTGCGCAAGGCGTTAATCGTGAGTGATAACGACGCTTTCAACCGCCTCTACGAATTTGTGGGCCCGCGGGAGCTGAACCAGGAGCTGCACCGGCTGGGCCTACGCCAAAGCCGCCTGCTACACCGCCTCTCGGTGGGCGACCAGGAGCCCGGCAGCCGCCACACCAACCCAGTGGCCTTCTTTGCCGATACGGCCACTACGCAGCTGCTGGTGCGGCAGCCCGCTGCCTACTACCCCGGCCCGTGGCCCCGGCTGGGCTTGCGGGGAGAAGCCATCGGCCTGGCCTACCTCAAAGATGACCAGCGGATGCTCGGCCCGCTCGATTTCAGCCAGAAAAATGCCCATTCGCTAACTGACTTGCAGTTGATGCTGCGCCGCGTGCTGTTTCCCGAAGCTACGCCGCCCGCCCAGCGCCTGCGCCTGGCCCCCGCCGACTACGCGCTGCTGCGCGAGGCCCTTTCGCAGCTGCCCCGCGACAGCCCGCACCCGCGCTACGACCCCGCTCATTATCCCGATACCTACGTCAAATTTCTGCTCGGTGGGGGCGGCATTGCCCCGCTGCCGCCCGGCGTGCGGGTGTTCAATAAAATCGGCCAGGCCTACGGCTTTCTAATCGACAACGCCTACGTGCAGGACGAGGCCCACGGCGTGGAATTCCTGCTCAGCGCCGTGCTCTACGTGAACGCCGACGGCGTGCTGAACGACGATAAGTACGAGTACGACCGCATCGGATTCCCGTTTCTGCGCGACCTGGGCCGGCGCGTGTACGAAGCCGAACGCCGCCGGGCGCGCCGGTAGCCGTCCACGGCTGGTTTGCTACAGAAACCGCGCCCGCAGCTCTGGCGTGGGCAGCATGCAGCTTTCCTGCCGCCCAAACCAACGGTAGCGGTTGCGGGCAATGAAGCGGTAGAGCGCGTCGCGCCAGGCGCGGGGCAGCAGCCCGCCCACGCCCGCCAGCGCCCACCCGCCGCCCAGCCCCCGGGCAATGCGCAGCACCGCTGAGGAGTGGGAGTAGAGCTGCCCGCCGCTCAGCAGCAGCACCGAATCAAGCTCCGCCGCGCCAGCGGAGGGCGCAAGTCCGTGTTTAGCCAGCAAGGCCTGCCCGGCTTCACTTTGCAGGGCCGCGAAACGGAAGCGTCCGGCTTGGTCGTGGCGGATGATAAACTGTACGAAGCCGTTGCACAAGTTGCACACGCCGTCGAAAAGGATGATGTCGGGACCAGAATCGGGCATAGAGTTGGGGCTGGGGATGTTCGGCACGCCGGTTCTTCGCAGGGAAGACTATTTTTCGGGAAGCCTCTTAGCCTAACGTGCGGCCCTGGCGGCAAGTTTTGACCCGAATGAAAGCCAAGAGGAATCCTTGCTGTTTTTGCCGGGTTGGCTGGGGCTCGGGCGCGGGGCTTTCGGCCCAAAAATGCGTATTTGTGCGGTCTAAAATACGGGTTAATTCGGTGACTGGCACCACGATAATATCCGTATAGAAACCCTATTCACTATTTCAGTTTGCCATGATGACAATCAAAAAAACCTCCGTTTTTTTAGCCGCCTTGGCGTTGAGCACCACCCTGCTGAGCGCCTGCGGCTCCAACGGCACCAGCTCCGATGCCACCGGTGCGGGCGGTAGCGGTACCACTGCCGACTCGGGTATGAGTGCGGATTCGTCCGGCATGAACGGTTCCCGCCGCAGCGATGCCAGCGGCAACGGCACCATGAGCCCCGATGGCGGCACCATGCCCAGCGGCAGCAGCACCAGCGGCATGACCAATAGCGGCAACGGCACCATGAGCCCCAATGGCGGCACCATGCCCAGCGGCAGCAGCACCAGCGGTATGACCAACAGCGGCAGCAGCGGCATGACCACCGGTGGCCAGGCCACGAGTGGCAGCGGCACCACCAGCGGCCGCACCACCAGCGGCCGCACCACAAGTGGCACCACAAGCGGCAACTAGCCCAACCGGCGCGGCTTACCAACTGCGCCGGACAGTCAATTTTTTCGCAAGGCGAAAGGCCCCGTCATCTTCTGGACGGCCCTTTCGCCTTGTTTATTGGCGCGGGTTTGGGAACCCTGCGCAGTTGGGGGTAAGCTATGGAGGCACGGGCAGGCAAAACCGGGTTTTGGGGTGTGCTGAAGCGGCCCTTTGTGCTCGACTTGCGGGCGCTGGCGCTGCTGCGCATGGCCACGGCCGCTGTGGTGCTGCTCGATTTGGCCATCCGCAGCACCGATTTGGAAGCGCTGTACTCCAACATGGGGGTGCTGCCCGTGGTGGCGGTGATGGAGCACGGCTGGTCGCCCTACCAATTCTCGCTGCACGCGGGCAGCGGGTTGTGGCAGGCCCAGGCCGTGCTGTTTGCGGTGGCGGCGGGGCTGGCCGGGGCGCTGCTGGTGGGCTACCACACGCGGCTGGCCACGGTGGGCTCGTGGGTGCTGCTCGTGTCGCTGCAAAACCGCAACCCGTTCATCGGGCAGGGCGGCGACGACCTGTTGCGGATGCTGCTTTTCTGGGGCATTTTTCTGCCTTGGGGCCGGGTGTGGACCTGGGATGCCCGCGCGCGGCCCGCGCCCACGCACTACGCGTATTTCAGCGCCGCTACCGTGGCCTACGTGGTGCAGCTGGCCTTGCTTTACTGGTGCACGGCGCTGCTGAAAAATGGCCCCGAATGGACCCGCGACGGCACTGCGCTCTACTACGCCTTCAGCCTCGACCAGCTGCTGCTGCCCCTGGGGCGGTGGCTCTACCCGTACCCGGCCCTGTTGCGCTTCCTCACTTTCGCCACCTACTACATCGAGCTGCTGCTGCCGTTCGCGCTGTTTTTGCCGGTGGGCGTGGCGCGGTGGCGGCTGTTGGTGGTGGGCGTGCTGTTCGGTTTTCAACTCGGCATCAGCCTCACGCTCTACGTGGGCCTGTTTTTTCTGGTGAACATGGCCTCGCTGCTGGGCCTGCTGCCGGCCGGGGTGCTGGATGGGCTCGCCCGCCGGCTGCGGCCGCACGCGGCCCGCGCCCGAACCCGCGCCACGGACTGGCGCACGCGGCTGCCGGTCTGGCAAGCGCCGTGGCGGCTGCGCCTGGAGCGCACCCGCCCGCCCTCGGTTGGCGGCCAGCGGCTGGCCCGCGCCGTGCGCGACACCTGCGTGGCCGTAGTGCTGGCCTACGTGTGCTGGTGGAACCTCGACGACGTGGCCGTGCTGCGCCCCGCCGGCGGGCTCATGGCGGAGCCCATGCGCTGGTTCGGCTACCTGTTTCGGGTCGACCAGCACTGGGGCATGTTTGCGCCCACCGTGTTCAAGGACGATGGCTGGTACGTGCTGGAGGGCACCACGGCCGCCACGGGCCGCACCCTCGATTTAAACCGCGCCGGCGCGGCCGTCACCTACGCCAAGCCGCCCTCGGTGGTGGCCCTTTTCCGGAACGACCGGTGGCGCAAGTATTCCGAAAATTACCTCTTCGTGCACAACGCCTGGATGCGGCCCTACTACTGCAACTACCTGCTGCGCATCTGGCACGAAACCCCCGCCCATCCGCGCCTGCGGCATCTTTCGGTGGTGTACATGAAGGAAGTATCGTTGCCCGACTACCGGGTGGCCCCGCCCGTCCGCGAGGTGCTCTGCGACTGCGAGCTGCCCAAGCCATGAGCGGAAACAGTGGAAAACACGGGTACTAAACACATATTCTCAGGCGCAGAATCAAGACTTGTTCCTGAATAAGAAATGGTCAAAGATTCTGGCCGATTATGATGCCTGAATGGTCTTTTTGGTTTGGCCAAGCTTGTATCCTTGGATTCTTTGAGCAGCCCCCGTTTCTGGCGCCAAAATACGACTTGGAAAACCACCGATTTCTCATTGAGGAACAAGTCTACTACTTATCGAAGCTGTTTAGTGATTTTTCAGTCGGTCATGCCGAGCGTAGCCGAGGCATCTTACTCGGGCCGTCCGGGCCGTTCAACGAGGCGAGCGAGATGCCTCGGCTACGCTCGGCATGACGGTCACTTAGTTTTTTTGAATTCCTAAACAGCTTCATCATTAACCGCTAATCACTACTCTACGCCCATTGCTTGAGGTACTGAAACACCTCGGGGTGCGTGAGCAGGCCGCCGTGGTGCTGCTGGCTGAACACGGCCGTGCGAACATTGGCCCCGGCCGGTAATGCGGCCTCATCGCCGAAGGTGGCGTGGCCACGGGCGCTGCCCTTGCCCACCAGCCCATCGCCGAAGTACTCGCGCAGGGCCGAGGGGCGGGTGGCGCGCAGCCAGGCCCCCATCAAAATGTGGTAGTGCACGCCCGGCAGCGGTGGCACGGCCGTGCGCGGCGGCGTGAAGTCGTTGGCGTGGGCATCCTGCCAGTCCTCATCCACCAGAATGGAGTAGCGCAAATCCTTGATGCCGTTGCTGCGCTGGTTGAGGGCTTTGCTAAGAAAGCGTGTGGGAAACAGGTTGATGCGCTCCAGCAGCCGCGCCGTGAAGTGCGAGTTCTGCTCCAGCCACGACCCGTCGTTGGGCGTGCCAATGAGGAAGATGGACCGCAGGTGCGCCAACCAGGGCGCTTGGTTAATTAACAATTGAGAATTAAAAAGTAAGAATTCATCGGCTGACGACTCGTTTTGCTCGGGGTCATTTTTAATTTTTAATTCCTCATTTTTAATTCCTGCCTGATTGCCATAGTACCCGGCCGAGCGAATAATGAGCCCGCCCATGCTGTGGCCCACCAGTACGAGCCCGCCAATGGCGTCGGGGTAGGTCACGACCAGCTCGGTGAGCAGGCGGCTGAGCTCGCGGCCGTTTTCGGAAAGGTGCAGGCCGGAGTTGAAACGTAGGTAGAGGGCGCGGCTGCGGGTTTCTTCGGCCAGACGTGGGCCGTAGCGCCGGCTGCCGGGCGCGTCGCTAAAGCCGGACTGCCAGATGAGCTCGTCGCCCATCAGGCCGTGCACGTACACCACCGTTTTCTGGTGCGGCTCGGTGAGGCGCAGGTCGGCCACCGCCACATCCTGCCCGCCGCGCCGGAAACTCAGGCGAATGGCGCGCGCATCGAAGCGGGCCGCCAGCTGGTCGCCGAGCGCGCCGTTGAGCACGGGCAGAAAAAAGTGCTGGTGCGCTTTGCCCAACCGCGCCAGGTAGCTGGCTCCCTTCACGGGCAGCAGCGCGGCGCGCCCCACGGCCCCGAGGGCCCGGCGGAAACGGGAAGGCGAGGGCGACTCAGAATCGGGCATGAGTGGGGAAATGAAGAGCCGCAGGAGGGCTGCGCTACCCGAAAGTACCGCCGCGGCGGGTATTGCGTTGGCCTTCCGCCCGAAATCAACGTAACTTTGCATTCCCAATCCCAAGTACTCCTTCATGAAGCTTTTCCCTCGTTCCGCCCTGGCCTTGCTGCTGGGCACCGCCTTGGCGGCCTCGCTTTCGTCCTGCGACTACCGCTGGAGCCCCGGCGAAAACACGCAATTCAAACGCGGCTTTACCAACGCGCCCGGTTGGCACAGCTACGACGTGGACCGCGATAGCATCAACTACAAGCAAAACGTGACTCCCCCCAGTGGCGAAGGCTCGGCTACAGCCATCAAAAACGGCACCGTGCAAGACCAGCTGAACTCGGCCCCCGCCGGCAAAGACGCCGCTTCCTCGCAGACCGCCAGTGGCCAACTGGCCCCGCCCGCCGATTTGACAAACCGTAAGTAAATTTTTAAGCTCAGCAAAAATCCCGCTATCTGATTGGTAGCGGGATTTTTGTGTTCATAAATCGCGGCGGCAGTGGCTACAGCGCCACCGGCGGCTGCCCTGGTCGGGCGTAGCCGTAGCGCACGGGAGCTTGCACCGCGTGGTAGCCATCGAGGCCCGAGATGCAGGCCGTGCCGAGAGCTGCGAGGTCGAGGGTACCGTCTTCGCGCAGGCCTTCTTCCCGCAGGTACACGTGTTCCACGCTGCCCACCAGCAGCACGGTGCCGTTGCTGAGGTGGTGCTCTTCCAGTAGCCGCAGGCCGATGCTGATGGGGCTTTCGGCCACGTACGGCGCGGGGAAGCCATCGCGGAACGCGGCCGTGAAGCCGCATTCGTCAAACTCCGAAACGGTGTCGGGGAAATCGGCAGAGGTGTAGTGGGCCTGAGCAGCCAGCGCCTCGGGCACGTGGTTGAGGGTGTAGCAGCCGCTGGCTTTGAGGTTGGCGTAGGTGTGGCGGGGCACGGTGGTGGGCCGCGTCACGAGGCCGAGCAGGGCAGGGTCGGAGCCCAGGTGCAGGGCCGAGCTGAACACGGCCAGGTTGGTAGCGCCGTCGGGTGCGGCGGTGCCCACGAGGTTGGCCGGCTTGAAGCCCGGCAAGCCGTTAACGAGGTTGAGGCGGTAGATGCGCTCGAAACTTTTAATGTCGGCAGCGGTGATGTGGCGCATATGGGAGGCGTGAAACGGGAATAATGGGGCAATGACCAGCTCGGTCCCCAAAATGTTCAATCCAGCTTCCAGAACCATTCAGGCGAGCACCCCGGGACTGCGCGGCCAATTTCCGGCTGGTTCGCATTGCTGGGCCAGGACTTACTTGCTCAGAAACGCAACGACTGTTTTGGTCAGGGCGAGGCGCTTATTGCTGAATGGGTGGTCCGTGTCCCACACTTCGTAACGAAAGCTGGCCTTGTTGGCGGCCCCGACGCGCTTAATCCAGGCTTCGTTGCGCCGGTTCTCGTCCAGAAATACCAGTTGCCGGGTGCCGAGCGCCGGGCCAATGGCCGTGAGTTGATACGCGGAAGCATTGGCCAGCACGGGGGCCAGTATGGCCTTGCCCGACGTGTTGTGCAGCATAAACAAGCCGTCGGCATACTGCTCAAACTCGGCGAGGTTGGCTTTTACGGGGTCGGTGGCCGTACCGTAAACGTCCCAGGGCGAAAGTATGACGGCTTTTTTGACGGCGGGCAGCAGCCGCAGTGCCTGCAGGCCCACCCAGCCGCCCATGCTGTGGCCAAACAGCGCCATTCGGGTGGTATCGATGCGCAAGGCCTTGGCTTGCTGCCTGCAAAAGGCCACCGCGCTGACCACATCCTCCACGCAATTGGTCAACGAGAAGGTGCCTTCGCTGCCCCAGGAACCGCGATAGTCAAAATACAGCACGTTCCAGCCCGTGCGGCGCACGGCCTGGGCCAGGTCGAGGTTGCGTTCGTTACCGGGGAAGCCGTGCAGCAAAATCAGCGTAGGATGCGGTTGAGCTCCCGTCGCAGTGTACATAAAAGCCGCCATTCGGCTGCCGTGGGAAGGAATGGTTAGCTCCTCACAACTGGCCGGGGCCTTGGAATCGGCCACCGGGTCCGTGACCAGGTATTTCGGGGCGGGCCCGCTCTGGGCCTTGGTGAGCCCGGGCGTACTGCCCGCCAGTAGTGCGAGCAGAAGAACGCGAAGAAACCGATTGCGCATGGGAGTAATGACGGGTGGTGAGAGGTGAATTGACTACCGCTCCAGCTTGAAGCCGGGCTCGCGGGCGGGGGCGGCCGTACGGTTGGCCACAGCCCAGCCGGTGAGGTACATCCACTGCGTCATGCGGGTGAGCTTGGAGTAGTCGATGCGGCTGGGCTCGTCGCGCGGGGTGTGGTAGTCCGGGTGCAGCAGTGAAGTGTACATCACGGCCGGAATGCCCAGGCGGGCGTAGGGTAGGTGGTCGGAGCGGAAGTACCAGCCCTCGGGGTGGGTGGCCTTGTCCCACTCGGTGTCGAGCTTGAACTTGGGGCCGGCCTGGTTAGCGGCCAACGCCGTTTTCACCAAATCCGAGGAGTTGAGGTGCGGGGCCGTGGAGCCCAGCAGCGCGGCGCTGTCGGCCACGTTGCGGCCCATCATTTCGGCATTGAGTACCGCTACGATAGATGACTGGGGCACCGTGGGGTGGGCCGAATAGTAGCGCGAGCCCAACAGGCCGCGCTCCTCCGCGCCGTGGTACACAAATAGCGCCGAGCGCCGGCTGGGCTGCTGCTTAAATGCCCGCATGATGGCCAGCAGGGCCGCGCAACCGGTGGCATTGTCGTCGGCACCGTTATAAATCGAGTCGCCGGCCACGGGCGCGCGCACGCCGTCGTGGTCCTGGTGGGTGCTGAAGAGGACGTATTGCTTCTTCAGCTCCGCGTCGGTGCCGGGCATTTTGGCCACGATGTTCACCGACGGGTAGGCAAAGGTTTCCACCCGTAAATCGGCCACAAACTGCTGGCCCGCCTGTTGCACCCAGCCGGCGGCGCTGGTGGGCAGCCACACCGTGGGAGCCTGGTTCACCACCAGCAGGTTGGGGTCGCCGGGCAGGCCGAAGCGGCCGCGCTCGTAGGTGTGGCCCCAGTGCTCAAATACGGCCTCGGCGCGGGTATCGGAAACGACGACTACGGCCACGGCCCCGGCTTTCACCAGCTCGGCGGGCTTGTCGCGCAGGGTGGCTGTGAGGTAGCGCCGGAAGCTGATGCCGTCCGTCGGCTGCCCCGAAAACAGGAACGCCACGGCTTTGCCCTTGATGTCGACCTTGGCCAGTTCCTCGGGCGTGCCCGTGCCCACGTACACCAGCGGGGCATTCACCACTGCGTTGGTGGGCTGGTACACCAGGCCGTCGTGGTTTACGCTTAGCGCGTGGCTGCCGATGCTGACCTTGCTGGCCTTGGTGAGGCGCGTGCGCTGCAGGTTGAACCACTGGAAGTAGGTGCCATCTTCGCCGGCCGGCAGCATGCCGGTACCCCGAATTTGCTCGGCCAACCACGCAGAGGCCTTCAGCTCATCCAGCGTGCCGCCTTCGCGGCCCCGGTACTTATCGCCGGCCAAGGCAAACAGGTCCCGCTTGATGTCGCTTTCGCGAATGGCGGCTTCAGCGTTGGTGGCTTTGGCAGCGGGTTTTTTTTGGGCCGAAGCCGCTAGGGGAGCGCCGAGGGTCAGGCTCGTCAGCAGCAGGCCTAAAGTAGTGCGAGTGTGGTTTTTCATGAACACGAAAAAGTTGATTATTTGAGGAAAGGTAGCGCCTGCGCCGCTACGTTGGTTGCGGCTGCTACGTGGGTTCGGGCAAGTTTGCGGAACGGCAAACAGTCCAGCCGCCGCAAGTTCAGGTCGAGTCCGCAACATTTCGCGGCCGGGGCGGTGCCGGGCCGCAGGTAGTGGCCGAGGTACTCCACCCAAAGCCGGTTCCATTCGGTGGTGCGCACGTGCTCATCGGCTGAGACGTGCGCGGCGATGGAAAAGGCTCATGCAGCAGGAGCAGCCAAGTGGCCACGAGGAGCCACAGCTTCGGGCGCGCTGCTTTCATGGAGGGAATTGCCGTTTTTTAGGTCAAAAGCGGCTCGGGCAGCTCGATGCCAACGTAGGTTTTCTCCGTCAGCCGCGAGGCGACGAGGACAAACAGGGCCACGTTCACGGCCATCAGTCCCACAAAAAACCAGTAGTAGTTAGCGCCCTGAAACCGGGCGAAAAAGCCGCCCTGCGCGATGCTCTTATTCATCAGGGCCAGAAAGAAGTTGCCGGCCGCAATGGTGAGCAGCCACAGCGCGGTGGTGAGGCTCTTCATGGCCGGCGGCGAGTGCGTGTAGGCATATTCCAGCCCCGTAACGGCTACCATGAGCGTGCCGCCCGCCACCACAAAATACGCCAGCACCTGCCACCACACCGAGGGGCTGCCCCCGCCGTCGAGCCCGTGCTGCACGCCGGCAATAATCATCATCGAAAGCGCCACGATGACCATGCCCGTGCCCATGCGCCGCAGCGGCGTGGCCCGAATCCCGCGCCGCTCCAGCGCCGGGTAGATGCGGTAGGTGAGCAGCGGATTCAGCCCGATGCCGAACACAATGCCCAGAATCTGAATCTGCTCGGGCAGCGGCGCATAGCCGGGCCACAGCTCCCGGTTGAGGTGGGCCGCCTGCAGCACCCATTCCGACACGCTCTGGTCGTAGAGCGCCCACAATACCGGGATGAAGACGAATACCAAGCCTACTCGACGCAGCGCGGCTCGGCCCTCGCCCGGCCCGAACGTTAGCCGCAGGCCCCGGACCAGGCCGGTGGGCGGCATCCGCACGTAGCGTTTGCGGCCCAGCCAAAACGTGATAGTGGCCGCGCCCATCAGCAGGCCCGGCACGCCAAAGGCCACGGCGGCCCCGTAGCGGGCGTACAGTTCGGGAATGAAGGCCGTGGACAAGGCCGCGCCCACATCAATGGCCAGCTGAAACCAGCCGTAAGCCTTGGGCAGCAGGTGGGCATTGCGCTGGTCGAACTGGTCGCCGAGGTTGGCCGTGACGCTCGATTTGATGCCGCCCATGCCCACGGCTATCACCAGCAGGCCCAGCCGGAAGCCGTTCAAATCGTCGACAAAAGCAGCCAGCAGCGCGTGCCCCACGCAGTACAGCAGCGAGAGGTAGAGGATGACGCGGTACTTGCCCACCACCCAATCGGCGAGCAGGGCGCCCACCACCGGCAGCGCGTAGCCCAGCGCCGCGAAGGAATGCACGAAGTCGTTGGCTCGGGCCTCGGCCACCACCGTTAGGGCCGCGCTGTGCGTGGGGTTGAAGAACTGCGCCACCAGAAACGTGGGCAGAATGGCCCGCATGCCATAGTAGCTGAACCGTTCGGCCACTTCATTGCCAATGATGAAGGGGACGGCCTTGGGGAAAGCGGCGGGGGATTCTTCCGGTTGAGGATGCAAAACCAGCACCTTAGAGCTTCAACAGCAGCATCATGGCCAACAGCGCCGCCATGCCGGTCAAGGCTGGTTTCAGCTGTTTGAATTCAAGCTGCTGGGTGTAGCTGACAAAGAACGCCGCGCCGCCAATGCCCGCGCAATAGGCCACGGCCAAGGCCAGCGTCCTGGCTTCAGCAGGCCAGTCGCTGGTTCTTTTGAAAACCAGTGCCAGGCCGATGCCCAAGGCAATGAGCACAATCCCGGCAAATCCACGAATTTTGAAGCGAGAGGTAGCTGTCGTAACCATTGGCCTATAGTTGATTCTGCGGTCAAGATAGGAAAAAGAAGCAGGAGCCACGAAAGCACGACCTGTCCAAAACCGCCTTCGCGTTCCCGCGCCGTGCAAAACATTGCCGGGCGCAACACCACTACCCGAGTGGGGGTAGCGTCCGGCCTGTTTCACCAGTGAGAAATGCACAAAAAAAGCCCCGACTTTCGGGGCTTTTTTTGTGCATTTCTCAAGCTGCCTATGACTTGCGCTTGGTTGCCGCGGGCTTGGGCTTGCTGCCTGGCGTTTTGCCGGGTGCGGCGGAGCCAGCTTTTGCACCGGCCATGGCGAAGGCCCGCTTCTTCATCAGCGCGTCAATTTTGGGGTCGCGGCCACGGAAGGCGCGATAGCCGGCGGCGGGGTCAATGGTATTGCCCACGGTGAAGACGTTTTTGCGCAGCCGGGCCGCCACGGCCTTGTCGTAGGGCCCGCCGGCCTCGGTGAAAGCGCTGAAGGCATCGGCCGCCAGCACCACCGACCACAGGTAGGAGTAATAGCCCGCCGAGTAGCCGTCCGATGAGAAAACGTGGCTGAACTGCGGCGTGCGGTGGCGCATTACCAGTTCGTGGGGCATGCCCAGGCCGGCCAGGGCTTCGCGCTCAAACTTGTCGGGGTCAATCTGCTGGGTGCCGGCCAGGTGCAGCTTCATATCGATGAGGGCGCTGGAAATGGCCTCGGTGGTTTCAAAGCCCTGGTTGAAGGTGCTGGCCTTGTTGATGCGGTCGACCAGGGCCTGCGGAATGGCCTTGCCGGTTTGGTAGTGCAGGGCAAACTTGTTGAGCACTTCCGGCGTGGCCAGCCAGTTCTCAAGCAGTTGCGACGGGAATTCCACGTAGTCGCGCACCACGCTGGTGCCCGAAAGCGAGGGGTAGGTCACGTTGCTCGACAGCCCGTGCAGGGCGTGGCCGAACTCGTGAAAGAGCGTGGTGGCATCGGTCCAGGAGATGAGCACCGGCTCGCTTTCCTTGTCCTTCACGAAGTTGGAGTTGTTCGAAACGATGGTCATCACGGCCTTGCCGTCCATGCGCTCCTGGTTGCGGTAGGCATTCATCCAGGCACCCGAGTTTTTGCCCGGCCGGGCGTAGGGGTCGAAGTACCAGAGGCCAATTTGCTTGCCGGTGGTTTTGTCGTTCACCTGCCAGGCCTTCACGTCGGGGTGGTACACGGGCACGTTGCTCACGGGCACGAAGGCGAAGTTGAATAGCTCGCCGGCCACCCAGAACATGCCCTCGCGCATTTTGTCGAGCTGCAGGTACTGCTTCACCTCGTTTTGGTCGAGGTCGTAGCGGGCCTTGCGCACTTTTTCGGCGTAGTAGCGGTAGTCCCAGGGCTCAATTTTGAAGTTGGCCGGGGCGCCTTCCTTGCGGGCCAGGGCCAGCATGTCGGCCACTTCTTCCTTCACGCGGGCCACGCCGGGCTTCCACACCTGCTCCATGAGGCGCATGGCGGCTTCCGGGGTTTTGGCCATCGTGTTGTCGAGGCGCAGGTGGGCGTGGGTGGCGTAGCCCAGCAGCTTGGCCCGCTCGGCGCGCCGCTGCAGAATCTGGGTGATAATGGCGTTGTTGTCGTGCGCGCCGCCGTTGTCGCCGCGGTTCGTGAACATCCGCCAGGCTTTCTCCCGCAGTGCCCGCTGGTCGGAGTAAGTCAGGAATGGGTCGATGCTGGAGCGGGTGTTGGTGATGACGCCCGCCGCGGCAATCTTGCGCGTGCCGGCCGTGGCTTTGGCCGCATCGCGTAGCGATGCCGACAGCCCGCCCAGGTCCTTGTCGGTTTTCAGCACCAGCACCGAGTCGGCCTCGTCGGCCAGCACGTTCTGCGAGAAGTTGGTGAAAAGCCCCGCCAGCTTCTGGTTGATTTGCGAGAGCCTAGCCTTGGCCGTGGCGTCGAGCTTGGCCCCGGAGCGAACAAATTCCTTGTAGCGCACCTCCACCAGCCGCTGCTGCTCGGGCGTGAGCTGCTTGGTGGCGGGCGCATTATACACCGCCTCAATGCGCTTGAACAGCGCCGTATTCTGCGAAATCTGGTCGTAGAAGCCCGCCAGCTTGGGGGCCATTTCCGTTTCCACGGCACTGAACGCGGCATCGTTCAGCGTGCTGCTCCAGATATCGTATGCCGTCGAGACGCGGGTGAGGGTCTGGCCGCTGCGCTCCAGCGCCGCAATGGTGTTTTCGAAAGTAGGAGCCTGCGGGTTGTTGGCGATGGCGGCTACTTCGGCCAGGTTTTCAGCCATAGCTACTTCCAGCGCGGGCTTGAAGTCGGCCACTTTTATCTTGTCAAACGCCGGCACGCCACCGTGCGGGCCCGTCCAGGGGGCGAGAATGGGCGCTTGGGCCGCTTGTGCCGAGGCCGTAGGAGCAGGAGTTTGGGCCAGGCCCGGGGTGGGAAGCAGGGTGAAGGCCAGGCCCAGCGTAGCCAGGAAACCGGCCAGCCGGCGGGGGGAAGGAGAGAGCGACATACGCATGATAAGGAGAAATAAAAGGGTGCCGTAACTGCGTGAAGATAGAGCGAGCCGGCGAGTGCAGCCGAGGCGGCGCTGTGTAGCGCGCTACCGCTGGCGCGCCGCCCAGGCGTCCATGCGGCGCTCCAGAATGGCCAGGGGCATGGAGCCACCGGCCAGAATCTCGTCGTGAAAGACGCGCAGGTTGAACTTGGGGCCGAGCTGCTTTTCGTAGCGCGTGCGCAATTCGCTCAGCTTCAGCGCCCCGGTTTTGTAGGCCAGCGCCTGGCCGGGCAGCGCCATGTAGCGCTCTATTTCGGCGGTGGCGGCCTGCTCGCTGATGGGCTCGTTGGCCATCATGTAATCGATGGCCTGCTCGCGGCTCAGGCCCTTGGCGTGCAGGCCCACATCCACCACCAGGCGCAGGGCGCGGTGCATCTCATCGCCCAGCGCGCCGATGCGCTGGTAGGGGTCGGTGTAGAGGCCCAATTCTTTGCCAAGGCTTTCGCAGTACAGCGCCCAGCCCTCGCTGAAGGCCGGGTAGGAGGCAAAGCGCCGGAACTTGGGCAGGCCGGTGTTTTCCTGCTGCAACGACAGCTGATAGTGATGCCCGGGAATAGCCTCGTGCAGAAATAGCGACTCCATGCCCGAGGTGACGTTGAACTTGGTCGCATCGAGAATGGGCACGTAGAAAATGCCTGGCCGCGAGCCGTCGGGCGTGCCGCGGTTGTACTCGGCCGAGGCCGTGGCGGCCCGGAAGGCTTCGGTCTGCCGGATTTCAAACGGCGATTTTGGGGCCAGGCCAAACAGCCGGGGCAGGCTGGGCGTGATGCGGGCCTGAATGCCCCGGAAGGCTTTCAGGACTTCCTCCGGTGACTTGTAGGGTGTGTATTTGCTATTAGAAGCGAGGGAGTTGAAGAAGCCCGACAGGCTGCCCTTGTAGCCGGTCTGCTTTTTCACAGCCTCCATCGCGGCCCGAATGCGCTTCACCTCGGCCAGGCCGGTTTGGTAAATGGCTTCCGGCGTGCGCTCGGTGGTCGTCATCAGCCGCACGTTGTAGCGGTACATCTCGGTCCCGCCGGGTACATCGGCCAGGCCGGCGGTGGGGCGGGCGCGGGGCAGGTACTCGGTTTGTAGAAACTCGGCCAGCTTGCGGTAGGTGGGCACCAGCTGCGAGGCAATGGCCTGCTGATAGGCGGCCGTGAGGCGGGCGCGGTCAGCCTCCGAAAAGTTGGCCGGCAAGCGCGTGATGGGCCCGTAGAATAGGCTTTTGGTGGCATCGGCGGTAACCTGGGCCTGGAGCTGGGGCACCATTTTCAGCACTAGCACCCGGGGCAGCACCACGCCGGTGCGGGCACCCTGCCGGAAATTGCCGATGGCCGAGTCGGCCCACACCGGGAACCGGCCCACGCGGGCCAGCCAGTTGTCGTAGTCGCGCACCGTGCGGAAGGGCTGCGCGCCGGTGCCCGCGCCCAGCTGACTCAGCGTGGTGGGCAGGCTGTAAAACTGAGCAAACGGCATCATCCAGGTATTCAGCCGCAGGCCCTCGATGCGGCTGCGCATTTCGTACTGAAAGATGTCGTAGCTGAGCTTGTCGTCGGCCCGGAGGCGGGCGCGGTCAATGTTCAGCAGGTCGTTGAGGTAGCGGCGGTAGAAGCGAATCTGCTGCTGGCGGAAGGCGCGGGTCTGGTCGTTGGGCAGGCGGTCATTGTAGCGGTTGTCGCCCTGCGATGTGGCCACCAGCGGAAACAACCGCGCCCGGCCCTCCCAGTAATCGTTAAACAGGCCCGTCAGCAGCGCCGCCGAAGTGGAATTACCCGGCGAAAGTTGGGCTTCGGCTGGGTAGGCCGTTAAGCACCATACGGCCAGCAGAATAGTAAAAAAACGCGTCATCAACCATTGAATAAGCGGGCAAGCTACATAGATAGGCGTAGAATCCCCCGGTTTTATGCCAAAAAGCCCCGCACCGGAATAATCCAGGCGAGGCTTTTAGGAATATATATTTAGTTATCGAGCTTGTTCCTCAATAAAAAATACCGAGAACAATTGGCGGTCATGCTGAGCTTGTCGAAGCATCTCTCCCGAACGACACCCGAACGAGGCGGGAGAGATGCTTCGACAAGCGGACGCCAGATGAGCATGACGTTCTATGGCAAGTTTGCTAATTTAGGAACAAGTCTATTTACTTCTTATTGCTTTGCCGCCCAGGCGTCCATTTTCTTTTCCAGCACGGCCAGCGGCATCGAGCCGTCCTTCAGCAGCTCGTCGTGGAAGGTGCTGAGGTTGAATTTGCTGCCGAGCTGCTGCTCGTATTTGGCGCGCAGCTCCCGGATTTTGAGCTGACCGATTTTGTAGCCCAGCGCCTGGCCGGGGATGGCCATGTAGCGCTCGATGGCCGAGGTGGCCTCGTCAGGCGTGGTGCTCAGGTTGGCCAGCAGGTAGGCAATGGCCTGCTCGCGGGTCATCTGGCGCGAGTGCAGGCCGGTATCCACCACCAGGCGCACGGCGCGCAGCATCTCGTCGCCCATGGCGCCCATGCGCTGGTAGGGGTCTTTGAAGAGGCCAAGCTCCGGCCCGAGGCTTTCCGAGTACAGCGCCCAGCCCTCCACGTAGGCATTCTGGCCGCCGAAGCGCCGGAACTTGGGCAGGCCGGTGCTTTCCTGCTGCAGCGAAATCTGGTAGTGGTGGCCCGGAATGGCCTCGTGCAGAAACAACGACTCCATGCCCGAGGTGGTAGCAAACTTGGTAGCGTCCGGAATCGGCACGTAGAAAATGCCCGGCCGCGTGCCGTCCGGCGAGCCCTGGTTGTACTCGGCTGAGGCCGAGGCTTCGCGGAATTTCTCGGTCTGGCGAATTTCAAACGGCGTTTTGGGCGTGCGGCCAAACATCTTGCTCAGGTTGGGCAGCATCCGTTGGTGGATGTCTTCGAAGGCGGCCAGCACTTCCTCCGGCTTCTTGTAGGGCCGGAACTTAGCGTCGGTGTTCAGGTACTTGAAGAAGGCCGGCAGGTCGCCTTTGAAGCCTACTTCGGTCTTGATTTTCTCCATCGCGGCCCGGATGCGGGCCACCTCGCTCAAACCGGTTTGGTAGATTTCGGCCGGCGTTTTGTCGGTCGTCGTCTCGTACTTCACGTCGTAGGCGTACATCTCCTTGCCGCCGGGCACGGCGTCGATGCCGCTCGTGGCGCGGGCCTTGGGCAGGTACTCATTTTGCATAAACGTGCCCAGCTTCTGGTAGGCGGGCACCAGCTCCGTCAGGATGGCCTTTTTATAAGCCTCGGTCAGCCGGGTTTTATCAGCGTCCGAAAAATCTTTGGGCAGGCGGGTAATGGGGCCGTAGTATAGGCTCTGGGTGGCGTCGGTCACCACAATGTCCTTGGCCTGCAGCTGGGGTATCATGCGCTGCACCAGCACCCGGGGCAGCACCACGCCCGTGCGCAGGCCCACCCGGAAGTTGGCAATGGCCGAGTCGGTCCAGGCTGTGAAACCGCGCACCCGGCCCAGCCAGTTCTCGTAATCCTTCACCGTTTTAAAAGGTTGGTTGCCCTGCCCCGAGCCGTACTGGCCCAGCGAGATGGGCAGGCCGTAGAACTGGTTGGCCGGCATCATCCAGGAGTTGAGCTTGAGGCTGGCCAGGCCGTGGTTCATCTCGTATTCGAAGATGTCGTAGCTGATTTTGTCGTTGTCGCTCAGCTTCTCGCGGTCAAACGTTTGCAGCCGCGTGAGGTAGCCCTGGTAAAAGGTGCGCAGCGTGTCGCGGAAGGCGCGGGTCTGGTTGTTGGGCAGCTGGTCGTTGAAGCGGTTGTCGCCATACGCCGTGGCCGACAGCGGGTCGATGCGCGACTGCTTTTCCCAGTAGCTGTTGAACAGGCCCGGCAGGCCCGAGGTCGAGTCGGCGGCGGCTCCCGTTTCGTTGTTGGCGCTGCTCGTAGCAGTCTCGGTGGTTTTGGTCTGGTTGCAGGCCGTAGTGAGGGCGGCCGCGACAAGGCCGGCCAGGGCAAGTTTTTTCATGAGTGGGGTTGAATGTGCCGCAAGCTACAACGCCGGCGGCTCCCCACCATCAGGTAAATTGGGGAGTTGGCGCGCTCAGCGGCGGGCGGCCAGCCGGGCCACCGCTAGCCGGCCCAGCTCCGGCGCAATCCGCTCGCGCGACCCATCCTTGACGCGGCGCGGCAGGCCGATGACGAGCGTGCGGCCGGGCAGTTGCACGTACAAATCGCCGTGGTCTTCATCGTAATACGCCTCGCGGCCCAGGCCCTTGACGGGCAGCATGTTGCGGCGGCGTAAGTTGTTGCCGGCCTGGGCCACCTGAAACGCGGCGGCCGGCCGAAACGACACCAGCACCACGGCCTCGGGGCTGGCCGGTTGGTTGGCTTCCACAAAGCGGCAGGCCTCGCCCTGGGCCTGCTGCTGCACGGCCTGGCCGGTGAGTTCCGCCACCTCGCGGGCCGTGAGCAGGCCGCAGGCTTCGGTGGGCAGGGTCGCCGTGGTGTCGAGCGGCACGGCTGCGGAGAGGCCCTGGCCGCCGCTGGCTTGCTCCAGGGGCGCGCCAGTGCTGCAGGCCCCTAGGTATAAAGCGCTGGCCAACACGGCTGCACGGACCCGTGCGGCGCGGAGGGAAAAGGATGGATTGAACATGGCGATAGCAAAGAAGAAGAAACCGGTACCCGAGCTATTACGCACCCACGCAGAAAAAAGTCCTGCCCTCCGCTAACGGAAGGCAGGACTTTGATGCGGGAGCTGCGATGCGCGGGAGGCGCTATTCGCGTACCAGGCGCTGGGTGGTGCGGCCCGCTTCACCGGTGAGCTCCAGGAAGAAGGTGCCCTTGGCGAGCTTCGTCAGGTCCAGCTGGTCGTTGCCGGTGGCCTGGCCGCTGAGCAGGGTTTGCCCAATGGTGTTGAGCAGGCGGTAGCGAACGTCGCCCAACGTGGCCGGCAGCGTCACAATCCCCGTGCTGGGGTTGGGGTACACGGCCAGTTCGTTGCGCAGCTGCACGGCCGCTACCGGCGAGAATGCGGTGGTACCATCGGTGTCAACCTGGCGCAGGCGGTAGTAGGAGCGGCCGGCGAGCGGGCGGCTGTCCACAAACGCGTAGTTGTGGGCGTTGCTGGTGTTGCCCTGGCCCTTCACTGTGCCCACGGTTTCGAACGCTTCGCCGGTGGCGCTGCGCTGCACTTCAAACCGGTCGCTGTTTTTTTCGCTGGCGGTGGCCCAATTTAGATTTACACTCTGGCCTTTAGTTTGAGCATTGAAGCGGGTCAGTTCTACCGGCAATACCGTGGCGCCGCTGCTGAATACTTTGAACTCATCGATGCCCCACACCTGCTGGTTGCTGGAGTTGGTTAGGGTGATGCGCACACGGGCATTGAGCGAGTTGATAATGTCAATGCTTACCTTGCCGTAGCCACCGGCTCCGGTCAAGTCTTGATTTCTTCCGTTGGCGCTGATAGTGCTTAGTAGACTTGGGGTGAACGTAACGGGTACCGTCGGTGGTGTATCACCCTTAAATGTGGCGGTTGCTGTGAGCGAACCAGGGGCGATGGCGTTGCCTTGGTGGCACCACACAACGCCAGAATCAAACCCATTTTGACCATTTGTATTATTGTTATTGCCCGTCACAGTGACTATCGGGTAGTATGTAGCCCCATAATTCGAACTGACTTCCACCTCAACCTTATCGATTAGCTTAATGCCATTGTTGGGATTGTTGGAAAGCGCCGTTAATAAAAACTCTACCCGATTGCCGGTCGAGCCATCCGAGAATCTGATATTACGGAATTCAAGGGTTTGCGATGCTGCGCCGGTGCCGCCGTTCACCAAGCTCCACGCATGTGTCGCGGTTGGTCCCGTTGCCTGGGAATAATACAAGGCGTCATTTGGGCTGCCGTTGTTTGTCACGTTCCCGCCGTTTGTAACAAAAGGATTACCGGTGTACGTGATGGTTGGAACGGCACCGGTGGTGCCCTCAAAATTCTGCTGGAATTGAAGAGCCTGGGCCCGGCCAGTCAAAGGGCCAAGGAACAATGCCGCAGCGCCCAAAAGCAGGGTGCCCTTGTGGCTAATACATTGCGCAAAAGAAAGAAAAGAATGACTCATAGTGAAAAAAATGTAAGTGTTAAAGGAGGATAATGAGGGGCAAATTCAGCCAATACTGCCGGCAGAAGCGCTTCGTGAGTGTGGACTTTGGCTAATATGTAACTTCAGTCGTGATGATACAAAATACGGAACAGTGAAATGCGTCAAACTGGTCCTTAATCATCGCAATTTAAAGTTATTTATTTGATTATCTATGAAAAAAATAAATCTACATCCAATTTGTCCCCCACTCAACCTGTTGTTTCACAGATTGTTTTACGGACAAATCAACTGATGTTACACAATGGCCTGACCTAGGTGCTGGAAAGACGCTTTTGCTACTTTAGGAAAGGTCTTTTCCAAGCAACCAAGCACTACGGTGCGTAACATCAGAAATTTAATTATACAGAATCATTGTTAATCTTAAGCCCGACATTAAGGTATTGGCTCAGGAGCAGGTAAGCCAACCGCTTTGGCACCGGAAATGCCCTTCTGCCCAGGCCGCTTCTCTTTCTCAGGGTTCGAGTTAATTTCGCAATCCAAATTTCGCTTTTTGCTCTTGTCTCTCCCGAAGTTCTTATTGCTCCTGTTCCTGCTGGCCCTGCCGCAGTTGGTTCCGGCCCAGCGTCGTGCCACAGTCCCAAAATCAACCCAGCGCAACCGAACTTCACAGCCTGCTGCTCTTGCGCCGAAACGCCAACGAAGCCAGCCAAAAGGCCCCACCAAGTATTTAGTAAAAAGAAACGTCCCTGGCCAAGCCGTCGCGGCGCTTCCGGCACCCAGCGTCCCCGCCTTCATCCGCTACTTGCATTCGCCCTGGGTTGATAGCCTGATGCGCGTGCTCACGCCCGACCAGCGGGCGGCGCAAATGTTCATGGTAGCCGCCTACTCCAACCGTAAGCGGATTGACGAGGACTCGATTTCGACGCTCATTCAGCAGTATGGCATCGGCGGGCTCATCTTTTTCCAGGGCGGCCCGGCCCGGCAGTCGCGCCAGCTGAACCGCTACCAGAGCCAGAGCCGCGTGCCGCTGCTGGTGGCCATGGACGGCGAGTGGGGCGCGGGCATGCGCCTCGACAGCGTGGTGAAGTTCCCCTACCAAATGAGCCTGGGCGGCACCACCGACACCACGCTGCTCTACGACATGGGCCGCGAGGTGGCCCGGCAGTTCAAGCGCCTGGGCATGCACGTCAACTTCGCGCCGGTGGTCGACGTGAATAACAACCCGGCCAACCCGGTCATCGGCTTCCGCAGCTGGGGCGAAAACCCAGCCGCCGTGGCCCGCGACGGCCGCCAGTACATGCACGGCATGCAGGACGCCGGCATTCTGGCCGTGGCCAAGCACTTTCCCGGCCACGGCGACGTGGACGCCGACTCGCACCTGGCCCTGCCCACGGTTCGCGTGGACCGCCGCCGGCTCGATTCGCTGGAGCTGCCGCCCTTCCGCAGCCTCATGGCCGGCGGGCTGGGCGGCGTGATGGTGGCCCACCTCAACGTGCCCGCCCTGGACACGGTGCTGGGTCCAAGCACGTTGTCGCGGCCCATCATCACGGGAGTGCTGCGTGAGGAAATGGGCTTCAAAGGCCTGGTCTTCACCGATGCCATGAACATGAAGGGCGTCATCAGCATGTTTCCGCCCGGCGAAGCCGACGTGCGCGCCATCATGGCCGGCAACGATATTCTGGAGTTCAGCAAGAACATTCCGCTGGCCCTGCGCATGGTGCGCGTGGCCGTGGACAGCGGCCGGATTTCGCAGCGCGAAATCGACGAGCACTGCCGCCGCGTGCTGGCCCTCAAGCAGTGGGCCGGCCTGAACCACTACCGCCCCATCGAACCTAAAAACCTGTACGAGGACCTCAACGCACCCCACGCCCAATACCTCAGCCACCGCCTCACCGAGCTGAGCATCACGCTGCTGCGCAACCAGAAAAGCCTGCTGCCGCTGCAGCGCCTCGACACGCTGCGCATTGCCACGCTGGTGCTGGGCGGCAGCCCGCGCGACACCACGGATTTCCAAAAATCGGTGGCTGATTATGCTCCCACGGCCCATTTTCACGCCACGGCCGCGCCCACGCTTGATGAGCTGATAAAGCTGCGCGCCGGTCTGAAACCGTACAACCTCATCCTGGTTTCGCTGCAAAACCTAGGCCGCCTGCCGGCCACCAGCTTCGGCATTACGCCCGAAACCAACCTGCTTCTGCGCGAGCTGGTGGAGCAAAAGCAGCAGCTGGTGCTCAGCGTGTTTGGCTCGGCCTACGCCGTGGCCAAGGTGCGCGACCTGGACCGCGCCGCCGCCGTGGTGCTGGCCTACCAGGAAAGCGCCAACGCCCAGAGCTTGGCGGCCCAGGCCATTTTCGGCGGTATTGCGGCCACCGGCCGGCTGCCCGTCACAGTGTCGGACAAATTTCCGCGGGGCTTCGGGCTGCCCACTGCTGGCAACTACCGCCTGCGCTACGCCAACCCCGAAGACGCGGGCCTGGACGGCCGCCTCGAAGCCCGCGTGGACAGCCTGGTGGGCCGGGCGCTGGCGGCCCAGGCGTTTCCGGGTGCCCAGGTGGTTATTGCCCGGCGCGGCACGGTGGTGCTGCGCAAAAGCTACGGCAACCAGACCTACGCGGGCTTCGGCCGCGATGAGGAATTAGCCGGGCAGAATGACGCTTTCAAGTCGCGGAAAGCCAGCCGCAAGCCGGTGAAACCCGTCGCCAATGTCTCGCTAAGCACCCCGCGCCCCGTGCGCAACGACGACCTCTACGACCTGGCCTCGATGACCAAGCTGCTGGCCGCCACGCCCGCGCTGCTCCGCCTGCAGGCCGACCGCAAATTCAGCCCCGACAGCACGATGGGTAACTATTTTCCCTTCCTGCGCGGCACTAACAAGGCCAACCTGAAGCTGCGCGACGTGCTGGCACACCAGGCCGGTCTCAAGGCCTGGATTCCGTTTTGGAAGGAGCTGGCCAAGAAGAACGGGGCCCTGCGCCGCCGCTATTTCCGGGCCGATTCGTCGGCCCGCTTCCCGCTGCCGGCGGCCCAGGGCCTGTGGGCGCGCAAGGACCTGCCGGCTCGCATTTACCAGGAAATCGGGAAATCGCCGCTGAATGAAAAGCCGGGCTACGTGTATTCCGACTTGTCGTTCATTCTCTATCCGGAGCTGGTCCGGGCGCGCTCGGGGCTGCCGCTCGACGCCTATTTGCAGCGGGAAGTGTACCGGCCGTTGGGGGCCAGCACGCTGGGTTTCCGGCCCACGCGCCGTTTCCCCTTGGCTCGTATCGTGCCCACGGAATTTGATTCGGCCTTCCGCCGCCAGCTATTGCACGGCACGGTGCACGACGAAGGCGCGGCCCTGCTCGGCGGTCTCTCGGGCCACGCCGGCCTCTTTGGCGATGCCAACGACGTGGCCAAGCTCGCCCAGACCTACGCCTGGGGCGGGCGCTATGGCGGCCAGCAACTCTTCGATAAGGAAATTCTGGCCAACTGGACCAGCTGCCAGTTCTGCCCCGACAACCGCCGCGCCCTGGCCTTCGACCGCCCCGCCGCCAACCCCGCCGTGAACTCGGCCAAAAGCGCTTCGCAAAGCAGCTACGGCCACACCGGTTTCACGGGCACGTACTTCTGGGTCGAGCCCAAGGAGGAGTTAGTGGTGGTGCTGCTCACCAACCGTGTGCACCCCAGCCGCAACAACAACAAGCTCACGGAACTGAGCGTCCGCTCCTCGCTGCTGCAGCTGGTAATCGAGGCCGTGCGGTAGCTGTTTCACGCAGTGTCGCGGGGTGTTTATCGCAGGGTTCCGCAGTGTTTTTCTGATGAATGGTTTATACTTGCCGAATGGATGAGAATGCCATTTCGTTTGAGGTCCGGCGGGCAGCTTACAAAGTCCACACGGCGCTGGGGCCTGGGCTGCTGGAGGCGGTGTATGAGTTGGCGCTGGCGTATGAGTTGGAGCAGGTAGGGCTACGGGTTGAACGACAGGTGGTACTGCCGTTCGTGTATGGTGGCCAACGACTGGACGCGGGCTATCGATTGGATTTGCTCATTGAAAACAAAGTCATTGTCGAATTAAAGTCGGTTGAGGCGCTGCTGCCGGTCCATTACAAACAATTACTAACTTACCTGAAGCTTTCAGAATTGAAGCTGGGCCAACTCATCAATTTCAACGTGAACAGTCTCAAAGACCACATGCACCGGCTGGTGAACGGCCTCTAGAACAAACACTGCGAGACCCTGCGATGAACACCCCGCGACACTGCGTGAACCTAAGCCCACTTCTATGCTAGGACTGATGATGGCCGAGCCACTCCGCGTGGCCACGATTATTGAGCACGCCGCCAAATGGCACGGCGATACCGAAGTTGTGTCGCGGCTGCCCGAGGGCGGCATCCACCGTTACACCTACGCCGATGCCAACCGCCGCAGCAAGCAGCTGGCCCAGGCCTTGCTGAAGCTTGGCATCGAAAACGGCGACCGGGTGGGTACGTTGGCCTGGAACACCCACCGCCACTTCGAGCTGTACTATGGCGTGGCCGGCATCGGGGCGGTGTGCCACACCATCAACCCGCGCCTGTTTCCCGAGCAGCTGGTGTTCATCATCAACCACGCCGAGGACCGGCTGCTGTTCTTCGACCTCACCTTTCTGCCGCTGGTCGAGCGCCTGGCCCCCGTGTGCCCCACCGTGGAAAAATGGGTGCTCATGGCCGGGCCAACTCACCTGCCCAAAGACTCGGCCCTGCCCGGCCTGTGCAGCTACGAAGACCTGCTGGGTGCCGAAACCAGCGACTACGCCTGGCCCACCTTCGATGAGAACACGGCCTGCTCGCTCTGCTACACCTCCGGCACCACCGACCAGCCCAAGGGCGTGCTCTACTCGCACCGGTCCACGGTGCTGCACGCCTTCAGCATCTCGCTGCCCGATGCCCTCAACTGTTCGGCCGCGGATGTAGTGATGCCCGTGGTGCCCATGTTCCACGTTAACGCCTGGGGCTTGCCCTACGCCGCCCCGCTCAACGGCGCGAAGCTGGTGCTGCCCGGCGCGGGCATGGACAGTGCCAGCCTGTTCGAGCTGTTTGAGACGGAGAAAGTGACGTTCTCGGCCGGCGTGCCCACCATCTGGCTGGCGCTGCTGCAGTTCATGCGCGAAGGCCAGCGCCGTTTCGGCACGCTACGGCGCACGGTGGTGGGTGGCGCATCATGCCCGCCGGCCCTGATGAAGGCCTTTGAGGAGGAGCTGGGCGTGACCATCATGCACGCCTGGGGCATGACCGAAACCAGCCCGCTGGGCACGGCCGGCCACCTCAAAGCCCACCACGCCGGCCTGAACCCGGCCGATAGCCTGGCTATTCGGACCAAGCAGGGCCGGGTCGTATTTGGCGTCGACATGAAGATTGTGGGCGATGACGGCCAGGGCCTGCCGCATGATGGCGTGGCCTTCGGCGACCTGCTGGTGCGCGGGCCCTGGGTGGTGCGCGACTACTTCCGCAGCCACACGCCCGGCGAGCTCACCGCCGACGGCTGGTTTCGGACCGGCGATGTGGCCACCATCGACCCCGACGGCTACATGCACATCACCGACCGCTCGAAGGACGTCATCAAATCGGGCGGCGAATGGATTTCCAGCATCGACCTCGAAAACCTGGCCATCGCGCATCCCGCCGTGGCCGAGGCCGCCGTAATCGGCGTGCCCAGCGCCAAATGGAGCGAGCGGCCGCTGCTCATTGTGGTGCGCCGGCCCGGCATGGAGGTGTCGGGAGAAGAGCTGCTGGCCTTTTTTCGGGGCAAAGTGGCTAAGTTCTGCGAGCCTGATGCCGTGGCATTTGTAGAGAAGCTGCCGCACACGGCCACCGGCAAGCTGCTCAAAACCCAGCTGCGCAAAGAGTTTGCGGGCTATTCGGTGGCGTGAGCAGAAGAGGGTGTTTCCGGGGAATTGGCTGCCAATTACCGTCCCAGCTCCTCGGCCCGGTCGCGGGCGGCGCTGGCCCCGGCCATGAGTCCTTCGCGCACTGCGCCCACCCCGAAGGCCCCCAGCGCGGCCTCGGTGGTGCCGCCCTTGGAGGCTACTTTGGCAATCCAGTCTTCGCAGCTCAGGCCCGACTGCGAGTATAGCTCCACGGCCCCGCGGAAGGTCTGGCTCACCAGCAGCTCGGCCTCGGCTCCGGTGAAACCCATCTGGCCGGCGGCTGCCATCAGGGCTTCCATGCAGTAGTACACGTAGGCCGGGCCGCTGCCCGAAATGGCCGTACTGGCATCAATGGCCGCTTCTTCTTCAACGTACACGGTTTTGCCGGTGGTCGAGAGCAGGTTTTGCACCTGCACCAGCTCGGCGCGGGTCACGGCGTCGGTGCTGGTGAAGGCCGTCATGCCCATGCCGATTTGCGCCGGCAGGTTGGGCATGGCCCGAATGATTTTGGGCGTGCCCAACGCCTCCCGCAAGGTGTCAATCCGGACGCCGGCCATGATGCTGAGCACCACTTGCTGCGGCTGCACCAGCCCGCGCAGGGCTTCGAACAAAGTGGGCGAGTCCTGGGGCTTCACGGCCAGAATGAGCAAGTCGGCCCCCGGCACGCACTCGGCCGGGTGGCCCCACACGGTACCTATTTCGTGGGCGGCCAGGGCCGCTACCCGCTCGGGCGAGCGGGCCAGTAGTCGCAAATCGAGCCGCGACGTAACGTGGGCCCGGGCAAAGCTGCGGGCATAGGTCAGGCCCATGTTGCCGCCCCCGATGATAAGAATTTTCATGAAAAGCTAACTTGGTCTGAACTGTAAAGAACGACAGGCCGGGCGAAGTCGAAGCACGTTTCCTGCTTCAACCTCACCCAACTTGTCGTTCTGAGTGTTGACCAGATTAGCGCTTAAAGCGCAGCGCACTCACATTGCGCCCCATTTTCTGGCCTTCGGTGAGTCCCACTTCGTTGGCGCTGCGAAAATGAATACCGCCGTAGAGCCGCGAAACAGCCGCCTCATCGGCAAAGGCGGCGAAGCTGGCGAAGGCGCGGGGCTCGTAGCCAGCCCCCCGGGCCTGGTGGGTATTATCAACGAAAGCGGTTTGGGACCCAAACAGGTCGCTTAGCACCTGGGCGGCGGCCCTGGACTGCGCGGAGTGGCCCGATACGAACTCCGGAAATGGGGGCGTGGCCAGCAGGGGCTGCCAAGCGGGGTTGAACATAGCTTGCACGGCCGTGATGGGCCGCTCCCAGTTGTACTGATACTTGCACTTCCAGCAACTCACAAAGGCATCCGATACGGCCATGCCCACGCGGGCGTAGGCCTCGGCGGCGGTTGCCAGCGTAGCGTTGCGGCTACGCAGCACGATGCTGGTGATGCTGATGGAATGGCCGGGTGGGCTGATAGTCTGGCCGCCATCGGCCCAGTAAGTGGCAATGGTGCGCTGTGCCGCCGTCAGGCTGCGGCTGGTATTATACACCTCCTGCACTTGCGCGTGGTAGGCTGAGCCCGGCTGCGTGGAGTAGGAATACGACAGGCCCGGCATGGGCATGGTGGCATTGGCCGGCACGAACAGGCGGTTCTGGCCCCAGTAGGGCTGCACGGCGCGGCCCGAAGTACCGTTGGCCGGCACCCATAGGCCTACGCCCACGGGCGGCACAAAAGAAGTGGGCTGGTTGCTGAGGTAACCTTCGTGGCCGCCATCGGTGCGCGACCAGTTGAACACGGCCTGGGCTATCTGCTGCCCGTATTTCACCGAGCGGTCAAACTCCGCAGCGGTGCGGTAGGGCAGGTTCAGGGCGGTTTCCAGCGAGTCGATGGTGGTGCGTTGGGCTGGCGTGGCGTTGCCGAACAGGCTTTTGATGATGAGGGCTTCGGCGGCGTTGGCGGCTACGGCCCAGTTGTAGGATTGCCCGGCTTCGGGTTTGGGCAGCGTGCTCAGGCCGGTGAGCTGGCCTGCGAGTGACTGATTAGCCACCATGCCCGGTGCCACGGCTTCGTAGAGCGCCACCCCGGCGTAGGCCAGCGCCCGCGATGCCACTGGCGGCGTGAAGCCGGTGCCATTTTTTATCAGCCGCAGCTCCAGGTCGGTCCATTTGGTGGCTACGTCAGCGGTGTAGGTTTCGGCGGTTGGCGATGCGGGCCCGGGCTGTTCCGCGTCGCGGCTACAGCCGTTCAGCAACAAGGCCCCCGCCAAAGCCAGCGGCCCGATGGGCCGCGCAGAAAAAGCCGTTGGCCAAGCCAACGTGAGTGGGGTAAGTGCCATGTTTCGCAGAAAGAAGGAGAGAAAAGCAACGGCACAAATATAAAAATTTAATATAATAATGCAATTTAAATCAAACCTAATTATCGTAGCTGCTGAGCGGACTCACTCAGGCAAGCCGAAACAACTGCTTAAACCTTCACTACCACGCCTTTCTTATACATCCAATTTAGAATCCCAAACCAAATAATAATCAGCAGGAAAGCTCCCACCAGCGAGGCATTGCGCGGGTCGTGGAAGTACGGCGCAATGCCCCATTCATAGAGCCATTCTTTGAGGCCCAAGGGGTTGCCGGCCGGGCCCAGCAGCTTGAATAGGCCAAACGTGCGCGAGAGCAACGCCGACAGGCAGAACACCAACACGGCGTTGACGCCGTAAACCAGCGCCGGGCGCGTCCAGCCGCGGTGGCCCTGCACGTCGCATATCCAGTAGAGCGCCGCCAGCCCGGTCATGGCCAGCCCGCCGGTATAAAGCACGTAGGGGCTGCTCCACAGGGCTTTGTTGATGGGAAACCACGGCGCCCAGATGAGGCCTGCCAAGGTAATGGCCCCGCCGGCCACGAACAGCCAGGCCACTTTGGCAGCGGGCTCCTGGTCGCGCCGCCGCAGCCACTGCGCGGTGAGGCCGCCCAGCAGCCCGGTGCCCAGGGCCGGCAGGGTGCCGAGCAGGCCTTCGGGGTCCCAGGTTTTGCTTTGTTTCCAGAGGTGGGCTTCGCTGAAAACCAGGCGGTCGAGCCAGGCCCCGAGGTTGGTAGCGGGCTCCAGGTTGGCGGGGCCGAAGCCGGGCACGAGCACCAGCTGCATCAGCACCGCGTAGCCTACCAGAAAGCTGACCAGCAGCCAAATCTGGGTGCGCCAGCTGGTTTTTAGGAAGATGAAGCTGCACCCCAGAAATACCAGCGCAATGCGCTGCAGCACGCCCATCACCCGCACCACCGAGAAGTCGAACTTAGGGTACAGCGAAAGCAGCAGACCTAGCCCAAACAGTACGGCCGCCCGCCGCAACACGCGCAGCAGCACCGCACCCTGCGGCCCGCCCTGGTGTTTCGCGCCATCCAGGGCATATACCAGGCTCACGCCTACGATGAACAGAAAAAACGGAAATATGAGGTCGGTGGGCGTGCAGCCGTTCCACTCGGCGTGCTCCAGCGGCGGGTAAATGTGGCCCCAGTCGCCGGGGTTGTTCACCAGAATCATGGCCATCACGGTGAGGCCCCGGAACACGTCGAGGCTGATGAGGCGGCCGGGCTGCGAGGCCTCGGCCAGCGGAGTGGTGCCGGTGGTAGCTTCGGCTGCCTGGGTAGTGCGCTGCATGGTATGAATCTATGGTATTAGCTTACAAAAACGTCATGCTGAGCGAAGTCGAAGCATCTTGACCGTGATAGTAAACCGAATTACTTACGTGGTCGAGATGCTTCGACTTCGCTCAGCATGACGGTTCTTTTCTCAGCCCGGTAAGGAAATCTTGCCCATGCCCACGGCGGGCACGCGCTGCCGGCCGGCCCCGATGGCAATCGGCTGGCCCGCCACGGCCTCGTTGGCCAGCACGGCAAATAATATGGCCTCTTTGGCATCGCCAGGCACTCCCAATTCATCAGTAGAGGCGAAGCGGGCGCCAGGAAGGTGGTGTGCCAGGGCGGCCCGCAAGGCGGGATTGTGTGCCCCGCCGCCACTGAGGTACACGGCCGCCGGGGCCGCGCGCGTGGTGAAAGCCGCCTGCACGGCCCGGGCCACGCCCACGGCGCTAAATTCGGCTAGGGTAGCCAGCGTGTCCTCCAGACTCAGCGCAGCTGTGCCGCTAATTTGATGTGCGGCCGTGAGGTAAGCAGCTCCGAAAAGCTCGGGACCGGTGGTTTTGGGGAGGGGTGCGGCAAAGAATACGTGGTCAAGCAAGGCGGCCAGCAGGGCCGGGTGAACTTGGCCAGCCAGCGCCAGGCGGCCGTCTTCATCAAATTGCTGGCCGGGCCGGGCGGTGCGTACCACGGCATCTAGTAGGGTGTTGCCGGGGCCGGTGTCGGTGCTGAACGCCGTGCTGGCGTCGCCCCCGGCGCGGGGTAGGTAGGTGAAATTGGCAATGCCGCCGAGATTGAGCAGCAGTCGTTCTTCATCGGGGCTGCTCAGGAGTAGAAAGTCGCCGTAGGCGGCCAGGGGCGCGCCTTCGCCGCCAGCCGCTAC
Organism: Hymenobacter frigidus; assembly: GCF_014640435.1. GTDB lineage: Bacteria > Bacteroidota > Bacteroidia > Cytophagales > Hymenobacteraceae > Hymenobacter > Hymenobacter frigidus. The sequence continues at coordinate 29,601 of NZ_BMGY01000001.1, read as the reverse complement.
GTGCTTCTGGCGGAAGTCGCTGAGGGTGATGATGCCCGTGCCCACGGCCACGTGGTCGCCGTCGCCGAGCTGCAGGGTGGCGTTTTGGGGGAAATCTGGGCGCTGGTGCTGGTGGCGGGGGGCGTGGTACACGGTCTGGCCGTGGCTGGCTACCAGGTCCACTTCGGCGGGGTTGACCTGCCACTCGTGCAGACAGCGCAGCACGGCAGCGGCGTGCAGCCGGCCCAGCCAGGGGTTGAGCAGCGTGAGGTACTCCAGGCTCACCTGCTCGCGGGCAAACACCGTGCGGATGCGGTCGCGGGTATCATTATCGTATGGTACGGTGGCAAAATGCTCCAGCATGAGCTTAGTGCTGGGGCCGTGGCCTTCCAGCCGGCACAGCGCCACGTCCAGCCCATCGAGTGAGGTGCCCGACATCAGGCCGATGATGCGGCGGCTGGGCTGGCTGGCCAGGCGGCACAGGCGGGCGAGGTAGGGGTTCAAGAGCGCATTAAATTAATGGAAAGACAAAAAAGCAACCCGAAAATAGAGACCGTCATGCCGACCGCAGCCGAGGCATCTCGCGGGCATCGTTCAAGGATTAGGTCACGGCTGCCCGCGAGATGCCTCGGCTGCGCTCGGCATGACGGTTTTCTTCGGGGGCTTTTTGCTTAAAACTCCCACCTTACAAAGGCCTCAATGCCCTCGTATTCCGGCAGGCCCAGTTGGTCGTAGAGCTTGGCGGTGGTGCGGTTGCGGGCCTCGCTGCGCTGCCAGAACTCGCGCTGATCGGCACCGGGAAAGAGCGGTCGGTCCTTCTGGCTCTGGTGCTTGAAGATGGCGCGGCGCTTGCGCGTGAGTTCCTGCGGCGAGAGCGGTACGGCCATCTCAATTTGGTCGATGTCCCATTCCTGCCAGGCGCCGCGGTAGAGCCACACCCAGCAGTCGTCGAGCCAGGCGGTGCCGGAGGCTTTCAGCTGCTGAATGCTCTGGAAAATGGCCGCCAGGCACACGCGGTGGGTGCCGTGCGGGTCGCTCAGGTCGCCGGCGGCGTAAATCTGCTGGGGCTGAATGCGATTCAGCAGTTCCATGGTGAGGCGAATGTCCTCGTCGCCGAGCGGCTTCTTGCGCACGCGGCCGGTTTCGTAGAACGGCAGGTCCTGAAAGTGGGCGCGGGTGGCGGGGTCGAGGCCGGCGTAGCGGAGGGCGGCCCGCGCCTCGCCTCGCCGAATCACGCCCTTCAGGCGTTGCACCTCGGCGGAGTCGACTTGGCCGGGGGCTTTGTCGCGCAGGAAATCAGACACGCGCTGGTAGAACTGCTCCCCGGCCGGGTCATTCTGCTGAAAATTCAGGTCGTACTCGGCCGCGAAATCCGCGAAGCGCAACGCTTCCTCATCAAACACAGCAATGTTGCCCGACGTCTGGTAGGCCACGTGCACTTCGTGGCCCTGGTCGACGAGGCGGAGCAAGGTACCGCCCATCGAAATCACGTCGTCATCAGGGTGCGGACTGAAGATGAGCACGCGCTTGGGGAACGGCGCGGCGCGCTCGGGGCGGTTGGTGTCGTCGGCGTGGGGCTTACCGCCGGGCCAGCCCGTGATGGTGTGCTGCAGCTCATTAAAGACCCGGATATTGATGTCGTAGGCCGGACCGGACTGGGCCAGCAGCTCCGAAAGGCCGTTCTCGTTGTAGTCCTCGTCAGTGAGCTTCAGAATGGGTTTGGTCACGGTGCGGGCCAGCCAGGTGAGGGCTTTGCGCACCAGGGCCGGGTCGTGCCAGTTGCAGGGCAGGCCCAGCAGCCAGGGGGTTTTGCGGGGCGTGAGCTCGGCCCCGGCGGCTTCGTCGAGCACCACCTGCACGGAGGGGTGGCGCTGCAGGTAAGTGGCGGGCACGGTGTCGGTCACCTCGCCTTCCACCATGCGCTTCACTACGGCGGCCTTACCCTCGCCCCAGGCCAAAAGCACGATGTGCCGGGCTTCGAGGATGGTGCCCACGCCCATGGTCAGGGCGCGGCGTGGCACGTTTTCCTCGCCGTAAAAATCCGAGGCCGCGTCGGTGCGCGTGACGTGGTCGAGGGTGATAAGGCGGGTGCGCGAGGCCGGGCCGGAGCCGGGCTCATTGAAGCCGATGTGGCCGGTGCGGCCGATGCCGAGCAGCTGCAAGTCAATGCCGCCGGCTTCCCGAATCTGCGCTTCGTAGCGCTGACAAAACGCGTTTACCTGCTCGGGTGGCACCGTGCCATTGGGAATGTGCACGTTCTCGGGCTTGATATCAATGTGGTCGAACAAGTACTCTCGCATGAAGCGCACATAGCTCTGCAGCGAGTCCGGGGCCATGGGGTAATACTCGTCCAGATTAAAGCTCACTACGTTCTGGAAACTCAAACCCTCCTCGCGGTGCAGGCGCACCAGTTCCTCATACACCCGGGTAGGCGAGGAGCCTGTGGCCAGGCCCAGCACGCAGGTTTTGCCCTCAGCCGCACGATTGCGAATGAGTCCGGCAATCTGCTCGGCCACGGCCGCCGATGCTACTTCAGAATCCGGGTAAACGGTAGCGGCAATGGGGGCCGGGTGGGCGTCGGGTGGCGTCATGGGGTGAAAGAGAAAGGAACGGGGTACAAAAAACACGATGACAGTACCAGCCCAAGGCCGTTCACCCGGTATGGAGGAAACAGGCCGCGCCATTTGCACGGTTACTCCTGCACGACTACTTACCGCCCGCCAAACAGCCGGGCGAAGAAGCCTTTTTTCTTCGCGGGCTTCTCTTTGATTTTGACTTTGGTGAACGGGGCCGATTTAGCGGGGCTGTTGCCGGTGGGCAAGGTTAGGGCCGGTACGGGCTGCGTGGCCACGGGTGGCGAAGCAACCGGGCGGGCCGCGCCGGCCGGCGACTGCCCCACGGCCAGCTCGGCGGCCTGGTGGCCGGTGGTGACCACGCGCATGGGCCGGCTCTCGTTGTGCAGGCGGTCCACGGCCGTGACGTAGTAAGCATAGGCCTGGCCGGGCACGGCCGTGGTATCCACAAAAGTGGCGGGGAAGCCGGGCGCGGGGCGGGGCAGGGCCAGAATACGGCGCGGGTCGTTGGGTGTGCTGCGCTCGGTGGCCTCGAAGCGGTAGAGGACGTAGTAAGTGGCCGCGTCGCCGTCGGGGGCCACGGCCCCGGGCTGCCAGTTCAGCGTGACGTAGTGGCTGAGGCGGCGCAGGGTGAGGTTGGCCACGGGCAGGGGCGGCACGGCGTCTTTCCAGGGCATGGTGGGCACCAGGGCGGGGTAGCGGAACAGCGCCAGTCGCAGCGAATCGGTGGTGTGCAGCGGGTTAGTGAGCAGTGATTTGGCCGAGAAGAATACGCTGCCGCTGGCCTCGTCGGGGTAGGTGCGGTTGAGGCGAATCTGGCGGGGCAGCTCGCGCGGGTTGCGCCAGGTGGTGTCCGAGCGGGTGCTTTCCAGCATGCGGTAGGTGCCGTGGCCGATGTAGAGGTGGCGGTCGAAGTGGTTGCGGGTCCACCATTCGAGCAGCACGGGGTAGGGCACGAGCTTAAACGTGGTGCTCCAGTAGAGCTGCGGCAGGATGTAGTCAATCCAGCCTTTCTCCAGCCACAGGCGCGAGTCGGCGTATAGGTTGGAATAGGAGGGCTGTCCGGCGCGGGTGTCGGAGCCCAGCGGGTCGGCCGATTTGTTCATCCAGACGCCAAAAGGCGAAATGCCGAATTTCACCCAGCGCTTGGCCGACTGAATGCTGTCGTGCAAGTCCCGAATCAGCACGTTCACGTTGTGGCGCCGCCAATCGGCCAGCTTGGCAATGCCCTCCGGGTTGTGGTCGCGGAAGGCTGCTTCGTCGTGAAAAACCTGGTTGGGAGCCGGGTAAGGGTAGAAATAATCGTCGAAATGCACCGCGTCGATGTCGTAGCGCCGCACCACATCGAGAATAACGCGGGTGATGTGGGCGCGCACTTCGGGCAGGCCGGGATTGTAGAGCAGCTGCCCGCCGTAGCGCAGAAACCACTGCGGGTGCTGGCGGTAGGGATGGTTGGGGGCCAGGCGGCGCGTCACCGAGTCCATGGTGGCGCGGTAGGGATTGAACCAGGCGTGGAATTCCATGCCGCGCCGGTGCGCTTCGGTGATGAGGAAGGGCAGGGGGTCGTCGCCGTTGATGGGGGCGCGGCCTTGCACGCCGGTCAGCCACTTGCTCCAGGGCTCGATATCGGACTTGTAAAAGGCATCCGACGCGGGCCGGATTTGCACAAATACGGCGTTGAGGCCGGCGCGCTGGCCGGCATCGAGCAGGCGGCGATAGTCGCGGCGGTACTGCTCGGGGGCCTGGCCGCGCTGGTTGGGCCAGTCAATGTTTTCGACGGTGGCAATCCACATGCCGCGCAGCTCGCGCTTGGGCGGTGGCAGCGCCTCCGGGGTATCAACGGAATCGGCCGTGGCCTGGGCCCGGGCCGGCAGGGTGCAGGCACCCCAGCCCAGCATCAACAAAAAGAAAAGAAAACGGCCAGTAGCTAGTGAACGGAGCATCAACAAATTTCAGCAACACGAATAAAGGCTGCAAATTACGCCGCTCATCCGTAGCGCGAAGGGCTGCGAATGCGAAGGAGCCCCCGCGTAAGCTGTTCCAGTTGGAACTGCTCACACGGGGGCTCCCGGGTTGTTAGGACTGGGGCGGGTTTCAGGAACCCGTCAGCTCGGTGTCGGTGGCGGTTTCGTCAGGGCCGCCTTCGAGGCCGTTGGTCTGGCTGGCGTTGCCGTAGTCGCCCCTGATGCCCGCACCGTCGCCCATGTTTTGCTGGGTGCTGGTGGGCATGGCGCTCGTCTGGTCGGGGCCGGCTTCGGGGTTGCCGCTGGCGTTTTGGTCCTGGTCGGCGTTCTGGTCGGGCACCTGGCCGCCGGTGCTGGCTTGGTCGGGGCGGGGGTCGGTGGGGTTTTGCTCGGGCTTGGGCATGGGAATTTGGGAAAGAAATGAAGCTGAATGAACACTGCCGCGAAGGCTGCTGCTGGGTTTACGGCGGCGGCGGCGCACGGTTGGGCGCGGTAGTTTGCGCGGTGGGTGCCAACTTGCCGCCCGCTTCCACTCCATCACTGATTCGCTGTCCACCGTGTCCGATAACTCCACCGACTTCTACCACCAGAAAACCGACGCCGAGCTGCTGTTTTTCGTCGAGCACCCCGATTATTATCAGCCCAGCCTGGTAGAATCTGCCCGGCGGGAGCTGCGGCGGCGCGGCGTGGCCCCGAGTGCCCCGGTTGCGCACCCGGACCCGGCGCTGCTTGCCAGTTCGATGGAAGCCCCAAGTTCCGGCTTCCGCACCGGCCCGCTCACGCTGCTGCTGGCGGGGCTGCTGCTGCTGAGCGTTGGGGTTTATTATTACTTGAATCAGCGAAGCGAGGCGGCCCGCGAGCTGCTGCGCGAGCGGGCGGCCACGACGCGCAAAACCCCGCCCCGGCTCATTGAAGTCGCCACTGCCGTCATTCCCAACTACGATGGCGCGGTGGTCCGGAGCGTGGAACAGCAGTTTCAGCGGGTACCGGCCCGCGAGCAGGCAGCGGCCAAAAAGGCCGATATGCCCCTGCACCAGTACCGCGAACTGGCCAAGCGCTTCTGGACCGCCGAAACCCAGACCGAATACGTGCTCGACCAAGCCCGCCAGAACAAGCTAACCACCGCCCTGCCCGGCCACGTCGAGACGGCGGCAACGGCTTGGGGACAATGGAATAAGGCGTTGAATTACAGCTATAAATTTAGCCCTGTCATGGCCAACCACCTCGACCTGATGACGCGCGTGGCCAATGAGCAGCAGGCTGCCCTGAACGACCTGCTGATAGTAGCCAACAACCCGCAGGCCTACGAAACCGACAAAACCCGCAAGCGTGCCACTGATGTGGGCGACATGCTCTCGGGCCTGCTGCCGAAGTCACCCGTTACGGGCCGGCCCTACACCGTGGTGGTGCGGCGGGTGCGGCTGTAAGGGGCAACGCTGAAACCGCTCCGTCGAACACCTGGCAATGTGGCCGGTTGCTCAGGCTGGCGCATTCCTTGTCGCGTCGCGTTTTAGATGGAAGCACCCACCACCCCCGACCGCGCTCCCGGCTCCACGGCGGCCCTGGCCGCTCAGCTCTTCGCCCAAAAGCCCGAAGCCGAGTTGCTGTACCTGGCCCAGAACGCCGCCCGCTACCCGCCCGCCGTGGGGTCCGCCGCCGTGGCCGAGCTCAACCGGCGTGGCCTGCTGCCCGACACCACTAGTTCCATCCCGCCGCCCCCGCCGCCCCCGCCGCCCGCTCCACCCGAAACCTGGGCCGCGCTGGTGGGCCAACTCCTGCGGGGCCTGTTCATTCCGTCGCGCCGGTTTCTGGCCACGCCGCTGCTCATCGATTTCACCTTGCTCGTCTTCGGCCTGATGGTGCTCAGCGGGGTGTCGGCGTCGAGCCCCACCGGCCGGCAGCTCGTGCTGTGGGGCTCCAACGTGTCGGGTCTCACGCTGCACGGCCAGCCCTGGCGGCTGCTCACCAGCGTGTTTGTGCACGCCGGCCTCTCGCATTTGCTGCTAAACCTGTTCTCGCTCTGGCTGCTGGGCCTGCTGGTGGAAGACCGGGTGGGGCCGTTGCGCCTGCTGCTGGTGTACCTAGCCTGCGGCGTGGGCGGCAGCCTGGCCAGCCTGTGGTGGCACAACGACGGCATCAACTCGGTGGGAGCGAGCGGGGCCATCTTCGGCCTCTACGGCCTGCTGCTGGTGCTGCTGGTGGGCCAAAAGCTGGTGCTTGATAAATCGGACCGCCGCGCCATGCTCGGGCTGGTGCTTTACCTGGTGTTCAGCAACCTGCTCTCCGGCCTGAGTGGTAATATCGACAATGCGGCCCATCTTGGCGGGCTGATTACGGGTTTGTTCATTGCCGGCCCGCTGTCCTTATTTGGAATGAAATCAGTGAAAACCGAGGTAGGATGAGCGCTCAGTGTCCAGTGCTGAGCGCTGGCATTCAGCCGATTCAAACAAACGGAACCCGTATTTATTCTTTTCTCCACACTTCTCACCCTTCAGCGCTAACCCACATGCAAGCACTCCAACTTGATGCCACCAACCAGCCCGTTGCCGTGCGCGACGTGCCCGTGCCCACGCCCGGCCCCGGCGAAATCCTGGTTCGACTGCACGCCGCCGCGCTCAACCACCGCGATGTATTTATTCAGCAGGGCAAGTACGCCGGCATCAAGCTGCCCTGCACTTTGGGGGCCGATGGAGCCGGCGAAGTAGCCGCCCACGGCCCCGACGTGCCCGCCGACGCGCCCGCCGTGGGAGCCCGCGTGCTCATCAACCCCGGCCTGCGCTGGGGCGACAACCCCCGCGCCCAGGCCCGCGATTTCGTGGTGCTCGGCATGCCCGACCCCGGCACGTTTGCCGAATACATCGCGCTGCCCGCCCGTTACATGCGGCCGTTGCCCGCCCACCTTAGTTTTGAGCAGGGCGCGGCCCTGCCGCTGGCCGGTCTCACGGCCTACCGGGCGGCTTTCACCCGTGCCCAGGTGCAGCCCGGCGAGCGCGTGCTGGTAACCGGCGTGGGCGGCGGCGTGGCCCTGATGGCCGCGCAGTTCTGCGCCGCCCGCGGGGCCGAGGTCTGGGTCACGTCCAGTTCCGATGATAAGCTGGCTCGCGCTCAGGCGCTGGGAGCCAAAGGCGGCATCAACTACAACACCGAAAACTGGGTGAAAACCCTCACCCAGCAGGCTGGAGGAGCCTTCGATGTCATTATTGATAGCGCGGCCGGCTCCGCTTTTGGGGCGTTGCTCGATGCAGCGGCACCCGGCGGGCGCATCGTGTTTTTTGGGGGCACACTGGGCAATATTCCCGATGTGCCGCCCGCCAAAGTCTTTTGGAAGCAGCTCAGCATCCTGGGTTCCACCATGGGCACCGAGCAGGATTTTGAGGATATGCTGGCCCTCGTGACGGAGAAACAGATTGTACCCGTCGTAGATGAGGTGTTCCCGTTGGCCGACGGCGAAGCTGCTCTGCGCCGCCTCGATGCCGGCGCGCAGTTCGGCAAAGTGGTGCTGCAAATCGCCTGATAAATCAGCCATGTGAATTGCGTAAAACGCCCCTGGAAATCATTGATTTTCAGGGGGCGTTTTTATTCATAATGCTGACGCAATTAACTGCTTTTTTGGGAATGAAAACGGGCTTTTTCAGGTTAATAAGGTGCGCTGAAATTATCGCAAATACCTACGTCTTCCCGCCATGAAATCTCCTGTTGAATACCTGTCCGGTCACGTTTTTGAAGCCCGCCGTCCACGGCGCGAAATGCAGCCTGTGGTGGCTTACTATACGGCCGTGCAAGCCATTGAGCAAGCGTTGGCCGATGCTGAAAAATATAAATATCTCCTTATGCGGGCCCTGCGTCGGCACGACCAGGATGTAGCCGCTGCAACCACGGCAGCATCCTCCCCTTCGTTTTTCGACGACGATGCCGCCGTGCGCCCACTCTACCCGAATCAGGAGCTGCTGGCAGCTTAATAAGCTACTCCGATGGCTACAGGCCTACCGACGGGGACTCATCCTCATACCTGACTGGCAATTTTAGCCGCCAGTGCCACGGCCTGCTGCCGCAGCTCCGGCACCGCCGTGGACTCAAAATAGGCCGGGCGGCGGCTGGGCCCAAGCGTGAACAGCGTAGCTGAAGCCGTGCCATCAGCGGTGAGCAGCGCCCCGCAATCATCCGTGAGCAGACCCAGTCGGAGCGGGTCGGGGGTGAGGTGACCGGCTTCGCGCAGGCTCACGACCAACGGCGTATCCAGGCGGGCGTAGTCCAGCAGCGGCCCGGCGCAGCACACCACGTGGTGGGCCGTGTGCCAGCTGCCGGCCAGGCCGTGCGGCCGCACGCGCACCCGCAGCTCGTTGCCATCGGGCAAAATCTCGCGCACTGTGCCCACGTGCAGCTGCACCAGGCCTTCAGCCGCGAGAGTTGCCACAGCTTCGGCGTTTTTTGGGGGACTACGGTGCCGGCTCACGGCCCATAAGCCCACCAAGTGCCGCAAAAATCGGTGTTGCTCGGCCAAGGGCCACGCCGCCCAGATGCGACCCAGGTCTGGTCGCAGCGAATCGAGCACCGGCCGCCAGTCGATGCCCTGGTCGGCGGCTTTTTTCAGTTGTCGTTTGAAAACCGCCAGTACGCCCGCAACCGTGGTTTCGGAGGCTAGCTCGGTGTAGAAAGTAGGGTAGGGGAGTGCCATGGGGCCGTGGGCGGTGGGCCAGCGGCCGTGGCGGGCCACTACCGTGATGGGCGCCCGATGCCCGTCTTGGCGCAGAGCCAGCAGCACATCCACCGCCGTGAGGCCCGAGCCGATGAGCAGCACGGCTTCGTCGGGGCCGATGCGGCGCAGGTTACCCATGGCCCAAGGGTCGGCATGGTAGCCGGGGTGGGTGAGGTAGCGCAGGTCGGGCCCGGTGGGCGGCGGGGGCGGAAAATTGCCCAAGGCCAGCACCACAAAGTCACTCCTGATTTCGGTGCTATTGGCCAGGCGCACGGCGCGGCGGCCATCGGGCAGCAGCGGCGCAGCCACGGCGGTGGTGGAGTGCAGCTGCACGCCGCCGGGAGCCGGGGCCAGCACGGCAGCCAAAGCCTCGTGCAGGTAGCGGCCGTAGGCCGAGCGCGGGGCAAAGTCGGGCACGCCGGCGGTGCTTTCGGGCTGGGTGGTAAGCCACTCCGTAAAGTGGTTGGGAGTTTCGGGATACAGACTCAGGGCTCCGTGGCGTACGTTGAGCAGGTATTCGGGACGGCGGGCGGTGTAGGCCAGGCCGGGTCCGGGAACATCGCGCGGCTCAATCAGGTGAATTTCGGCCTGCGCCAGCGCCGGCTGCCGCCGCAGCTGCAACACCAGTGCCGTGCCCGCAAAGCCGCCGCCCACAACGGTAATAACGGGTCGGGTAAGATGAGTCACGGGGTAAAACTGGGTGGGAATAGCGGTAAGAAACTGCGGCAAACGGCCCGGACGCGGCCCAAGCAGCAGTCCGGGCCGTGCAAGCTAAATAATTGCGCCTACATATACCGGTTCGGCACCAGGTAGTTTTGCACGTAGTCGGCGATGCCGTCTTCGAGGCGGGTGAAAGGCAGCTCGTAGCCGATGGCCTTGAGCTTGCTCATATCGGCCTCGGTGAAGTATTGGTATTTGTCCCGAATATCCTCCGGCGTGTCCCTGAACTGAATGTCGGGCGTGCGGTCCAGGGCCTGAAACGTGTTCATGGCCAAGTCGAGGAAAGTGCGCGCCTGCCCGCTGCCCAGGTTGTAGATGCCCGAATGCTGGCGATGATTGAGCAGAAAGAAGCACACTTCGGCCACGTCTTTCACATACACAAAGTCGCGCATCTGGCCCCCATCGGTGTAGTCGGGGTTATGCGACTTGAAGAGCGTCATCGAGCCCGTTTGCTGAATCTGGGTGAAGGCGTGCAGAATGACCGAAGCCATGCGGCCCTTGTGGTACTCGTTGGGACCGTACACGTTGAAAAACTTCAATCCGGCCCAGAAATACGGCTTCTCGGTTTGTTGCAGGGCCCAGTTGTCGAAGTCGTTTTTTGAGTCGCCGTAGGGGTTCAGCGGGCGGTAGAGCGGGAACAGCGCCTCGTCGGTATCGGTGTAGCCCAGGATGCCATCGCCGTAGGTCGCGGCCGAGGACGCGTACACCAGCGGCAGCTGGTACTGGCAGCAGGCCAGCCACATCTGCTTGGAATAGTTCAGGTTGAGCAGGTCGAACACAGCCGGGTCCATCTCCGTGGTGTCGGTGCGGGCTCCGAGGTGAAAAATAAATTCCACCTGCTCATGGTTGGCATCGAGCCACTCAAAAAACGACTCCCGGTCCACGTACTCGCGCAGCTTCTTACCCTCGATGTTGGGCAGTTTCTTGGCGATGGAGAAATTGTCCACGACGACGACGTCGTTGAAATTGGCGGCGTTGAGGCGGGAAACAAGGCAGCTGGCAATGAAGCCGGCCGCGCCGGTAACTACTATCATAGGAAGCGGGGTTGGAACTTGGGCAAAGGTAAACCGGCGGGCCGGGCCGTGGGAGCCCGCGCCTACCTTTGCGTCATGCGATTTTGTGTGCTGCTTTTACCCCTGGGGCTACTGCTGGGTTGCCAGCCGGGCTCCCGGCCCGATGCCACCGTGTAGGTGCACGACGACCTGGGGCACGCCCTCACCTTGCCCGCGCAGCCCCGCCGCGTGCTGGCCCTGGCTCCCAGCATGACCGAAATCCTGTACGCCGTGGCCGATACCGCCACCATCATCGCCCGCGTACCGCAGGACAATTACCCCGCCGCCGTGCTGCGTAAGCCCGTGGTGAGCAACTATCCGCTCGATATGGAAAAGCTGGTGCTGCTGCATCCCGACGTAGTTTTTACCATCGAAGGTATCACCTCCGTCGATGATGCCCAGCGGCTGCAGGAGCTGGGGATTCCGGGGTGTTTCCAGCGCTACCGCACCGTGGCCGACGTCTTGCGGGGTATTGATGACGTGGGCCGCCTGCTGGGCCGCCCCGCGCAAGCCAAGCACCTGACGGACTCGCTCAAACAAAGCCTGCGCGCCCTCGTCGGCGCAGCCCTTCAACCATCGGCCGGCTCGGCCAAAGTGCTGGCCATCACCTGGCCGGACCCTTTCTACAGCTACGGCCAGAATACGTTGTTTACGGATGAAATTCGCCTGGCCGGCGGCCAAAATGCCGTGACCGAAACTTTCCCGCAGCCCTACCCGGCTCTGACGCGTGAGTATGTGCTCAAACTAAATCCCGACGTGCTGCTCGGCGGCAGCTTCGAGAAGCTGGACAGCACGTTCTTCAAGAATTACTCCGAGCTGCGGCGCACCAATGCCTACCGCCGTCGCCGCGTATACCCCATCACCGGCGACCTTCTGGAGCGGCCCGGCCCCCGCGTAGTCGAGTCGGTGCGGGAGCTGCAAGCTTTAATTAAAAATTGAGAATTAAAAATTAGAGGTCAGACCGTCTGTTATGCACGTCATTCTCGATTTTTAATTGACTTCCCGGCGTCCCCTTCTGTGGCTCATCATTGGGCTCATTCTCGTGCTGGCGCTGGTGCTGCTGGGCCTGCGCGTGGGCAGCTACACCACGTCGTATTCGTTCATCCTCAACACCTTCCGCCACTACGACCCCACCGACCCGGCCCAGCTGGTGCTGGTGCAGCTGCGGTTGCCGCGCCTGCTGCTGGCGCTGCTGGCCGGGGCCAGCCTGGCCGTGAGCGGCCACCTCCTGCAAACGCTGGTAACCAACCCGCTGGCCGACCCCTATTTGTTGGGCACGGCCTCGGGGGCTTCGCTGGGGGCCATTGCCGCTTACGTTTTGGTGCCCTCGCTCACGGCCATGGGCGTGTACTTGCCGCCGGTGGCGGCGTTGGTGGGCGCGTTTGTGGCCACGCTGCTGGTGGTGGCCCTGGGCACCCGCCGCGGGCGCATTCTGCCGGCCCCGCTGCTGCTGGCGGGGGTGGCGGTGGGGGCGCTGGCTTCGGCATTGGGCAGCCTGCTCACCTTTTTGGCCACGCCCGAAGGCAGTTTGCGCAGCGTGGTATTCTGGGCGTTTGGTAGTTTTGAGCGGGCCGGCTGGAACGTACTGCCGTACCCGGCGGCAGCGCTGGGCATCAGCCTGATAGTACTGGCTTTCCTACAGAAAGACCTCAACCTATTGCTGCTGGGGGAGGAGCGGGCCGCCGCCTTGGGCCTGCCCATAGCCCGGCGGCGTTGGCTGCTGGTGTTGCTGGCGGCCGGTTTCACGGGGGGCGTGGTGGCGCTGTGCGGGCCGGTGGGCTTTGTGGGGCTGCTGGTGCCGCACCTCACGCGCGGCCTGCTGGGTACCACGGGCCGCTACAATTTGCTGGTATGCGCGGTGCTGGGTGGGGCCTTTCTGCTGGCCTGCGACCTGCTGGCCCGCCTGCTCTACCCGCCCGCCGGGCTGCCCGTGGGCTTGGTCACGGCCCTGTTCGGGGTACCCTTCTTCGTATATTTGCTGCGGAAAACCAGTTGATGTGCTGAATTTTTGATTTGCTGATGTGGCCGTTTCGCACGCTTCAGCCCCACAGAAATTACAGTATTCATTGCCGGAAGCCCTTTGGCGGGTTCGGTTGTCAGCACATCAGCACATCATAAGAATTAGTAATCAATAAATGATATACGTTAGCCGCCAGGAACATTTCAACGCCGCCCACAAGCTGCACAACCCCAAGTGGAGCGACGAGCGCAACCGCGAGGTGTTCGGCCCCTGCGCCAATATCAATTGGCACGGCCACAACTACGACCTGATTGTGACCGTGAAAGGCCAGCCCGACCCCGAAACCGGCTTTGTAGTCGACCTCAAAGCCCTTTCGGACTTGCTGCGCGTTCACATTACCGACCAGGTCGACCACAAAAACCTTAACCTCGACGTGCCCTTCATGGCCGGCCTCATGGCCAGCACCGAGAACCTGGCCATTGCCTTCTGGCAGATTCTGGAGCGGGAGCTGCCCAGCATTACCCTGGCCCAGCTGCACTGCATAAAGCTCTATGAAACGCCGCGCAACTTTGTAGAGTACTACGGCGGCTAGCGCCAGTGCGATTAAAAATTAAAAATTACGAATTAAAAATGCCCTGCGGAATGCACGATGGCAGCATCAATTTTTAATTTTTAATGCATGATTTTTAATTAAAAGAATGAAGTATTATTTGATAGCTGGCGAGCGTTCGGGCGATTTTCACGCCGCCAACCTCATGCACGAGCTGCAGGGCCAGGATGCCAACGCGCAGTTTCGCTACTGGGGCGGCGACCTGATGCAGGCCGAAGGCGGCGAGCTGGTGCGGCACTACCAGGATTTGGCCATTATGGGCTTTCTGGAGGCCGCTACCAGTGTGCTCAAGTTTCGCGGCTACCTCAAGCAGTGCCAGCAGGACCTGATGGCCTACAAGCCCGATGTGCTGATTCTGGTGGACTACGCCGGCTTCAACCTGCGCATGGCCAAATTCGCCAAAGCCCAGGGAACCAAAGTGTTCTACTATATTTCGCCCAAAATATGGGCCTGGAACCAGGGCCGGGTGGAGCAGGTGAAGGCCCGCGTCGACAAGATGTTTACCATTCTGCCCTTCGAAACCGAGTTTTATCAGAAGTTTGGGTACGCCGTGGATTACACCGGCAACCCAACCGCCGATGCGGTGGCTGAATTTGAGCCCACCGCCGACTTTTTCCTGCGCAACCAGCTCAATCCCGATAAGCCCATTATTGCCGTGCTGCCCGGCTCGCGCAAGCAGGAAATCGAAGAAATGCTGCACGAAATGATTGCCATTCTGCCTGGTTTTCAAGAATACCAGTTCGTGGTGGCGGGCGTCACCAACCTCGACCCTAATTACTATCGGCACTTCGAACGCAACGGCATCAAATTCCTGTTCGACCAAACCTTCGACCTGCTTAGCCACGCCAAAGCGGCGCTGGTGACCAGCGGCACGGCCACCCTCGAAACCGCCCTTTTCGATGTACCCCAGATTGTGTGCTACCGCACCAGCAGCCTGAGCTACGCCATCGGCAAAATGGTCATTAAAGTGCCCTATATCTCGCTGGTTAACCTAATAGTGGGCCGCGCCGTGGTAAAGGAGTTGATTCAGGGTGATTTCAACGCTCGTAACCTGCTCGACGAACTGCGCAAAATGCTGACCAATGCCGACTATATGGCTCAGCTAAAAGCGGGCTACGCCGACTTGCGCGCGAAGCTGGGCCAGCACCAGGCCGCCAAAAAAACCGCCGAGCTGATGGTGAAATACCTGCAAGCCGCCTGACGCGTATTACCCCCGCCGTTTTGCGGCTGATTAGTGCGAAGTCCGCTCATCGTTCAATTAATTTTTGAATGATGAGCGGACTTCGCGATTACGGTAATTGACGTAAAAGCCCCCATAACATTAGTCGCCGGCAGCCGGGGCCATTCCTTGAAAAAAACCGTACGATGGAGCCATTTCGGGCATCGGCTCGGTAATGACTGTTCACAACCTTTTGCTTTAGCCAGGTGGCAGGCTGTTAGTTGAGTCTGGAATGTTAGATTTTACTTAGATTTACTGCTTACACCTCATTCACTGTTTTTAGATGGAGCAACCTTACAAACGGCAGTCGGCTACCCACCGGCCGACAACTATTTCGGCGGCCAAAGCGGCGCTGCGCCGCCTTGGTGCGCTGGTGCTGCTGGGTACCGGAACGGTCCTGAGCGCGCAGGCCCAAACCACCCAATTTTTCCGGGCTGATGACGAGGCCCGTGGCGCTGCCGTTGCCTCGCCGCTGGCCGCTGCCCTGCGCCACTCGCGGCCCCTCACGCTGGACGTAGCCGGCCTGCGGGCCGCCCTGGCCACGGCCCCCGCCGAAGCCCGGGCCGGGACCGCGCCGCTGGTGCTGGCCCTGCCGCTGCCCGATGGCCGCACGGGGCGCTTCGCGCTACGCCAGGCCCCGGTGATGGCCCCTGCGCTCGCCTCCCGCTTCCCCGAAATTAAGACCTACGCCGGCGTGGGCCTCGACGATGCCACGGCTTCGGTGCGGCTCGACCTGAGCCCGCAGGGCTTTCACGCCCAGGTGCTGGCCACCGGCGGCCAGAGCTTCTACATCGACCCCGTGAGCCGGACCGACAACCGGCACTACCTCGGCTTTTACCGCAACGACATGGACCGGGCCGCGGCCGGGCCCATTCCCGTCTGTGAGTTTGCCCCCACCCCGGCCGAGCTGAAAGCCAGCGATGCCCGCGTGGCGGCGGCCACGGCCAGCGGCGCGGCCGGCCCGCTGGCCAGCGGTGCCGAACTGCGCACCTACCGCCTGGCCATGGCCGCTACCGGCGAGTACACGGCTTTCCACGGCGGCACGGTGGCCTCGGCGCTGGCGGCCATCGTAACCAGCGTGAACCGCGTGGTGGGTGTGTACGAAAAGGAACTGGCCGTGCGCCTGGTGCTGGTGGCCAATAATAATCTGCTGGTATACACTGACGCTGCTACCGACCCCTACACCAACACCAGTGGCGACCTGCCGGCTAACGTAGCCACCATCAACTCCATCATCGGCCCGGCGAACTACGACATCGGCCACCTAGTGGGCACGGGCGGCGGCGGCGTGGCCGGCCTGGGTGTGGTGTGCGGCCCCGGCAAGGCCCGCGGCCTGACCGGCTCAGCCAGTCCCGTCGGCGACGCTTTCGACATCGACTACGTGGCCCACGAGATTGGCCACCAGTTCAGCGGCAACCACCCCTTCAACGGCAACGCTGGCAGCTGCGCGGGCGGCAACCGCCGGGCCAGCACCGCCTGGGAGCCCGGCTCGGGCTCGACCATCATGGCCTACGCTGGCATTTGCCAGGCGAGTAACAACCTGCAGCCCAACTCGGACCCCATCTTCCATACGGGCAATTACCAGGAGATGCGGGTTTTCATCGACGGCACCACCTGCGCCGTGAACACGGCCACCGGCAACACGGCCCCGGTGGTGACCGCCCCGGCCAACAAAGCGTTGCCCATCGCCACGCCCTTCCGGCTCACGGCCACGGCCATTGATGCCGATAACGACCCGCTGACCTATATGTGGGAAGAGCTCGACCTGGGTCCCCAGCAGTCGCCGACCGACGCGCAGGTGGCCAACGTGAACGTGCCCCTGTTTCGCTCGTTCGTGCCCGTGGCCAGCGGCACCCGCTTCTTTCCGCGCCTCATCAGCCTCGTGAACAACACCACCGTGCTCGGCGAGCGGCTGCCCACTGTCACGCGCCTGCTGCGCTTCCGCTGCACGGCCCGCGACCAGCGCAGCGGCCCGGCCGGCGTGATTGGCGGCGTGGACTACAGCTCCCTCGTGACCCTGGACGTGACCAGCACCGCCGGCCCCTTCGTGGTGCAGGCCCCCAACACGGCCATCACCTGGATTGGCGGGGCCGCCCAAACCGTGACCTGGAGCGTGGCCAACACTACCGCCGCCCCGGTCAGCTGCGCCCTGGTCAACATCCGCCTCAGCCTCGACGGCGGCCTGACCTATCCCACGGTGCTGGCCACCAACGAAGTCAACGACGGCTCGGCCGTGGTGGTGGCCCCCGGCACCTTCACCACCAACCAGACCCAGGCCCGCGTTATGGTGGAGGCTGCCGACAACTACTTCTTCGATATTTCGAACGCCAACTTCACCATCACTCCGCCCGCTACAGGCCCCACCATCACCAGCTTCTCGCCGCCGAGCGGGCCGGCGGGTACGGTGGTCACGGTGCTGGGCTCAAACTTTACCGGGGTCACCGCCGTGACTTTCAACGGCACGGCCGCGGCTAGCTTCACGGCGGTGTCGGCTACTCAGCTCACGGCCATCGTGGCGGCGGGCAGCACCACGGGCCTCGTCACCATCACGGCCCCTACCGGCACGGCCACGTCGGTCACGCCGTTCTTCGTGGGCTTCCCGCCCACTATCACCAGCTTCGCGCCCACCAGCGGGCCGATAGGTACCACGGTCGTCATCACGGGCACCAACCTGACCGGTGCCACGCAAGTGACGTTCAACGGTACGTCGGCTCCGGTCTTTACGGTGAACTCGGCTACGCAGATTACGGCCACCGTGCCGGTCGGAGCCATCACCGGCCCCATCGGCGTGACCACGCCCATCAACACCGCCGCTTCGGTTGCCAGCTTCACGGTTATCCCGCCGCCCACCATCACCAGCTTCACGCCCACCGGCGGCCTGGCCGGCACGGTGGTCACGGTAACGGGCACGAACTTCACCGACGCTACGGCCGTGGTCTTCAATGGCACGGCTGCCCCCGGCTTCGTAGTGAACTCGGCTACCCAGATTACCGTGAGCGCGCCCGCCGGGGTCACCACTGGCCCCATCAGCGTGACGACCCCGGGCGGCACGGCCACTTCGGCCACGCCCTTCACCGTGGGCACGCCGCCCATCATCACCAGCTTCGCGCCCATCACCGGGCCGGTGGGCACGGTGGTCACCATCACCGGCACCGACCTGACGGGGACTACGCAAGTGCGCTTCAACGGCACGGTGGCACCCGTGTTCACGGTGAACTCGGCGACCCAGATTACGGCCACCGTGCCGACTGGTGCCACTACCGGCCCCATCAGCGTGACCACGCCCATCAACATCGCTGCCTCGGCTACCAGCTTCACGGTTATTCCGGCACCGGTTATCACCTCGTTCTCGCCCACGGCTGGCCAGGCCGGCGCGGTGGTGGTGCTCACGGGCAACAACTTCACGGGCGCTACGGCCGTGGCCTTTAACGGTACGGCAGCACCCGGCTTTGTGGTGAATTCGAACACCCAGATTACCGTGAGCGCGCCGGCTGGTGTCACCACCGGCCTTATCACCGTCACGGGACCCGGCGGCATCGGCACATCGGGCACCAACTTCACGGTGCCGCCAGCCAACGACTTCTGCGCCAATGCTATTGCTCTGGCCTGCGGCCAGACGGTGAGCGGCACTACGGTAGGCGCCACCACCACCGGCGACCCCACGGGCTCCTGCGGCACGTCGGTAGACGGCGGCGGGGTATTTTACACCCTCATCGGTACGGGCGGCAGTATTAGTGTCACGACCTGTAACGCCGGCCCTGGCTTCGACACCAAGCTGTTTGTGTTTTCGGGTAGCTGCGGTGCCTACGTCTGCGTGGGTGGCAACGACGACGACCCCGCGTGCACGACGGGCCCCTTTCGTTCGCGGGTGACGTTCTCCTCGGTGGCCGGCACCACCTACTACCTGCTGGTGGGCGGCTACCAGGATGCCACGGGCCCCGTTACTGCGGGCGCCTTCACCTTGAGCGCCACCTGTTTCCCAGTACCACCAGCCATCACGGGCCTGAGCCCAAACTCCGGCCCGGTGGGTGCACTCGTAACCATCACGGGCACGAACCTAGCCGGCGCTACCTCTGTCACAATCAACGGTGTAGCCATAACCGGTTTCACGGTGGTGAACGCTACCACCATCACCTTCACTGTGCCCGCGGGCACTACCTCCGGCAACGTGGTGGTGACCACCCCCAACGGTACCAGCGCTGGCAGCCCCTTCACCTTCACGGTGGTGACGGCCACGGCCAGCGTCCGCCGCAGCGAGTTCAGCGTGTGGCCAAACCCCATTGCGGCCAAAGGCACGCTGAATGTTAAACTGGCAATCCCAGCAGCATCGGCCCGCCTCACCCTGCACAACGTGCTGGGCCAAGTGGTAAGCACCCGCGCCTTCAGCGGCAGCACCACCGAGCTGGCTACTACGGGCCTGGCCGCCGGCACCTACCTGCTCACGGTAGAAACCGAACGTGGTGCCCCCAGCATCCAGCGCGTAGTAGTGGAGTAGGAAGGGAGTTAAAAGTTAACAGTGAAAAGTTAAAAAGGCCGCTCCAGCGTATGGGGCGGCCTTTTTAACTTTTCACTGTTAACTCGTTTCTACGCCGCCCGCATGTGGCGCAGCGGCGACTTCTCAAACTTGCTGCGGCAGTAGCTCAGGTTAATCTGCAACGCGTCGGACCCTTCCTCGGAGGGCATTTCGAACATGGCATCGGTCATGATGCTTTCGCAGATGGAGCGCAGGCCCCGCGCGCCCAGGCGGTACTCGTCGGCTTTCTCCACGATGTACTCCAAGGCGTCCTCCGTGAAGCTGAGCTCGATGTTCTCCATGCCAAATAGGCGCTTGTACTGACGCACGAGCGAGTTCTTAGGCTCGGTCAGAATCAGGCGTAGCGTGTTGCGGTCCAATGGATTAAGGTGAGTAAGCACCGGCAGGCGTCCAATCAGCTCGGGAATCAGGCCGAAGCTCTTGATGTCCTGGGCCGATACGTAGCGCAGAAAGTTATCTGTATCCACCTGCTCCTCAAGGTTCGTTTTAGCGAAGCCCATCGGTTTGGTATTCAAACGGCTCTTGATGATGCGGTCGAGGCCCGAGAAGGCGCCGCCGCAGATGAAGAGGATGTTCTCGGTGTTCACCGAAATCATCTTTTGCTCGGGGTGCTTGCGTCCCCCTTGGGGCGGCACGTTGATGTTAGTGCCTTCCAGCAGCTTCAACAAGGCCTGCTGCACGCCTTCGCCGCTCACGTCGCGCGTGATGCTGGGGTTATCGCTCTTACGGGCAATTTTGTCGATTTCGTCGATGTACACAATGCCGCGCTCGGCGGCTTCCAGGTTGTAGTCGGCCGCTTGGAGCAGGCGGGTGAGGATACTTTCCACGTCTTCGCCCACGTAGCCTGCCTCGGTGAGCACCGTGGCATCGGCAATGCAGAAGGGTACTTGCAGAATTTTGGCCAGCATGCGGGCCAGGAAGGTTTTGCCAGTGCCGGTTTCGCCCACCATGATGATGTTCGACTTTTCAATCTGCACTTCATCTTCCTGAGGCTTCTGCATCAGGCGTTTGTAGTGGTTATACACGGCCACGGCCATCACGCGCTTGGCCTCGTCCTGGCCCACCACGTACTGGTCGAGGTGCTCCTTAATGGCGCGGGGCTTGATGAGGTTGAACTTGGGCTGGTTGCTGGCGTCCTGGGCTTTGGCTTCTTCGTCGAGGATGTGCTGGGCCTGGCCCACGCATTTTTCGCAAATGTGGGCGTTGATGCCCGAAATCATGACGGCGACTTCGCGCTTGCTCTTATTGCAAAAGGAACAGGATATTTCGGCCACGGAGGAAAGACTAGAATAGGGTGGGAGGGGCCTGCGTTTCAACAAGCGGGCTCAAAGATACGACAAGCCCAACGTCAGGAGCCTGAAAAATGGTGCCGTTTCGTAAACTTGGTTGCACCGCCGCGGCCTACGGGGAAGCAGTATCGGAATATAGTAAGTCGATACAAAATGCCTGACCCGAAGTGCGTTGGCTGCCGGTAATAAAAAGGCCCCTGCCGCAAAGCAGGGGCCCCCTTATATCAAAAACAATCGATGAAATGAGCCGGAGTGGCTGAAATCAATGATTAAGCTTTCTTCTTCTCGAGCACTTCGTCAATCAGGCCGTACTCTTTGGCTTCGTCGGCGCGCATCCAGTAGTCGCGGTCCGAGTTGTCATGAATTTCCTGGTAGGTTTTGCCGGTGTGCTGGGCCAAAATGTCATACAGCTCCTTCTTCAGCTTGAGGATTTCGCGGGCCGTAATCTCAATGTCCGACGACTGGCCCTGTGCACCGCCCGAAGGCTGGTGAATCATCACGCGGGCGTGGGGCAAAGCCGAGCGCTTGTTAGGAGCACCACCGGCCAGCAGCACGGCACCCATCGAAGCCGCGAGGCCGGTGCAAATCGTGGCCACGTCGGGGTTAACGTACTGCATGGTGTCGTAAATACCGAGGCCGGCGTACACCGACCCACCGGGCGAGTTGATGTAGAGCAAAATATCTTTCTTCGCATCAGCCGACTCCAGAAACAGCATCTGTGCCGTCAGGATATTGGCTACGTAGTCATCCACGGCCGTGCCCAAGAACACGATGCGGTCCATGATGAGGCGCGAAAACACGTCGATTTCAGCGAAGCGCGTGGGGCGCTCCTCAATTACCGAACGGGTCATGCCCGTGAAGTTCTGGCGCACCACGCCTTCCATGTGGTTGAGGTACTGGTCTACGCCCAAGCCGTTGAGGCCCTGGCCTTTCACCGCAAACTTGCGAAACTCTTGCTTATTCAATAATGGGTTCATCGGAGAGAAATGTGGCGCACGCCGGAGCTTGCGCGGGTGAGGGTTGAAAGACGGACGAAGTAAGCGAATGTTGTCGGAACACCAACAAAAAAGCCCCTACGTTTCCGTAAGGGCTTTTCCAAAAACTGGGCTGCCGAGCGGTTAGCTGTGCAGGGTCCGGAATTCTTCGGCCGTTACGGGCTTCTCGGTAACAACAACTTTGCCGCGTAGGTTTTCCAGCACTTTCTCTGCCAGAATGGCCTCGTACTCGCTCACGTAGTTTTTACCGTTCTCCTGCTTCAGGTAGCTGTCGGCGTAGCTGCGCATCGACTCACGCATCTCGTCGGGCATATTCGGCATGTTGAACTGGCCCATGATTTTGTCGAGGGTGCGGTCCATGATTTCGTCGTTGCTCACCTTCAGGCCGGCTTCTTCCACCACCTTGTTGCGAATCATGCTCCACTTCAGCTCCTTCTCGTAGTCGGTGTAGTGCTCCTCTACCTTCTCGGGGGTCAGCTTGCCGTCGTTGGCGCGCACCAGCCATTTCTTGAAGAACTCCGTAGGAATCTTGATTTCCACGGTATTCACTAGCTTTTCCACAATGCTGTTGTTCAGCGCGCCGTCGCTTTCGCGGTCGTAGTTCGACTGAATGGTCTCGCGCACTTTGGCGTCGAACTCTTCCTGCGAAGCCACGGTCTCGGGGCCAAATACTTTATCGAACAGCTCTTGGTTCATCTCGGGAGCGGCCGTGCGGTTCACTTTCTCCACGCTCAACACGTAGTCGCCTTTGGCGTCAGCCGCTTCAGCCTTGCTCAGGCCCGAGAAGTTCGAAATCGAAGCCGCATCATTGCTGAAAGCCGCCTGCAGGTCAAACGTCACCACATCGCCAGCATTTTTGCCGATGAAGGGAGCCGAGTCGCCGGTTACTTTGCTGATGGGCAGGAGCACGGTGCGGCCTTCGCCTTCCTCATCGGCTTTCTTGAATTTGCCGAAGAGGTAGTCGCCAGCCTCCGAGACCTCGGGGTTGGTCGTCTCGCCGTACTGACGGGCAATCTGCTCGTTGGTTTGGGCCAGGGTATCGTCGTCGAGGCTCACCTGGTGGCGCTCCACTTCCAGCTTGCCATCGGCGGGCAAAGCGAAATCGGGCAGCAGGCCCAACTCAAACTGAAAAGAGAATTCTTTAGCGGTGTCGAAATTGACGTCGCTCGGCACGGGCAGAGGCTCGCCCAGCAGCTTCACGTTGTTCTCCTTAATGTAGGAGTCCACGGCTTTGCCCAGCATTTTGTTGATTTCTTCAGCCAGAATGCCTTTGCCGTACATTTTGCGCACCATGCCCACTGGCACCATGCCCGGCCGGAAACCTTTCACCTGCGCCCGCTTGGTGTACTCTTTGATTTGCTTGTCAACCGTCGGCGTGTAATCAGCTTCGGTCAGGTGCACGGTCAGCAGCCCGGTCAGCTGCTCGTCGTTTTTGTCGAGGGTAATGTTCAAAACAGGAGGAGCCGGCTTCCGCTGGCCAAGTTGAATGGTTGAAAAAAAGGCCTTCAGCCTATACGACTGAAGGCCTGTATCAGATACTAAGTGCGGATAGAGGGACTCGAACCCACACGCCTTGCGGCACCAGATCCTAAGTCTGGCACGTCTACCAATTTCGCCATATCCGCATGGTCTTTCCCCGGTGCCAGTTGCTACGGGCCCGCAAAGGTACTCGCTAAAGTGATTGCGCGCAAAGGGCATTTGGAATAATGAGTTTGGGAGAATAGGGGGAGGGGCTCGGCCATCGTGAGCTTGCTGAGTAGGACCGATACCTGCTCAAACAGGCCACCTTTTCCTCGCTTGCGTTGTTACTTTACTCATTATGCCTCCCGTTATCTCCCCCGAAGCCGAGCGCCAGGAAATCCTGCGCCACTACCGCCGCCTGCTGCGCACTGCCAAGCCGTACTTGAAGGATGGTGACCCTAAGCTGATTAAGAAGGCTTTTAATCAGAGCCTGGAGGCGCACAAGGAAATGCGGCGCAAGTCGGGGGAGCCCTATATTCTGCATCCGCTGGCAGTGGCGCAGATTGCGGTGGAGGAAATTGGGCTGGGTACGACGAGCATTGTGGCCGCTTTGCTGCATGACGTGGTGGAGGACACGCCGACTGAAATTTCGGACATTGAGCGGGAATTCGGCTCTAAAGTCGCTCGGATTATCGACGGCCTTACAAAGATTTCCGGTGTTTTTGAGTACGGTACCAGCGAGCAGGCGGAGAATTTTCGCAAAATGCTGCTGACGCTTAGTGAGGATGTGCGCGTCATCCTCATTAAAATTGCTGACCGGCTGCATAATATGCGGACGCTGGATTCGATGCCGCGGCACAAGCAGCTCAAAATTGCCTCGGAGACGCTGTATCTATACGCCCCACTGGCGCATCGGCTCGGGCTCTATACTATAAAAAGTGAGCTGGAAGACTTATACCTGAAATTCACCGATACGGAAACGTATAACGAGTTGAAATCCAGGGTGCGGCAAAGCCAGAGCGTGCGAAACCGCTTTATTAAGGAGTTTGTACTGCCGATTGACGAGGAATTGAAGGCGCAGGGTTTCGAGTATGAGATAAAGGGGCGGCCCAAGAGCATCTATTCCATCCTGAAAAAGATGAAAAAGCAGAATATCACCTTTGACGAGGTGTATGACTTGTTTGCCGTTCGGGTGATTCTGGACGTGCCGCCGGAGCAGGAGAAAGCGGCC
Organism: Hymenobacter frigidus; assembly: GCF_014640435.1. Taxonomy (GTDB): domain Bacteria; phylum Bacteroidota; class Bacteroidia; order Cytophagales; family Hymenobacteraceae; genus Hymenobacter; species Hymenobacter frigidus. The sequence goes on along the minus strand of NZ_BMGY01000001.1, from coordinate 5,318 downwards.
TGCTGGCAGGTATATTCCATTGTGACGGACTTTTACCAACCCAACCCCGACCGGCTGCGCGACTGGGTAAGCACGCCCAAGGCCAACGGCTACGAGAGCCTGCACACCACCGTAATGTCGCGCGCTGGGCAGTGGGTGGAGGTGCAGATTCGCTCGCGGCGTATGGACGACATTGCCGAGAAAGGCTACGCCGCGCACTGGAAATACAAGGATACCGGTAGCATTCAGCCCGAAAGCTCGCTTGAAGGCTGGGTGAACAAAGTGCGGGAGATGCTGGAATCCAACAACTCCAGCGCTCTTGAATTCATGGACGAGTTCCGGCAGAACCTGTTCGTGAAAGAAGTGTATGCGTTCACGCCCAAGGGCAAGCTCGTGATTTTGCCCGACAAGGCGACGGCGCTGGACTTCGCCTTTGACATTCACTCCCAAATTGGCTTGCATTGTCTTGGGGCGAAGGTTAATCAAAAGCTGGAGCCGCTTAGTTATCCGCTTCGCAACGGCGACCAAGTGGAGATTCTGACCTCGCACAAGCAGCGGCCGACGGCGGAATGGCTCGGTTTTGTCATCACGACGAAGGCGCGCTCTAAAATCAAGGAGTTTTTGCGCGATGACAAGCGGGCCAAGGCCGAAGACGGACGTTTCCTGTTGGAAAAGCGGCTGGAGCTTATTGGGGTGCCATTTACGCAGGATAATTTCAACCGCCTGCTGGCTTACTTCAATGTGCCCACGGCCCAGGAATTCTACTACCGTTTGGCGGTAGGGCAGGTTGACGGGCGCACCATTCGTGAGTCGCTGTTCAACGAAAAGCCCCTGCCTTCGGTGATGGAGCCGAAAACGTTCGATAACGAGGTGCAGAAAATCCGGGGTGTCCGCCCCGATATGCTGGTGGTGGGCGAGCACACTGACAAGTTCAACTACAGTATTGCCCGCTGCTGCAACCCCATACCTGGCGACGACGTGTTTGGCTTCGAAACGGAAACGGGCATCATCATTCACCGCACCAGCTGTCCGCGTGCCGTCGACCTGATGTCGAATTACGGCAACCGCATAGTGCGCGCCAAGTGGACTGAGCAGCTGGAACTGGCTTTCCTGGCTGGTATTCGCATCAAGGGCACCGACCGCGTGGGCCTTGTCAACGACGTGACCCGCATCATCAGCACCAGCCTCAAGGTGAATATGCGCGCCATTACAGTTGATAGCAATGACGGTATTTTTGAGGGCCAGATAATGGTGTTTGTGAATGATACCGACCACTTAAACAAGCTCATTCAACGCCTAAGCAGAGTGAACGGAGTGCTGCAGGTAGAGCGGTTTGAATCGTGAAAATGGAAGCTACTGCGCCAATCGTTTGCCACGGAACCAACGTGAACGAGCGCACCCAATGTGTACACTACCACTCTGAGCGCGATATTATTGCCATTAAATTCAAATGCTGCGGCGAATTCTACGCCTGCATTGAGTGCCACCAGGAAATGGCCGACCATGCCCCAATCGTTTGGCCAAAAGAGGAGTTTGCTGCCCAAGCCATTCTTTGCGGCAATTGCAAAAGCACGCTTAGCATTGCGGAGTATTTAAGTTGCGGCAACACGTGTCCAGCCTGCCAGGCAGCCTTCAACCCTGGCTGTGCCAATCATTACCACCTTTACTTTGCGTAGCGAAAACCTCAGCGAGCCAGCCCAGCTTACCTGAACTGAGTTTTTAGCGCTGCCTCATTACTCCTTATATATACTGCACACAGTGAAACTACCTCAAGCAGCAGCCCCAACTTCTCTGCCGCCATCGACTAACCCGGCCGATGAGGCCGGACAGAGAATAGGGGGCTCATCAGAAACCAGTTACGCCGCCAAGCACACGCCCAGCGCCGCCTCGCAGGGCATTCTGAATACCGATAAGCTCGAAGAAGTTAAAAAACTTTTCACCGCGCACCTGGAAAATAAAGGCCTGCGCAAAACCGGCGAGCGGTACGCCATTCTGGAGGAAATATATGCCCGTTCCGGCCACTTCGATGTCGAACAACTTTACGCCGGCATGAAAGAGCGGGGCCTGCAAGTAAGCCGCGCCACGGTCTACAACACTTTGGATTTACTTGTCGAGCAGGGCCTCGTCAGCAAGCATCAGTTTGGCCGCAACCTCGCTCAATATGAGAAGAGCTACGGTTACCGCCAGCACGACCATGTCATTTGTACTGAATGCCATAAAGTGGTGGAATTCTGCGACCCACGTATTCACGGCATCCAAACTATGGTCGGCGAGCTGCTGAACTTCCATATCTTGCATCATTCTTTAAATCTTTACGGCATTTGCGGCGACTGTCGCGCCCAGGCTGCCGCCCGTACCTCTCCTGCATGACCATCACCAGCACCGTTAAAAACGGCATTCTCTTCGTCCGCCTCACCGGCGACCTGATTGGTAGCTCCGATACCGACCAGCTCCTGCAATCCGTTAATGCGCATCTGGGTGAAGAACTGAACCACTGCGCCGTCGACCTTTCCGAAACCCGGTACATCAACAGCACCGGCATCGGCGTCCTCGTTTCGCTCCTCACCAAGTTCCGCAGCCGTGGCGGCGAGATGGTTCTCATCAACCCCGCCGACCACCCGAAGAAGTTGTTGGCCATCACTAAGCTCAATAATATCTTCACGGTAGCCGCCGATGAAGTCGCCGCTCGCCAACAGCTAACCCCGGCCGCCATTTAGGCGGCTATTTTTTTGCCTGTTTGTCATCCTGAGCTTGCGAAGGACCTCAAGGCAGTACAGTAGCTTGCAGTAATACATTCACAAAAAAACACACCAGTAATAAGCCTTCCAAATTTATCCGCACTCAGCCAACTCCCCCTCTCTACTGGAAAGGGGACCGAAGGTGGGGCGAGACGAGGAAGGAAAAACCCAACCATCATGCCAGTAGACGTATTAATAGGCCTCCAGTGGGGCGATGAAGGCAAAGGCAAAATTGTAGATGTCCTCGCACCCACCTACGACGCCGTAGCCCGCTTCCAGGGCGGCCCCAATGCCGGCCACACTCTCACCTTCGACGGCATCAAGCACGTCCTGCACCAAGTGCCCAGCGGCATTTTTCACCCCCACATCCTCAACATTGTTGGCAACGGCGTCGTCCTCGACCCCGTCGTCTTTCGTCAGGAACTCCAAAAACTCACCGATAGGGGAGTGGATTGGGCCAAAAACCTTTACATCTCCAAGAAGGCCCAGCTCATCCTGCCCTCGCACCGCGCCCTCGACCGCATCAGCGAAGAAGCCCGTGGCAACACCAAAATCGGCAGTACCCTCAAAGGCATCGGCCCCACTTATTCCGATAAAATCGGCCGCGTCGGCCTGCGTGTGGGCCACATTCTGTTGCCCGATTTTGAACAGCGTTATAAGGAAGCAGTTGCCCAGCACGCGGCCATCGCCGCCCACCATCACAAAGAACTCGAAATTGAAGCCTTAGAAGCCGACTTCTTCTCCGCTATCGCCTTCCTTCGCACCCTTCAACTCACCGACACCGAATACCTCCTCAACGACCTTCTCACCCAAGGCAAGCGTATCCTTGCTGAAGGAGCCCAAGGCTCTTTATTGGATATTGACTTCGGTTCCTATCCCTACGTTACCTCCTCCAGCACCATCGCCGCTGGTGCCTGCACCGGCCTCGGCATTGCCCCGCGTCACATAGATAAGGTGTACGGCATCACCAAAGCCTACTGCACCCGCGTTGGCAGCGGCCCGTTCCCCACCGAACTACACGACGAAGTGGGCGAGCAAATCCGCCAGGCCGGCCGCGAGTTCGGCTCCACCACCGGCCGTCCCCGCCGCACCGGCTGGATAGACCTGCCCGCCCTCCGCTACGCCATCATGCTCAACGGCGTCACCGAACTCCACCTCATGAAAGCCGACGTCCTCGACGCTTTCACCGAAATTCAGGCTTGTACCCACTACCGCACCGCCACGGGCGAGAGCACCCCGCAGCTACCCGACCCCGGTGAGCTCACCACCATTACTCCTGAGTATATCACCCTCCCCGGCTGGAACTCCGACCTCACCCAAATCACCGACGCTGCTCAACTTCCCCCAAACCTCATTTCTTATTTGGACTTCCTCGAGAAGGAGCTGCAGGTCCCTATCCGCATCGTCAGTGTAGGTCCCGACCGCGTGAGCACCCTCCACCGGTAGCCCGGAAGCTCATTAAAAAAGCGCCGTGCAGCGTATTTGCCACAAACGGTAAATACGCTGCACGGCGCTTTTTGTCATTTCCCTCTACATTCCGACCAAATGTATTTTGACTTCAAAACCACCCAGGGCTTGGTACAACAAATCCATAACTGCCCGACGCAATCAGTTAAACCCATTCCCAAGCCGACACAAGCATCAGGGCCGATGGGTTGACTCCGCGAACAATTACGTTGCTGTCCACTTTGAATCCCCCACTATTAAGAATGCCAGCATTTTTTTCGGTGCATCAATCAACGACTTACGACTCATCCACAGCTTTTTCGTGTGAGTCCCCTTGTTCCCCCCAAAAGTCCTCCTACCTTTGCAGTCCCAAAACGTCAAATGGACTACGGGATAGTACGAGCGCTGGCTTGTGGCGTAATTTGAAAGGCTACGGAACTCCTGCTAAGACTAGCTTGTCTATATCTTGGCGCACTAGCGAGCTTCAGGATTTATTTCTTGAACCCCTTGCAAAGCTGAAAACCTCCACCGTACCTTTGCAGCCCGCTTCAACAGGAAGTGATTAACTTTGCAAATCGAGCGAAAACAATTCTAAATTTTTTCGCCCCACAGTTGCAAAGCCAGTAAAAGTTGTTACCTTTGCACTCCCAAATCGAACAGGGCACTGCTTCAACAACAACATCGGGTTAAAAATTAACCCACACTGTTACTTCAAATGGAAGTGACACACGTTCTTTGAATGACGGAAACAAACAAAATAGTAAGAGTTTTACTCGCTGCATTTCCTTTGGGAAATTCACAGTGAAACAAACCAAGCGAAACGAATTAGACAATAACGTCAATATGTGAGCAAGGTCAGCACTTGACATCAGCCATTCTTCGGGATGGTGTAGAGTATTTTACAATGGAGAGTTTGATCTTGGCTCAGGATGAACGCTAGCGGCAGGCCTAATACATGCAAGTCGAACGGTTGGTAGCAATACCAATAGTGGCGCACGGGTGCGTAACGCGTAACCAACCTACCCGAATCTGGGGGATAGCCCGCCGAAAGGCGGATTAATACCGCATAAAACTGCAGCCTGGCATCAGGTAACAGTTAAAGATTTATTGGATTCGGATGGGGTTGCGTGCCATTAGCTAGTTGGCGGGGTAACG